>NZ_JAFNMJ010000001.1 GCF_026537325.1 Bifidobacterium sp. B4142
CACCATCATCCCCCTGGTCATCGCCTTCCTCCTCCTGCAGAAATACTGGCAATCCGGCCTCGCCGCAGGAGCCGTCAAAGAATAAACCAAAAATTCTATGGAATCGTTATATTGGATTCGTCACATGTAATCGTGCATCAATAGGGTGGACTGGAATGCTTGTCTGCCTGCTATTGGACGGTGGTGTGACGTTCAACCAGCCGATAGCCAGTTGTTAGTACGTGGACTTTTTCGCTGGAACCTTCGATGCGTGCGATGAGTTGTTGGACCGCTAGTTGGGCGTATTGCATGACATGAGGGTCAACCGTGCTCAGTGGCGGCGAGGAGTAATGGGACTCGCGTGTATTGTCAAAACCGATTACCTGTATTTGTTCCGGTACGGAAATATGGTGTTTGGACAAAGTAGACAGGGCGCCCAGCGCTAAGGCATCGTTGGCGCATATAATGCCTGACGGCATATCTCCTGTTTGTAGCAGCATCTCTGTAGCTCTTTCGCCTTCTGCTTCGATCAATTTACGGACGGGACGAATAATCGTCCAATCAGGTTGTATAGCGTGATCTTGCAGGGCTAATAGATATCCGTGCAGTCTCATATCTGTGTTTCTATCCCGCGTATGACGAAGTCGTTGGGGTATCGGATCAGGATCTTTGGCATCCTGTTCGTATGTTTCGAAAGATGCGCCAATCATTCCTACATGGCCATCAGAATGTTCGATAAGCCAATTCGTGGCGTAACGTGATGCGTCAACATTGGGCATCATAACTGCATCCAATTCACCGTCGCCCAAATAGTCGCCTGCCAATACGACAGGATAGTCCTGCTTAAGGTGACGGATGCGTCGCAAAATAGTGGCATCAGCGAAGAAAATCCACCCATCTGCGTTGAGTTGGTAGGTTTCTTTGATGGTCTCTTCAAAATTGTCGCCGAATACGCTTACGACCAGGCCGTACCCTTCTTGATGGGCATATTGTGCTACACAGTCACAGAATAAACTGCAGAACGGCTGATCAAACCGAGGAACAGTGATGCCGATCATCCGGCTATGCCCCGTTCTCAGCATCTGAGCGGGCCGATTGGAATGATATCCCAAGGTAGTTATGACAGACTGCACCCTTTTCTTGGTTTGTTCGCTCATTCGACCGGTTCCGTTAATTACATTGGAAACTGTCTGTTGAGATACCTGTGCTTTGTGAGCTACTTCGCGGATAGTCACCCGGTGCTTCGTCACTTCGTCTTCTCCCTACATGGTTGATGATTCGGTGATACTTCCACATTATCTAGAAAGTTCTTGAGGCGAATGATGTGTTGTTCAGAGTATAAGCACACGGGTTTTGTGTTCAAGGACAAAGCGCATTGCGGCAGATAATCTGACCGTCGTACTCGCGTCTGGACTGCTCAATCGATCAGGCCCTCGAGCTGGCGGCGGTTGATCAGAGAGGGAATGACGCCTTCGCGGGCGACGCTGAAGCCGGCGGCCAGATTGGCGATATGGGCGGCTTTGTCCAGGGAACATCCGTTGCACAGATAGGAGGCCAGAGCACTGATGAAGGCATCGCTGGCGCCGGTGTCGTCGATTGCTCGGGTTTCGTGGGCTGGGAAGTCCTTGTGTCCGCTGGCAGTGACCAGGGTGCAGCCGTGCTCGCCCAGGGTGATGATAACCTTGCCCACCCCGCCGTCGATGAACTGTTTCGCCTTATCAACCACGGGTTCTGGTCCATGTATCAGGGTGTTCAACTCGTTGAAATTCGGGATCAGGATGTCGATCGAAGACAGGAGGTCCTCGGGCAGGTGGTCGCAGGATGATGGCTTGACGATGGTGACAGCCTGGTGGCGCTTGGCTGTTCTGCAGGCCTCGGCGACAGTATCCATGGGGATCTCTGTCTGGATCAGGCAGTAGCCGGTGTTTCTGAAGATCTGGTCACGCTCGGTGATGTCACCCGGGGTCAGGGATTCGTTGGCGCCCGCCACCAAGGAGATCATCGACTCGCCCTTGCTGTCGACAAAGATGTAGGCTTTGCCCGTGTCCGCCCCGCTGATTCTGCGCACACCAGTGGTATCCACGTGGGCTTGCCTCATAGCTTTGTAAATGTAGTCTGCAGCGGGATCACTGCCGACATTGCCAATAAGGGAAACTTGATGCCGCAGCCTGGCCACGCCTACCGCCTGGTTGGTGGCCTTGCCCCCCGGTGTAGAGGCGAAATTTCTGGTCGTGGTGGTCATGCCCGCCTTAGGCAGACTAGGAGCGGTCAGGTAGGTGTCCACGTTGATGCTGCCCACCACCACGATCTTCTTGCATCGCTGGTCCGGGGGTCGGCCAATAGTCTTCTCGCCGTCCAGGGCAAAAACATGCTCGAAGGTCTCGCTCGAATCAGACTCATGCTCGATGGCGCGGATGATCCGTCGACACAGATAGGCGCCGAAATCGGCATTGCGCATGACGTAGGACGATATCTCTGGGCTGCCTGGGTAGCGCAGATGCACGTTGGTGTCGTTCATCAGGGAGACCAGGGAGAGATCCTGGGGCAGGTGGTAATGCATGGATTCAGCGAACTGGAGGAATTCCAGGGCATGGTGGTAGTGGGATGCCACGATTCCGGTGACGTGCCGGTTCTCCAGGACTTGGGTCAGGTCCTCGCCGATGGTTTCCAGGACCATGTCGGTGTGGTACTGGAGGTTATGGTCGAACAAGCAGCGTCGGTAGCCGTGCAGGAAGCTCTGGGTCCGCCTGCCTGGCGAGAGCAGGCAAGCGATGCTGGTGTGGTGGCGATTGATCAGCTCTTCAGTAAGACTGTAAGCAGCCTCCTCGTAGGGCATGAGCGCGGCCCGATCGTCCCCCAGGGGTCCAATGGTGAGTTCGGGGATCCTGCGTTCCTCGATTTTGCTTTTCAAGGCCAAGCTTGCGCGGTCGATCGGCTCCCATACCATGCCATCCACTCGATGTTCCAGAGCGGCCAGGATGTTTCGTTCCTCCTGGTCGTGATCGCCGTAGCTGTTGAAGACCAGGGTGCCGTACCCCGACTTTTGTGCCTGCTGGATGATCCCATCCAAGGTGGAATCCATGGAGATGGATGAGCTCAGCAGGACTCCGATTCTCCAGGTGGTGGTGTTGGGCTTGGAGGATCCGTAGGGCGTGTAGTGGTACTTCCTGACCAGTTCAAGGACCCTGTCGCGCGTGGCGGCGGTAATGCTCGCGTCCCTGTGATTTACGATCTTGGAGACCGTCGATGTGGATACGCCGGCAAGCTCAGCAATGTCCTTGATATTCATGGGGTTCCTGCCCTCCTCATCTCTGATGCTCCGGCGAATGGCTTCGTTGGCCTGTTGGGTCTAGCGAATCAAGCTTACCTGAGAGATCGTCGTCAGAGGTTTCGCATTTGACACCCCATGCAGCTGTTGATAGTCTCTGTCAATGAAAGTTGTTTACGAAAGTGGTTTCTCAAAGCGGTGATGCGGATCTGGCTGTGAGCGACGGCCGTCTGCAGAAATCGACATTCAAGGACCAAAGGCGGTACGAATTATGAGCGCGCGATCGTTGTGGAGAGGAATCACTGCTCAATTCTCGACAAAATCCTTGGTGCTGATACCCATTGCGGTGGGCATCAACCTCATCGGTGGGAGCCTGAGCTCCACCCTCAAACTGCCGCTCTTCCTGGATATGATTGGCACCACGGTTATCGCCTGCCTGTCCGGGCCTTGGGTGGCTGCCCTGTGCGGACTGCTGACTAATGTCTTCCTCGCCTTGGTAGCTAATCCGGTTTACCTGCCCTATGCGCTCTCCAGCGTTTTGTGCGGCCTGGTGATCGGATACATGGTCAAGGCCGGGCTCTTCAAACGGATATGGGGAGTCGTCCTGGTCTGGCTGGCCTGCGCCCTGGTCAACACGGTAACCGCCTCTCTGATCACCGTGCTCGTCTACGGGGGCGCCACCGGAGTCAATGGCACTTCGGTCCTCACAGCTGCGCTGGTGGTGGCTGTGAAGAACATCGTCATTTCAGTGCTCTCCTCCTCCATGCTGGAGAATCTGATCGACAAGGGCATCACCGTCCTGATCGCTTATGTGATTGTGCGTCGAATCCCCAAGCGCTTCCTGAGCCAGTACGCCTTGGACGGCAGCGATGACCAGTCCGATCTGGACGATTTGGATGACTTGGATGAGGATGAAGACGAGGATGAACGCGAAGCGACTGGAGCGTCCAGTCTGGCGAGTTCAGCACGGCCGGGGAAGATCGACGGCGCAGCAGAAGCTGATGGTGGCACATCGACAGGCGACTCAGTGGCCTTGGACTATGAACGCACCCAAAGGTCTGAACGCTGATGCCTGGTCCTGCATCGAACGGGATTCCTGATTCTCCCCTGGCCCGCATGCATCCCATGGCCAAGATTGCTGGAGTGTGTTCCTTGGGCCTTGCGACTTTGGTTTGGCCGGACTTTACCATGGGTCTGGGAATCGTCGTCATACTTTTCGTAGCAGCGGCTCTGGCCCGGGTGCTCAGGCCCTTCACTGGGGTTATGTTTGGGTTCGGCATTCCCATCACGCTCATGCTGCTGTTTATTCAGGGATGCTACAGCCCAAAAAACACCAAGGTCATTCTTGATCTGGGATTTGCCGAGCTGGGTCTTGAAGGCAGCCTCTACGCAGCCAAAATCGTAGTAACCCTTTTGGTTTTCCTAGGGTCTTTCTATCTGACCAATAAAACTACCTACATGGGTCGCCTGGTTGCGGCTCTGACACAAATAGGCGTGCCATCCAAGATCGGCTACCTGATCCTGGCCAGTCTGAATGTGGTTCCCCAGATGCAGCGCAGGATTGCGGTCATCGAGCAGTCGCAGCACGCGCGTGGCTTGGAGACCGGCGGCGGCTTGATTTCCCGGACGCGGGCCTTCCTGCCCCTGCTCGGACCGGTTGTTCTTTCCTCCCTGACGGATTCGCAGGAGCGCGGGATGACCTTGGAGACCCGCGGATTCGGTATCCGTAGGGTGCGGCAGACCAGCTATCTTGAGGTGGTTTGGCGGCGCAGCGACACCGTGATGACCATCCTGTTCACCGTTTTTCTGGTGCTTGCCCTGGTGCTCGGCTGCCTTTCTCGCACAGGTCTGGTCACCTTCGCAATCCAGTGGGGAGGTCGGGCATGACCGAGGTCATACGAGTGGAGGACTTCTCTTTCAGATACCGTGATGCCAATCGGACCGCTTTGAAGCGGGTGAGCTTCAGCGTGGAGCAGGGCAGCTTCTTCTGCATCGTCGGAGCCAACGGATCGGGAAAGTCGACCCTGTGCAACGCCCTGGTCGGTCTGATTCCTCACTATTTCGTAGGTAAATCCAAGGGGAGTGTCCAGATCGAGGACATCGACGTAGCTGCTTCGAGCATTGCCGATCTGTCCAGACATGTGGGCTTGGTCTTTCAGAACCCCTTCAATCAGCTCTCCTATACGGCCGGGACCGTAGCCGAGGAACTGGCCTTCGGGCTGGGCAACCATGGGGTTCCACGTGAAACCATGCATGCCAAGGTGGCTCGGGTGGCGGCCCTTATGCATATCGAGGATCTGCTCGACAAGAACCCTCTGGAACTCTCCGGTGGACAGGTGCAGCGGGTGGCCTTGGGCTCGACCTTGATCATGGAACCGGACATCCTGGTTCTGGATGAATGCACAGCCCAGCTGGACCCGCTAGGCAGCGAGGAGATCTTCGACATTGTCAAGCGGCTCAACCAGGAGGGGATCACCGTAGTCATGGTCGATCACGATATGGAGCGGGTCGCTCGATGCGCCGATCAGGTCATGGTTCTGGGGGCAGGCCGGGTTCGCTCCATAGGTACTCCCGGGGAGGTCTTCACTGATCCCGAGACCGCGAAGTGGGGGATTGACATACCGGATTACGTCAAACTCGGCAGGGGTTTGCAGGACGCTGGATTCGACCTGCCGGATCTGCCCGTACGCGAGGACCAGGCGGTACGCATGATTCGGGAGGCGTTGCGGTGAAGATCGATCTGGAGCATCTGGAGTACGTCTACCCGCATGGCCATCGTGCCCTGGACGGAGTGAATCTGACCCTCGAAGGTGATCAGCCTGTAGCGCTGATCGGTCAGAACGGCGCTGGCAAGACCACCCTGGCCAAACATCTGAACGGCATCCTTAGACCAACCAAGGGTCGCATCTTGATTGACGGCGTCGATCTGGCTACAGCGAACACGGCCCAGTGGGCCCGGAAGGTGGGGTACGTCTTTCAGAATCCCGACGATCAGCTCTTTCTGGACAGTGTGCGCAAGGAATTCGCGTTCGGTCCCCGGCAGCTTGGTTTCGATCAGGATCTGATAGCGCGACGTATGGAGCAGGTTGCTGGGTTGGTGGGTCTGGCGGACCGGTTGGACGATCATCCTTTCGATCTGAGCCCTACCGAGAAGAAATTCTGTGCCATCGGCTCCGTCCTCATGATGGATACGGGTACCGTAGTCTTCGACGAGCCCACATGCGGACAGGACAAGGCGGGCGATGATCGGCTGGCGGCCATCATCGCCCGTCTTCGGGGCCAAGGCAGACTCTGCATCACCATTTCCCACGACATGAAGTTTGTCGCCCGCAACTTCCCCAGGGTTGTGCTCATGCAGCATGGCCGGGTCCTGCTGGATGGCAGTCGCGAGGAGGTCTTCGCCCGGGACGATGTGCTTGAGCAGGCCTATGTGACGCCTCCGCCCATCACTCGGGTGGCCCGGCAAATCGGCTTGGATGGCCCGGTCTTCACCGTCTCTGCCTTTGTCGATGCAGCCTGGCGGGCCAAATCGGGGAGCAGGAATTTGAGTTTGGATACGACAAGAGCAAAAGGAGTGAAGCAATGACCAGACCACTGATCATCGACACGGACCCTGGCATCGATGATGCTGCGGCCATTACGATGCTGGTCGACGAGCCCAGCTTCGACATCAGGCTGATAGCCTCGGTGTCAGGCAATGTGGGCATCGGCCACACCACCAACAATGCCCTGAAGCTGCTGACCTTCCTGGGCAGGCGCATCCCCGTGGCCCGTGGCGCTGCGGCCCCGCTCATGCGTGACAACAGGTTCGCCACCGAAGCCCATGGCAAGTCAGGGATGGGGTCATTCGTCTTCCCTGAGCCTGACGCCAGCCTGCTGACCGAGAACAATGCGGTCCTGGAGGAGCGGCGGGTGCTTCTGGAGAGCGATGAGCCAGTCACCATCCTGACCCTGGGCCCTCTGACCAACATCGCCCTGCTGCTGGCCACCTTCCCGGAGGTCAAGGACCACATCGACCGGATCGTCATGATGGGAGGTTCCACCGGGCGCGGCAACATCGGAGTCTATGGCGAGTTCAACATCTCCGTCGATCCTGAAGCTGCCAAGATGGTCTTCCGCAGCGGGCTGCCTGTGACCATGGTTGGTCTGGACATCGGTCGCAAGGCCCATCTGGTCGCCGGAGATCTGGACGATCTGGACGCAGCCGGCGAAGTGGGCGGCATGGTCGCATCCCTCTTCCGGTCGTACGACGGTGGACACATCGAAGAGGGGATCAAGATGTACGACCCTTCGGCCGCCATGGTCCTGCTCCAGCCAGACCTGTTCACCATGCGCGAGGCCTTAGTAGACGTCGAAATCTCCAGCCCGCTCACCCTGGGCGCCACGGTGGTCGATTACGACGGCATCTTGAGCGACAAGGCCAACGCCAGCGTCTGCGTGGACGTGGATGTGGACGGATTCCGCTCCGCCTTTGTCGACAGGGTCGGCCGAGTTCGCCGTCAGTAGCTTCCGCATTGAGAAGAACCGAAAGGAAATTAAAGAAAAAATGAGCGAGTCAACTGTCTCCGAGGAGCAGAAGAACGGTATACCCGTTCCCGAGGAGGGGACTCCGGAGTTCGCGAAAATGAACAAGATGGCCCGAGTGGCCATCCCGGTGGTCCTGATCATCTTCACCCTGGGCGTGCTTCAGCAGCAGGCCTTCGGCATGATCTACGTGAACATCGGCAAGCAGCTGAACCAGACTAATCTGGCTCCGCTGATCACCTCGCTGCCGGGCATCATTCTGGGAATCGTCTGCGTCATCTACGGCTCCCTGGGCGATTTTGTCTCCCTGAAGAAGATGATGATCCTGGGTACGATCGTCTTCGTGCTGGGTTCGATTCTGGGGTGCTTCGGCACCTTCAGCATCTGGATCGTCATCGCGGCCCGCGTGGTGCAGTCGGCCGGCTGGCAGGTCTCCGGCTCCATCTTCCTGGTTCTGGTCTCCAAGTACGTGGAGAAGAAAAAGCGCGTCATCTGGTACGGCGTCTTTGTAGCGGTCTTCCGCTTCGCTGCCGCCCTGGGAGTCTTCCTTGCTGGCTACATGACCCTGCTTGACTGGCGCTGGCTCTTCGGCGTGGGCGTTGTGGCCGTCTTCTTCATTCCCGTTCTGGCCAAGAACCTGCCCGACCAGCATGCAGCTGGCGTCAAGATCGACGGAATCGGTTTTACGCTGATCGGACTGTTCGCCGCTTCGGTGACCATGTTCTTCACGGACATCAACTGGGGTTGGGGCATTGCCTGCATCGTGACCCTGGTGGCTTTCCTGGTCTATGTCAACAAGGCCAGCAATCCCTTCATCACTCCGAAGATGCTGACCAACCCGGCCTTCGCCATGACTATGACCGTCATCTTCGTCGGCTACTTCTTCAGCTACACCCTGAACGCGGGCGTCAATGCCATTGGTCTGAACGTGTACGGCATCGACTCCTCTAAGGTTTCCAACCTGCTGGTCTGGTCCATCATCCTGGCTGGCATCATGGGATTTGCTGCCGGTCCGATCATCCAGAAGATCGGACGCAAGGCTTCGGTCATCCTGGCTCTGGCCTGCATGGGCGGCGGCCTGATCGCCATCGCCTTCCTGATCCCCGCCGGCAAGATCTGGGCCCTGGCTGTGGCGCCCTGCATCTACTACTTCGGCACCTCCTTCTTCTACCAGCCCATCGTTGACACCGCGACCCTGACCGTGGCTCCTGAGGAGTCCGGCCGTGTGCTCGGCTTCAATGACCTGCTCCAGGCCATCACCGGCTCTATTGGCGTCGCCCTCTTCGGCCAGCTCATGGCCAACGGATCCATGGGTTCGGGCAGCTTGGCCGGCACTGCGCAAGGTCTGGCATCGACCTACGCCAACGTCTTCATGATCGGCGGCGTGATCATCCTGCTGGGCTTGGTGCTCTTCATCTGCTCAATGAAGATGATCTATAGCCACTCCCGCGTGGCCGCGGACGAGGATTGATCCCTCGAGCTGCTGATTGAGAGAGCCGGGTCTGGGGTTTGCCCCCCTGGGCCTGGCCTTTGTCGATATGGTGCAGAATCGAAGAAGATTCAACAAGGCGCATCGGCGGTTATCGATTAACGGCTCAAGCGGACTTGCCAGAAAGGACTGGCGATTGCTGAGTATGTAGTCGCAATCGTGTATAACGGTCTCATGGGACAGTCAGGCATGGCGGTGCCGACGGCACTATTTGACAAGGGCATTCGGTCCTTTGCCATGCCCTCCCATAATCAATTGAAAAAGCTGACGGACCATGGTCAAAGGGCCACGGACGGTCTTGCACAGAGGCTGCATCTGCATACCCCGGTCCATCATCATCACCATCATCATTTTGCCAGCCATATGGCTGTCCTGGAGCCTGCACATATCTGAATCTGAGGCCTGAATCTGAATGGCGGCTTCCGATTAACCGCAAAGGCCAAGCACCAGAACCATCACAGTCAGCAGTAAGAGCAGAATCCTTTATCTATCCGGCAGAATACAGGCTTCAGGCAGGTCCTGAACACGAAAGGAGAGACAGGCACATGAACGATACCGAAGGTTGGCGGACCAGATGAGCCCTGAACCGATCATTATCGATTGCGATCCCGGCTGCGATGATGCTCTGGCCATCATCCTCGCCTTGCATTCGCAGGAGTGCGACCTTAAGGCCCTATGCACGGTGGCGGGCAATGGGGCGATTGACAATACCACGCGCAATGCCTTGAACATTCTTGCCTTGTGTGATCGGTCGGACATCCCGGTATATCGGGGCTGCTCAAGGGCTTTGGACGATAGGCAGCCCGCGACCGTCGAGGCTTTCGGGGATGACGGATTGGGTGGGTATGCCCAGTCCATTGCCTCCGACAGCCATGAGCAGCCAAAAGATGCTGTCGCTTCTCTGGTGGAATATGTCAACAGCCATCCTGGTGAGATAACGCTCTTTGCTACAGGGCCCTGCACTAATATCGCCTGTGCCATCCGCAGCAGCGCCGAATTTGCCTCCAACCTCAAGCGCCTCATCATCATGGGCGGTGCGAAATATACAGGGAATGTAAGTCCTGTGGCGGAATACAATTTCTGGGCCGACCCGCAAGCAGCCCATGAAGTTCTGCAGGCAGGGACCGCGGATGTGACTGTAATCGGCCTTGACGTCACCAATAAGATTGCGCTCACCTGCGAGATGCGGGAGAGAATCCGTCTGGTCGGCACCAGATTGTCCCGGTTCCTGTATGACATCACCCGCGAGGGCTTGGATGATAACTGGCGGTCCAGGCATAAGGCTGTGGCGCCCATGCATGACGTGCTGACGGTCGCCTATATGCTTGATCCAAGCATACTTGAAGTAAGGCCGGCGAATATCGATGTCGTTGTCGATGGTTTGGCCAGAGGACAGTCGATTACCGATATCGATGGGCATTGGCATGAAGGTGAATGCAACGCGGGATATGCGGCCAGCGTTGATGCCGACCGGTTCTATCGTCTGCTGTTCACCACGATTTTTGACGAAGAGATTGAGTAAGCGAGGAAGGGAAAATTATGAAGAAAGCCAACAAGCGAAGCAAATTATCCTTGATGGTCCTGCTGCTGATACCAGTGGCCATCGCCATCAATATCGTCGGCGGCCAGCTTACTTCGGTGCTGAAGCTGCCACTGGACATGGATACCATCGGCGTCATACTGGTGGGGGCTCTGGTCGGGCCTATTCCAGCTGCAATAACGGGAGTCCTGACCAATCTGATAAACGGGATTTTCGATCCCACCCTGATCCCTTATGCAATCTGCGCCTTCTTCATCGGGCTGGCTGCCGGTCTTCTGGCCAAGTACAACATGATGACCAAGGTATGGAAGCTGATTGTTTCAGGCATCGTTCTCGGACTTGTCGGCACTATCACGGCTACGCCCATCACTGTCTTCTTCTTTGGCGGCGCATCAGGAGGTGGCGCCTCCATGATCGCTGCTGGGCTTATGGCGACTGGGCAGAAAATACTGACATCCGTATTGTCCGTATACATCGTCACCGAAAGCGCCGGTAAGATTCTATCGGTCTTCATCGCCTGGCTGATCGTCAAGGCTATTCCGGCCCGTTCCCTGATCAAGTATCCCTTTGGCGACAAATACATAAAGAAGAAGGTTGCAAAGACCATTGGGCAGGGGCCTTCCCAGGATTCCGCTGCTGATGCGCCTGCTTCCGCTGGTCTGCCGTCTTCGGAGGACTGAGTTGCATGCCTGGTCATAACGTCATTGCCAATCT
The DNA here is from genome assembly GCF_026537325.1 of Bifidobacterium sp. B4142. Lineage (GTDB taxonomy): Bacteria > Actinomycetota > Actinomycetes > Actinomycetales > Bifidobacteriaceae > Bombiscardovia. Next base: position 11,515 of record NZ_JAFNMJ010000001.1, read on the forward strand.
GTATCCGCTTACGAAGTTTTACATGGCTGTGGTGCTCATGGCTGTGTCTTTCATGCTGCCAGGAATAGCGAGCAAGCTCATCTGCTTCTTGTTCATCAATGCTCTGGCAGCCGCGAGCGGAGTCTGGTCTGTTTTCATCAGAAGGGAGCTGGAAACGGTGGGCGTGCTTTTCCTCATCCTCTTTGTCATTCAAACGCTTTTCTACCCGGATGCAAGACGCATACTGTTCACCTTCTGGATCTTCAGCGTAAAGTACGAGGGCATCATGTTCGCCTTGAACCTGGGACTCATGCTCCTGTGCGCCGGTGGAAGCCTGATATGGTTCTTTGCCGTCACCAAGCAGAAGGATTTTGTGCTTTCTCTTGAAAAGGCGGGAATGAGTCCAAAGGCTTCCTACGTGGTGCTTTCCACCTTGCAGATAGTGCCAGTGCTCAGGAGGAAATCCAAGACCATCATGAATGCTCAGAGGGCCCGAGGAGTCGAGACTGAAGGCGGTGTGTTGACCCGCGCCAAGGTGTTTCTCCCGACCATGATTCCGCTGGTCCTCAGCTCGATCGCCGGTACTGAGGAACGCGCGCTCACGCTGGAGGCACGGGGGTTCTCGTCGAGCAGGACTCCTACTCATCTGGAGGACATTAAAGCCACTCCTGCAGATAAGGTGGCAGTGATCCTTATTACGGTTGCATTCGTCGCATTGATCGCCGGAAGGATGGCGCTTTGGCTTATATAGAACTCAAGGATGTGACCTATACCTACCCCTTGGCCGACCGCCCGAGTCTGAGCCATGTTGATCTGAAGATTGAAAAGGGCAGGTTCTATGCGGTCATCGGCGCGAACGGCTCCGGCAAGACCACGCTGTGCAACTTGATTCGTGGGTTCATTCCAGAGTTCTACCAGGGTGAGCTGCTTGGAGAAGTTATTTTCGATGGCAAGCCCTTGTCTGAGTATGACAGTGGAGACCTGGCCTGGCGCATCGGGTATATATTCCAGAATCCCTTCAATCAGATCACGGGGGCTCGTGACACCGTATTCGCAGAGATCGCCTACGGCTTGGAAAACATGGGACTGCCTGTCTGCCAAATCCGGGAACGCGTGAACTCGGTCATGGAGACCACTGGCATCGCCGATCTCAAAGATAAAAACCCCTTTGAGCTTTCCGGAGGCCAGCAGCAGAGGGTTGCCTTCGCCTCTGTGCTGGTTCTGGAGCCTGATGTTTTCGTGATCGATGAGCCGACTTCGCAGTTGGACCCCCGTGAGACCAAGCGTGTGTTTGACATCATCGACGGAATGAAGGCGATGGGGAAAACCATCATACTGGTCGAGCACAAGATGGAACTGGTCGCCAGATACTGCGACGAGGTCATAGTCCTGTCCAATGGCAAATTGGTATGCACTGGTGAAAAGCATGACATCCTGTCGCGTGTCGAACTGCTTGACGACGGTGTGATGTTGCCGCAAGCGGTTCTCCTGGCGGATACTCTGCGCAAGCAAGGCAGGCCAATCCAGGGCAATCCGATCACGTTGTCGGAAATACTGCCCCTGCTGTCCAAGCAAATCGGCTTTGCCGGAAAGGAGGGCTGAGCATTGCCCATTATTGAATTCCGAAATGTGACATTCGCCTATCCCAATGGGTACTCGGCTGTCGAGAACCTCAGCTTCTCCGTGGAAGCAGGTGCCAGGATCGCGATCCTAGGGCAGAACGGAGCCGGGAAGACTACCACAGTCAAAATGATGGACGGCCTCCTGCGCCCCTCATCCGGGAAGGTGCTGATTGACGGGGAAGATACCAGGGAGCACACTACGGCCCAGATGTCCAAAATCGCCGGGTACGTCTTTCAGAATCCCGATGATCAGATCTTCCACAACACTGTTGGCGAGGAGATAGCCTTCGGTCCGAAAATGCTCAAGCTTGATGCGGATACGGTGGAGGAGCAGAGCAAATGGGCCGCGACCATATGCGGGTTGGACGGGCAGATGGAAGAGAACCCCTATGATCTACCCCTGTCGGCCAGAAAGATCGTGACCATTGCCTCCGTTCTTGCCATGCGCACGAGAATCGTGATTTTAGATGAGCCTACCGCAGGGCAGGATTATCGGGGCCTGAACAGACTCGGTGCCATTCTGGAGGAATTGACCAATCGCGGTGTGACAGTGATCACCATTACCCATGACATGCAATTTGCAGCCGAGCATTTCAGCACCTTCTTCGTCATGGCGCATAAGAAGCTGCTGAGGACAGGTACGGCTAAGGAGATATTCCAGGATCAGGCCCTGCTTGATGAAAGCATGCTTGAGCGGCCTTTTGCCAGCGAGCTTGCCTTGCAGCTCGGTCTTGGAGCGGACATTTGTACTCGGGAAGAGCTGGCAAAGCGTCTGCTGGCTGGCGGTGGCATGAAACCGTAGGCGACTGAATTTTGGCTGTAGCCGCACTTATGCCGACCTGTCGCTTTCAGGGCGAGTTCCATCGATGTGGACAGATTGTGTCCGAATTATGGATAATAGTTGGTCGTATGCATATGGGTGCTCTAGCATCGTGGCCATGGAGAAAACGACATCACTGAAGCCTTGGCTGCCCAAGGGTGTCTTTTTCTATGTCGATGCCCGATGGCGTTGATGTTTTAGCCGGTTCTTCTTCTGATTCATATATTTACCTCAGTGTTTGAGGTTGCTCTTTTATCATCTGCGGACATGCTGCCATAGGAAATCCATATCCATGGCGTACTGAATTGGCACCAGGTGGGGTTTTGTTGCCGTTTTCAATCCGCAGTATTTGACCTAGGACGTGCCCTAATGACTATCAACGTAACTATGGAATCTCGCCGGTTCTCCAGCGACCTCGATGCCCTGGCCATCTACAGGCGGCTGTGCACCAGTTATCGGGAGGATCAGCTCTTCCTTCTGGAGTCTTTGAGCGGCCCCGATAAGGACCGGAATCGCTCAGTTATCGGGTTCGAGCCCCTGCTGACCCTGAGCGTGACGGACCATGTCATGACCATTGATCCTTCGGGCAATGCTCAGCTGACTGGGATGCTGGAGCCCTTTGGCCGGACTGAGCAGGGGGTGGTTCATCATCCGGCCCCCGACATCCAGGAGGTCTTTGCAGTGCTGCGGCGGCTGGAATCCTCCTTTGTCATCAGCGGCGACCACGAAGGCCCCTTCGGGATGGGCTGGTTTGGCTACTTCGGGTATGACACCATCTTCATGATCGAGGATCTGGAGGAGCGCATACCTAGGGACGCGGCCTTGCCAGTCATCTCGTTGACGCTTTATCGGGGAATCATCACTTTGGATCTGAAGGCCGGCGACCACTGCGCCACTTTGATTCATGTCGAAGGGGATACTGCCGAGTGTGACATTCCAGAGCGAGGATCTTCTGTATGGTCTGATGCACAGGCCCGGAATGCGGCAATGGAGAGCGATGAACCCGGGCATGGATCCGCGTCCTTGGAAAATGTCCTGGGGTTGCTCCAATCCGACGCATCGCCGGGGAAATCTCCTGAATCGGATGCTGCCCAGACCGGCATCCAGGGTGGCATTGGGCCGGACTATCCATACGAGGCCCGCGACACGATCGATCGGGACCGTTTCTATCAGTGGTTTGCCAAGGGCAAGGAGCACATAGCCCAGGGCGATGTCTATCAGCTCCAGCTCGGGCATGAGATCCAAGTGGATTCTCGTATCCCGCCCTTCCAGGTCTATCAGCGGTTGCGTCTGCAGGATCCGTCCCCCTATATGTACTACTTCGTGACTCCCCAGGGGGTGCATGTCATCGGCGCTAGCCCCGAGCTCTTTATCGGGCTGACTCCTGATGGTGACATAACCCTGCGGCCCATCGCCGGAACGGTCGGCAATCCCAGAGAGGGAGAGGCCCGCCAGGCGGCCATCAGGCAGCTGACTGGCGACTCCAAGGAACGGGCCGAGCACCTGATGCTGGTGGACCTGGGCCGCAACGACGTAGCCAGGTGCTGCACTCCTGAATCCTTGGAGGTGGACCGGCTGATGACTATCGAGGTCTACTCCCACGTCATTCACATGGTCTCGGATGTGGTCGGCCGGATCCGGCCTGGCTTGGACAAGTACGATGTCTTCTCGGCCGCCTTCCCTGCCGGCACCATGACGGGTACCCCCAAGGTGCGCGCCGTGGAGATCATTGAGGAGACCGAGGTCAGTTCGCGCGGGGTATATGCCGGAGCTGTGGGCTTCCTCGGATTTGACGGTCAGGTCCTGACCGCACTGTGCATACGGACAGCCTCCTACCATTCCGGCAGCTATCACCTGCGCGCCTCGGCCGGGATCGTCGAGGACTCCCAGCCTGAGAGCGAGTGGCAGGAGACCATGAAGAAAATGAGTTCGGCCTACCTGGCCATTACCGGAAAGGAGCTGGCCCATGAAAGTCTTGCTGGTTGATGCCTTCGACAGTTTCGTCTACGTGGTCAAGAATTACGTGGACTTGTTGGGCGCCGATACGACCATCGTCCGGGTGAACCATCTTGCGCACGTGGATCCGCTCGCCTTTGATGCAGTCATTCTGGGCCCCGGACCAGGGCGCCCGGAGGACTGCGGTTACCTAGAGCTTCTTGACCAGGTGGCAGGACGGAAGCCGGTCTTCGGCATCTGTCTGGGCATGCAGGCCATCGCGGTACACGCTGGAGCCCGTGTGGTCAGGGCCTCCAGTCGTCAGCATGGCAAGGTGAGCGGGATAAGCAACGACGGGAAAGGCTGCTTCAAGGGTCTGCCTGATACCTTCGATGTGACTAGATACCATTCCCTGGTTGCTGACGAGGCCTCGGTCAGTCAGGTCGCCGATCTGGAGATCAGCGCGCGCTCGCTTCTGGATGGCTATGTGATGGGTCTGAGGCGGGACAGGTCGCTCATGGAGGGCGTCCAGTTCCACCCCGAGAGCATCGGCAGTCAGTATGGTCACCAGGTGATCGCTAATTTCTTCCAGGAGTATTGCGGCTGATTTGACAGGGACTGTTTCATCAGGACCGAACCGGGTTGTTTTCTCCCGCAATCCGCCATTCAGCAAGCAAGGCCAGTGACCTCTCTGCGTAAGTCCGGCAAGATGCTGCGGCGGAGTCGATTCGGCAGCTCATGACTTGATGCTCACACGGTCAGGGAAACTTGTGCGACCGCTCTCTAAACTCACAGGTCAGGGAGGACAAAGGTGGATAGCCGCCCGAGTGTGAGGTTCGGCGGTCAGGACATCTCGCTGCGGCCCTGGCGCCAATAACCCATGAAAGAGACGTTGCGCCGGTCCATTCCTCGGTCTCTGACCAGCATGCGTCTCAGCTCGCGGACGGTGGCCGCCTCTCCGGCGATCCAGGCGTACAGGTCGTCGGCCCGAATGGAGGTATCGGCTTGGGCGGCATCGGCAGTCTCCCAGAGCAATTCTTTGTCGATATCGACCTCTGTGAATTCCTTGGAGGATTCAGCGGCTGCGGCCGTAGGCGGATGGATTGGCAGGTCCTCCAGTAGGTTGCGCATGGCTTCAGTGAGGGCGTGCCCATGCCCGGATTCGTCGCAGGTCGTCCAAATTATGCGGATTCCTTCATGCTCGGGCAGTGGAAGACGATCCTCTTCGGTCGGGACTTCAATCACTGCCGCCCCCTCTCCCTGCCAGTGGTCACGGATCAGGCTGTCCATTATGGCGGCGATGGCTGGTACCGCTGTCTCGTCGCCCACCAGGAGGAGATGTCTGGATTGGCCTGGGTGAAAGTCCATCCCAGCGACCGGTCCCCCGGCCTGTGAATTGGGGCCGATGATGATGGTCTGGTCGCCAGGTTTTGCAGCCTCTGCAAAGGCTCCAGCCGGTCCGGCATGGTCGTGGATGACGAAGTCTACATCGATTTGCTCGCTCTCGGGTCTGACCTCGCGAACCGTATAGGTGCGCAGGGGATTGCGGCGCTCTGCGGGCAGGGTCCTCCACTTTCGGTACCAAGCAAGCGGATCTTCAGGGGTCGCCTCGAAGAAGGAAGGGGACGGCACGGATCCGTCGGGAAGGGGCAGAAGGATTTTGATTCGCTCATCGTAGCCAGCGTCTGCAAAAATCCTCAGATCCGGTCCTTGGAAGACGATCCGCTTGAAGTGTGGCGAGAGCGTTTCCGCTCTAGCTACGGAGACACGGAAGGGGATCAAGGGTACAGGATGATTGTTGGCTTGGTGTTCCATGGCTGGTTCTCTTTCGGTTGGGATTTATGGGTTGGCCTTGGTGTCGGGTTGTCGTCGTTCAGGTTGTAGCGGTTTGAGACTTTGTGGTTTAAGGCTTTGCGGTTTGGGACGTCGGGGTAAGCGATGTGGGGGCGGGACGAGGGGCTTTACATCTTCGGATTGTTTGGTGTCGTCCTGCCGAGTCATCTCAGTGTACGTGTGCATTACAAGCCCCGCCAGAGTGAGCTGAAAGACTATGGAGGGGCGCTGGTGTCATCAACGGGGTGCCGGTGGATTCATCCTTCACCATGGTGGATGCGATGTCGAATACTTCCGTGACCAGGCTCTCGGTCATGACCTCGTCTGGAGCGCCCAAAGCGATTCTCCTGCCATCCTTGATGGCCAGGATCCAATCCGAATATCTGGCGGCCATGTTCAGGTCGTGGAGAACCATGACCACCGTGACGCCCTCCTGCCTGTTCAGGGTGCTCAGCAAGTCAAGTACCTCAAGCTGGTAGGCGATGTCGAGATAAGTGGTCGGTTCGTCTAGAAGGAGTATGTTGGTCTGCTGGGCGAGGGTCAAGGCAATCCAGGCGCGCTGGCGTTGGCCTCCGGACAGGCGGTCGATTGGGCACCCCGCCATATCGGTCAGTCCGGTCAGGGCGAGGGCCCGTTCCACCGCCTTTTCGTCCTTGGTCGTCCACCGCTCGACGAAGTGGTGGTGGGGGTATCGGCCGCGAGCGACCAGGTCGGCGATGGTGATGCCTGCGGGTGCCGACGGGTTCTGCGGCAGTAACCCCAGAATCGTTGCAACCTTGCGGGTGGGCATGCTGGTGATGGGTTCTCCGTCCAGCATGACGGTCCCCGAGGCTGGTTTCAGTATCCTGGCCATGGCCTTGAGGAAGGTTGATTTTCCGCACCCGTTGGGTCCGATGATGGACCCCATCGTGTGTGGGGGTATATCCAGACTCAGGTCCTCGATGACCGTACGTCCGCCATAGGTGAGGCGAAGGTGCGAGGCGGTCAGCCTATGCGTGCTGCTCCAAGCGTCGTATGCCGGAGATGATGTCATGATGGTCAGAGCTCCTGTCTGCGGGTCATGAGGACCATGATCAGGATGAAGACGGGTCCGCCCACAATGCTGGTGATGATGCCGACCGGCACCTGGGTTGTGGGCAGATGTTGGGCGACGATGTCCGACCCCAGAACCAGGCAACCTCCCACCAAGGCCGACTGGATAAGGGCCGATGCTCCCCGCCCAACCAGGACTGCGGCGATTGGGCCGGAGAGGAACGAAACAAAGGAGATGGGACCGGTGGTCGCCGTTGCGACAGCCAGGAGCAGCACACCCACGATAATCACCTCGAACTGGACACGGCTTACCCTGACTCCCAGTCCGGCGGCCATCTCCGGTCCCAGCTGCAGTGTGCTGACATTCCTGTCGAGTGCCAGCAGGAGCATGGCGCCGACCAGGGTTGTTGTTGCCAATATGGGTAGATCAGACCACTGGGCATCGGCCAGGCTGCCCGTCAACCATCGGGTTGCTGCCTGGATGTCCCATTGGTTGCTGCGAACCATCAGCCAGGAACCCAGAGCATTGAACCCTGCGGCCACTCCGATTCCGATCAGTATCAGCCGGGTCGGGTCGAACGAACCGCGCCAGGCCAGGGCCATGACCAGGAGGGCTGTCAGGAGACCGCCCATGACCGCCAGGCAGGCCAGGGGCATGCCCGACAGACCCAATACGACAATGCCGAAGATGGCGGCCGTGTTGGCTCCTGCCGTGATGCCGATGATATCCGGGCTGGCCATCATGTTGCGCAGGAGGTGTTGGAAACCAATTCCGGCCATGCCGAATGCGATGCCGGCGGCGCAGCCGATCAGTGCTCTGGGCATGCGGAGTTGGAGAATTACGAACCTGGTCCCTTCGTCTCCCTGCCCCAGAAGTGCTCCAATCAGGTCGTTCATGGAGTATGTGCGGTGCCCGAGAACCAGGTCAGACAGCGCGAGAGCAACCAGGAGCATCACAAGCAGGATGGTGACTGCCAGTGAACGAACGGTATGGGTCCGTCGTATCCGTTGCAGGTCGGTCATCGCATCGGGTCTATGCGAGTCATGAAGAAGGCAAGCATCCATGCCTATACCTCCGCGGTTCTTCTGCGCCCGGCCAGAATCACGAATACGGGAGCCCCAATCAGTGCCGTGACGATGCCGACCTCCACATCGGATGGACGGGTGATTATCCTGCCCACCACGTCGGCGCCAACCACCAGAAGGGGGCCGATGAGGATGCTCAGGGCCATGATCCGCCTGTAGTCGGGTCCTATGAGCAGTCGTGCCACATGGGGGACCACCAACCCGACGAAGCCAATCGGACCCGCCAGTGCCGTACAGGAGGCGCAGAGGAGTATCGCCGCAAGCCAGGCCAGGCTGCGGACACGTCCGACGTGCATACCCAGTCCTTCGGCCATCTGATCACCCAGGGTCAAGGCGTTGATTCCGGGCGTCAGGCAGAAGGCGAGTATCAGTCCAAGAGCGAGAAGAGGCAGGACCGGCATCATGAGGTCGAACCGGGCGCCGGAGATTCCGCCCACCTGCCAGAAGCGATAAGAGCTGATGACATTGACGCGCGGCAAAAGGATGGCGGAGGTAAGAGACCCCAGTACCGAACTGATCACGATACCGGCCAGGGTCAGCCGTAGCGGAGATGGACCGGATGGCCCCAGGGAGCCTATGGCCCAGACGACCAGTGCGGTCGTCGCACTGCCCAGCAGTCCCACCCAGACATACTCTGGGCCGGGGTCGATAGGGAGAAGAAGACTATGGAGCAGACGATCGCCAGGGCCGCCCCCGTATTGAAACCCAGAATCGACGGGTCCGCCAGTGGATTGCGTGATATGCCCTGCATCAGGGTCCCGGCCACCCCGAGCCCGGCACCGACCAGGAGGCCGAGGACGGTGCGGGGGATTCTCAGGCGGATGGCCGAGACTGCGATGTCATCCGAGGAGGCGGACAGTGCGTGGAGGATGTCGGAGGGGCTGACGGAACGGGATCCGAAAACCAGGGACAGGGCGCAGACCATGACCAGGCAGACCGCCAGAATCAGCCCGGACAAGACCATGGGTCCGTTTCCATTGCGATGCATGGTTGCTCGTCGACCGCATATATGCGCCACCTCTCCCTCTTTCATCCCCTCACCTGCGGCTTGATCAGACCTTGGCGGCAGCCTCGCCCAGGAGTTGGGCGTATGCGTCGGTCGTTTTCTGGATGGACAGGGCCGAGGGGTCAAGGGCATTGGCCATCTCGCTGTCATTGTCGATGACCACGACGGATCCGCGCTCAACTGCGGGAATCTTGGAGAGGAGGGGGTCCTTGCGCATCGCTTCAAGCAGGTCCGGGGTGCCGTAGGTAACGATGATGTCGACATCCTTGTACCTGTCGGCATGCTCGGAGGAGATCTCCTTGTAGAAGTTCTTGGTGCTCTTGGAGTCCTCCTTGATGGACTCCGGAGTCTCCATACCGAGGTCGTTCAGGAACTGAGGCCGGGCGTCGGAGGTGGTGTAGACGCTGAACTTAGAGAGCTTGGAGGCATCGAAATACATAACTGCCGCGGTCTTGCCCTTGATGGCCGGTTGGGTCTCTCCGGCCTTTGAGATGCGCTCCTCCAGGTCGGATATCAGCTGCTTGCCCTTTTCGGGTTCTCCGATGGCCTTGGCCGTGGACGTGATGACCTTGCGCCAGGGGTCGCCCCAGGCAACCTCTTGATAGGCGATTGTCGGCGCGATCTTGCTCAAGGTGTCATACTGTTTCTTGGTCATGCCGGAGAGCAGGCCGATGATCAGATCGGGCTTGGACGCGGCGATGGCCTCGACATCGATGCCGTCCGATTCGTCATGCAGCTTGGGGATATCCGCCTTGGCCACATGCATCTCATCCAGGGCATCCTTGGTCCAGGGCAGATACCCTCCATCCACGGTCTTGCCGAAGGAGTTTTTCTGGATGCTGACCGGCACGACCCCCAAAGCGATGAGGTTGTCGGGAGTGGCCCATCCGACGGTGGCGATGCGCTTGGGCTTGGAAGGGATCGAGGTGGTGCCGTAAACATGATCGATCTTGACGGGGAAGGAGCCCTGCCCTTCCGAGGCCTTTGACTGGCTGGACTGGTCTGTCTGCGAGCCCGATCCGCAGGCGCCCAGGAAGAAGAGGGCGCTTGCCAGCACCAGGATTACTGCGATAGCGCGCTTGAATCGAGCGAGGGAAAGAGTGGTCGAATGTGCATGTGGTTCCTTTGATCGTGCTGTCGAATTGGCATGGTGCACCAGAGCCAGCTACCAGATGTAGCATCGGCGCGACGGGAAGAAAAGAGTTGATTTCCCTGGTTGCGTGTGTTAAATGGCACACTGCGAAAACGATGAGAAAGCGAGGGTTGGGTCCAATCGGCCTCTCATGGCCTTCGGTGGAACCATCTAGCAAAGCCCTTGCTCTACGGATCCTGTCGGATATCAAGGTTCGGCAGACGCAGAATTTTGACTGTTCTAGGTCTCTCAGGACTTCGTCTTTCACGATGCCTTCCTTGGCAGCAGAAGGGCTCTGCTCGTTCCTTTATCTTTCTTTATTTTCGGTCTTTAGTCTGGCTCCTGCCACACGGAAATGAATAGGAGCTGACCATGCGTTACATATTGCGGACCGAGGGGCTGACCAAGGTCTTCGGCCACGGACAGCGGGCCGTCGATCAGGTGTCCCTGCATGTCCCCGAGGGCGGAGTCTACGGGCTCTTGGGGCCAAATGGGGCTGGTAAATCCACTACCTTGAAGATGGTCACAGGCATGCTGCACCCCACTGGCGGATCCATGATTCTTGACGGACATCCCTGGTCGCGCCGGGACCTCTACGACATCGGCGCCCTGATCGAGCAGCCGCCCATCTACCCCAATCTGACGGCCCGTCAGAACCTCAAGGTGCGCACAACCCTGTTTGGCCTGCCTGATGAGCGGATCGACCAGGCGCTCTCCATTGCCGGACTGAGCGACACAGGCTCCAAGAAAGCTGGGCAGTTCTCACTAGGCATGAAGCAGCGCCTGGGGATAGCCAACGCCATTCTGACCAAACCTCGTCTGCTGATCCTGGACGAGCCCACCAACGGGCTGGATCCGCTGGGCATCGAGGAGCTGAGGGGGATGATCCGCAGCTTCCCGCAGCAGGGGATGAGCGTGATCGTCTCAAGCCATATCCTCTCCGAGGTGTCGATCCTGGCGGATCATATCGGCATCATCGCGGACGGTCGCCTGGCCTACGAGAATGAGCTGCACGCCGGGGAGGACCTGGAGGGGCTGTTCATGGACGTGCTCAGGAGGTCACGATGAGCAACATGAATGCCAACCAATTCGTCCAGCAGGATACGGCTGAAAGAGTCAGAACCAGGGGCAACGGCATCCCCTTTGGCAGGATCCTGGCAGCGGAGATCATGAAGGGCCGGTCGGCTGCGCCCAGGCGGATGGCCTTGGCTTTCCCTCTGGTGCTCATTGTCATCGTGGCTTGCTTCGCGTTCGGGCTGCATGTCTGGATGCCCTCCTGGGTCAACTACTGGTATGTCCTGCTCCTCCCAGCCATGACTGCTCTGATAAGCGTCGCCGTGGCCAACATTGACAGCAAACAGCGGTGGAGGACCATTCTGGCCCTGCCTGCTGCGCCCGCTCTGATCTGGTGGGCCAAGATTGTCTACTGTCTGCTTCTGGTCGGCATCGCCACCCTGCTGGCTCTGGGTCTGTCAGCACTTATAGTCGCCGTTTCCGGGGTCGGGGGACCGTCTGTAGTCGACTTCGTAGTCAGTGCCCTGATGCTGGTCCTGGCCTGCTCCTGGATGATACCGGCGGGACTGGCGCTGACCGCCCGATTCGGCGTTCTGATCGGGTTCGGCCTGCCTTACATGGCGGACCTGCTGGTCTCGATCACCTTCTGGGGAAGTCAACGGCTATGGCCCTTCTTGCCGTCCGCCGCCATGATCAACCTGCCGGTGCCTTTCATGAAGGTCATGCCTGATGGCGTGCCCCTGGAGGCCGAAGACAACAGCCCGATCAAGGCTGCGCTGTCTGTCTTTGGCGGGCAGAGCCTGACGGCTTTGGTCGCCTGTCTGGTCTGGTTCCTGCTCCTGTCCGTCCTGACGGGAATCTGGTTCTCGCGGAAGGAGACCAACTGACATGACTGGAATGACAGTCGGCCGGGTCGCGGCCTCGGAAATCGTGCGATTGCATGGATCTGTGCTTATCGCCATCCATGTCGTCTGCGGACTGGCGGCTGGGTTCGTCTGTGGTGCCTACTTCGCTGCAACCCCCTATGATCCTGGTCTGGAGACCGATGCCTTCTTCCAGGTTCTGGGTGCCTTCATGCCCCTGATGGCCGCCATTGTTGTTGCCATAAACATCGAAACCGAGCGAGAGGCCGGCGACATGGCCAACCTTCTGGGGATTCCCAGCCGCCGTCTGGGCCTAGCAGCCAAGATCTTGGTGCTCTGGTTTCTGGGTCTGCTGGCTCTTGCCTTGGCGGCTCTGGCATACTGCCTACCCATGGCTCTGGTCGGCGGACTGGGCGCGCCAATCTCGGCTTTCGCGCTCGCCACCCTGGGCATGGCAGGTGGTTCCCTCTGCCTCTACCTTTTCTTCATCGCTCTGGCCCTGCGCTTCGGCAGAAACACGACCATCGCCATTGGGGTCCTCGGCACCGGAATATCCATCAGTTCCCTCGGTGGGCTCTTCAATGGCCTTTACGGCCGTACTTTATCCGGTGTCGAGAGCACTCCTGGAATCAGCCAGTGGATACCCTTCACCTGGCCTACCAGGTTCGGTTCCTTGGGGATCGAGCAGGCCCTGGCCTTGGCTATGCCGGGAGGGGAGGGTCTGCGTGCCTCAATCGGCGTGACGGCTCTGGACAATCTGGTCTCCTGCCTGGTCCTCACCCTGACCTTGGGCCTGGCCCTCCTGCTCTGGATCGGCAGGTTCGAGGATCGGCGCAAGGTCAGCGATTAGACTGGATTGCAGGGCATCCGGTCCGCGAGAAATCTGTCCTAGGAATCAGGCTTGCAAGACACCTGGCCCACAAGGCGTTCATTCTCGAAAGCGCCTGGGCCGAGTCGGCAAGCGCAGAAAAGGAGCCAATCGTGGTTGACGTGCACGCCGAAGGTTCCCCCGTGGACGATCAGCATCGGGCATCCATCCTGGTGGTGGACGACGATCCAAGGATCACCACCCTGCTGATGGCTGCCCTGTCCAAGGACGGCTATGCCGTGACCGTGGTCAACGAGTCGCGGAAGGTCATAAGCATGGACCTGTCCTCGGTCGACCTGATTCTCTGCGATGTCATGATGCCACACTTGGACGGCTTCGCCCTTTTGACTTCCATCAGGGAACGGGTATCCTGCCCGATCATCTTCCTGACGGCCAAGACCGACGAAGACAGCGCAGTCCTGGCCTATGGCCTGGGCGCCGACGATTACATACGCAAGCCTTTCGGCATTGCCGAACTTCGAGCCAAGGTCAGGGCGCGGCTGTCTCAAGGCAGTCGTCGCGGCCGCCTGCTCCTACATTTCGGCGCCTTGGACATGGACCTTCAGGCGCGGCAGATCAAGGTGGACGGGCGCAACGCCAATCTGACGGATGCGGAATACCGCATATGCGCCCTGCTGGCAGAGCATCCAGGTCGGGCCTACGCGCCCATGCAGATATGGGAGGCCTGCCTGGCTGCAGAGGATGACCCAGCCGCCGATGACACGGACAGCGATGCCACGGCTGCGGTCAGAGTGCATTTGAGCAATGCCCGGCGCAAGCTCAAGGCCCTGGGGGTGGACCCCATCAGGACCATCTGGTCGGTGGGTTACCAATGGGTGGCCTGACCGACGGCGTGCCCGAATCGCCCAGGGAGCAGAGCGTCGACGACAAGGGCCGGCCGAGCCGCAAGGGAATGCCCATCGTTGTGCTGATCATCAGATATTTTCTCTATGTGCTGCTGATTCTGGCTCTGTTGTTCGCCGGCATTTATATGGTCTGGATAAACCTGGGGGCTAGGGGTGACTTCTTCTGGGCCAACTATGGCGAGCAGCATCTGGAGAAGGTCGGGCAATCCATCGGCCGCTCAACCACTATTGACGAATCTGTGATTCCCTCCGCTTACTGGTATCGGACTTATGACCATCAGGGGCATCCTACGGGGGGAGATATGAAGGGCGGCATGGCCAGCGAGGCCGACCAGCTGGCGGCCGACCGTTGGAAGCACAGGGCATCTAAGTCATCGGAAGAGCAGATAAAGAAGACAGGAAGGCCCCTAGCTACTCGCGCGAAGTCGGATGCGACCTACGTCGTCTATGCCACAGCCGATGGGAGGCCATGCGTCCTGGCCTATCGGGTTCAGCCGCAGTGGGCATCCAGGCAGGACCGGGACCGCTATCCCAATCCCCAGAACCTTCTGCTCGCGTCTTGCGGGATGGCTTTGCTGCTCACCCTCTTGTTAGTCGGGCTGCGGGCGGCCCATGTCATATCGTCCAAGCTCAAGGTCTTCAACCAGGTGGCTGACGATATAGGGCGGCAGGATCTGGATGCCTCGCTGCCCCGCAGCAACGTGATGGAGATCAACCGGGTGCTGGGGTCCTTCGACAGGATGCGCGCCACACTGAAGGAATCCCTGGAGAAGACCTGGACGGCCCAGGAGTCCCAGCGTCGGCAGGTGGCGGCTCTGGCTCACGATCTGAAGACTCCGCTGACCATCATGCGAGGCAACGCAGACCTGCTGGGGGAGACCGGACTCAGCCAGGAGCAGCAGTCCTACCTGGACTCCATCGAGGATGCCATCCGCGAGATGGCCGACTATGCCCAGGCCATCAGTCAGGGCTCTGTGGGTACCGCTTCGGGGCGATCCGGGGTCACGACGGTCGCCTTGAGGGATATGGTCGACAACCAGGCCCAGGGTTACCTGAATGCCCGGGGTCTGCGGCTTGAGAGGGATGATCACCTAGGTTCCGCCACTGGTCAGATTTCTGGTGATGCTGCTGGTCTTGCCCGCGCGATTATGAACATCGTTGCCAACGCAGCTGACTATTCTCCGGACCAAGGCCTGGTGACGCTGACCTGGAGGCTGGAGAATGGACAGGAGGGCAGGCGAGCCTTGGTGGTGACCGTGCGTGACCAGGGTCCAGGATTCAGCAGCCGGGCTCTAGCCCATGCCACAGAATGGCTCTATCAGGCTGATAGCAGCCGGCACGGCTTTGGTGGTCACCATGGCATCGGCCTGGCTGCGGCCCGGTCAGCTGTGGAGAGTGCAGGGGGGCGCCTGACCTTCGGAAATGCTACCGATGGCGATGGCGCAGTAGTCACGGTATCTTTGCCGGTGCAGTGAATGAGGCGGGGGGTGAATATCGGTCACTGCAAACTCGATGTCGGACTAAAAATTGAACAGTGATAAAGATCTGGAAATAGTGTTAATCATGGATTGATAATTATAAAAACATCAATTTTTAGCGATTATTTTAGTAATCAATTACTAAAGTTTGCCATTCTTTAGTAAATCTGTATGATAAAGATAACAGAGATTATCAATTTATAGGGGCCTGCATGCAAAAATCAGATGGCGCTGAACAGAGCGATCTGTCTCTTGAGGAGGTTGTGCGTTCGATTCAGCGCAAGGGTTGCGAAGGCCAATCGATAGAAGTCAAAGCCGCCAGCCAGGGGACTCCGAAGGTGTATGACTCGCTGTCGTCGTTTTCCAACCAAAACGAGGGCGGCATCATCGTATTCGGGCTGGATGAAAGCCTTGGATTCGAGGTTGTTGGCGTCCACGACGCGCAGGAGCTGGAAAAGGCGGTAACGGCACAGGGCAAAGAGATGTATCCCGAGGTCAGACCAGTCTATAGCGAAAGCCTGATTGACGGTAAGACAGTGGTTTCGGCTTACGTCAATGGCAAACCTATGGGCGAGAGGCCTGTCTACCGCAAGACAGCAGGCATCAGCGCAGGCAGCTACACTCGGATCGGGGATGCTGATGCCCGCATGACGCCTACGCAGCTGTATGAGATCGAGACTTTCAAGGACGGTCGGCGCGACGATGTATCGGTAGACCCTCAGGCCGATTCCGATATGTTGAACTCAGAAAAACGTCATGATTTCATTAGTCGCGCACAGCGGGAACGCCCGCTCCTAGCCAGAAGGAATGAGGACGAGATCCTGGAGCTATCGGGTGTCTGCCGTCGTGGATCTCCTACTCTCGCAGGTTTGATGACCCTTGGCGAATATCCGCAGCAGGTGTATCCGAACCTCTGTATTACCGCCGTGGTTGTGCCGGGAGCCAAGGTCGGAACTGGTCTTGGGGGAGAGCGGTTCCTTGACAATCAGCGCTTTGAAGGGACCATTGACCGCATGCTTGAGGATGCTATGGCCTTTGTGCGGCGTAACAGCAGAACCAGGACGGTGATCAGGGATGGGGTGCGCACTGATATTCCTGAGTATCCAGAAACCGCAGTCAGGGAAATCCTGACCAATGCACTGATGCATCGTGACTATGGCCCATACTGCAACGGAACGCCGGTCAGATTGACGCTCTTTACTGATCGTCTTGAATGCTGGAATCCTGGTGGTGTATATGGCGGTCAGAGCATCAACGACTTGGGCTTTGCCAACAGTCAGACCAGGAACCCTACCCTGGTCAGTCTGCTGGAGATTGAGGGGGTTGCGGAGAATCGGCACTCAGGAATTCCGGCTATCCGCGAGGAGGCCAAACAGTGTGGATATAAGCCTGTAGAGTTTCAGGATCGGCAGGCTTCCTTCACTGTGCGCTTCTACTCTGTGCCGGAGCGTGCTGGTGCGGCGGAAGCAACCGTTCATTGGACTGGGGCCGCAGTATCTGATTCGGCGAAACGCGTCCAAGTCCATGCACTTGGTGGTTCTGATGCCTCGGGAGCAGCAAAGACGGGCAAGGGAATACGCGACAGGATTCTCGGTTTTTGTAAGGAACCCCGTTCGCTCGAGGATATCGCGCATGCGCTTGGGCTGGGCAAGTACTATGTCCGCAGGCGGTACATCGAGCCATTGCTCGAAGAAGATGCGCTCTCCATGACGCTTCCCGATAAGCCCCGGAGCAAGTACCAACGATATGTGTCCAGCGATGCCTCAGCTGAGATGTCTTTGTAAAAGAAGCCGTGAATGGCACTACCGTAAGAGCAGGTATTTCCGGGTGGTCATGATGAAGCATGGTTATAGCATGCTGATTGTTTTCTCAGTGCGAGTACGCTGACCTGCTTGAATCCCGCTCTACCAGGGTCGGCTCAATCAACACGGAGCCGTGCGCATGCCGGGAGTTGCTGAACTCGTCCATCAAAAGGGTAGCGGCCTTGCGGCCCATGTCGACTCCTGGCGCGGCGACTACTGATAAGGGGACCTTGGGATAGCTGTCCGTGCGGGCGCCTTCGGTGCCGATAACTTTAATGTCGTCGGGTACGCGATATCTGTGCTTCTCCTGCAGGGCATTGATGATTCCCGCCCCAAGAACATCGCTGCCGGTGACGATGCCGTCAGGGACTGTCGTCGACGGGAGCTGGCTGATTTCATCGCCGACCGCATAGCCGTCTTCTATCATGATTCCGTGCGAATCGATGATTGACAACTTGGCCTGGGACTGCTCTCGCATGGCCCGCTGAACCCCCGTATAGCGGTCGTATATGGACTGGTAGTCGAAGGAGTGAGAGACGAAGGCGATGTGTTGGCATCCAGCTTCCAACAAATGCCTGGTCGCCATCTGCCCTACGGCGAGGTTGTCCTCCATGACGCTGCAGTTTTTGGTTTTGCTGCTGGGCTCCACATGATCGACCAGTACCACAGGCAACTTGACCGAGGCAGCCCATTCCAGATCGGCAGTGCAGTCCACTACGCTGCAGAGAATAACTCCCTTGACGCCTAGGGAGTAGAAGAGTTTGAGCAGGCTGGTCTGGCGTTCCGAATCGGAATAGGCATTGGTGCCGATCAGCTGCATGTCCTTGTCCTCGCAGATTTCCTGGGCCCCCTCGAACACGGAGGTAAACAGGGAATGCTCGATGTCGGTCATGATGATGCCGATGGTGGACTGTCCGGTCAGAGCTGCGGCTCCGCGAGCTGGGCGGGGCACATAGCCGAGTTCGTCTATTGCTGCGCTTATGCGTTTTTTCAGAGTCTGCGAGACGCGGTCGGGATAGTTCAGATAATTGGAGACTGTGCCCAGCGAGACCCCGGCTTTCTGGGCGATGTCTGCAACACCGACCTTGCCTCTGCCTGCCGGGACGGCTGCGTCTTGTGCGGACGACATGGTGTCGGATTCCTTCCTGCTGACCGTGGTTATCGCGTAAAACCAGCCTAACGCCTACTTGACAGTATAAAGGCACGTTGTCTGAAGGTCAGGATTGAAATTTTCAAAAAGTGAGTTAGTATTAATCTACGAAAAGGCAGTCTTTAGCCTTATTTGCGAAATGAAAAATAAAAAATGAACGGTACTGGGCTTCGATATGCAAGGTCGCGCCCGGCGCTCGCCTCAATGACAGAGGAGAAAATATGGCAGACAGCACTTCTGCGGCGGACAAGGGGCTGGGAGGCTATGGCTCTCTGGCTGTTGCCGCCGGCATCGGATCAATGCTGGGATCAGGCATCATCGTGGGCCTCTCATCGACCATCACGGTATGGCAGCAGGGTTTTGGGCTGAGCAACGGGCAGGTGGGAGTCCTGTCGGGGGCCCTGACCTTCGCCATCGCCTTCGGTTCCCTCTTCGGAGGCCGTATCGCTGACGTTGTCGGGAGGGCCCGCTTTTTCAATTGGATTAACCTGCTCTATGCGGTGGGGGCCGCCATCGTTGTGTTCTCGGGCTCATACGCCATGCTTCTTGCAGGTGTAGTCATTGCAGGTGTAGCCTCAGGCGCTGATCTGCCGGTGTCGATGACCGTCGTCTCCCATGATGCTCCCAATGATTCGCTGGCGGCTCGTCTGGTATCCACCACCCAGGTTTACTGGCAGGTCGGCGTGTTCATCTCCTTCATCTGCGCTTTCCTGGTTTCCAGGATGCAAGGGGCTGCAGGAGGCCGTGCGGTTTTCGTCATTCTGGCTGTTTTTGCAGTGATCGCCTGGCTCTGGCGCACATGCTCGCCCACCTTCCGTGCCTTCCATGAGGCTGCAGATCGTCGTGACGCAGCTGAGCCCGGGGTTGAGACCGGGACCAAGGTCTCGGTGATCAAGGTGATGATGGGCGCGAACAAGAAAATGTATCTGAGCTTTTTCGCTGCAATCCTGATCTTCTATGTGGGCTGGAATCTGCTGGCCAACACCTGGGGCCAGTTCCAGACATTCATGCTGGTCAACGCCCATGCCTCTCAGACCCTGGCCACCGGACTGGGCATCATCCTCAACTTCGTGACCCTCGTTCTCAACATCGTTTTCGCTTCGATCGCCGGAGGCAAATACCGTAACAAGGCCTTCGTGGCAGGCATCATCATCACATTCATCGCCATGGTTGCTCTCTCCTTGGGTGGTACCAACCTGTGGATCATCGTTGGCGCCACCGCCTTCATGAACCTGGGCAGCCCTCTGGCCGGCGAGGCACTGTACAAGGTCTGGACCCAGGAGTCCTTCCCCATTGAGATCCGCGCCTCCATTCAGGGCTTCATCAACGGCTTCTCACGTCTCTGCTGTGGCCTGTTAGCCCTGGTTACGCCTGCCCTGGTTGTACCTTCGACCATCCGAACCACCATGTGGGGCTTCGCAGTGGTGGTGGTCATCGAGGCCATCGCCGGAACCATCATGATCAGGCTCCAGGCACGGTATGGCACCGATGAGGAACGCCGGGAACGGTCTCAGCGGTAACGCACACATACAAGACAAGGAGGTCACATTATATGAATACGAATCAGATAATCGCCATTAGCGCCCCTGAGGTGGAGCACTACCATGGTGACGTGCTGGGAATCGGCAGCCACATGCCTAGGCTCTCCTGGACATACACGGACCAGCCACCCCAAGGGGCGAAAGTGGCGGTCAAGCTGACCAGGCGGATGCCGGGCGGAGATCCCGTACAGCAGGAAGCCAAGGTTGATGCTGGCGACAATGTGCTCCTGGATTGGCCCTTTGAACCCCTGCGCTCGCGGGAGAGAGCAAAGGTGACTCTTGCCATGATCAATGCCGACGGAGCTCCTCTCGGGGCGCCATCGCCGGAGCGTCGCTTTGATGTCGGGTTGGATGTGACCGACCGTATCGCCGACTTCGTCGGTCCCTCCTGGTCAGAGGCCGAGACGGACCATCGTCATCTGCCCCTGGTGCATGCGGAGTTCGAGCTACCTGCAGTGCCTAGGTCCGCCAGACTTTATCTGTCTGCTCTGGGTCTGGTCCAGGCTGAAATCAACGGCGCTCGGGTCGGTTCCGACGAGCTTACGCCTGGCTGGACCGTTTATGGCCGCCGTCTGGAGTGCTGGACCTATGATGTGACCGAGCAGCTGTCGCAGGGTGCCAATGCCATGGGCTTCTGGCTCGGCGATGGCTGGTACCGTGGCCGACTGGGGTTCGACGGCGGCATGGCCAACTTCTATGGCGACAGGATAGGAGTGTTCGCCCAGTTGGAGGTGGAGGGCGAAGACGGCTCGATTACCCATATCTACTCAAACTCCTGGGATCGCACCTGGAAGACCACTCTGGGGCCGATCGTGTGCTCGGACTTGTATGAGGGAGAGATTTACGATGCCAGGTTGGAGGAGCCGGGCTGGTCCAGTCCTGGTTTCGACGATTCGGCATGGCGGCCAGTGGCTGAGATTCCTTATGATCCGGCGAAGATTGAGAATCCAGAGCTCCAGGCCGTACGTATGCAAGGGCGGAACCAGCCGGTGTCCATTACCCGTACCGGAGGGTCGGGGAAGTCCTCCTCCTGGCTGATCGACTTCGGTCAGAACTGCAGTCAGCGGATGCGCCTGCACATGCATGGGTTGGCAGAGGGTGCTCAGATCTCCATCCGCCATGCCGAGGTGCTGGAGAAGGACGGTACCCTGGCCACACGGACTCTGCGCCGAGGGCAGGAGCATGATCAATACATCTCGAATGGACAGGATGCCTGGTGGGAACCTCGCTTTGCCATGCACGCCTTCCGCTACGCCAGCATTGAGGGGTGGCCCGGAGAACTGACCGCCGAGGATATCGACTGCCGGGTCTATCACTCCACAATGGAGCGGACCGGCTGGTTCGACAGCTCCAACCCGCTTCTGAACAAGCTCCACGACAACGTTCTGTGGTCAATGCGTTCTAATTTCCTCTCCATTCCCACCGATTGCCCCCAGCGGGACGAGCGCATGGGGTGGACCGGAGACATCGACCTTTTCGCGCCGACGGCAGCTTACCTCTACGATGTTCAGGCCTTCCTCTCCTCTTGGTTGAAGGATGTGCGCATCGAGCAGGAGGCTCGCGGCACCATACCGTTCTTCGTGCCCTTTGTGCCGCTGGGCGTCTGGGCCAAGCCGTCAGCCATCGCCATCTGGGGAGATGCAGCTGTGGCGGTTCCTTGGACTCTCTATATGGAGGGCGGGGACCGGCATGTTCTGGATGAATCCTGGGACTTGGTGCGAGGATGGATAGACGAAGTGCGCGCCTACCTGTCGCCGGACGGAGTTTGGGATCGTCGGCCGGACTATGTGCTTGGTCAGTTGGGAGACTGGCTGGATCCCAGCGCTCCGCCGGATGACCCTGCCCAGGCTATGACCCAGAAGGAGCTGGTGGCCACTGCCTACCTCGCCCGTTCGGTTGACTATGCCTCCCGCATTGCCCAGGCTCTGGGGAAGCAGACAGAAACAGCCGACTACCGCTCCTTGTATGAGCTGATGGTTACCGGCTATCGGAACCGGTTTGTGGCAGGCGATAGTTCAGATATGCGCATGACCTCCGATACTCAGTGTGCCTATGCGATTTCGATTGCTTTCGGATTGTTCGATGCCGAGCCTGAGCTCAAGCAGGCTGCCGGCCAACGGTTGGCGGAACTGGTGCGCGAGTCAGGTGGCAAGGTCTCCACTGGTTTCGCCGGTACCCCATTCGTCCTGCCAGCTTTGAGCGAGACCGGGCACGATCCTGAAGCATTCTCTCTGCTGTTGTCGACCGAATGCCCCTCCTGGCTCTACCAGGTGAAGATGGGGGCGACGACTACCTGGGAGCGTTGGGATTCCATGGAACCTGACGGATCCATCAATCCGGGCGGCATGACCTCGTTCAACCACTATGCGCTGGGGTCCGTGGCTGAGTGGATGCATGAGCGGATTGGCGGTTTGAGAGCTCTCGAACCGGGGTGGAGCCTCTTCGAGGTCGATCCTCGAATTGGTGGCGGGATGACGAAAGCATCCACGCGCCATCTGACGCCTCATGGCATGGCTGGATCGTCCTGGCGGCTTGAAGATGGCCAAGTCCGGCTTCGGCTGGTCGTGCCTGCTGGTTCTGTGGCACGGGTGCTGGTTGGCTCTCCCGTGGGCCAAGGGGAACGTGTCAGCAAGGATTACTCTGCTGGAACCTACGATCTGGTGGTCGAACGCTGACTACTGCTAAGTCGGCCAGATCCTGACTTTTTGGATTTGGCCGACTAGGGATGGGACGTACGGCAGTGCTGCCGTGCCCGTTCCTCAAAAGAGCAACGAAGCTCAAATGGAGCATGGCGCTCCCTGTAAAGGATTGGAGTATATGAAATGGCGGATACAGTTGAGCAGGTTCCTGAGGCAACGCTGCCATCAGACGCGATCGCGCCGGATACGGGCCGTCCACTGACTAGAGCGGAGAAGATCCGCTTCGGGATAGGCTTCTGTTTGTTTTCAGTGATATGGATGACTGCCGGCACCTCTGGCTCCCAGGTGCTCTTGCCGCAACGGTTTACAAATCTTGGCGTCGGCGTTCCTGAGGCCATACTGGGCACGATGAATTCAGTCGGTTGTGTATTCGCCTTGGTATCCAATGTGATCTTCGGCGCCCTGTCTGATATGTCGCACTCGCGGCTAGGCAAGCGCACACCATGGGTGGTGGCCGGAGGAGTTGTCACAGCCTTGGGCTACCTCTACACCTCACAAGCAGTTACCATTCCTACCATCGTGGCCGGCTGGTGCCTAGTACAGGTGGGAGTCAACATGATGATTGCGCCGGCTGTCGCGGTGCTCTCTGACCGAATCCCCGAGTCCACTCGCGGGACTTTCTCTGCCTTCTACGGTGGTGGTGGCATCGTCGGCCAGTCCTTAGGCACATTGATTGGCGCCCGATTCATTGGACACATGCAGGTAGGTTTCATCGTCGGCATCTGCCTGTTCGCGGTGACAGGCATCCTTACTGTCATCATTTGGCCGCGTGAGCATTCTGCTGCCGGAGGTTCTGCAGCGACGGCGGTGAGCGGTCATGAAAGTGGCCAGAAGCAAAGTCTATGGCACCGGTTGCGGGTTTCGTTCACGCCACCGACAAAGGGAAGCCGTGATTTCTATCTAGCGCTCAGCGGCAGGCTCTTCATGATGGTGGGCTCGTCCATGGTCGCTACTTATCAGCTTTATATTCTGCAAAAGTATTGCGGGCTCTCCGTTGCGGCATCGGCCAGTGCAATTTCCACGATGTCCGTCATCTCGATGGTGGTCACTTTCTTCGCTTCAATAATCTCTGGTCCCATCTCGGACAAGCTTCGCCGCCGCAAGGTCATCGTGGTAGTTAGCTCCTGCATCCTTGCCCTGGGCATCGCTCTGCCGTGGGTGTTTCCTACAGCAGTGGGCATGATGTGCTATGCGGGCATCGCTGGTTTGGGTAATGGCATCTACACTTCAGTAGACCAGGCCCTGAATGTTGATGTGCTGCCGAACAAGAACGAAGCCGGCAAGGATCTTGGCATCCTGAACCTGGCCAATACTCTGGGACAGGTTATCGCCCCGGTACTGGTCTCGGTCTTGGCGATCCGCGCGGGGTATGTGTCCATATTCCCCGTTGCCATCGTCATGGTGCTCATTGGGGCCGCTGTCATCATGCTGATCCGTTCGGTCAAATAGGGTCGTCTGTCTTCGGGCGTATCGGCGTGGAGAGTCGGCTGATACGCCCTGAAGCAAAGAACTTGACGAGTATGGCCTGATTTATGTATATTTTTTGATCAACTTGGTAAACATCCACGCAGCGTTTTGGACTGGCCGACTCTGATTTCTTTCAACAGGCCCCCGAAGCGTTGACTACTCCGTGGCATAAGCAGGAGAGTGGCATGACTGGGTTGACCAGCGACTCCAAGCATGAACAATCAACAGATACCGGTGTGATCCCGGCTGCGGGGCAGGATCCTGAGCGGAGGCTTGCCACGAATGACCCCGACCTCAAGGATCCTTCTACAGTAGGCGTCGATCAGGTTGCCCTTGCCCTGAACGTGGATCCTGACCAGGGTCTGGCCGAGGCCGAAGCGATGCGCCGACTGGAACAATTCGGCCCCAACGAGCTTGCTGGAGCACCTTCCGTTCCCGCGTGGCGGAAGTTCCTCCAACAGTTCAAGGACCCCTTGGTCTATCTGCTTCTGGCAGCCACGGCCATTTCGTTGGTGGCCTGGGTGGTGGAACGCTCACATCCGGCATCAGGAGGCGGGGAGCCCCTGCCCTTTGATGCCATCGTCATCATGATCATCCTCATCCTTAATGCCGCCCTGGGGTACGCTCAGGAGGCTAAGGCCGAGCGGGCTGTGGATGCTCTGGCGAGCATGACGGCCCCGCACGCCTCGGTGCTGCGAGGCGGCCGGGTGGTCAGCCTGGAGACCAGCAGGATCGTGCCTGGTGATGTAGTAGTCCTGGCTGAAGGCGATTCGGTCGGCGCCGACGGAAGACTGTTCCAGGCCGCAGGTCTGCGCGTGGCCGAGGCATCGCTGACCGGCGAGTCGCTGCCGGTGGGCAAGCGGCCCGGTCGGCTGGACCAGCCCAAGGCTCTGGGCGACAGAACCAACATGGTCTTCAACGGCACCGCAGTGGCCCAGGGGAACGGGCGCATGATCGTCACCTCTACTGGTATGGACACCCAGGTCGGGAAGATCGCCGACATGCTGGCTGATACCCAAGAGGAACCCACGCCCCTACAGAAGGAGATGGCCCGCGTCTCCAAGCTCCTCGGACTGGCCGTCTGCTTGATTGCCGCCCTGGTTTTGGCTGCTTTGGCCCTGATGGAAGGCTTTCAGACAACCCAGGATCTGATTGATTCCCTGCTCATGGCCGTATCTCTGGCCGTAGCTGCTGTGCCGGAGGGGCTGACGGCCATCCTGACTGTGGTTCTCGCCCTGGGCGTGCAGCGCATGGCCAAGCATCATGCCATCGTCAAGAAGCTCAGCTCGGTGGAGACCCTGGGATCGGCATCAGTCATCTGCTCCGACAAGACAGGAACTCTTACACGCAATGAAATGACCGTTGAACGGGTGGTCGTCCCCTCGGGGCAGGTCAGGCTCACTGGCACCGGGTACGCTCCGGAGGGAACCATGCAGCCGGTCGAGGCCAGTGGGTCAGATGATCAACAACTGACAGATACCATTGGTTCATCTCTGGCTGAGGCAGTGGAAGAGACCCTGATGGTCGGGGCCATCGCCAACGATGGAGACCTGCATTGGCAGCCGGTCGAGGCCGAACCTGATTCCCAGGCCCAGTCTGGATCCGGGCAGGGTCACTGGCAGAGCGTCGGCGATCCCACGGAGGTCTCTCTGATTGTCGCCGCTCGCAAAGTCGGCGCTGATGCCAAGGCTGACGGCTACCGTCGTTTGGCTGAGATTCCTTTCACGTCCGAGCGCAAGCTCATGTCGGTCCTGGCCGCTCCGCGTGACGGCAGCGAAGGGCAATCGCGCCTCTTCTGCAAGGGTGCTCCCGATGTGCTGCTCGGCCGGTGCGACCGGATTCTCGAAGACGGCCAGGTCAGGCCTATGACTAGCGCTGACCGGGAGAGGATACTCGCCCAGGTCAGCCATCTGTCCGGCGATGCCTACAGGACTCTAGGACAGGCTTTCCGGCCTGTATCCGGTCAGGAACTGTCGTCCCTGACCGAAGATGACGAGGGGGAGGAGAGGCCGTCAAGCACGATTGGGACAGGCCAGACGGACCGTTTGTCTAAGGAGACTCAGCGTGCTTCCGCAGTTCTCCTGTCTGCGGACAAGGTATTCCAGGAGAGCGCCCATTTGGAAAGCGATTTGATCTGGGCGGGCATGGTCGGCATCATCGATCCGCCTCGGACTGAGGTCCGCCAGGCTGTGGCTCAGGCTCACAGTGCCGGCATCAGAACGATCATGATCACTGGCGACCATCCACTCACTGCGGCCAGGATCGCGGGTGACCTGGGCATCATCGAGCCCGGCGGCCCCGCCTGCACCGGCGAGCAGCTGGATGCCATGGACGCGGACCAGCTTCGGGAGACCACCTCCAAGGTCTCCGTCTACGCTCGCGTGGCCCCCGAGCACAAGCTGAAGATCGTCGAATCGCTTCAGGACCAGGACAAGGTCGTGGCCATGACCGGCGACGGCGTCAACGACGCCCCCGCTGTAAAGGCTGCGGACATCGGCGTGGCCATGGGCATCACCGGGACCGAGGTCACCAAGGAGTCGGCCAAGATGATCCTGGCGGACGACAATTTCGCCACCATCGTCCAGGCTGTACGAGAGGGCCGGGGCATATTCGACAACATCCGCAAGTTCCTGCGCTACCTGCTCAGCTCTAACATGGGCGAGGTTTTCACGGTCTTCGGGGGCGTGGTCTTTGCAGGTCTTCTGGGCATATCGCAGCCCGGCGCGGCGGGCGTGACCGTGCCGCTCCTGGCCACTCAGCTGCTCTGGATCAACCTTCTGACCGATGCGGCTCCCGCCCTGGCCATGGGAGTGGACCCGCAGAGCGACGATCTGATGGGCCGTCCGCCCCGGTCCGTCGACGACCGGGTGATTGACCGGAACATGTGGGCCGACATCGTCTATATCGGCCTGGTCATGGCCCTGGTGACCCTGATTGGCATGGACATGCATTTGAGTGGCGGTCTTTTCACTGACAGGTCGGTCCAGGCGATCGGCCATGAGGCGCAGATGCGTGAGGCGCGAACCATGGGCTTCACGATCCTGGTCTTCGCCCAGCTGTTCAACGCGCTGGCCTCCCGTTCCTCCCGGAGATCGGCTTTCCTGGGCCTGTTCGGCAATCTCTGGCTCTGGGGCGCCATCGGCGTCTCCATCCTTTTGCAGATGGCTGTGGTCTACCTGCCTTTCCTGGGCGAGGCCTTCGGGACTGTCCCCCTCCGGCCCCAGGCCTGGCTGGAATGCATCGTGCTGGCCTCTCTGGTCCTGGTCGCCTCTGAGCTGCGCAAACTGGTCATGTGGGCAGTCAGACGACTGCGGGCGTGACCCTTTCGCCCTCCCGGTTCCCTGTGTAGTGCTGCCGATCGGGGGGGGGGGGTAATCCGCTTTGACGCTATACGGCTGTTGGTACGCTCGATATCAGCCTAGGAAGGCCGCCCAGGCTGATTGCCTTGACTGCTTTGTGACGAAAGTGCCCTCCCCTCAGGCAGAGGAGGGCCTCTGCGCTGCTCAGTGCTGCTGCATCTGCGCTGTCGACGGTTTTGGCGCCCTTGCAGTCGCCAAGGTCTTGCATATCGAATTATTCAGGAGTGGTGGGTGCTATTTGACTCAAACTGTGGTTTGTCGAAAATCTTATCTTGAAGCCTAGGTATGCATCTTGGTGGCATTGATTGTGTTTGTTGTGTGGTTGTTTGCTGGCGGTGTGTGGTTGGTCCGGCTGGGGTCTGGTTGTGGTTTGTAGGGTTGTTGGGTGTGGTGGCGGCTCCGTCGTGTTGGGGGTGGCGGGGCCGCCTGTTGGCCTGGGTCCTGTTGGGGGTGTGGCCCGGGCTGCTTACTCGTGTGAAGTGTGTGTTTGGGTTTGTTGTCGTCGGTTTTTGGCGGCTGCGGCGGCTCCTGCGGCGAGCAGTCCTGTGGCGAGCAGGAGGAGCATGCCGTTTCCTCCGGTCAGGGGCAGGCTGGCGATGGACAGGTACCGGTAGGTGTTGCTTGTGTCGGTTTGCTGCTGTCTGCCGTCCTGGGTCCAGTCGATGGCTGCGGGGACGGGGCCTGGCGTGTAGGCGGGCGTGGTGGCGTTCCAGGTGCCGTCGGGGTTGGGCGTCAGGTTTTTGCCGGCGGCGGAGCAGACGCCTTGTTGCCGGGTTTGGTCGAAGCAGATGCTGGTGGCTTGTGGTTTTCCGGGGAAGCCGACCGGTCCTGGCCGGCTGGCCGGCCAGGCTTCAGCGGGTTCGCGTCCCAGTTGGCCGCTGCTGTTGCTTCCCCAGGTGTAGAGGCTGCCGTCGGAGCCTAATGCTGCGGAATGGTTGAAGCCCAGGCTGGCCTGCGTCCAGGTGAACCCGTCGGGAGCGCCTGCGGGCCTGCCGACCAGGACTGGCCTGTTCTGGCTGGTGGTGGTGCCGTCGCCCAGCTGGCCGTCGCCGTTGCTTCCCCAGGTGTACAGGCTGTCGTCGGAGCCGATGGCTGCGGAATACCACCTGCCTAGGCTGGCTTGTTTCCAGGTGAACCCGTCTGGCGCGCCTTGGGGCTTGCCGACCTGGGTCGGCGTGCGCTTGTCGACCTGGGTGCCGTCGCCCAGCTGGCCGTACTGGTTCCATCCCCAGGTGTAGAGCTGGCCGTCCGAGCCGAACGCTGAGGAATGAGAGTTGCCTAGGCTGACCTGCGTCCAGGTGAACCCGTCGGGAGCGCCTTGGGGCTTGCCGATCTGGACTGGCGTGCTGCGGCTGGTGGTGGTGCCGTCGCCCAGCTGGCCGTTGAAGTTGTACCCCCAGGTGTACAGGTTGCCGTCGGATCCGATGGCCGCGGAATGCTGGTCGCCCAGGCTGGCCTGCTTCCAGGCGAACCCGTCGGGAGCGCCTTGGGGCTTGCCGACCTTGACTGGCGTGCTCCGGCTGGTGGTGGTGCCGTCGCCCAGCTGGCCGTACTGGTTCCATCCCCAGGTGTAGAGCTGGCCGTCGGATCCGATGGCCGCGGAATGCTGGTCGCCCAGGCTGACCTGCTTCCAGGTGAACCCGTCGGGAGCGCCTGCGGGCTTGCCGACCTTGACTGGCGTGCTCCGGCTGGTGGTGGTGCCGTCGCCCAGCTGGCCGCTGCTGTTGTTTCCCCAGGTGTAGAGCTGGCCGTCGGATCCGATGGCCGCAGAATGAAAGCCGCCTAGGCTGACCTGTTTCCAGGTGAACCCTGCTGGCGCGCCTTGGGGCTTGCCGATCTGGACTGGCGTGCTGCGGCTGCTGGTGGTGCCGTCGCCCAGCTGGCCCTTGCTGTTGTATCCCCAGGTGTAGAGGTTGCCGTCCGAGGCGATGCCTGCGGAATGAAAGCTCCCGAAGCTGGTCTGGCTGAATCTGACGCCGCGCGGCGTGGGCGGGGTCAGGGTGACCTTGGTGCCGCCGGCCTCGGGCCCTTGGGCGGGGCTGATGGTCCAGTGCTGCGTGTCCGTCCTGGTCCACCGGGCGGTCAGGGTGATGCTGTGGGTGACGGGCTGGCTGAAGTCGTAGGCCACATTGTCTTGGAACCAGCCGTCGAACAGGCAGCCGTCGGCTTTCGGGTCCGGCTGGGGGCGTTCCGCCTGCCCGTCCTGGGTGACGGCCTGGCTGGGGGGCATGCCCGTGGGTGCGGGGCAGGAGCTGTCCTTGGAGGTGAAGCCGACCTGGTGTTCGGGGGCGATGAACGTGTATTGCAGGTGCGCGTCCGGCTGGGGCCCGTTCCTGTTCCAGACGACCCTCACGTCCACGGCCCCCGGGGCATGCGCGGGCGTGGACGCCTGCCAGGTGCCGTCAGGGTTAGGCGTGATCCCACCCATGGTCCTGGCCTGGCCGAACAGGACATCAGTGGGCGTGGCGGCGCCAGGGAAGACGACCACGCCCGGCCTGCCCTGTGGCGTGGCTTCGGTGACGTCACGTCCGAGCTGGCCAGGGTTGTTCTCGCCCCAGGTGTACAGGTTGCCGTCCGAGCCGAACGCTGCGGAATGATACCTGCCTAGGATCGCGTATTTCCAGGTGAACCCGGCGGGTGCGCCTTGGGGTTTGCCGACCAGGGTCGGCGTGCTCCTGTCGGTGGTGGTGCCGTCGCCCAGCTGCCCGTACTGGTTCCATCCCCAGGTGTAGAGCTGGCCGTCCGAGCCGAACGCTGAGGAATGAGAGTTGCCTAGGCTGGCTTGTTCCCAGGTGAACCCGGCGGGCGCGCCTGCGGGGTTAACGACCTGGACCGGCCTGTAGCTGTCGGTGGTGGTGCCGTCGCCCAGCTGCCCGTTGAAGTTCAATCCGCAAGCATAGAGGCGGCCATCGGAGCCCATGGCCGCAGAGTGCCAGCCGCCTAGGCTGGCTTGTGTCCAGGTGAACCCGTCGGATGCGCCTTGGGGCTTGTCGACCACGCCCGGCCTGTTTCGGTCGGTGGTGGTGCCGTCGCCCAGCTGACCATTGCTGTTCCACCCCCAGGTGTAGAGGTTGTTGTCCGAGCCTATGGCCCCGGAATGGCGGCCGCCCAGGCTGACTTGTTTCCATGTGAATCCGTCGGGTGCGCCTTGGGGTTTGCCGACCAGGGTCGGCGTGTTCCGGTCGGTGTTGGTGCCGTCGCCCAGCTGGCCGTAATAGTTCCATCCCCAGGTGTACAGGTTGCCGTCCGAGCCGATGCCTGCGGAATGATACCAGCCAATGTCGACTTGTTTCCATGTGAACCCGTCGGATGCGCCTTGGGGCTTTTCAACTTGGACTGGCCTTGTCCGGTCGGTGTTGGTGCCGTCGCCCAGCTGGCCGTAGTTGTTGCTTCCCCAGGCGTAGAGCTGCCCGTCCGAGCCCATGGCCACAGAGTAATAGTCGCCTAGGCTGACTTGTGTCCATGTGAATCCGTCGGATGCGCCTTGGGGCTTTTCAACTTGGACTGGCCTTGTCCGGTCGGTGTTGGTGCCGTCGCCCAGCTGGCCTTCGCTGTTTCTTCCCCAGGTGTAGAGGCTGCCGTCGGAGCCGATGGCCGCGGAATGCATGTAGCCTAGGCTGGCCTGGCTGAATTTGATGCCGCGCTGTGCGGGCGGGGTGAGGGTGAACTTGGCGCCTCCGGCTGCGGGCCCTTGGGTGGGGCTGATGGCCCAGTGCTGGGTGTCTGCCTTGGTCCATCGGGCGGTGAGGGTGATGCTGCTGGTGACGGGCTGGGTGAAGTCGTAGGCGATGTCGCCTTGGAACCAGCCGTCGAACAGGTATCCGCCCCTGGACGGGTCGGGGCTGGGCCGGCTGGCCTGGCCCCCGTCGGGGATGGTCTGCTGGTCGACGCTGCCGCCGCCTGCCGTGTCGAAGCTGACCGTCCAGGCTGCGGAGGACCGGGCCTGAGCTGTGGCAGCATCGCCGGAAGTGCCGCGCGTGGGTGATGCAGGTGTCGGGGTCGTGTGGCTCAGGGGCGAGGACGTGGCCAGCGGGGATGATGACGGGGCTGCGGTCAGCGTGCTGCCAGCGGCATCGAACTGTCGGCTATCCGCGCGGGGGGGCTTGTATTCTTCCTGCCTGGCGTTTCCCAGGGTGGCGGGTGTGGCTGCTTCCGATGGGCTGCTGAATCCTCCGGCCAGGGCAGGAGCGCAAGACAGGGCCAGGAGGATGGCCAGAGCGGCGGCCGCCAAGCTCGGACGCTGACGCATAATAGAAAAACCCTCTTTTCCGCAGAGTCGCAACCATGCCCTGGACCCCCCTGGCCGGGCTGTGGCCGCGCGCCGGGGACAGCCCGGCCGTGCCTATCACCGTACCACGCGCACCAACACTCTCCCAGTCCGAGGGTGTCGCCAGGGCGAGCGAAGTGCCGTGCCCTCCTTGCACCCGCATTCAATAGAGCCATGGCCGCTAAAAGTGCACCTCTGCAGCCGTCGTCGGCAACGATCAGTGCAAATCGCTGAACAACGCTGCTGCCGCAGGCTCCGGCTTGCCTGATGCCGCGCAATTCAGCTACGAGGACCTTCCTGAGTACCAGATAAAAAATTGTAAAGGGTATCAGCAAGGACTATGCCAGAGGCACTTGGTCTTCGTAGGCCATCAGCGGCGGCATCTACGGTCTGCCCATGGACCCCGGCCCAATGGCTCTGTTCTGCAACAAGGAGGTTCTCGACAGGGCGGGAGTGGGGGAGCCTCCGAGGACCTGGGATGAATATTGCGAAGCTGCTAGGAAGATCAATGCAGCTGGTTCGTACATCGAGGCCGACGCGGGCGATGCAGGCTTCTTCAAATCCATGATCTGGGCATTCGGAGGCCACCCCTATAGCGCCTCAGACGATGGGCGGAATGTCACCATCAACCTGACAGGCGACAAGGGGACCCAGAGGTTCATCGACTACTTCGGCACCTCTTTCTTCTACCAGCCCATCGTCGACACCGCGACTTTGACTGTGGAGCCCGAGGAGTCCGGACGCGTATTGGGATTCAATGATCTTCTGCAGGCCATCACCGGCTCCATCGGCGTTTCGCTCTTCGGCCAGCTGATGGCCAACGGTTCCATGGGTTCGGGCAGCCTGGCCGGCACCAAGGCCGGTCTGGCCTCCACCTACGCCAACGTCTTCATGATCGGCGGCGTGATCATCCTCGCTGGCATGGTGCTCTTCATCTGCTCCATGAAGATGATCTACAGCCACTCTCGCGTGGCTGAGGACGAGGACTGACCTTCCGAACTGCTGATTAAAAGAACCGGACCCAGGATTTGCCCCTGAGCCCTGTCCGTGTAAACAGGAGTGCATGAATTCCTTGGTAGGCAGGGACTGGCCAGGCAAAGGCATTCATCACTCACTATTCACGCAGTTTGGAACTGCCGCTTGCCGGGGCCAATGCCGTGCTCGGGAGGGTGGATTCGCCTGTTGCCTGGCTAGGCATAGCAGCACGCATGTTGCGTAATCGATAGCTGCGGATTGCCCAAGGTCGGATGGTATGCACGTCAGGCGATTTCAATGATCAAAGTGCCCAGGTCGAGTGTGATGTCCTACAGGGAGTCAACGGCCGCCGCCCGTCCTTCTGCTCTACTGATGCCAGCATTCTCAAGCCTTGCACGCATCCAGACTCTGCTCTGGCCTTTCCCTTCTGGAGGGCGGTTGAATGGCTCAGTGCAGGCGGAGGCGAACATAAGAATCAAGCAGATGTCGGGAAAAGCGAGGCTCATACATCCGTACGTCGGTATTGCGAGATGTGGAGGATTGTGCGATAGGGCGCACGTTGAAGGGGCATCGGGACTGTACGAGCAAGAATTTGGTTTGGTTGGCTTTCGTCCCCTGGCAAGGTCTCGTGAGAGTAATTGCTGGCGACCGGCATGACCTGGCTCATGCATGGGGGCGACTCAACCGTTCCGCAATGCTAGGAGATGCTCTACCGGCATTGAAGCGCTTGGGGCCAGGGTGCATGAATTGCAGGGGCAGACGGGTTTCTTGAACCGGAAGATAGTGGATATGAGCAGAATTTTGATGAAGAAGCGACTCAGCCGTTTTTAACAACTGTGGCTAAAGGGGGCTTTGCAGAAAGCCATCCAGGCAATGGGCATGAAAACGATAGATTACGGCTATCCGGTACTGAGCGATATTGAAGAATTGCCTGTGTGCGGGGCTGAATCGTGAGTTGGCCATAACAGATGCCTAGAAAGGCATAGGTCTGCTCGTATTTCTCAAGCTTGTGCGTCTGGGCAATGTCATGAACCTCGATCGGATAATGGAACGCTGAAACTCTTAAGGCAATAAGAGGTGACGGTGTCACAAAATCAGTGTGCGATCGTTCCTGGCCTATCTAGCGGAACCCACCGCGTTTGAAAGGACTAGACCTGGTTTTCTCCCAATCCTCTGAATCTTCCGAAGAATTCAGAGAGCCTGTCGATCACCTGCTGTTTCTTTTCGCCATGACCGCCTTGCGGGATGAACCTGGACACAGGTGGAAGAATGGTAGCGATCGTTGTGCCGCCGGTCTGCAGTGTCCCATTGCGGAATGCCTCGTCCATGAACCGTTCAGTCGGCTGGGGTTTGAGTCCTTCCTCCCTGATGATGGTCTGTAATTCCTCATCGCGTCTATGGTCGATGAACTCCCGCCACTGGTCATCCACGGTTCCCTTCATTGAAACCGTGTTGACGAAGTCGTCAATCAGGTCCTTCTTGTTGCGCAGGGAGGGGCTTGCCGAGACAGCCTTGTTGATCTCCGTGCGGATCTCCTTGTCCTCGCCGTTGCCATGCTTCTGACGGTACTGCTCCACCAGCATCAGGATATAGTCGACATTGATCTCAACCTGTTTGACCAGTTCGATCTCGAAGGTCAGATCATCAT
This sequence comes from Bifidobacterium sp. B4142, assembly GCF_026537325.1. Lineage (GTDB taxonomy): Bacteria > Actinomycetota > Actinomycetes > Actinomycetales > Bifidobacteriaceae > Bombiscardovia. The sequence goes on from NZ_JAFNMJ010000001.1 coordinate 45,957, forward strand.
TGATGTTCTCCTTGTCGGCCTCCCCGGCCTTCCGGTACTCGGCATACAGATCCAGGTAGATGCTGCGATAATCCTGGCTCTGGCGCTCGGACAGGATCTCGTTGCCTGCGAAGTCATCGAAGCTGTTGAGGATGTTCTGCAACCTGAGGATGTTCCCGAAGAGGGTTATGAAGTCCTTCTGTGCCTGTTCTCCAGAGATGGGTTGACCGATGGGGTAGGAATCAAGCAGTTCGGCAACCTTGTCTGCATACTCCTTGTGGTACTGCCGGTAGGGTTTGAGCAGGACGATCCCGCATGCTTCCTTGTTCCCGAACAGTTCCAGAGCCTCATTGGTCTCCTGCTCCAGGTTTCTGAAGGAGACGATGTTGCCGTAGGTCTTGACCGAGTTGAGGATGCGGTTGGTCCTTGAGAAGGCTTGGAGGAGTCCGTGCATCCTCAGGTTCTTGTCCACGAACAGGGTGTTCAGGGTTTTCGCATCGAACCCCGTCAGGAACATGTTGACCACGATCACCATGTCGATCTCACGGTTCTTGAGCCGCATGGAGAGATCCTTGTAGTAGTTCTGGAACTTCTCGGCACTGGTGTCGTAGCTGGTCCCGAACATATGGTTGTAATCGTCGATCACATCTTCGAGGAAGTCCCGATCATCCTTATGCAGGTCCTGGGTGCTGAAATCCTCGTCATCCAGTATTCCGTCAGTCTGTGGTCCGTTGGGGGCGTAGGAGTATATGAGACCGATCTTCAGTCTTTCATCGGGGACCAGATCGGCCTGCTGATGTTGGAACTCGATATAGTACCGCTTGGCGGCTTCAATCGAGGCGGTGGCAAAGAGGGCGTTGAATCCATGCACGCGGCGAGATTGCTTGACTTCCTCGACCTTGCGCCGTGATGAGATCACATCACGGACGTTGGTAACAACCGATTGCTGGTAGGAGTCGAGTCTCCGGGTCTTCTGCGCAAAATGACCAAGAGTGTATTTAACGATCTGGTAGATGCGGCGGTCAGACAAGAGGGCCTTTTCGGTATCGATGCCATGGACGGTGGCAGTGGAGTCGATAGTGTTGTTCTCACCCAGGCTGTCTACATAGTCGATGCGGAAGGGGAGAACGTTCTTGTCGTTGATGGCATCCACGATCGTGTAGGTGTGCAGCTTGTCCCCAAAGGCCTGTTCAGTGGTCCTGAGTTTGGGATTCTTGCCGCTGCCGGCGTTCCTTGCGAAGATGGGTGTTCCTGTGAAACCAAAGAGGTTATAGCGCTTGAAGGAGCGGGTGATCATGGTATGCATGTCACCGAACTGGGATCGGTGGCACTCGTCGAAGATGATGACCACATGCTTCTCATATACAGGGTGGCCGGGGTTGGCATGAATGAAGGTGGACAGCTTTTGGATGGTGGTGATGATGATCCGTGCCCCGGGATCTTCCAGCTGCCGCTTCAGCACCCTGGTTGAGGTGTTGGAATTGGCGGCACCCTTCTGGAAGCGGTCATACTCACGCATGGTCTGGTAGTCCAGGTCCTTGCGGTCGACCACGAAGAGAACCTTGTCGACATCCTCCATTTGGGTTGCTAGCTGTGCGGTCTTGAAGCTGGTCAGGGTCTTGCCTGATCCGGTCGTGTGCCAGATGTATCCGCCCGCCTTGACCGTGCCCAGTTGATGGGCGTTGGTGGAGACGAGGATGCGCTGGAGGATGCGTTCGGTGGCCACAATCTGGTAGGGACGCATCACCATCAGGGTATCGTCTGCCGTCAGCACGCAGTACCGGGTCAGGATGTTCAGAATCGTGTGCTTGGCGAAGAAGGTCCTGGTGAAGGCCATCAGGTCCATGATCGGCTTGTTGGCGGCATCGGCCCACCAACTGGTGAACTCGAAGCTGTTGGATGCCTGGCTCCCTACGGTCTTCCGCTGCTTGACGGTTTCGTCGATATGCTGCTGGCGGGTGGTGTTGGAGTAGTACTTGGTCAGGGTGCCATTGCTGATGACAAAGAGCTGGATGTACTCGAAAAGCCCGGAGTCCGCCCAGAAGGAGTCGCGCTGGTAACGGTCGATCTGGTTGAAGGCCTCGCGCAGGTCCACGCCGCGTCGCTTCAGTTCCACATGAACCATGGGCAGACCGTTGACCAGGATGGTCACGTCATAGCGGTTGGAATACCTGGCCGTGCCTCCCTCGGTCCTGCCTGGCACCACATACTGGTTGATGACCTGAAGACTGTTGTTGTGTATATCCTTCTTGTCAATCAGCATGACGTTCTTGGTGGAGCCGTCATCACGGCGGAGCACCTGAACGCTGTCCCGTTGAATGCGGATGGTCTTCTCCCTGATGCCTTCATTGCTGTCAGCGATGCTGTGCTTGAAGAATCGTCCCCATTCCTCATCAGTGAAGGTCATATGGTTGAGCTCTTCGAGCTGGGCACGTAGGTTGTCAATCAGATCGGCCTCGGCATGGATGGGCAGATACTCATAAGCCTGGGATTCCAGCAGTGAGATAAGGAACTTTTCCAGGTCAGCCTCCGACTGGTATTCCGTCTGTTCGGATTCGGGAGCCTTATATTCGGCAACCACCGTACTCTCGGATGACAGGGCAACTGGGTTGAATGTGTGGGCTGCTGCTTCACGCATGGTCCAGCTCCTTGAAGGTCAACAAACGGTCCCGGTAGTACTCGTACTGCTTATGGCGCGCTTCGATTTCAGCAGGCAGACCAGACGAGATATTTACTGTCGATGTGCGGAATTTGTCTAGAGATGCAGCAATTATGTCCTGTTTCTTACGTGAGGGAAGCGCAAAAGCAATATTGTTAAGACGTTTGACGGCAAGTCCTGGCTGTGCTGATTTTGTCTTGTATTGATTTAAATTCATCTGTTTTAGCATCTGAAAAGCCCAGGTCATGTTCATATCAATTTTTGGAGTTGCAATAACGGCATGTTCTGTTGCATAGAATTTCCCGGAAACCAAATGAATATTTCCGCATAAGGCTCCTTGTCTGCCGATCAGCAATGCAATTCCTTCATGGTTATATTTGCTTGAGTAACCACGGAGTCCATTCCCTCCGAAGCAAGGGTATTTGTTCGATACATCACTGGATTTGTGAATCTGATTCGCTGATATATGATTACCGGCGGACAAATTGAATGCGTCGCCTAGCTTCAATCGGCTCTTTGTATCTTTTCCTAGTAATTCCTTCGCAAAGTACTGATATTGCGCTGACCGAGCTTCCAGTTCTGCTTCCAGTTCTGCTTCCAGTTCTGCTTCCAGTGAGGTGAATGAGTCAAGGATCCGTACAATCTCTTCTTGTACTTTCAATGGCGGGATAGGAATGCGGTATTTCATTACTTGCTGCTTGCTGCCGCGTGGCATCTTACCGCCTTTAGTATGTTGTTGGTCGAACAAAAAGAAATGATCGGAGGACAACAAGTAGTAAAGGAATTGAGGCTGCAATTGTTTAGTAAAATTCTCTTTAATATGTATAGCTAATACGTCTCCGCTGCAGCCTCCTGTTCTGTCAGCAAGCCAGATTTTCTTCAGATATGGGCGAATATTGCCGATCAGAAGGTCATCTGTTGTAAATCTGGTTAACCGTTGTGAGTTGGGCAGATGTTTGGCCTCTGTCTTTCCGGCTTTGTTTGGCAGTAGATTGTCAACTCCCACGAAAGAAGTTTCGTCTAATTCGGATGCAGATATTCGCGTTGATGAGTATTCGGTACAATCGCTTAATGCTACATAGCGTACGCCATCAGGACACAGTTCTTGTATCAGGTCATTGATTCTGCTCATGCAAAATAGTCTTCGTCGATGCGGACAATCTTCAGAGTCTTCTTAGTTTCGACGCCTACACCGTACTTGATCATCAACTGGGCTAGCTGTTGACCGTCGATTAGGATGATTCGAGATGGAACGTCTCGGGCATAGTCAGTGGCCCCCTGGCTGAAGACCCCCGTGGTGATGAAGAGGCCGCCGTCGGCCTTGCCGCTCAGAGCCCCTACGAAGCTCTGCACTTCCGGCCTTCTGACGGACGTCTGAGGACCATATCGTTTAGCCTGAACGTAGATTTTGTTCAGGCCAAGTGCATCCTGGTCGATGATTCCGTCAATGCCCCCGTCGTTGGTCAGCTGGGTAACGGTCCCCCTCCCGTGGGCTCCGCCGTAGCCCATAGCGAGCAGGAGGTCCACGACAATCTGTTCAAAGAAAGCCGGCTCCCCTCCCTGCATGAGGGACAGCAGCTCTGCCGATACCTCACTGTTGATCCGATCCATGCCTTCCTCGACTTGTTCATTGGGATCGAGAGTCGTGTCCGTATCCAGTTGGCCGACGGTGGAGGATGAAGTGTCCTTTAAGGTTCCTGTCGAATTCTTGCGTACCCACCATTGGTCATCTGGTTTGGCCAACTGCCGTAAGTCCTTTTCTGTGATTTCCCCTGGATAACGGGCTAGGAGGTCTCTGCCAATTGGGGTGATCCGGTACTGGCCACGCTGTGGCCGCTCAATGGCATCGACACGATTGAGGTAGGAGATGGCCCAGGCAATGCGGTTTTCAGCAACCGGCTGTCCTGAAGGAAGGGTTTTGAGGCGCTGTTCTTCTGTGAGTCCAACGATATTTGCCACTTGATCTTTAAGCTCATGCACCTGCAAGGTGTCGCCCTTTGAAAGGCACTGAAGCACGAAGCGGATGAATTGCTCCCAGGTGGGTATGTTGTTCATTTTGTATCCTCCAGATTTGTAATAATAATATTGATTTGTTCGCGCAGCTCTTGCTCGCGCTTGACAATGCCCTCAATGCGTTGGTTCAGCTCGTGGATGTCGATCTTTTCGTCGGTGTCCTCGGGTTGCACGTAGCTGGAGACGGCGATGTTGTATTCGTTCTCGCCTATTTCAGAGTTCTGTACCAGCTTGGCTCTATGGTCTACATCCTGGCGCTGGGTGAACCAGTCCAGAATCTGCTGGCGGTTATCGGCATCAAGCTGGTTCTTGTTCCCCGAGTGGATGAACTGGTCGGATGCGTCGATGAAGAGTACGGCGTTGTCCTTTTTGGACTTCTTGAGCACGATGATGCAGGTAGCAATCGTGGTGCCGAAGAAGAGGTTGGGTGGCAGTTGGATCACCGCATCGACATAGTTGTTGTCGATCAGGTACTTGCGGATCTTTCGCTCGGCCCCGCCACGGTAGAGCACACCAGGAAATTCGACGATGGCCGCCGTCCCGTTCACAGCCAACCAGGAGAGGATATGCATGGTGAAGGCCAGGTCGGCCTTGGAAGGAGGAGCCAGCACCCCGGCCGGAGAGAACCGCTCATCATTGATGAGCAGTGGGTTGTTCTTACCCTCCCAGTGGATGGAGTAGGGAGGGTTGGAGACGATGGCTTCGAATGGTTCCACATCACCGTGTGCCGGAGACGTCAGGGTGTCTCCATGAGCGATGTCGAACTGCTCATAGTTGATGTCGTGCAGAAACATGTTGATGCGGGCCAGGTTGTAAGTGGTCAGGTTAATTTCTTGCCCGTAGAACCCACCCACCTTCTCCTTGCCCAGGACCTTGTCGAACTGGAGCAGGAGGGAACCTGAACCACAGGCCGGGTCATATACCTTATCAACACGGGTCTTGCCCACTACAGCGATCCTGGTCAGCAGCTCGGAGACCTCCTGGGGGGTGAAAAACTCACCACCAGATTTGCCGGCCTGTGAAGCATACATGGTCATCAGGTACTCGTAGGCATCGCCGAAGGTGTCGATCTGTGTGCCCTCGCTGATTCCCAGCTGCATGTCCCCTATGGCATCCAGCAGGCGGACCAGTCTCTTATTACGGTCTGCAACCGTCGAGCCGAGCTTGTTACTGTTGACGTCAAGATCGTCGAAGAGTCCCTTGAGGTCGTCCTCACTAGCCGTGCCCACGGCTGACCCTTCGATGTGTTTGAACACGCGCTCCAAGGTCTCGTTTAGGTTCACGTCATGCGGTGCCTGGGCACGCACGTTGGTGAACAGCTCAGAGGGCAGTATATAGAAGCCCTTTTCCTGCACGGTATCATCCCGTCCCAGTTCCGCCTGGTCGTCGGGGAGCCGGGAGTAATCAAAGCCGGGGTCTCCCGCTTCTTGCTCCCCCTGGTTTATATAGGTGGTCAGGTTCTCCGAAATGAACCTGTAGAAGAGCAGACCCAGCACGTAGGATTTGAAATCCCACCCGTCGACGGAACCCCGCAGTTCGGTGGCTATTCGCCATATGGTCTTGTGGAGCTCGGCACGCTGCTCTTCTCGGGTGGTGGATTGCATCGATTTCCTCCTGCTGTGGGGTGGAAGCCGCTCTTCTGCTCCTGGCCGCTCGGCCGACAGATGAGCGGTCCTTCTCATGTTCAGTATATGCATCCGCCGTTTGCCTCAAATCGGGCATGTCCGCACAGGCCGGATGCCTGACCCTGCTCGTTTGCATTCCTGAGATAGGGAATAAACGGGTCTCAGCATTCTATGGATGTCCTTTCGCATTGGTGCGTCGTTGAGTTGTTCTCTCCTCAGTCCTGGCTCAAACCCGATTTGATTCTCTTGAATTCCCATGATTCCAGTGCGTGCAGCCGTGAGGCGGAGAGATGGGGAGGGTGGTCCTCTCCCCTGGGAGCACATACGGGTCCCGGCCTGTAACTAAAAGCCGATGGAAAGGGGCCGCTACGCAGTTCCAAAAGAATCTGCCCCTGGCCTACTATGTGATGCGATCAAGTAAATCCAACCCTGATCAGTAGTTGACCGCTTGACGGGCTTTTCCTTGGGTGCTGTCGGTCATACCCACATCTTTCGCTTTCTTCTCCCGAGTGTTTTTCGGCTTGGGAAGGCAGGCCTTTGGCTGGGCATGCCTCTGGTCGTTCATCGGCGCTGCGATGCGCACATGTTCTCTATATGCAACGTATGGCCTATTCCGGTCGAATGATTCGTGTGCGGCCGGAACGCAAACCTTGCACTTGTATGGCAGACACGAGCGCCGGCAGCGAGCTGCCCCCCCCCCCCCCCCTGCTGGTATGACGTGCCGGCGGGGCGGGATGAACAGGGATCGGCCTAATGGAGGCCTCAGGAGGGCTATGAACTGTACAGGCGTTTGTGCGACCTGATTGAGGGGGCATCCATCATGTGGATATCCTGGTCATGGTGCCTTTAAAGTGGCCGCCTCCAAGCCGATGTTGTGCTTCGTCCTGGCTCCAAGACGCTCTCAGTAGACGGGCCGGTCGGATCCTTCTGTGGTGGGGTCAGCTATTCCCAGGCTGTCATTCGCGCCGATGGCCGGGTCCTTGACGATACGCAGGATCAGGTCGGCTGCGCTCTTCCTGGATCCGGATACCCCCTTGAAGGTCTCGTCCCGCTTTGTGGTGACATATCGGACCTCGTCGCGGTTCGTCAGCCAGCACAGGCGGAGGGTGGTGTGGTCGAGGCCTGATTCTCTCAGAAGGCGGTCGGAGGCTGCGGCGGTGGGCAGACCCCTGCCGACCATCTCCGCGTTCCATCTGCCAAAGGCGCCCGGGACCTCGCCATAGATGCCGGCGACGTTGGCGAAGATGACGCGGCCCACCTTATTGGCCTTCATGGAGGCTATCACGTTGCGGGTCATGGCGTTGTCGGGGTCGTGGTCGACGACGTCCACGAAAACCAGGTCCTGTCCCTTCATGACGGCATCGATGTCTCTCCGGTTTTCCAGGTCGACCTCGGCCACGGTCACACGGGGGTTGGCCCCGAGCCTGCGGAGACGGTCGATCTTTCTCAGTCCCAGGGTGAGTGTGACATTTTTGAATTCCGGTTCGGACAGGATGCGGTCTTCGACGATGCGGGCTATCTGTCCGTATGCTGCAAGAATAAGCATGTTCATGGTTTTTCTTTCCTCGTCACTCTTCTTTGTTCGGCCCGGGGCCAGTGTTGAAAGGCAATGACCAGATGCCACAGCCTGCCTGTCCCTCGCAGACTCAGCTTTGCCGTGCCGTTGATCGGCGCAGCCTACTTTCCTAGCATGACTGCCTGCAAGCGTTGAGCCTGGTCCTTGCTCTGGGCGATGCCGACGAGATTGAGCCCGAACCGTTTGGCCACGCGGTCCAAGGTGCCGTAAGTGGAGTTGATGGCCCTGGTCTGGTCGCTGTCCGACCCCTGTACGATCAGGTAGAGGTCGGCTCCTTTGAGATCGTCGTTGACATCGACGTGGTCGATGAAGGTCTTCAGGTATCCGGACATGTTGGACCAGTAGACGGGCGTGCCGATGACAATCACATCCGCTCCTTTGAGCTGTTCCCAGACACGGTTGAAATCCCCGTCGCCCTGCCCGACCTGAGGGATGTGGTGTTCAGCCAGGTTGACCTGTTTGTAGTCCTGACCTCCCATCAGTTCCTTGGCCAGGGAGGAGGTGTTCCCGTCGACATTCCGGCTGGCGTTGAGGAAGACCTTCTTGGTTGCGGCTCCTATGTGCCGCGGTTTGGCGTATGCCCGCCCGGCTTTATCCCCGCCCAGCATGGCGGCTCCTTCCTGGGTCCTGACCCTGGTCTGGTCCAGTGCCGAAGATGGTTCCAAGGCCGCATAGCAGATCAAAGCCCCGAGTCCCAGACCCAGCAGCAGGGCCACCGCCAGTGTGGCTAGGGCCTTCCAACGATTCTTCGCCATTTGTGAGCCTTTCTCCCTGGATGGTTGAATGGTATTGCTTCAACTCGGCTTGAAGGCAAATCGCCTTACACTGGCAGCTGAAGGAGTCCATGGCATCACTAGCAAACCGGTCATATGGGTTCTGCAGGGCAGGTTGTCGTCTCCGGCTGAGGTCAGGAGACCACATGGTGGGAGACTGGGGCAGGGCGTGGCGGAGGTTGATCGGCAGCCTCCATATCCGTGCAAGATACATCCGAATATCATGGTCAACTGTTTCTGTCTTCTGATGAACCAGGCTGTCGGCTACATTGTTGTTCTCATTATTTATATGCCGCTGCTGTCCGCTGGCTGACCGCGCAGTGGTTCTCTATGGCACATGCAGGTCTCCATACCCTACCCCCCCCCCCCCCTCATGATTAGTGCTCGGACATAACTAAATTTTTGCTGGTTTATTAGATTGTGGCCATATCCGGCAGTTGGATTGGTCTGCGGGTAATCCGACCTTCCATGGTCGATAGACCCCCGTCGGCCGGGTGGCGTTGCGCCATAGCCCGCGCAACACACCTGAGGGGCTGGCTCAGAAGACGTGCCATGGCCCGCACGTTGCGTCAAAGTTTATTCGTGTGTTTGCCCCTCTCAGCCAGGCGGGCCGTCTGCATGAAGTCCAACTCTGATTCCAGGGCATGCGCTGCGTCCTCCCTGCGGTCCTGGCATATCCGGCCATGGCCTTTGACGGTCGTGCCATCGAACAGTCACAGGCGCTCCGCAGCACCCGCTCATCCATTTCCCCGATCAGACAAGCGTGGCAGGCCCCTCGGAACCCGCCAAACGCAGTCAATGAACAAGGGGTGGGGGTTCTGGTGCGCTCTTCGCCTGTGTGAGCAGACGCAAAACCCGTATTCTTGGCTTGCAGCCTGCCGCGAGGGCGATGCGGCAAGACCGGTTTCCCCTCAGGAGGGCCATTCTTATGGCTTGCTTTGAGGGGGTGTTGTGAGTGAAGGCGTAAAGCAGGACCGAGACCAGCAGGATGCAAATCCGCTAAAGATCCGACTGTGATTGAGCAACCAGGCATGAAGGCCGGCATGCTCAAAAAGCTGTAGGCTCCAGCCTTTGTCTGCATACAGACTGTGACGGCTAAGCTAGAAGGCTCGGAGCATTCATGATGGTCACCAGCGCTTTCATAGGCGCCACTTCCCTGGCCAAGGCCAAGCAACAGTTATAGCAGGGGAGAATGCAATAGCCTCCCGCCGCAAACGGCGACATGACAACACCATGGGCTACATATTGCTCGCCGATTCTGCTTAAAGTGCATAACCGGCACCCTATACTCCTAAAGTGCCCCGTGGGACTCGAACTCACAACCTACGACTTAGGATATTGGGGACGAGTAAGCGGAGAATGACATGGGCGGAAATCGAACTGATGACCATGATTATTGGCTTCAGCCTTATGGGGCCTGTACGATAACTTGTTATTGACGCACCGTAGTGATTCGTCGGTCATGCCGGCTTTTTTATGTGTATGGCAAGGAGAGCCGGCATGGAGTTTCTGAAACACAGGCAACCGCCGTCTGAGCGGGTGGGGCGCGTGGATGATCGGGTGTCTTCATTGCGGGCTCATGATGATACTTCTGCGACCGTGGAGCACCGGTAATATCTGGTTACGCAGTTTGCTCTTTACATTGGAAAGAACCCGAGGACGTGCAGACCCAGGACATCATATCCTGGGTGACCAGGGGGTCTCCACGAGTTTAATCAGATCCGACGTCAACTCCCTTAGATCCTTCTATGGTTGTTTGCATAAGGAAGAGGTAATAACGAACAATCCCATGGAGGGCGTTCCCACAGTCAAGCGAAGAAGGAAGAAGCAGAAGCCCGTCCCGCAGGCGGCTGTTGACCGGAGATTGAACCATGTTGATTCCCGGGTGCGGCTCCTGATCAGGCTGTTCTGTGAAGCGGGGCTGCAAAGATCCGAGGCCATAGCCGCCAGGACGGGTGACCTCATGGAGGACCTGGCCGGCATGAGCCTGCTGGTCCATGGCAAGGGCGGCAATGACAGGATGCTGCCCCTGAGTGATGGGGCTGGCCCGGGAGCTGTCAGCTCCTTCATGCGGGTAATTCTTTCCGGGCGGGCATAAAGGCCATATCTGCTCCGACACGGCCTACGCGCTGGTCAAGAAGGGGACAGGGTAGCCGCCTCACTTCTTCAGACGACCGTTCGCCTCGGACATGTGGGAGGCTACGGGGGATGTGGTCAAGGTGCAGTCGCTCCTTGGCCACGAGTCTCTGGCGACGACACAGGCCTATGTCTATGACAGCACCGACGATCTCAGGCAGGCGGTCGATGACATGCTCTCATACCGGAGCCATAAAGGGGGCGCGTGTGGTGCAGCCCGAGAAGATTCTGGAGGCCTATGGGCTGCCCATACCCCTGATCGACAGGATACTGGCCAGCAGCAAGGGTGGATACCATCAGGATCGGCTATTCAGCTGAACTGCAATGAAACACCCAAGCATGTTTGTTCCCTAAACGTGCGGTATACCATACTGAAAGTGGCAAAGACTGTCCGCACGACCAGATTAGATGGCTCCTGCCGGCGCATCCTTCACATCACCATATCAACCAATCTCATGAGCCTAGCCTTTCTTGCAAGCAGGTTTACCGTGATTTGTGATGGGGCCATTCTTCTATCTGTCTTGCCAGGATTGGTCTTCCTTGTCATTCTGGTTGGGAGCCTGTCTCCTGGGTGGATGGGCATTTTGCCGGCGCGGGACGTTGGACGGGATGCGCCCGTAGACCCACCAAAGGTCGTTGCTCTGCTGGCGAGGTTGGGTGGCGTACCCCCCCCCCCCACCGCGGTCTTCGGGATGTTGCCCTGGGTCTTCGTTCTCGCAGTGCTTTGGACACCTTTCGTCGAAGGTGTGCAGATTTCCGCAGGGCTCACGAGGTGCTCTTCTCTATTGCTGTTGGGGAATATCTGAAGCATCTTTGGGATGAATGAATCATGCCGATATGGTGACAAGGCACCTTACACTATAGGATAGTACATTTATGGTCATGAGTGACAAGATCAAAGATGATGGGTTTCGACTTCGGCGCGAAATTCTCGGACAAATGGTTCTTGACTGTGCTCCGTGGCGGCGGGCAGATAGGTGAGGATGAGTGGGCGTGGGTATTCCGCTCCGCCCTAATGCCGGCGGCGCAGTGGTACGACTGCTCTGGCGCGAGAGCTACAGATAGTTTAACAGTTGATAGAAAACTCTAGGTCCTAATGAAAAAAATGTGATAAACTAACATTACTACTTAGGACCTAGGAGATTGAAATGATATATGACAGACTGAACATGCAACCGACCGTGAAGACCGTGGGTGGTGTTGTGGGTGACATGCAGAATGTGAAAACGGGGGGGCTTGACATCTCGCCTGAGTACCAGCGTGATTACATCTGGTCCAACGAGTTCAAGGATCAACTAATACTGAGCATCATCCTGAACTATCCGATCGGCAACATCGTGATCAACAACCTCGACCATCCCAACAAAAGGAACGCGCGCCAGGAACTGGTGGACGGTAAACAAAGGTTGACCACGATTATGCGTTTCAAGGAGGGCAGGGATGCGGACAACTGGCTCAACGAAGAGGATACGTGGTGCAAGCTCAGCAAGAAGAATTCGGAACAGGCCAAGGAGATCATCGGGAAGATTATCGGTGATAACGACCCAGAGGGAAAAGAACGTATGAACAAGGCCACCCGCCTGGGCTACAATGACCTCCCCGAGAGCATCAGCAGGAACTTCGACAACTACAACATCTCGGTGTACACGATGCAGGCTGCCGACCCAGAGCAAATCCGGGACTACTTCAAGGTCCTGCAGAATCAGGAGAAGCTCAAGGCCGGAGAGATTATCAACGCCCTTCCTCACAGTTACGTGAGTCCCTATTTCGATCAGGCCGACGGCGATGGCTTCCTTAGAGTCCTCGGCTGTAATTACCGCCGCGGCGAGTTCGAGAAGCTGTACTACTCCATGCTCGGCCTCTGGTTTGGCAAAATGCAGATCAACACCGCCGACAAGACTGTCATCAACTTTGTCGAGAACTTAAGTGATCTCACGGACGAGCAGAGAAGCATTGTCAGAGAACTGAACGCCGGCATCAACAGAATCGCCTCCCTGAACTATGTCGTTCCGCAGCGCAGGACGAACAGGCGAACTATCAAGCTCCTGCTCGGCATCGCCCTAGAACGACCGGAGTACTTTGTCGATGACAACACCCTGCTGACGCACGTATGTCAAGTGTGCGATCTTGCAAGCAAGCTCGCAGCTTTCAACTCAAGCGATTCGGACGGGGTGCGGTTTGCCAGGTACTTCAGTGACGAGTATACGAGCGACCGCGGGGACTTCGAAAGGCGTAGGGAGCCCATGTATCGGCAGATTTTCTCCGCAGCGTCGCGCGGCACGTCGAAGGGTGACTTCCAAAAAGCCATTCGTACCATGCTCGCAATGTTCACCATGCCGTTCGACGAAGCTTATGAACGCTACACTCAGAATCAGGATACGGTATGAAACATAGGTACTGACCACACCGAAATCCTTGCATGGGCGGCGTGGTCGCGTTGCGCGAGGGATAAGGGCGTCTGGGTTCAGGCGTCCTGGAGCTGCCTGTCGGCCCGGTGAAGGTCGTGGGCGACGAGGGCGCGCAGTACTCATTGCGGTTGGACAGGTGCCGGCAGACAATCGGGTTGTTTATTGTCTCGACGTGCTGCTCTGTGAAGTTGCGTGCACCGTCGTTGCCGGCCTGTGCACTGTTGCTCACAGCCTGCCGTCCGCGGCCTCTTCTAACTTAGTGGGTTCCACTGATCCTCAGCCAAGGCAGGCGGCAACGCACAATAATGGAGAACGCCAACTTCGCCGTCCGTTGCCTCCTGAAGGACCACGAACAAACCGTCTGAACAATCAGAAAAACCCTGTCCCAATCCGGAGCCGGGCAGACTGACACAGATCGCTCCACACGCGCCGCACCCCGCCCGGTACATCCCCGTACGGCGCGGCCATGATGATATTCTGAGCGATGTTGTTGATATGCATGATAACCGCAACCGACTTGCGGCCTTCGCCGGTCTCGGCCTTGTACTTGGCCAACGCTCACCAACTTGCTCGATTGATTCATTACATACCGCCACAGCCGACGCGAACTCGGTGATTGTCTCCTCCTCGCCCCTCAACCCATCGCTCTTCAGTGACGTGGACTCTTCGACCAGCTGCTTCACCCAACCGCTCTGGGCCTTGGATAGCTTCATGGTTCTCCTCCCAGGACATTACTGTTGCACCCCGTTTTTTGCGCATATGGGGCGAATCTATAGCTGGCAGGAAACGAGGGTAACGATGAATCTCACAGAAACGATGCGCAACCGGCGACCCGGTCACAACCGGCCCGGCTTGCGACCGACCAACATGGCAGAAAAGCCATCCACCCCCCCGGTTTGAGGTTAGCAAGCATAGCAAGTATCCGGATACTTGCTGCTCGCTGGCTCCGCCGGGCAGCGACGGGAGACCCGCACCCCATATGCGCCGAAGGCGGTCAGGCACGAGCGCAACGCGTCGTTAGACAGCCCGCCCCGTGCGCAAGGAGATCACCTTCTCCCACGACGAGTGGGAGCAGTCACGGGAGCTGTACACCTGGTCAAGGGAGGACGCGGCTACGCCACCTGCATGAGGTTCGCGCGCGACATGCTCATGCATGGCAGCGTCCACATAGTGCGCGTGGCCACCGACCAGGCCGCCTTCCGCCCGGACATCGCCCGCATCGGCAACAACATCAACCAGATAGCCCACACGGCCAACGCCACCGGCGCCATCACCCCAGAGCAGGTGGCCGAACTCATGCAGGGCATGGACCGCATCCGGGCCATCCTCCTTGACCTGCACCACGACTTCACCACATCCGTCACCGAAGGTTGGCACTGATGGCCGTCTGCAAGGCAGCAATGCCAGGCGCAACAACCCATCAAGTCCCAAATATCTTGTCGGGCCAGATGGACTGGTGCCCCCCGTGGGACTCGAACCCACAACCCACGACTTAAAAGGACGCTGCTCTAACCATTGAGCCAGAGGGGCAATATAGCACAGTATACCTCATACTCGGCCGACGGCACATCGCGGCGGCCTGTCCATCGGATAGCCCTATCGGGCCGGGCCCCCGCCGTCCCCGCCCTTCCGATTGCCGGATTCGCCGTAGCCTGAAGTCCGGTCCGCTTCTTTGCTAGGGTGATGCAGGAGTACACCGCGTTGAATGACCATCACGGGACTTCGGGGGAAGGTTGAAGCCTCTGCCGACGGAGCGCAAGACAAGGAAGACAAGCACCATGCTTACACATCACCCATCCACATTCACCCCTCTTGAGGGGAGTTGGACCATGGCAGCCCTCAATCCCCAGGTGGCGCCGGAGGATCTCCGCGACCGCCTGGCCAATGGGGTCGAGGCCCGAGTGCCGGGGGAGGCGACTATTGACCTTCTCCGCGCCGGCCTGATCGGTGACCCTTATGACGGGGACAACGAACAGGCCCAGCAGTGGATCGGCGATGTTGACTGGCGGTTCACCTGCCAGTTCGACTGGCATGACGACGGATCGCAGCGTCACGACCTGGTGGCCTACGGACTGGATACGGTTGCCGCACTGGAACTCAACGGCCGACCGGTCGGCAGCACCCAGAACGCCTACCGCACCTACCGGTGGGATGTGCGCAATCTCCTCAAAGATGGCGGGAACACCCTGGTCGTCTCCTTCACCTCCCCTGTCCGCGAGGGGGAGAGGAGACAGACGATTCTGGGTTACTACCCTTATGACAGCCATCCCTTCAACCAGCTCCGGAAGGCGGCCTCGTCGTTCGGATGGGACTGGGGTATCGACGTGGCCAACGCCGGAATCTGGCAGCCCATCGGCATTGATTCTTGGTCCGGTGTCAGAATTGCCCAAGTCCGCCCGTTGGTGGGCGTCGACGACCAAGGTGGGGGTCTGCTCACCGTGGATGTGGATCTGGAACGCGCTGGTGGCCGTGGAAGGTCCGGTACCGATGAGAAGGCACGGCCTGGCACCCAGTCCGGGGGGATACCCGTGCGGGTCCATCTAGGCGGCAACAGTGCCGACGCCCAGGCCTGCTCCTGCCTCAATGCCGGAGCGGACACGGTCCGCCTGGTTCTCAGGGTACCGGATGTGCAGCTTTGGTGGCCCCGGGGCTACGGTGATCACCCCCTCTACACGGTCGATGTCATGGCAGGCCAGGAGGGGGCAAACGCCGGATCGGATGAATCCCGTCCCCAGGCCGTGTGGACAGGCCGGGTGGGTTTCCGCACGGTCAGCGTGGACACGGCGGCCGACGAGGACGGCCGCCCCTTCCGCATATCCGTCAACGGGGTACCGGTGCATGCCCACGGTTACAACTGGATTCCCGACGATGCCTTCATTACCCGGATGAACAAGGATCGCTACCAACGACGGATGGAGGACTTGGTCGAGTCCAATTCCAACATGGTCAGGATCTGGGGAGGTGGATACTACGAGTCCGACGACCTCTATGACCTGGCGGACGAGGAGGGGGTGATGGTCTGGCAGGACTTCATGTTCGCTTGCGCCGCTTACCCGGAGGACCCGGGCAACTGGTCGGAGGTTGAGGCGGAGGCCCGGGAGCAGATCGGTCGGCTCTCCCCGCACCCCAGCCTGGTCGTATGGAATGGATCCAACGAGAATTACACGGCCTATGCCGACTGGGGCGGGTTCAAGAACGCTCTGGTCGATCCCGCCGCCGTCCCCAACATGTACGGTTACGGTGAACGCCCTTGGGGCGATGGATATTATTCTGATCTTTTTCCCCGCCTCTTCGCACAACTGGACCCGACCAGGATCTATCTGCCGAGTTCCCCGATGAGTTTCACCAAGTACACCTCGCCCAACAAGGACAACGACGGGACCGTGCACATCTGGGATGTGTGGAACAGCAAGGGCTACAAGGCCTACAGGGATTACAGGCCCCGCTTCGCCGACGAGTTCGGATACCAGGCGCCTCCTGCCTGGAGCACCCTGACCCGGGTGGTGCATGACAGCCCCTTGGACCCCTTTGGCACCCAGATGCTGGTCCACCAGAAGGCCATCGACGGCAACATCAAGCTCTCCCGAGGCATGCGTTCCCATCTGACTCCGGGCGACTTCTATGACATCAGTTACGGCGGCGTGGTAAACGGCCGTCGTTCGGATGGGCCGCACTCCTGGCTGATTCCCAGTGACCGCTGGGAGGATATTGAGGACTGGCACTGGGCTTGTCAGTTGCAACAGGCACAGGCCGTCCGATTCGGGGTGGAGTACATGCGCTCGCTGGAGCAGGTGAATGCTGGCACCGCAAGCCCCTCTGGTTCGCCTCCCGCGACTTCTTCGCTCCCTCTGCCTAGCCTCTATTCAGCCCAGGGTTTCAGAGGCCTACTGGGCTGAGCACAGTTGGGCTGGCATGCCTGTCACCCCTGACCAGCTGGTTCTGGTCATGGTCAACGACACCCGTCAGGCCTGGGAGGGCCAGTGGCGGGTGGAGCGCCACCGCTTGGATGGGACTGTCTTGGCCGATCAGATCGCCCAGGTCTCCATACCGGCAGGGAGACAGGCCCAGGTGGTTCTGGAGGCATCCGTGGCTGCCTTCGGTGCCCCGCCCAGGAGATCCTCGTGGCCGGTCCCGACCGGCCGGGTTTTGCCAGGGTCATCTACAATTCGGCTGAGGTTGTGGACCAAGCTCTCCGACCGAGGCGCAGGATGTGAATATCGGCGGGACGATCAGTATGGATTGGCTTCCCAATGACAAGATTAGCTTCACCCTGGATGGCAGCTGGCTGCCCTCCACGTGGATTAAGGGCTGGTCCAAGGAGTGGCCGGATTACGAGAAGACCCTGGGGGCTGTCTCTTCCCTAGCAAGACCGGTGCGGAACCGCAGTACGTCACCTCTTCCGGCGGGTGGACCCTGGCTGTTGGCGGCAAGTCCAAGAACCCGGAGCTGACCTTCGAGTTCGTCAAGCTTCTAGGCAATAGGGAGTTTTCGTTGGAGAAGGATATCAAAGAAGCCAAGATCGCAGTCAGGTCCGACGTGGCCAAGGATCCCAAGTATCTGGCCACCAATGCCTTCAGATCACCACCAAGGCCCTGGCTTACATGCATGTCCGCACCAGCGTGAGCGAGTATCCCAAGGTCTCGGCTGAAATCCAGAGGGCTACGGAGCAGGTGGTGACCGGTGCAATGTCGGTCGACGAGGCCGCCAAGGCTTACGAGCAAGGGGTGACAGGTACCGTCGGCCAGGACAAGGTTGCCATCAGGGAATAGGACCCGGTGATCGGTCGGGCACGGCTGATCCCTTGGCCTCATCCAAGAGCACCACCCTGCCCGTCTTCGCCTACAAGGTGACCCTTTAAATTCAGGGACATCGGCTATGGGTGCGCCATCGCCGTGGTCATGCGCTTCATCGGTGCTACTTTCGGCATGGTCTATGTCAACGCTCTCAAGGACGAGAAGGGGTAACCAATGAGTGATGTAATCAGAGAACCGGTTGCAGGCCGGCGACCGGCCCGGACGGCCGGGCACAGGAGGAGGCTCAACACCCCCACCTCGCCCACCTGGCAAGGCCTGGCCGCCTGTCTGTCCTACGTAGCCATGGGGTTGTCTTTGTGGCTTTCATCCTCCCCCTCCTCTGGCTCTACTTCGCCGCCTTCGACGGGGAAGCCACCCTCCAGACCAAGATTCCCCGGCATTGGAATCTGAAGAACTTTGCGGCCATCATGACCAAGGATCAGACCTTCCTTCCCCTGTGGAACAGCTTTCTGATCTCGGCAGTGGTCACAGTAATCATCCTGGCCTGTGCACTTACCCCCCCCCCGATACCGGCCCAAGTTCAACAAGCCCTTCCTCTACACTATCCTATTCGGCACCTGCCTGCCGATCACCTGTCTGACGGCCCCGGTTTACTCCCTCTGCGTCATGCTCCACCTCTTGGACTCAAAGACGGGAACCATACTCTTCCTGGGGGCTTCCTCTTTCCCCATGACCATTTGGGTGACCAAAAACTTCATGGACTCAGTCCCGGTCTGGAGGAAGCCGCCTGGGTGGACTGGGCCAGTATGGGATGGGTCTATGGCCAGCTGGCTGCCTTTTCCTTGATTTATTCCCTACCAGTGGTGATCATGTATGTCATCGCCAACCGTTTCCTGGGGGGGGGGATACTCCCGGGCCGGAAGTGTGAAGGGATGAAAAGGCAGTTGCGCGGCGGGGGCTGGCGCTGGGACTGTGCCTTTCGTGGCGGAATCCGTCGGGGCAGGGTGTCGCCCTCGGTCGGCCAGGTAATCTCGCAAGAGGGCATGACGGGCCGTTATCCTTCCGGCCGACCGCCTAAGTGTAAAAAGTGGACAAATTCACGACCGCCAGGGGAAGTTTTGCAGTGATGGCAGAAAAGTACGCGAATTGCGGCGTCGGCGGTGGCAACTGACAAAGAAGTAAACTAAACTAACTTTTTGCATAGGCCGCAAAAGACAATGTAGATGCGGGTCTTCCGTGACCCGCCAACAAGGAGGTTGAATATTGGGATTTACGCGTGAAGAAAAGGTCATGTGGAGGCTGGACAGGCTTCTGGACCAGCACCTGCAGAACGCCCTGTACCGCCACACTTGCCCCGTTTCAATCGAATCCTGGGATGTCGCCGGCGAACCAGTCGACTTCCAGACGGCCAAGCAGGCCGAATACCGGCCTATGTCGGTCGGGGACCCGTGGGGGACGGCCTGGGACACCTGGTGGCTCCACGTGACCGGCCAGGTGCCGGCTGAGTGGGCACACGAGGCGGGCACCCGCCCCGAGCTGGTCGTCGATTTGGGCAGGATCGGGCTGGGTCCCGGCTTCCAGGCGGAAGGCCTGGTTCGCCGCCCGGACGGGACCGTGATCAAGGCCGTGGAGCCCTTCAACCAGTGGGTGCCAGTGCCCGAACCGGGCCAGCCTTGCGAGTTCTACATCGAGGCTGCGTCTAACCCACAGATCTCCAACGGTGGGTCCTTCCATCCAACCGAGCTGGGCAACGAAGGGGTGGGCAGGGAGCAGGGCATCTACCGTCTGCAGCGGCTGGAGCTGGGGCTGCTTGACCTTCAGGTCTGGAACCTGATCCAAGAACTCAAGGTCCTTGAGGGTCTCCTGCACGAGGTGGACCCCACCCGCACCCGCTACGCCAACATCCTGGATGCCATCGAAGCTGCGCTCAACAGCATCGACCCCAACGATGTGGCAGGCGGTGCAGGCCGTGCGCGCCAGTGCCTGGCGGAAGTGCTCAGTGCACCCGCCACTAAAGGTCACACCGTCTATGCCGTAGGTCACGCGCACATAGATTCCGCCTGGCTTTGGCCCCTGAGAGAGACCCCCCGCAAGGTGGCCAGGACTTTCAGCAATGCGGTCGAGTTGGCCGACGAGTACCCAGACTTCATCTTTGCCGCCTCTTCGGCCCAGCAGTATCAGTGGCTTAAGGACAGCGAGCCCAATATCTACGAGGGGGTCAGGCGCAAGATTCGCTCCGGTCAGTTCGTCCCCGTCGGGGGTATGTGGGTTGAGAGCGATGCCAACCTGCCAGGTGGCGAGTCCCTGGTCCGTCAGTTCCTCCAAGGTGGCCGCTTCTTCCAGGAGGAGTTCGGCATCACCTCGCATGTCGCCTGGCTGCCGGACAGTTTCGGCTATTCGGGTGCTTTCCCGCAGATCGCCCGCCTGGCGGGCATGGACTACTTCCTGACCCAAAAGATCTCCTGGAATGACACGGACACCTTCCCCTTCCATTCCTTCATGTGGCAAGGGATCGATGGGACGGAGATATTCACCCATTTCCCGCCGGCAGACAAGTACAACTCCGATGCTTCCCCGGCCGACGTGGCCCGCTCCGAGAAGAACTATACCGAGAAGGGGAAGGGGGCTTCCAGTCTGCTCCTCTACGGCTGGGGTGACGGCGGTGGCGGGCCCACCCGTGAGATGGTGGTGGCGACCGAGCTCCAGGAGAACCTGGAGGGCGGCCCCCGGGTTCTGATGACCTCGCCGGAGACGTTCTTCCGCCAGGCCAAGGAGGAGATGAAAGATCCCCCTCGTTGGGTGGGTGAGCTCTACCTGGAGCTCCACCGCGGCACGGCCACCTCCCAGGCGGCGACCAAGAGCGGGAACAAGCGCAGCGAGTCCCTCCTGCGACAGGCCGAATGGTGGGCCAGCCAGGCGGCCATCCTCTGCGGGGTCCCTTATCCCTATGAGGAGCTGCAGGAGATCTGGCGCAAGGTCCTCCTCTATCAGTTCCACGACATCCTTCCTGGATCGGCCATCGCCTGGGTCTATGCCGAGGTGCAGCGCTCCGACAGGAAGATTTGGGCCCAGCTGGAGGGGATCATTGACAGGTCCCTCAAGGCGCTCGTCGGCAGCGGCCCGGTCCAGCTGGAGGCCAACGCAGGGCCCCTGAGCCAGGAGGGTGTCCGTGCCGGTGCTGTGTCCGCACCCGGCAGTACCGCCGGCGGCCAGGCACGCAGGGATGGCGACGATACGGTCCTCGAAAATGACCGAGTCTCCTTCCGCATCGATCACAAGGGTCATGTGGTCTCGGCCGTTGACAGGGCTTCCGGCCGTGAGGTGATTGACCCGGCAGTCCCGGCCAACGTCCTCCGCCTCTTCATCGACGCCCCCGCCCATTGGGATGCCTGGGATATCGACAAGACCTACCAGGACATGGAATTGCCTGGTGCCCAGGTCGAGACGACTACTTTGACCGACCAGGGGACCGTGATCGTCTCCGGGGCCATCGGCCAGTCAACCTTCAGCCAGGAGCTCAGCCTGGATGATGACACGGATGCCCTGGTGATCCGTACACACGTGGACTGGAAGGAAAGCGACAGGCTGCTCAAGCTCTCCTTCCCGACCAACCTCTACACCAAGGAGTCAGCCAACGAAATCCAGTTCGGTCATCTGACCAGGCCGATCACCGAGAATACCTCTTGGGAACAGGCCAGATTCGAGGCCGCAGCCCAGCGGTGGGTTCACATTCAGGAGGGCGACTTCGGCGTCAGCTTGGCCAACTGCACTAACTATGGCCATGACATCCACCAGTTTGCCCTGCCGGATGGCAGACCGGGCACGCGCATCCAGATCTCCCTCCTGCGCGCCCCTCACTTCCCCGATCCTCGGGCCGATCTTGGGGAGCACGACTTCACAGTGGCCCTGGGTGTGGGCACCGATATCAGGCGGGCCATACGGATGGGCTACAGGCTCAATGTCCCGGTCCGCCGGGTGATGGGCGCCCACCAGGTAGATCCCTTGGTCGAAGTGGACGGGCAGGATGTGCTGATCGAGAGCGTAAAGTTGGCCGAGGACCGGTCGGGCGACTTGGTCGTCCGTCTTTATGAATCCGCCGGTGCCCGTTCCCGTGCTCGGCTGGCCGCCTGCTTTGATTGGTCCGGCGTCGATGAAGTGGGCCTCATGGAGGTTCCTTGCGATGCTGTCCAGCCGGCCATACGGTCCAAGGGCGAGGACGGGATTGATCTTGAGCTCCATCCCTTCCAGATCGTGACCCTGCGGTTCCGCAGGTCCTGAATCAAGTGAAGGTGCCGTCCGGCAGATTGCCTGACGGCACCTTTCGCAACCCGCCTGTCAGATTGCCGGCCGGTCCCACCTGGACATCCCCAGGACCGGGCCGAGTGTCAGATCGGGGTCCAGTATGCCGTTGGCAGCCCCGAGGCGGCGATGCAACATCGCTCTCATGGCTTTGCAAGGTTCCACACCTTGGCAACTGACCTCATTGGCTTCTTCGCGCGTGCCCATTTTGGCGCTCGCAGCCAGCGGAGCCTCGTTGGTGAACCCCTATCTGTTGGTCCGTCCCCTGTACGATTGGGAGACGTCGCAGTTCCTGACCGGCAGGCAGCCTTTCATTGCTGGCCACCAGCTTGTCTTCTGGGAGGCAGGGATTTCGCGCGGGGTATTGCTGTCCTTGCTCGATACCCTGCTGACCGTCCGGATCATCAGCAGAATCAGTCCTGTGAAATACTTTCGGATCGCGATTATTCTCCCAAAAACCACAGGTTTGGCGCGACGTATCGCCGCCTTCTTTTATGCCTGTTTGTGGCATTGGCGATCATGCTGATGCGGATTATGCAGGTTCGGACCATATCTGATGAGCAACTGGTCCGTTTACACACTGCGGCACTCATCCTGCCCATCGCCATGGGCAGCACTTTCGGTTTCGTGCTCCTGCTGGCCGCGATCTGCTTGGCAGGTTCCTCCCTGCTGGGCACGGTCACCAGCGGCTAGACCAGGTCTATCGCTCTTCGCAAGTTCTCATGGCTGATTGCTTGTCGGCAAGCCAACGCCCGCATGCGCAGCCTCAGCACTACGGTCATGCCGCTGGTCATAGGGGTTCCCTGCTGATGATGACCGCTTCCTTTTACTAGACCAGTGCCGAATACAGTCGTTTGCTGCGTTTCAACCTGGATGTCAGCAGCTCTGATTTCTCCATGCTCATTACGCTCTTAGGCCTTGCGCTGGTCGCACGCTGGCTGGGGTATGCGCCGGATACCTGATTTCAGCCCATGGTCGAAGCCCGGATCTATCTCTCATTTCGATTGCTGGTGCGGACCCGAATCAACGCGAGCTCAAGCCCCCTCTCGAAGGGTTCATCATGGCAACTACCGCCGTTCTGGCATCCTTCATCTCCAGCCTCCTGCCGGGAATGGCCTACGCTGTCGGATTTCGCAAGGTCTTCGGCGCTGCCAGCATGGCATACCTTGGGCATCCTCGGAATGCGGTGGGGGGTGCGAGAAGGGCATGGCAACCAACCTATTCGAGCTGTTGAGCAATCAGTGTTTGACCAGATTTGTCATGCCTCTGCTGAGCCTGGTTTATTATACGCTTCTCTATGTCAGCGCCCCCACCTTCCCTCCGGTCTGGGCCGGGAACATGCCTTTATCTATTGGGAAGATGGTCATCAGCCTGATCGGACTCCCGTGTTCGTGTATGCTGTACTGAAGTAGGCAGCTTCCCCTGTTCATCACGACCATGGACGCCTTGAGATATACATCGGTCTGTCATTTGTCACCTCGGACGATAGCTTTGTGATTCCCCTGGTAGGCGCTCTTTATTTCTGCATCTGTTTATCATCAGCACCTAGGATTGCGGCAGGTGTGGGTGAGTCAGTCGCGGCCGTCAGTCTGGTCACCTTCAACGCGCATGCCGGGCACATGCTCTTTCTGGAATGGTCGGCCCGGATGGCTGTTATCATGGCTGTCAGGTCCTACCGGATTCAGCGCGAGATGCAGCAGCGCATCAACTCTGAGATAAAGGGATCGGGCTATAACAGGTGCCCAGGTGGCAGCGGAGTTGCACGATAGCGTGGGCCATGACTTCACCGCGATTATCGCGCTGACTCAGGGATTCGCTGACTCAGTTGAGGTCAAAGAGCAGCTATGGTTTCAGGCCGCACACGCTCAATGAGCTCGACACCGTGATCGCCCATGCCCGCGCGGTTGGTCTGGCTGTCGTGTTTACTAAAACATGGCATCAGCGGCATGAACCCAGACAGGACAGCCTCTGCTTCATTGTCAGCAGGGAGGCAATCACCAACACGCTCCGGCACGCCTCAGACCCGTACCATCGTTCTCTCTCGTGACTATGAGCAGGACGGCACCCTCCGCGCATCAGAATCCACGACGATGGGCATGGGGATGAGCATGGGCAAGTCTTGGGCGATCAGAAACCGATCATTCATAATCATCAAGGAGCGGGACTCAAACAGATAAGCAAGCAATGCCGACTGGTGGGAGGGAGTTTGAGTAGTGGACCGAGCGAGAACGGGGGATGGGCGGTAGAAGCCATCCTGCCTGGTACTGGCCAAGAAGGAAGGCAACATTCATGATTGACCTGATTCTGGTCGATGACCCTGTGCTCCTTCGCAAGGGCCTGGTCGATCAAGGTTGACCCTGATCTACAGGTCGTCAGACAAGCTTCCAATGGTCAGGAGGCGGTGATTCTGCTTCGATAGATGAAAGCAGCCGATTAGCCATTGCCTCAGGTGATCCTTATGGACGTTCGTATGCCCGTGATGGATGGCATCAGCGCCACGGCAGCCATTTCGGGCACCGTGAGGATGAAAGCCAGGAGAAATGATGGCTTGCGGCATGATGACATCACCAGTGCGATGAGGTCGATGCTTGGGTCCGGGCACTAGAACTCGAATACAAAGAGGACGCTTTTTCTAGCAAACGAATGCTCACTATACTGAGTTTCCGCTATTCGTTTACGTGGATACTATCTCAGTCGAACAGGTTCCCTCTGGAATTCCTCGGTTCGGTTGCTTGCCGCCCGTATATGATGAGATGCAGCCGCTGTCCAGACCACAGTCGGACAAAGAGCGGCCAAGCGATCGGCAAGAGGGAGGCGGACCATGGGAATCCTTCTGGTGAGGATGGACCAGCCTGGGGCGGTGGATGCCGACCAGGTCTGGCAGTATCTGAAGGCTTGTCGCGCGCAGCCAGAGGATGAAGCGGCTGGGCTCGGCCCCTTGGAGAACTGCCGCAGCTTGGATGAGGTTCGTCGGTCAGGCTTGCCCGAGGTGGCTCGGCAGGCGCGTGGCGATGATCTGCCCCTGGGATTTGTGCCCGCCTTCCAGTTCGCTGCATTTGAATCCAGCGGCGAACTGGTGGGGATGATCCAGCTGAGGTTGCAGCTCACAAAGGCGCTGTTGCGCATGGGCGGCAACATCGGCTATTCGGTCCGTCCGGATCGTCGTCGGCAAGGCTATGCCGGGATGATGCTGGACGATTGTCTGCGATGGGCTGCCGCCCTGGGCATGAGCCGGGTCCTGATCACTTGCGCCGGATCGAATCTGGCCAGTCGGCGGGTCATTCTTTCGCGTGGCGGGCAACTGGAGAATGCGCTTCCCAGCAGCTCTGGTCAGCCAGTAGAAAGGTATTGGTTCGATTTGCCTGACCAAACGAGCAGCCCGATGAACACGCCAGTGTGAAAGAGACCGATAGATTCCTCGTGTCTTAGCGCGTCTGCGGGGTTCTTCTGAGAGAATGGCAGATATGGTCTGGCTGATTGTCCTGGTATGGGTGCTGGTGGTGATGGCATTCATTGTATTCGTCATGCGTTTGGCGCTGGGCGAGTCCCAGGACCGTGCCTTCTCTCAGTCTCTGAATGAGCGTGTGCGCAGGGCCGCGCGCCGTCAGCAGGAGCGAGAGAATAAGCTGCCGCGGATTGCAGGAGGGCATCTGTCTTTTGCCCCTGGCTCGGGCGAGGATGTGCCAACTGCTGAAGACCTTGCACATCCCTATCCGGTTTATGTCAACTCCTCCTCTGTGGTGGAGGTTCGAGGTACGCTGGCCTCCGATTCCACGGACGAGATAAATCTGCCCCGGCCCCCAAGCGTCGATTCTGCATCGTCGGCTAGCCCGAGACAAAAGAAGAATGCCGTGCCGTCGGTCTCTGCTGCCTCTGAGCCTCCGGCCCCCAGGAACTCCGCATCACGTTCTTCCAGCCCTGAGCCCTCGCGTCCGCAGCGGCGGGAGCCTCAGCCCATCACCTTCGACGTCATGCCTTCAGTCAAGAGCGGTTCGTAGATGGAAACGAGTCATCCGAGCGAAAAGTGACCGCTGGTGATGACTGTCCGTGTCCCTTTTCGCCTTTAGGCTGGTACCTATGACAACACAGCAGCTCCTTATTCTTATTGTGGTGCTGATCGTTCTGGTGCTGGCGGTGGTCGGCATTCTGGTGGCGGTCCGTAAGCGCCGGTCCCAGGGGGATTCCGTGCGTCCCGGCAGGGCGCAAGAGCCTGGTAATGGCCACTCTTCTTTGCCCCCGAAATCGGCGACGGCTGCGGCAGAGAGCCGAGCTGGAGGCCAACTTGGTGCCTCCCCAGCAGCTTCATCAGGTGACCAGGCTGTCCAGTCCGTCTCCTCCGCATCGCCTTCTTCTGCGGGTTCAGTCGATTCAGAGGCGTCCGCCCAGTCTTCCTCAACCGACCAGGCAGCACAGTCAGCGCAGGAGGAGCCGGTTCACCCGGAGGCCTCTGCATCCCGCATGACCAGGCTCAAGGCCAGGCTGGCCAAGAGCCCCAACCCCTTCGGAAAGGCCCTCTTTGCCATTTTGACCAAGGACCATCTGAGCGAATCCGACTGGGAAGATGTTGAAGACACCCTGCTCATGGCGGATGTGGGCGCCGAGGCCAGCGAACAGCTGGTGAAACAGTTGCGCGACGATGCCCGGATTACCGGGCAGAAGGACCCCGCAGCAGTGCGTCGTGGCCTTCGTCAGCGCTTGATCGATCTGATCGACCCCAGCATGGACCGAACTCTGGTGGCTGCCCGGCCTCAGGCCAACAGGCCGTCGGTCGTCATCATGGTGGGCGTCAACGGGACAGGCAAGACCACCACGGCGGGCAAGCTGGCCAGGCTCTTCGTCGCCGATGGCAAATCGGTGGTCATGGGTGCCGCCGACACCTTCCGCGCCGCAGCCGCTGACCAGCTGGAGACCTGGGGTGGCAGGGTGGGCGTGCCCGTGGTCCGCAGCGACCGCGACGGTGCCGACCCGGCCTCGGTGGCTTTCGAAGCCGCGGAACGGGCCAAAAATGATCAGGCAGATGTACTCATTGTGGACACAGCCGGGCGTCTACAGAACAAGGCCAATCTGATGGATCAGCTGGGTAAAATCCGGCGGGTGATCGAGAAGAACCTGCCCGTGGACGAGGTTCTGCTGGTCCTGGATGCCACCACCGGGCAGAACGGGATGATCCAGGCCCAGGTCTTCGCCCAGGCCATCGGGGTCACGGGCATCGTCCTGACCAAGCTGGACGGCTCAGCCAAGGGCGGCATCGTCGTTTCTGTCCAGAGCGAGCTGGGTGTGCCTGTCAAGCTGGTTGGGCTGGGCGAGGGACCCGATGATCTGGCCGTTTTCGATCCCGAGTCCTTTGTCGACGGCATTCTGGGAGACGAGTAGTCCGGCCGTTCGGCTGGTCATAAAGTGGTCATCCAATAGTCACTCGCAGGTAATGCGACGGTGACCTGACCGTTATCCTCTTCCTGTTTGATGAATCGGGAAGTGGAAGAGAATCTGACGTAGGCTGTCCGGAGGGAAGCCCTCTTTATTGGGGACTGCCCGCCCGGATGGGGAAAAGAGAGGTGTAGGCATGGATTCTGGAAATGCTGCCTGGATGCTGGTAGCGGCATCCATGGTTTTCCTGATGACTCCAGCGGTGGCTTTCTTCTATGGGGGTATGGTCCGAGCCAAGGCTGTGCTCAACATGATGATGATGTCCACGCTGGCCATTGCCGTGACGGGCGTTATTTGGGCCTTCTGGGGCTGGTCGATTTCCTTTGCAGGTAAGGATATTGGTGGCATCTTCGGCGACCCAGTCACCGGCTTCCTGCTCAAGGATACGGTCACGGCCAAGGATGGGGTCTTCACCTCGCTTGATTCCGCAAACGCTGCCTACCCGCACACGGTGGACATCGCCTTCCAGGCCGCCTTCGCCATGATCTGCGTGGCCCTGATCTCGGGAGCCCTGGCAGAGCGAGTCAGAATCAGCACCTGGATGATCTTCGTTGCCCTTTGGGTCACCCTGGATTACGCGCCCATGGCCCACATGGTCTGGAATCACGGACTGTTGGCTGCCGATGGACCCATCTCCAACGCCATCGGGGCCCAGGCGCACGACTTTGCGGGCGGTACGGTCATCCACATCAATGCGGCAATAGCAGCCTTGGTCATTGTGCTCATCATCGGCAGGCGTATCGGCTTCCCCAAGGAGTCCATACGCCCCCACAACGTGCCTATGGTCATGCTGGGCGCCTTCCTGCTCTGGTTTGGATGGTTCGGTTTCAATGCCGGATCCGCCTTCGCCGCCAATGGCACGGCTGGATATGCCTGGGTCTCCACGACCATGGCCGCCAGCGCTGCCACCCTAGGCTGGCTCTTTACTGAACGGATCCGTACCGGGCATTACACCGCCATGGGTGCTGCATCCGGCATGGTTGCCGGCCTGGTGGCCATCACTCCAGCGGCCGACGTGGTTTCCCCGCTCTGGGCCATGGTCATCGGCCTCCTGGCTGGTTTCGTCTGCTGCCTGGCCTGCGGGCTCAAGTTCCGTTTCGCCTATGACGACTCCTTGGATGTGGTAGGCATCCACGGTGTGGGTGGTTTATTGGGCACGCTGCTGATAGGCTTCTTTGGTACCGGCACGGGCTTCCTGGCCGGCGGCAATTTCCGGCAGCTGCTGGTTCAGTTCCTGGTGGCGCTGATTGCGATCATCTACGCAGCTGTAGTAACCGGTGTGATCGCCTTTGCACTGGAGAAGACCATTGGTTGGCGAGTCAGCAAGGATCAGGAGGTCATCGGCGTCGATCAGAGCGATCAGGGTGAGAGCGCCTACGACTTCGGGTCCATTCTGAACTGATCAGAAAGGAAGGCAGCATGAAACTCATTACCGCCATCGTTCAGCCCGGGCGGCTGGATCAGATTAAGCAGGCCCTCAACGAGGTCGGCGTGCACGGCATGACCGTCTCGTCAGCCCAGGGCTATGGTCGGCAGGGCGGCCATAAGGAGGTCTACCGGGGCAGTACTGTCAAGGTGGACCTGGTTCCCAAGGTGCGCCTGGAGGTGCTGACCGAGGATCGCCGTGTTGACGAGCTGGTCGACACCATCGTCCAGGCTGCCGCCACCAACACCGTGGGCGACGGCAAGGTCTGGGTGCAGACCCTGGACTCGGTGGTCAGGGTCCGTACCGGGGAGACCGGCGTCGACGCCATCTGAGGCCGTCACCTACTGACCAGTTTCGGCAGGATCCCGTCGCTGTGACCGATTTCATGGTCCGGCAGTCGGGGTCCTGCTTTTTCTATGTCTTTTCAGGCTTGGCTGGCTTGGTCGATTGTTCCCATCCAGACATCGGTGCGCGTTCTCAGGCCATTGCAGATGGCTCTGACGCCGATGAAGAGGACATTGAGCACGGCCCAGAGCATGGCTATCCGCCAGGTGGGTGTCCAGTTCACGGCCAGAGCAGTCATGCCCAGCAGGCCGATCACGTAGATCACAGCCGTCAGGGAGCAGGTGGCCGCCAGGTAGCGATAGTCCCCAGCCCCGACCAGGATCCCGTCCAGTGCCCACATCCATCCGGCGACGGGCATGAAGACCCCCTGGACGATCATGCCCACGGTGATCAGCGATCTGATGGCCGGCGTTGGGCTGAATAGGGGAGCGGCGAAGAGGCCCAAGGCAATCATGACCAGTCCGACCAGCACTCCCATGGCCATGCCGGCCTTGGCTGACAGATCAGTCATGACCCTTGCCCGTGATCGCTGTCCGGCGCCCAGCTCGGTGGCTACCAGTGATTGACCGGCGATGCCCACGGCATCCAGCATGTTCAGTCCGAAGTTCCAGGCCGAATTGACCCCCTGGTAGGCGGCCAGCACCTGCTCGCCCAGGTGAGCCGCAGCCACCACGGTCATAAAGAGGCAGACCCGCAGGGCCAGGGTCCGCAGGAAGAGTGGGAAGCCGTCGCCCATGCTGGCCGCCATGCCTGAGAGCCGGGGCCGCAGTTGGGCGCCTTCACGACGGGCCCAAACCAGGGCGGGAATGGTCAGGAAGAGCCCCATGGCCCACTCGGCGATCAGGGTGGCCAGGCCCGAGCCCAGAATGTCCATGTGCAGGCCGAAGACCAGAAGGATCTCCAGGGCGGTGTTGAGTATGGCGCCCGACACGGCGGCCACCAGGGTGATCTTTACCTGCTGCAACCCGCGGAAGATGCCGTTGGCCGCGTAGACCAGGAGCATGGCCGGGAGGCCGAAGACCAGAGCGTTCAGATAGGTCTGCGCTGCCTGCAGGACCGGCCCGCGGGCTCCCATCAGGCTGCAGATGGGCCGACTCAAAGCCAGGAGAACGGCACAGACGACCAGGCCGATGACGAAGGCCAGCCACATGCCGTCCACACCGGCCTGCATCCCCTCCCTGCGGCGGCCGGCGCCCATGAGTCGGGCCACCTGGGAGGTGGTTCCGTAGGCCAGGAAGATGCACAGGCCCACGGTGGTCAGCACCACGGTGGATCCGACGGAGAGTCCGGCCAGGGCCGAGTCGCTGATGTGGCCCACGATGGCGGTGTCGATCATGACGAAGAGCGGGGAGGCGATCAGTTGGCCGAAGGTGGGTATGGCCAGTCCAGCGATGGTCCGGTAGGTCGCCCGCCGTTCTTCCGGCGTGATTGGTCCGGTCTTGGTTTCGGTGATGTTCCTCTGGCTACGCATGGACGTCATGCTAATGCTCTGGACTGAAGACACAACCCCTGGAAGTCAGTCCGTGGACGCCTTGCCGGTAGATGCCGTATCACCAAATAGACCCGAGTGCAAGCTGGATTGATGATGTGGAAGACTGTCCCCAAGTTTTACACAGAGTTATACCCATGAGGTGGATAAGTTGCGCACATGTCCTCTAGGACACGCCTTGAATGTGGATAACTTATTTTTCTATGCACATGCAGAGGCGACTCTGTGCTGCACCGGAGAGCTCGGTACTTCCTGGTGAATGCCTTGGGTGAAATCCTCCTCTGAGGGCTGTTAAGGACGGTCTTCTTCGTAGAATCGTGGCTATGGCTTCCGACGACTACACCGACTACACCCATCCCGAACAGCATCCCACCGATCATGCCCAGACCGGCCGTGACATGCTCTTCGACCGGGTGCCCCCGCATGACGACGATGCGGAGATGGCCGTCTTGGGCGGCATGCTCATGAGCAAGGATGCCATCGGCGAGGTCAGCCAGATGATTGACATATCCGACTTCTACCAGCCCAAGCACCAGACCATCTACGAGGCCATCGTCACCCTCTTTTCGGCCTCCCAGCCGGTGGATGCGGTCCTGGTGGCCAACGAGCTGCTCAAGTCCGGCGACTTGGAGAAGGTGGGGGGCACTGACTATCTGCACTCCTTGGTGGCCTCGGTCCCGACAGCCGCCAACGCCACCTACTATGCGGAAATTGTCCACCAGCGGGCCATTTTGCGCAATGTGATCGCGGCCGGCACCAAGATCGCCCAACTGGGCTACTCTGCTGAGGGCTCCCAGGCCGAGGACATCGTCAACCTGGCTCAGGCCGAAGTCTACGAGATGAGCGTGGGCAGGGTCCGACAGGATTACGAGGCCATCGGTCCGGTCGTCCATGACACCCTGGACCAGTTGGACAAACTGCAGAACGGCGACATGGAGCGGGGCGTGCCCACCGGCTTCAAGAGCATCGACGACGTGACCCAGGGCCTGCAGCCCGGGCAGATGATCGTGGTGGCCGGCCGCCCCGCCATGGGCAAGTCCACCCTGGGCATCGACTTCGCCCGCGCTGCGGCCCTCCACAACAACATGACCACGGTGGTCTTCTCCCTGGAGATGAGCAAGACCGAGCTGGCCCAGCGCATCATCTCGGCCGAGACCGACATCCCCCTGGTGGCCCTGCGTCGGGCGGACGACATCACCCCCGAACGCTGGAACACCCTGAACACCTTCTGGAGCAGACTCCAGGATGCCCCGCTCTTCCTGGATGATTCGCCCAACATGAGCCTGATGGAGATCCGCGCCAAGTGCCGTCGGCTCAAGCAGACCAACGACCTGAAACTGGTGGTCATCGACTACCTGCAGCTGATGACCTCGGGCAAGCGGGTCGAGTCCCGCCAGCAGGAGGTCTCCGACTTCTCGCGCGCCCTGAAGCTGCTGGCCAAGGAGCTGGAGGTGCCGGTGGTGGCGCTGAGCCAGCTCAACCGCGGCCCTGAGATGCGCAACGACAAAAAGCCCATGCTCTCCGACCTGCGCGAGTCGGGATCCATCGAGCAGGATGCCGATGTGGTCTTTCTGGTCCACCGGCCGGACTTCTACGACAAGGAGGACCGCCCGGGGGAGGCCGATATCATCCTGGCCAAGCACCGCAACGGCCCCACTGACACCTTCAAGCTGGCCTTCCTGGGCGAGAAGTCCAAGTTCAAGGACATGCCCCAGGACTACCAGCAGGGAGGGGTCTGATCATGCGTTCAACGGCTTCCAAGACGCAGCCTGCCGATCAGCCGGGTCGTTCTTCCCGACGCTGGCGTTCGCTCCTGGCCCTTCTGGTTGGCAAGGCTGTGCGCCTCGTTTCGCGTCTGTCCCATCACGGCGGTTCGGCGCTGCCTGGCAAGGTGGTCGAGCGGATTGACCCGGGCTTCCTGGCCAGGACCTTGTCGGAGCTGCCCCGTGGTGTGGTCCTGGTCTCGGGGACCAACGGCAAGACCACCACCACCAGGATGGTGGCCTCCATGCTGGAATCCCTGGGTCTCAAAGTCTTCACCAACCCGACCGGGTCCAACTTCACCCGCGGCGTGGTCTCGGCCTTGGTTTCTGCACTGGGGCTGTCCGGCCGGCTGCATGCTGATATTGCCGTTCTGGAGCTGGACGAAGCCTATGCGGTTCACTTTGTGCGACAGGTCAAGCCCCGCTACGCCCTCCTGCTCAATGTCATGCGTGATCAGCTGGACCGGTTTGGGGAAATCGATACTACTGCCCGGCTGCTGGGTCAGGTGGCTCAGGCCACCACGGGCACGGTGGTCCTCAACCGTGAGGATCCGCGCATCGCTAGGTTGGCCGCTCAGACACCGGCCCAGACCGGCGTGGCCTACTTCGGTCTGTCAGACGATCTGCTGACCTATTTCCCCACTGATGACGACATGCATGCCTCGGATCGGGAGTCTGACGGTGCCGGTGCGGACAATGTTTCCCGTTCGTTCCGTCCCGGCCATCGGTTGCCGGCCGAGGCGACCCTGGAGCGAGTCATGGAACACAGGGCCGCCTTCCGCCTGGATGGTCGGCTTCTGGAGACCGATTTGCGTCTGGAGGGCGTCTACAACTTCTACAATGCGGCCGCTGCTCTGGCGTTGGTGAGGGTCGTGCTGGAAGACATGGAGCCTGATGATGCAGCGCTCATGGATGCCCTGTCCAAGGTGACGCCCGCCTTCGGGCGTGGAGAGGTCATCACCTACCAGGGCGCGCCGGTCGAGCTGGTCCTGGTCAAAAATCCCATGGGCTTCCGTCTGGCCCTGTCCTCCTTCAACCCTGTCGGTCAGGACACCATGATCGGCATCCGTGACGAGTATGCGGACGGGCGTGACATGAGCTGGCTCTGGGATGTGGACTTCACCTCGCTCAGAGATACCGGCGTGGCCATGGTTTCCGGCACCCGGGCCTATGACATGGCCCTGCGCCTGGCCTATGACCAAGTGCCCACTGAGGCAATCGAGACCGACTTGGATCGGGCGCTGACAGCCTTCCTCAAGGCGCACCCAGGGCGTCCTAAGCGGATCTACTGCACTTACACGTCTATGCTCCGGCTTCGGTCCGCCCTCGGCAGGATCACGAGTGTGGACGATGCCGGGGTGGGCGCATGAGCGAGAGAATCAAAAGGAGCGCAGGAATGCCGCAGACACAGGATAAGGCCGAGGCTGCGGGAAACCGTCCGCCGCTGCGGATTCTTTCCCTCTACCACCGTGATATGAACATCTATGGGGATTCAGGGAACATACTCAGCGTGATCCGCAGGGCTGAGCTGTACGGGTTCCGTCCCTTGGTCCGATATTACGATCCCGGCGATGCGTGGCCGGAGGGAATCGATATGATTCTGGGCGGCGGAGGCCAGGACCATGGCCAGGAACGGATTATCGACGACCTGCATAAGCGGAGCAGGCTGCTGCGTGATCTGGCCGACCAGGATGTGCCCATGCTGATGATCTGCGGGCTCTATCAGCTTTTCGGCCACTATTTTGAGACCTCCGAGCATGAGCGTCTGGAGGGGGTCGGCATCCTTGACGCGCACACCGTTGCCCAGCCCGATCGGATGATCGGCAACCTGGTGGAGCAGGCACAGGACTTCGGCAGGGTGGTCGGCTACGAGAATCACTCGGGTCTGACCTATCTGGGGAAGGGGACCCAGCCCCTGGGCACGGTGGCCGAAGACGGCCGCGGCAACAATGGCAAGGACCACACCGAGGGAGCCCGATGGAAGAAGATCATCGGCACCTACATGCATGGGTCATTGCTGCCTAAGAACCCGGCCATCACGGACTTCCTTATCAAGGGAGCAGCAGAAAGACGGTATGGTAAGGGTACCCTCGCCCAGATGCAGGCGGCCATGGACCAGAAGAGCCGGAGCGAGCTGGAGCGTCTGGACTCTTTGGCAGATCAGGCCAGCCGCATCGCTGCGTCAAGGCCCCGATGAGAGGAAGCCTGTTCCGGCGAGCTCTTGATCGAGGGATGGCAGTCAGCGCCAGTGAAAGGGCCCGGACCGTCCGTCTTGTCATAGTGTCGAGCCGGATCGGTCAAGGATATTCGTCTAGACTGTAGAAAGAGACGGCCGTTCGTCTCTCAGCGGTCAACAGGGCCCGGTACATCGAGGGCTTATGAATACTTGGAGGCATATCATGTCGGATTTGCATATAGGTGATGGATTGCACAAGGTGCTTCTGGCTGGCATCGGAGCGCTGGCCACAGGGGTGGAGAAGAGCCAGGAGGTCGTCGACAGCCTGGTCAAGAAGGGCGAGCTGACGGTCGAGCAGGGGAGGATTCTCAATACCGAGCTCAAACGCAACAGGCAGAACCGTCCTGCTCCGGCTCCAGCCGCTGGCGCGCCCAGGCCAGCAACTCATGTTGCCCCCTTCCGTCCTGACCAGGAGCCGCAGGCGCCAATTCCGGATCGCCGGCCCGGGTCCATCCCCATCACCTCCAATGATCCCATCGCGGGCCAGCAGGGCTGAAGGCAGCCAATCGCTGTCGGCGTCGGTCATCTGCACCGGGAGGTCCCGTGCCGGTCGGCCATGTGGGCAAAGGATGCGGGTGAGCAGTGAGCATGGATGCCATGAATGGACATGATGCCCAGGTGCAGACCATTGGCCTCTTCGGGGTTGGAACGGGAGCGCACCAAGGGGCGGCAGGAAGGATCCGGCACAGGCGTGGCAGGGTCCGCCGATTGGCGGAGATGATTCGCATCGCCAACCGGTTCGACATCATCCACGGTCTGACCCCGGTCACCATGCGTCGCATGTTCGAGGCGCTTGGGCCCACTTTCGTCAAGGTGGGCCAGATTCTCTCCATGCGTTCTGAGATCCTGCCGGAGGCCTTCTGTCGTGAGCTTTCCAAGTTGCGCGCTGATGCGGATCCCATTCCCTATTCTGTGGTGACCAGCACCCTTGCCGCCGAGTATGGCCGTCCACTCGACCAGATCTTCTCCTCGATAGACTCTGTTCCTCTTGGCTCGGCCTCTCTTGCGCAGGTGCATCGGGCGCGCCTGGTGAGCGGGGAGGACGTGGCCGTCAAGGTCCAGCGCCCGGGAATTCAAGAGACCATGGCCCAGGACATCGACATTCTGCGTAGCATGGTCAGGTGGGCCTCGCGGTTCGTCCGCAGCAGCCAGGTGGTGGACCTGCGCGGGGTGGTCGAAGAGCTCTGGGAGACCTTCCAGTCCGAGGTCGACTTCCAGCAGGAGGCTGCGAATCTGGCGGAGTTCAAGGATTTCTGCAACTCCTATGCCTATATCGACTGTCCGAAGCCCTATCCCGGGCTCTGCACCAGGCATGTGGTGGTGATGGAGTACATCGACGGGATATCCCTTTCACGGCCCGCGCAACTGGTAGCCCAGGGCTATGACCTGAGGGAGATCGGCACCAAGCTTGTCGACAACTATGCCAGCCAGATCATGGACCGGGGCTTCTTTCACGCTGATCCGCACCCTGGCAACATCATCATCCGCGATGGCTGTATTGTGCTTATCGACTTGGGGATGGTCGGCCGCCTGGACAAGGTGACCAAAGCGGCCTTGAAGGACATGATTTTCGCAGTAGGGCGCGAGGATTCACCGGCCCTGGCCCAGGGCCTGCTCCGCTTCGCCGGCACCGGAGAGGCCAGGGCCGAGGACTACCCCTATCTGCTGGCCGATCTGGATGCTGTCGTCCAGCGGTTCGGCAAGCTGGACCTGGCCGATCTTGATATCGCCGAATACGTCAATGCCGTCATGAAGCTGGCCGCCCGGCATGGCATCAAGGTGCCAGGGTCGGTCACCATGGTGGCGCGGTGCCTGGTCACCCTTGAAGGACTCCTGGATGAGTTCCTGCCCGAGGCCAATATCGTGCAGATCATAGCCGACCATGTCGCCTGCAGCCAGGGCGCAGGGTCAAGGCTCAAGGAAGAGACCCGGAAGCTGGGCGCCCAGGGCGATCTGGCCCTGCACGGCCTTCTGGGTGCCTTGGCCGAGTCTCAGACTGCAGCCAGGATGCTGACCCGGGGCCAGCTTCGGGCCAACGTGCAGCTGGTGGGGTCCGAGGAGCCCCTGCAGCAGCTGTCCGACATGGTCAACAGACTGACCATGGCCCTCATTGTCGTCGGCCTCTATGTGGGCTCTTCAATCGTCTACTTCGCCCGCATCAAACCAGTGGTCTTCGGCATTCCGGTGGTCAGTATGCTGGGATACGTGGTGGCTTTCATCCTTTCGGTCTGGATAGTCCTGGACATCCTGATCAAGCATCGGGCCCTCAATCGTCGGCGACACAACGGTGAAGCCTAGACTGAGAGCCCGCCCATCCTGCACAGATACAGATACTGTCTGATGCTGAATCAGTTGGCGAAGTCCTCCACGGTCTCGGGGGATTCGTGGTTCATGAAGGCGGATTTGCCGGTATCCATGGCCTGCAGCCGGTCCATCTCCTGGTCGCTGAGCCGGAAGTCCCAGATGTCAAGGTTCTCGCGCATGCGCTCGCGGTGGGTGGTCTTAGGAATAACGATGACCCCGTCCTGAACCAGGAAGCGCAGGGCCACCTGGGCCGCGGTCCGGCCGTGTGCCTGCCCGATCTCGGTGAGGGTCGGGTTGGTGAACATACCCTGGCGTCCCTCGGCGAAGGGTCCCCAGGATTCGATCCGGGTGCCGTACTTGTCCATGTAGGCACGTTCCTGGGGGCGTTGGTGGAAGACATGGGTCTCCAGCTGGTTGACAGCCGGGACGATTCTGTTGAACTTGACCAGGTCCACATAGCGGTCGGCATAGAAGTTCGAGACGCCGATGGCCCGCAGGAGACCTTGGTCATAGAGGTCCTCAAGGGCATGCCAGGCTGCGTAGTAGTCGTTGAAGGGCTGGTGGAGGAGGACCAGGTCCAGGTGGTCCGTGCCCAGCTTCTTCATGGACTCCTCGACCGAGACCTTGGTCTTGTCGTATCCGTAGTTGGTGATCCAGACCTTGGTGGTCAGAAAGACCTGGTCGCGGTCGAGGCCGCTCTGGGCCAGGGCATCTCCAACGGCCTGCTCGTTTCCATAGGCCTGGGCCGTGTCGATGGCCCGATACCCTGCCTCCAAGGCATCCATGACGGAACGCCGGCACTCGTCGTGGTCGGCGATCTGGTAGACACCGAAGCCCTCCATGGGCATGAGGACACCGTTGTTGAGCGTGACGGTCGGGATTGATATGGATTGAGTCTCGTGCAAGGTCAGGCCTCTTCTCTGATACCGGTGGGGCGGAGCGGATGATGGAACCGCTTTGCCCTTTTAGTCCACCATATGCCTGTGAAGCCACTCGAAGTCAAATTGACGACCCCGGTTTTACATTCCGGTGATGCTAGCGTGGATGGTGACATACCTGACGGCGGGAGGCGATGATGAGGTCCAAGGGACATTCGATTGGCAAGGTCGCCCTGGGTTTGAGTCTCGGGGCGCTGGGGGCATGGTGCTGGGCCCTGGCACCGGGGCTTTCGGTGGTCGCGGGCAGGAGACGGCCGACGAGCCTCTCCTGCCGTCCATATGCCCATAGGGGATTGCACGATGCCGGGTCTGGTATGGATTCGGACGAGCCCGGCCCAGCGCGGACGGCGTATCTGAACCGGGTCCATGAGTGTCTGCAGGTCGAATCAGCAAGATCGGCTGGCAGGCATGCATCGTCGGGGAGGCCGGAGGAGGTCGCCATGGCAGTGGCTCCGGAGAACTCCTTGTCTGCCTTCGAGGCCGCATGTGAAACCGGCTATGGCATCGAGTTGGACGTCCACCTCAGCCGCGACGGCCAGGTGGTGGTCATCCATGACGGGGACCTAAAACGGGTGGCGGGTGTCAATTGTGCCGTGGCGGACCTGACCTATGCGCAATTGCGGCAGATTCCCCTCTACCCTAGGGAAAACGCGACGGATGGCCCCGATGACAGGGGCCCGATGCATGCCGATCATGTCGGAGGTCGAGGCGGGCAGACAGTAGATGGGGAGGTAGGGAATCCTGAAGCCCCGCACGTACCCCTTCTGTCCGAAGTGCTTGCGCTGGTGGATGGCCGGGCGCCCCTGATCGTCGAGATCAAGATGGATGGCGGATTGGACAGGGAGCTTATGAGCAAGACTGATGCCCTCCTTTCCGCTTATCGCGGGGACTATGTCATCGAATCCTTCAATGTCCTGGCGCTTGCCTGGTATCGGGCCCACCGGCCCGAGGTGGTCCGAGGGCAGTTGGTGGCTCCATACCACGGTCGGGTGGACTCCTTCGATTCGGCCCTGCGGTGGATTGCCGGCTCCCTCCTCTTCAATTGGCTGGGCCGGCCGGACTTCGTGGCCTGCGAGTGGCATGGCGGCCACTCTGTGCCCATGCGCCTCTACCGATTCCTTGGCGGGGTCCCAATCGCCTGGACTATCCGTTCCGAACAGGCCCAGGAGACCGCCGACCCGGATTTCGACGGCATCATCTTCGAGTCCTATCTGCCCAGGAACTGAACCAGCCGTAGAGACCGGAGACCAGGGCGGCCAGGACCATCGCGCACAGAGCCATGATGAGGAAGTAATCGTATGGCAGAGGCACCATGTCCATGTCGACCTGCTTCGACAAGGCCCTGAAGATGATTGCCAGCACACCCACCATGGCCAGGGCCGAAAGAAGGGTGGCCGAAAGGGTGTCAATCACCGATTCCCAGGCGGAGGCGCGGACCAATGTTCCGCGTAAAACACCAGCGGCATGCATCCTGCGATTTTCCTGACGGCGCTCGCTGACGGCGATGGCGCAGGATTGGACCAGGAAGATGGATGTGAGGATGACGGCTCCACCCACCATCTTGGGCAGGGCCCGTTGCACCTCCTGGGACCTGCCTATGTCATACCTGATGTGCTCTTTCCTGGTGCGCGCCTTGATGTCCTTATGATCCCATGAACCGTTGAGCCGACTGGCCAGGTCGTCCGTCTGGACTCCCGGGGCGGCCTTGACCAGGGTGGTCAGCCCCCTGGGGTCGGGTGCCAGATCAATCAGGCCGGTATCCGTACTCAGGTATTGCTCCGTCTGCCCTGTGGGGGTCATGTCAACTACGGCGGTGATGGTTACTGTGTGGCGTCGGTTGTTCTTGTCGACCAGGTCCAGCTTGTGCCCCAAGGGGTCCTGCTTGTTGTGGTACAAGGACCAATTCGGGGTGACGGCAATCCTGCCCGGACCCAGGTCGTCAGCGGATCCCTTGACGAAGTTGGGGCTGAGTTTGTCGGTGGCATTGCCAGCCTTGTTGATGTGCATGGTCGTGATGGCGGGAAGGTTGTCCGTTGTCTCCTCATCATCGGCCGCGCTGGTTCTGTCTTCTTCCACCCTCCAGACATCCTTGCTGTAGGTGACGGCGGATTCGATGTCCGATGAAGACTGAAGTCGCCGGTCCAGGTCCCCTGTCCGTTCGCTTCCTGCACTGATCACGACATCGGCCGCGACCGGCTTGTATCGGTCGATGGCTGAGTTGGCCCAGCTCGTTCTGGCCATGCTCAGCATGCCGGTCATGATGACCAGCATCAGGATGACGGGCAGGGCTATTGCAGTGGAGCTGCGGCTTTCCTTGTACGCTCTTTGCCTGGCCAGGAGACCGGAACCGTGGGAGATGAGCTGAAAGGGAATGCCTATCAGATTGTTGCAGGCAGACACCAGGACGGGGGCCAGAGCGCCGACGGCGACAAGCATGCAGCCGGTGGCAGCCAGAATCTGACTCTCCACATCCATGCTGTGGAAGTTGTGGAAGACCAGGACCAGGCCGCCGACCAGGCCTGCCAGGGCGGTCACCAGGCGCAAGGGACCGATTGGCTTGGCTCCCGCCCGGTGCTCCGAGGCCTGCATGGCCTCGATGGGAGATATGGATGTGATCCTCCTGGCGGCGAACCAGGCCCCTATCAGGCAGGCCAGAAGGATGCCGCCGAAGGAGATGAGGGCCCCCTCGGGATGGGGCCGGGCAGTCATGCTCAGCTGTTCGAGACCCGAGTTGATGAGGGACTTGGCGAAGAAGGGAACCAGGGAGCAGCCTGCCGCGCTGCCGATCAGGTCGGCCAGGCCCAAAGGAATGATGAACTCCAGCAGACAGATCAGTCGCACCAGCCTGGGAGAGGCTCCGGAAAGACGCATCATGGCATACTCGCGCCGGCGACGTTCAATCAGGAATCCTACGGAGGTGATGACCAGGAAGATCGAGATGAACCCACAGACACAAGCGGCCATGATGGACAGCTGTTTGGCAGCTTCCTGTGCGCTCTGTGCCATTGTGCGGTCGAAGACGCTCAGGGTCTGCATGTCCGGCATCCCGTCGCCCATCCGCGCGGCCAAGGCGACCTGGACCCAGGCGCTGGTCAGCGCAGATGAGGCAATGACCGCCAGGACCATGACCGTGTAAGAGGCTCGATGCTCATGGAGGAGGGATGAGACCAAAGAAAGCAGATCAG
Organism: Bifidobacterium sp. B4142; assembly: GCF_026537325.1. Taxonomy (GTDB): domain Bacteria; phylum Actinomycetota; class Actinomycetes; order Actinomycetales; family Bifidobacteriaceae; genus Bombiscardovia. The sequence continues at coordinate 87,292 of NZ_JAFNMJ010000001.1, forward strand.
GCCTCCTGACGGTTCCGGTTCTGGTTCCGGCATTTGGGTATGGTGCCCTGCTCGTCCTCGTCGTCTGCATAGTCGGAGTCCCTCCATCCGATTCCCATGAGTCCGTCTCATCGGGGGTATCCCGATTGTTCGGATACCACCATTCGAGCACAGGAAGGACTGCCCCTCAGGGTGTTTTCGGGGTCGAATCAGTGATGAATCAGGGTGCCTGATTACATCGGGAAATACGGCATGGAGATGCCGGGCATGTTCGGATGGGAGAAAATCCGCCAGCTGAGACCGTTCGCGGGTTGGCTCTTGGAAGACTGGGACTCTGGGTCGCTCGGACGGTACATGGTAACAAATCGGAGGGGAACTGGGATGATATTCGCGCTATCCAGAGGCCGGCTATTGGGGATCCTGATTGTGCTCATCTGGGTGGAAGAGGTGGGTTATTCTTTTTTTCAGATTGGCGTTATGCAGAATTTCCGATGACTGGCGGGAGGCCGAATCGGCTATCCTGCCACCGAGCTCCTTGGCCTGGTTCAGGGCCTGGTCACCAAGGTCGCGGGCATTGTCCACACCTCCCTTGGTCCGGTCAAGGGCCCGGCCACTCAGATCCCAAGCGGTGCCTACGCCTTTCAGGGTCTTTCCGAGAACCTGCCCGCCGATGTCGCGTGCGGTATCGATGCCCTCCCTGCTTGTTTCCATGATCTGGGACGTGGTATCACGGGCTGCATCCAGCCAGGGTCGGGAGGTGAGGGGGTCGCTGCTCCGGTCCAGTCCGATGCCCTGGCCGAATTCCGCCATGTCCTGCTTGATCAGGTTGCAGTAATCAACTATTCGTGGCGACTGTTGGGGATGGAGCAGAACCTCTTTGTTGGCTTTTTCCGCTGTCTGATCAAGTTGCTTGAGTAGATGGTCGGCATTCTCTGAAATGACACGGACACGGTGTTCACGCGCGGTCTTCACCGCCTGGCGGTGTTGGTCGAGTTCATCGGGTTCCACCTGGGCAACCCGGTCCAGTTCCAGGATCGTGCTGGCATCCTGCAGTTGGAGTGATCTGGCCAGGACGGCCAGCCACTCATTGATCTGATCCCGGTAATTCCCCATGTCGGTGCCCAGGTCATGGACCCCTGATCCATCACCTATCTTCTCGGTGATGACATTGATTTGGCGGATTGCGTAAGCCTGAGTCTGGGCGATGGCCAACGACGTGGCCTGCACCTTGTCCCAGGTGGTCTGTGAAACGTGCCCGATCTGGTTGCGCGCGGCCAGGGCATCTTCGATGACCAGGTTGACCCCGACCATGTTGGTCAGGACCGTGTCCCGCTGGGCGCGCAGGATGTCATCCACATGCTTGTCGATTCTCCGCAGGTACTCTACCATGGCCTGCATGGTCTGTTGAAGCTCATACTGGGTTATAAGGGCACCGATGTTGGTCAGCATGACCGGAGAAAGGGCGGATTCCCAACCGTCCAGGAACCGCTGCCCACCCTGGGCCTCCTCGCCATCCTTCACCAGGACCGTGCCTGCGGACAGGCCCGTGCGCTGGTCCCGGTGCAGGTCATATTGGCTGAGGGCTTTGGGGGCCTTCCCGTCTTGCCTGACCCATTTGCCGGATAAAGCCCTATCGCCAAGGACCTGAGCGACCATTCCCGATAGGTACCCTCGGTCGGTATGGGGATTGATGGGCTCGGCCAACGATTGCAGATGGTGCGACTGCAGGAACCCGTCGATGGCTTCGAGGTCCCCCAGTATTGCCATGCTGTCGCCGTCGTCGATGACCTGTATTGATTCAACCATGATCGGCCTCTCCCCGGGCAATCGTGACTATTCGACCCCCAGGGGAAGCCTATCATCGCAAGTCGGGAAAAAGGGGAGATTGAACGGCGTTCTGTCTACTTATAAAAAACGGTGGGGATCGTCAATGCATGACGATCCCCACCGAAGAAAGAACAGAATCAGTCAATGACGCCGTAAAGACGATCGCCGGCATCGCCTAGGCCGGGTACAATGTAGGCGTGCTCGTTCAGCTTCTGATCGACTGCGCAGACCACCACCTTGAGGTTGATTGAGGGGTCCATCTCCTCCTTGAGGCGGTTCAGGCCCTCGGGAGCGGCCAGAATGTTGATGGAGGTCACGTCCTTGGCGCCGCGCTCGGCCAAGTATTTGGTGGCGGCGATCAGGGTTCCACCGGTGGCCAGCATGGGATCCAGCAGGAAGCACTGACGGCCGGAGAGGTCCTCCGGCAGGCGGTTGGCGTAGGTGATGATGTCCAGGGTGTTCTCGTCGCGCTTGAGACCAAGGAATCCGACCTCGGCCGTGGGCAGCAGCCGGGTCATGCCGTCAAGCATGCCCAGTCCGGCGCGCAGGATGGGAACCACCATGGGGCGCGGGGAGCAGAGTTTCTTGCCCACCATGGGAGCGACCGGGGTCTCGATGGGACGATCCTCGATGTCCAGATTGCGGGTGGCCTCGTAAGCCTCAAGCATGACCAGTTCGCTGATCAGCTCGCGGAAGGTGTTGGAAGGAGTGTTCTTGTCCCGCAGTACGGTCAGCTTATGCTCGATCAACGGGTGTTCCAGTACGTGAAGTTCCATACCTCTCAGCGTAGCTCAGCGGGTCGGCTTCCGGTAGCGACCGGCAAGCCATGCTGTTTTCGATTCGGGAATGGAAATGAAAACGCCGAACCATGTAAGCGCCTGTCGGCGCAAACGCCGCTCGCAGCGGCAACAAACGGAGCCCGGGGCTTAGCCATGGTCCGACGCAGTCCCCATTGTAGGGCATGCCGGGGTCTGATCTGCGCTCGCGACGCGCTTACGCTTCCGGCTTGAAAGGGTGGGGGGTTCTACTCCAGCCGTCCTCGCCGCCAGAGCGAGGCGCCCTGCATGAAGTCACGGGCCGTCTGATTAAGGGAGTTGACGGTGCGCTGTGCTGCGTCCACCTCCTTGGCCTCCTGACCGTCCAGCTGCCGGCTCTGGGCATCCCGGATGGTGGTCTTGATGCCGCGGGCGATCACGTCGCAGAAGGCTCCGGCCCGTTCCAGGGCTATGGCGAAGTCGCCGGTAAAGGCTCCGGAGAGGATGGAGTCGGCGGTTCGGATGATGTCGTCGGCCTCTGGGGCTTGGTCGACGCCGGCTATGGCTGATGCAGCGGTGTCGGTGGGTTCGCCCAGCCGCCACAGCCGACTGATTCCATCGGCGTCCTTACGCATCCAGCTGCGAAGCATGTAGAGCCGCCAAAGAATGCCGGGCAGGGAGTCGGGGTCGCTGTCGCTCCAGAGCTCAGCCACGACATCCACGCCCTCGCGGTCCACAAGGGTCAGAACCCGTTCTACGATGACGGGGTCGGCGCTGTGGTGGACCCGGTCCAGCAGGGAAGCGGCCGAAACGTGGCTCATCTCGCTGATCTGCTGCGGGTCCATGCCTCCGGAGAGCTGGTCGGCGATGGCCGGATCCAGCTGGCCCGGGCGTGAGGGTCGGGATGCTCCGGTGCCGGACGCCACGAATCCCGTACGGGAAGAGCGGATTGAGGATGAGCCGATTCTGGAGTTGCTGTCAGTAGACAATGGGAGTCACCTTCTGTATGTCGATGATGGTCGGATGATTGGGGTCGCCGGTCAGACTGAGAACGACGGCGTTGCCGGTGGGCATGAAGGGGGAGTCGTCAGGCAGCCGTTTGGACAGTGATCCGCTGGAGCACAGCCCGCGTAGCTTTTCGAAGATGCCGCCCAGGACCGGGCGATGCATGCAGATCATTGTGGTTCGGTTTCCTGTCAGCAGGTCGGCCATCTGCCTGTCCAACCAGCTGTGGGCCTGTTGGGGGCGGCGGTGGTAGGAGGACTCCGTCAGGCAGGCCACCATCTCCATGGGCAGGCCTACCTCGTCGGCGTAGGGTCGCAACGTCTGCACACAGCGGATCCAGGGGGAGGACAGGAGGTGGTCGGGCGCGAAGCAGGCCAGCTCCCGAGCCAGGGCGTAGGAGGTGCCGGCGCCCCTGGGGGTCAGAGGACGATTCGCGTCCTTGCCTGTCCACTCCTTGCGTGCCACTGCCTTGCCGTGGCGGACGATGATCAACTGACGAGCCCGGATGCCGCCCTGCTCCACCCTGTCCACGAAGGCATCCAGTATGGTTCTGTCGCTGGGGTGGGTCAATAGTTTGCGGGCTTCGGAGGCTCCGACCCATCGTATCTGGTCGACTTCCCTGGAATCAGGCCGGTGGATGGGTCCCAGCAGTGCGCTCTGACCGGCGGCGTGTTCCGAGTCGGTCAGCGTGGCCATCCAGTAACAGATATGTTTGAGCCTGCCGCCCTTGCCGCCCCGGCGTCGGCCCTCGTTGTTCAGGGGATATTCGGCATCTCCCAGGTATGGCCCCAGCCGGACAAGACAGCCTGTCTCCTCGCCGACCTCGCGCACGGCCGCACGCATGTGGGTCTCACGATTCTCCAGCTTGCCCTTGGGCCAGCTCCAGTCGTCGTACTTGGGACGATGGACCAGACAGAGCTCCAGCTCATCGAGGTCGGAGCGTGGGCTGGCTCCCGAGGCCGCCCGGCCGTCGTCGCTGAATTTCATCCATCCCTGGAAGCTTGTGCGCCACCGGTAGAGGATGGCTCCGGCTGCCTCGACCGTCCTGCTCATGGCCGGGTGCCATCCCAATCGTCTGCCTTGGCGGCGGCCATGCTGGCCTGGAGGCGTATCATCATCGCCTGGCCCTGGGGGTTCGTGTGTGACGGTCGATCAGGTACTCCTGCGAGTCGACCAAAGGCTTGCCCTGGTCATCGCGGCTGTGGCGCACGTAGGTGCCGTCGGGCTGCATGTGCCAGGAGCTGGTGGTGTCGGCCATCTGCAGATCCACATAGTCGATCAATCCCTGCACCTGCTCGGGCGCAGTGATGCGGACCAGCGCCTCCACGCGGCGGTCCAGGTTACGGTGCATCAGATCGGCAGAACCTATCCAGACCTCAGGTCCGGCTAGGGGACCCTCGCCGATCTGAGGGCCTTGGGAGTTAGCGAAGGCGAAGATGCGGCTGTGCTCCAGGAATCGTCCCAGGATGGAGTGGACTCGGATATTCTCGCTCAGTCCGGGCACACCTGGTTTCAGGGAGCAGATGCCGCGCTCCACGATGTCGATGCGGACCCCCGCCTGGCTGGCCCGATAGAGGGCGTCGATGATCTTTTCGTCCACCAGGGAGTTGACCTTGATCCGTATCCACGCAGGCTTGCCGTTCAGGGCGGTTTCTTCCTCACGGGCGATCCGCTGCAGCAGCCCGGAGCGGACCGTGCGCGGGGCTACCAGCAGGCGGTGGAAGGAGGACTTGGGCGCATAACCCGACAGCTGATTGAAGAGCCGAGTCAGATCCTGTCCCACCACCGGGTCGCAGGTGAGCAGACCCAGGTCGGTGTATTGGCGGGCGGTCTTGGGGTTGTAGTTGCCGGTGCCTACGTGGCAATAGCGACGCAGGCCGTCCTGCTCCTGACGGACTACCAGGGAGAGCTTGCAGTGGGTCTTCAGCCCCACGATCCCGTAGACCACATGGACGCCGGCCCGTTCCAGCTGACGAGCCCAGGCGATGTTGGCCTCCTCGTCGAACCGGGCCTTGATCTCGACCAGGGCCAGGACCTGCTTGCCGGCGTGTGCGGCATCCACCAGGGCATTGATGATGGGCGAGTTGCCCGAGGTCCGGTAAAGGGTCTGCTTGATGGCCAGCACTCGCGGATCGGCCGCCGCCTGTTCCAGAAAGGCCTGAACCGAAGTAGAGAAGGAGTCATAGGGGTGGTGAAGGAGGATGTCATGCTCGCGGATGGCGGCGAAGATGTCCTGGGCTTGGCTGGATTCCACCTCGGCTATCTGTCGGTTGGTGGTGGGAATGAAGGGGCGAAACTTGAGGTCGGCCCGGTCGATGGACTGCAGCTCGAACAGGACCGTGCAGTCCAAGGGGGCAGGCAGCCGATAGACCTCCTCCTGGTTGACCCGGAGCTTGCTGGCCAGCAGCTGGGAGAGGAAGGGAGAGGCGGAGTCGGAAATCTCCAGGCGGATGGGCGGTCCGAATCGCCGCTGCAGCAACTCCTTCTCCATGGCATTGAGCAGGTTCTCTGCGTCGTCCTCTTCTACGTCAATGTCTTCGTTGCGGGTGACGCGGAAGGAGCGGGCCTCTTTGATGATCATGCCCGGGAAGAGGTATTCCAAGTGGGCGATGATCAGGTTCTCCATGGTGATGAACCCGTAGCGCTCCTCCCGGCCCTCTTCGTCGGTCAGATCGTCCACAGGAACCAGACGGGAGAGGTTGTCGGGAATCTTGACGCGGGCGAAGTGGGTCTTGCCTGAGGTCGGGTTCTCCACCAGGACCGCCAGATTCAGGGAGTTGCCTGAGATGTAGGGGAAGGGGTGGGCCGGGTCGACGGCCAGCGGGGTCAGGACCGGAAAGACCTGGTTGCGGAAGAACTTGGTGAGCCGTTCCTGCTCTTGGCTGCTCAGCTGTGGCCAGCTCAGCAGGATGATGCTTTCGGCGGCCAGATCCGGCAGGATGTGGTCGATGACATAGTGGGCATGCTCGTCCTGGAGCTTATGCGCTTGTTCGGAGATGGCCCTCAGTTGCTGACGGGGACTCATCCCGCTGGCGGCCGTCACAGCGATGCCAGTGTCCACGCGACGCTTCAGACCTGCCACGCGGACCATGAAGAACTCATCGAGGTTGCTGGCAAAGATGGCGGCGAAGTTGGCGCGTTCCAACAGGGGCACGCTCTCGTCTTCGGCCAGTTCCAGCACGCGTTTGTTGAACTTGAGCCAGCTCAGTTCCCGGTCAAAAAAGCGATCCTCAGGCAAGGGCGAGACCGTGTGATCCGAGTGCTTGGATACGTGCCGTGCCTGGCCGTCGGTCTCGGCAATATGCTCCGCGATCTGGCTGCGTAGCAAAGCCTTGGAGGGTGCGTCAAATTTCTGAACCATACCATAGCACTTTATTCGCAGGTGCCGTCCTCTGCAATCGTTGATAACGCTTGTGGATAAATAGGAACGGCCCCCCGCAGGAGGCCGTTCCCACAAGGTCGGTCCAGATGGAATCTCTGCACAACATCATCGTTGCAACGGTCAAGTCTTATACACACGTTCAACGTATCGGTCCTAGTGGCCATACACTTTGTGGGCTTCCGTATTCTCGAACCGTCCTTGTATATGCCATTATGCCAGTTTTCAGGCAGCTGGCAAGCATGCCTGGCAGTTGGGGCGAAGAAAGTGGTCTGCTTGGTCTTTTGTGCGATTGCGTGCATTACGGCAGGCTGAATACGCCAAGTTTGGAGGAATCTGTTGCTTCCGTGTGATCATCTGAGGCCTTTCATGGATATGGGCTCAAAAATACTGCAGTTTCAGGCGTGTCGTAATCTCGATGAATTCGTGCACAGTGAGGACGAAGCGATGTGGAGGCATAGGGTCATTCGACCACATAAGCCCGAGGGGCTGGTGCCGACGCCAGGAGGCGGATGTACTGGTTGCCATGACAGCAATGAGCATAGGCAGACCGCCGATGATGGTAAAGGGCGGCATGAAAGGGCGAGAGCCTGACTGGGCCCCGCATTCTTTAAATTCAGTTGGGTTGCCTACTGAACACCGACCAGGGAGAGTGATGGGCGCGGTCCGACAGTTTGATTTTCCAGGATCCTCAGGATCGGATCGCCTGCAAGACGAAGATGCCGTTCGGTTCAAGCAACCCATCCTGTCCGATCGGCGGATTGCGGGCAAAGATGCTGAATATGAGTCCGCCGTGACCGGTTTGGTCTTTCTCTCGGCCTCGGGAGGAATCGGGCTGACAACCATGACGGCTCTGATGGCCAAACAGCTTCGGGACATGGCCTTGTCATGCGCTCTGGTGGATCTGGACCTGGATGGCGGAGGGATGGATGTTCTGGTCGGCATCGAGGGGGCGCCTGGCATGCGGCTTGGGCGAATCCACGCGCCCCTAGGTCGTGTGGATCCTCAGGCACTCCGTGAAGAACTGCCGATCTGGGATGGCATCCCGCTGCTCAGCAATGATCCTTGGAGTGCTCCGCCACAGGGCTGGTGGGACCTGGATGCGGCAGTCAGTGCAATGGCTGGATTTGCTGATCTCTTGCTGATTGATGCCGGTCGGGGCCAGGGTCTGGGTAATCTGCGCTCGCTGAAAGGGTTGCCTTCGCTGTTGATGGTGGACATGACCGTGCTGGGCCTTGCACGGGCGAAGGCGCTTCTCCACGTTCTGAACGGCCGAAGAAGTGCTGGTGATCGCGTCCAAGACAGTCCATTGATTTCATGTAGACCCCCCATGGCTCTGATTGGCATGATGCCTACACAGCACCGGATCAGTCATGGCGTCGACCCGGAACAGGCGGAGGATTTTCTGGGCCGATCGGTGGACGTGGTTCTTAAGCCGCAACAGAAACTGTCGACATCCGTTCTGGATGGACGTGGCCTGGAACGGGTGCCGCGTGCCTACGCGCGGGCCCTTCATCCTTTGGCCGAGCGGATCGCAGGGATGATCGTCGTCGGGGAAAGAACAGGAGAACGGATCTCTTCACGCGAATCGGTTCGGTCTGGAGCTGTCGAATGATCATAGGAAGTGGGGAAAGCAATGAAGATCCATTCCCTGACGACGATTCCGATCAGCCGCCCACTTTCGGGTATTTGGACGGGCTGACGAACGATCCTGCGGTGACCGACATCACAGTGACCGGTCAGGGCAATGTCTGGATCGACCGAGGCGCGGGCATGGAGGAGGTTCTGCTTCGACCTGGATTTGCAGGCCCTCGAGCTGTGAGGGACTTTGCCGTGCAGCTATGCGCTCAGCTGGGACGTCGCCTGGACGATGCCCGGCCTATGGCTGATGCTTCCAGCAGGGAGGGGATCAGAGTCCACGCCGTGCTGGCCCCACTCGTTCCCGAGGGTGCCGCCATTTCCATCAGATTGCCCAACAGACACCCGCCAGGTCTGGAAGAGCTGGCGGCTGCTGGGCTGTGTCCCGCCAGCTGGCTCTTCATCCTTCGGGCGCTGGTGGTCAATCGGGCCAGCATTCTGGTAACCGGAGGCACGGGTGCCGGCAAGACCACATTCCTACGAGCCCTGCTTGGCATGTGCCCGCAGGAGCAACGGCTGGTCGTCGTGGAGGAGGTCCGTGAGCTTGGACGTATCGCCGGCCACAGGAATATGGTTTCCCTGGCTGTCAGAGAGTCCAACGTTGAAGGGGCGGGGGGTGTGGGGCTGGTCGATTTGGTCAAGGCCACACTGCGCATGCGGCCCGATCGGATCATCCTGGGCGAGTGTCGGGGTGAGGAGATAGCTGATCTGCTGCGTGCTTTCAATTCCGGTCATCGGGGTGGCATGGCAACGCTGCATGCTGACAACGTGGAACGCGTCCCTGCCAGGCTGGCGACTCTGGGGTTGTTGGCGGGGTTGCAGCCGAGGGCCCTGGCTGCTCTGGCGCAGGGGGCGTTCGATGCTGTTATCCATCTGGAACGTTCCGGCGGCCACAGACATATCGCTCAAATTGGTCGACTGACAACTGCAGCCGATGGCCGGCTTCTTGGGGAGGCCGTCTGTTCCTGGACGGGTCGAGGGGTCGCTACATATGGAACGGCTTGGTCGAAGTTCGCCAGGCGGTGGGGCATTGTGACCAGCGCCCAGGCGAGCGTTCCGTAGTTGAGGTGGATTATGAATGATGAGACTGCGGCCTGGCTGGCTGCAATGATGACGGCTATTGCCTGTATGGTCTTGCTTGCGCCTAGCGGCAGCGCAGCCGCACGACTGAAGGCCATGTCAGTCAGGCCCTCGAGGCAGTCGGATCGGCCCGGCCTGGCGGTGCTGGTCACTTCCCTGCTGGCCTATGTCGACAATGGAGGCGGTCTGGTAGAGGCTTTCGAGGAGGCATCCGGGCGGCGGTTCGCCACCCAGGAGGTCACGTGGGAACGTGTCATGGTCATGTTGGAGAACCGATGCTTGCCTCAGGAACGGGGGCCGACTTTGACAATTATGGCTCAGGCTCTGATGGCCTGCTATGGGCTCAGCGCCATCCTGGGCTGTCGGGCTTCTGATGGGCTGCGGACCGTGGCAGCTATGCAGAGGCGGCGGGCGGCTCTGGATGAGGCCCGAGAAAAAGCCTTTGCTGTGCCCAGGGCCACGATCCGCCTCTTGTCGACCTTGCCGGTGTTGACCATCATCATGGGGGAGTTCATGGGTGCGCGACCGTTGTCCTTCCTATGTCGCCCAGGCTTGGGAACTATATGCCTGATACTTGGGATGGCCTTCTATGTTCTCGGTCTGGTTTGGATAGATCTGCTGATGAACGATTTGGGCAGGGAGGATCTATGGATCTGAAACCACTGATTGCCGCTCTGTCGACCATACTGGCCTTGCTGTTGGTGGAATCCGACGGCCCGGGTGATCGATTAGCCGATGAGCAGGTCTCCACGCCATCCTTGAGCCTGGTATTGGCCTTGTTGGGAGTCGCTGTTCGCCAGGGGGCCTCCCTGCCCAGGGCCCTGGGTGTGGTTGGCGGGCTGCTGCCAGGCCCTTATGGGCTTCGGATGGTTCGCGTGGCTCACCTGCTCGGACGTGGCAACGGATGGGATCTGTCCTGGTCGGGAGCGATCGGGGATCCTGATTATGGGCAGTCCATGCGAGTCCTGGCTGACTGTCTGGAGCCGTCCTGGCGTTTGGGATCATCACCTCTGACGCGGATCGAGACGACTTTGCGCCAGTTGGATCACCATGCACGCAGCGTGCTGGCCCGGGCCACGGCGACGATAACCGTCAGGCTGCTGGTGCCAACCGGGCTGTGCATTCTGCCGGCCTTCGTGCTGATCGGAGTCATCCCCTGCATTGCGGCCTTCGTGGGCGGGATGTCCTGAGGGCATGGAGTCCATGCTGACACAGTTGTCCACAGGTTGCCGATGCAGGTCCACTCGTCCACATGCATCTGACAAGGAGACAGAAAGGGTCTGGGGCGGGCAGAGTGAAAGGTATCGGATGCCGATTCTATGAGGAACGGCCATTCGCCGGGGCGGGGAAGACAAGGAAAGGCAAAGGTGAGAACGATGACATATTCACAGGAGGTTGCGACGGCCTTCCATCTGCAGACCAGACAGGCAGGAGGGCAATTGGTGCCAACTGAGACATGGACTGCTGCCAGTGCCGGATCCCGGTGGCTGCAAAGAATGAGGCAGCGTTCCAACCGATTCATGACGGCTCTGTACATTCGCATCAGCCAAGCTATGGACTCTGCAGTGGGTGCTCTGCGTGCGCGGATGGGTGTGGTGCTGGCCAGGCCTGAATCGGGGGCCATCACTGCTGAATACGCCGTGATCATGGTGGCAGCTGCCACGTTGGCTGGCGTATTGCTGGCCATCGTCAAATCCTCTTCCACGCGTACTTTGCTGATGGGTTTGGTGAAGAAGGCGCTCAGTGCCGCTGGCTGAAAGACGGTTCGAGTGGAGACGACGGTGGCGATCCGATGACGGTACGGTAACGGCCGAGTTCGCCATCGTTCTTCCCGCCGTCATGGTTCTGGCTCTCTTACTGCTGACGCTGACCCAGACGATCAGAACCGGCATGGTTTGTCAGGATGCGGCTAACGCGGCTGCCAGAGACCTGATCGTCACCCGGAGCAAGGGTGATCCCCAAGGGCTGGTGCATCGGATGGCCGGTCCGCATGCTCAAGTGAAGTTGAGCCCATCGGCCGGGCAGACGACAGTCAGGGTGTCATGCCCAGTGGTTTCCGGCCCCATGGGCGTGCTGCCTGCGCAGGTCCACGGCGATGCCGTGGCCATATTGGAGGAATGAGTCATGTTCGGACATGTCAGGAGGACGCGCGTGGAGCGTACCGGTTCGTGGCTAGGAGGTTCGGATCCTGGCTCTGGTACGGTTTTGGGCATCATGCTGATGGCTCTGGTTGGCCTGGGTCTGGTTCTGGCCGCCCTGCTGGGCAATCTCATGATCTGCCGGACACATGCACGCACCGGTGCCGATGTCTCGGCTCTGGCTGCAGCTTCCGCCCTGGACGAAGGGCAGGCGCAGCCCTGTACTCTGGCCTCCCGGGTTGCCCGTCTCAACCGCGGGGTCCTGACAGACTGCCAGGTGGATGGGAGCGACGTGAAAGTCTCGGTGGGGGTAGACACCGGAGTCTCGATGATGCCGCGTCTGGTCCAGTCTGCCCGGGCAGGGCCTGAGCCCTGTGAATGAGAAAAGGAAGCATGGTCGGAAGCCTTAGGAAGGAAAGTGAACGTGTCTAAAGAAATGGATAGCCTTAAACCATGGCACTAGCACTCTATCGGCGGTATCGGCCTGACACTTTTGACGGCATCATCGGTCAGAAGCAGGTCACCGTGCCCCTTACCCGAGCTCTGGATGAGAACCGGCTGACCCATGCCTACCTCTTCTCCGGTCCCAGGGGATGTGGAAAGACCAGCAGTGCCAGGATTTTCGCCCGCTGTGTCAACTGCGCCAAGGGACCGACCAGCCATCCCTGCGGCGAATGCGACAGCTGCAGGGATCTGGCCACGGGAGGCCCCGGTTCCATCGACGTGGTGGAGATTGACGCCGCCAGCCATAATGGCGTTGACGATGCAAGGGAGCTCAGGGAGCGGGCAGGCTTTGCCCCTGTGCGTGACTGCTACAAGATCTTCATTTTGGACGAGGCTCATATGGTCACCCAGCAAGGATTCAATGCCTTGTTGAAGATCGTCGAGGAGCCGCCGGAACACGTCATGTTCATCTTCGCCACCACAGAGCCGGAGAAGGTGATCGGCACCATCCGCTCCCGCACCCATCATTACCCCTTCCGTCTCGTGCCCCAGGAAGTCATGGGGCCTTATCTAGAGGGCATCTGCAAAAAGGAGGACATCAAGGCCGAGCCCGGTGTCCTCAAGCTGGCCATGCGGGCTGGAGGCGGATCGGTGCGTGACACCCTTTCTGTGTTGGATCAGCTCATGGTAGGCGCTGACGAGCACACCATCACCTATGATGCGGCTGTAGCTCTGCTGGGGTTCACTCCTGCCGCACTGATCGGCGAAGCTGTGGATACGCTGATCAACCACGATGGTGCTGGTCTCTACGGGGTCATTCAAAAGGTGGTCGTCGGCGGGTTCGAGCCCCAGCGCTTCGTTGAGGATCTGCTGGCCCATGTCCGCGACCTGCTGGTTCTCAAGCTGGCGGGGGAACGGGCTGAAAGCGTGCTTAGCGAAGATGCCGACGACGACCAGGTGGCCGATCTGCGTCGGCAGGCGGATGCTTTGGATCTGCAGGTCCTGACCAGAATGGCCGACATCATCAACGATGCGCTGGCGGGAATGAACGGGGCCACTTCGCCCAGAATGCGCTTGGAGCTGCTGGCCGCCAGGCTGCTGGCAATTGGCTGCGAACCTATGGAGCAAGCAACGGTTGCAGGGGGAACTTCCACCAGTGGCGTGGCCCCGGCGCCCGCCCGTAGCGGGTTCATTGGCGCTGACAGGTCTCAGCAGAACGGTCGACCGCCCAAAGCATCACAATCTGGTCGTGCTGACGGTGCTGTTCGCCCTGAACAGTCTGGCGGGGCGGGTTCGTCGTCTGCTGCGGCATCCGCCACCTCGGCTGGGTCGCGGAACATGGCAGGTTCCCATTCTGATTCCCCGGCTGAGGGAAAGCAGGAAGGCGAAGGGCAGCCTGATCATTCCGGTTCCGCCCAACCCGTGCGGAAAGAAGTTCCTTCCTCGCCGGCTCAACAGCCTGTGGCGCAGCATGATACTTCGCGGGGACAGGAAACAGAGGTTCCGACCGGCACAGAGCTGGACAAGCGCTGGGATGCACTGGTGGCTGCCCTGCCGGATGAGGTACGTCAGTATGTGGTGCGGGACCGTGTGCCTACCGTGGCCATGAAAGCAGACCCATCCGGACGCAAGAGACTGTCTATGACCTTCGACCGTCCACTCAGCCAGCATGCTTTTGCCATGGCTGTGGCTGCACAGTCGGTTGATGGGGAGACCAAGGTGCCGCGTATCGTCATGGTCCGCGCTCGCCAGGAGTTCGGACAGTCCACCATGATTGCTCCATCGGGGACGGCTGCCAACGGCGAGACTGTGGAGTCCGTCAACAGGATGTCTCCCCAGCGTCGCGCAGAGGTCAAAAAGGAGGTGGCTCTAGCGCGAGCTGGATTGGCCACTATGAACCTTGGAGCGGCGGTTATGCCTCATGCAGCCACGGAACAGGGGCATGCCCCTAGGAAGATGACGGCATCTGCTGGTCATGAGGGTGGGGCTGGAGCATCGGCATCGGAGGGGAGGTCCACCTCTGGAGAAGCTGCAGGAGACGGGAATTCCGACGACGCTCACCACCCAGTCGGCGGTCCGGTCCAGTCGTCTCCGGAAGCGTTGCCGTCGGCAGGCTTTGGCTCCACTGCTTCGACGGTATTGCCAGACGATGATCCCTGGGCCCACCCCATGCCAGCGACTCATGCGCCGCAAAAGGTCTGGCAGCCCGGTGAGGGCAGCGACGGATCCAATGGTCAGAAAGACCATGAATCCAAAAAAGTAGCTCTGCCGGACATGAGCGACGACACGGATCCTTGGGCCGTGCCCGATTCCGGGACCAGCGCCGCAGCCTCTGCAGTGTCCTCCGACAGTCAAAGCCATGAAGTTTCTCCGTCGGTTGATTCATCCGGTCAGGGGAGCGCCTCGAGTGCAACTTCGGATCCGACATCGGGGACTGGAGCGGTTTCCGATGAAGGGGTCATGGCGACTGGCATATCAGCCTCGTCGGATGCGCAGAGCGACGTTCACAGTTCCGAGTCTGTCGGCGGTTCGGATGGCCCCCAGGCAATGGCAAAGGCTGCTGGAGCTGAGAGCAGGAGAGTGCCGGCAGGCTTCGCTGGTCCGTCCTCCAGTGGTTCCGATCAGGATGGGGCCTCGCCTGCTGCAGTCTCCTCCCAGGCTGCAAGGCCGTCAGTGGATCCTGAGGACGATGTCTATTCCATGGACGATGCCAGGCTCGGGGCGGACAATGCCATGAACCAGGATGAACTGACCAAATTGTTTGACGTGACCAAGGTGGAGGACTTTGCTGCTGACGACCCCCAGAATCCGATCAACGTCCAAAAGCGCCGGCAGGAACAGGCGCAGCGACAGGGAGGTGAATGATGGCTGCTACCTATGATGGAGCTATTCAAGAGCTGATCGATGCCTTTGCTCAACTGCCGGGCATTGGCCCCAAGGGTGCTCAGCGCATCGCCTTCTACATTTTGGGAGCCGATCGGCGTAGCGCTCAGGATTTGGCCGATGCTATCGTCGCCGCCAAGGAGAAGGTTCGGTTTTGCGAGATCTGCGGCAACGTCTGCGAGACCAGCCCGTGCCCTATCTGCCAGGATCCGCGTCGTGACCGCAGCATCATCTGCGTCGTCGAGGAGCCCAAGGATGTCATGAGCATCGAACGTACCGGAGAATATCGGGGCCTTTACCATGTTTTGGGCGGGGCCATCGACCCTATGTCCAACGTCGGACCTGGCGATCTGCGCATTCCCGAGCTCTTGAAGCGGCTGGGGACGGATCAGGTCAAGGAGGTCATGCTGGCCTTGGACCCCAACATCGAAGGCGAGGCCACCACCACCTACCTGGGAAGGCTGCTGGGCCCTCTGGATCTGCGGGTCACCCGGTTGGCCAGCGGTCTGCCCGTCGGTAGCGATCTGGAATATGCCGATGAGATCACCCTTGGCCGGGCAATATCCGGCCGTCGCGATCTGTAAGGCCTGCGGTCACTGATTCACGGGTTCCCTGGCTGCCGTCAATGTTTCGCATATTGGTGGAGGGGGTCTGATAGAACGGTGTCGTTCGTATAATCCATGTAATCAACATGTTGCAGATGATGGTCTAGTGGCTTAACCGTCGCGGGATGGAACAGCAGTGGCACTTATCGTTCAGAAGTATGGCGGGTCCTCGGTGGCGGACTCGGACTCCATCAAGCGTGTGGCCAAGCGCATCATTGACACCAAGCGCGCTGGCAATGACATCGCTGTGGTGGTTTCCGCTATGGGGGACACCACTGACGATCTGATTGATCAGGCCATGGATGTGGATTCCAATCCTCCTGCCCGAGAGATGGACATGCTTATGACGGCGGGGGAGCGCATCTCCATGAGCCTGCTGGCCATGAGCATCCATGCACAAGGCGAGCGCGCCCACTCCTTCACCGGTTCGCAGGCGGGATTCATGACCGATGCCCGCTACGGCGCAGCCCACATCCGCCATGTCCGACCTCAGCGTGTCATGAAGGCCCTGGACCGAGGCGAGGTGGGAATTGTGGCGGGCTTCCAGGGGGTCAATCCCGATGGCGACGCCACCACCCTGGGTCGTGGCGGCTCGGATACCTCGGCTGTGGCCCTAGCCGTGGCACTCAAGGCGGATGTCTGCGAGATCTATACCGATGTGGATGGCGTCTTTACCGCCGACCCGCGCATTGTGCCCACCGCCCGTAGAATCGCCCGCATTTCATATGAGGAGATGCTGGAGATGGCGGCCGGCGGATCCAAGGTGCTGGCCCTGCGCTGCGTGGAGTATGCCCAGCGCTTCCGCATGCCCATCCATGTGCGCAGTTCCTTTTCCCATCGCCCAGGCACGCTGATCATGCCCGACGATGTCGATGCTGACAAGATTCCCAATTTGGAGACCGGCCAGCTGCCGGATCGCCCCGCCGCACGCGCTGACAAGTGACGGGATATGACGGAAGGAAGGACATGACCAACGGCGAATCCATGGGTGACCTGTTTCCGGACCTGAACGGCCCTGAGTCACCCATCATCTCAGGGGTTGCCCACGACCGCAGTGAGACTCAGGTCAGTCTGCGTGCCGTGCCCGACCGACCTGGCGTGGCCGCACAGCTCTTCACCATCCTTGCCGAGGGCGGCATCAACATCGATATGATCGTCCAGGCTGGGGCGGCTACCGGCACCGTGGACATCTCCTTTACGTTGCCGTCCGCTCAGGCTGATCAGGTGGTTCCCATGCTGGATGACTCACGCGAGCAATTGGGGTTCCGATCAGTGGACATCAATCCCGAGGTGGGCAAGGTGACCCTGGTGGGCGTAGGGATGAAAACCCATTCGGGCATCACTGCCACCTTCTTCCGGGCCTTAAGCGACCGACATATCAACGTGCTCATGATATCGACCTCCGAGATCCGCATCTCCGCCTTGGTGCCCATCCAGGACCTGGACGAGGCGGTACGGGCCATCCATACGGCCTTCCACTTGGATGCTGATCAGGTCGAGGCGGTCGTTTATGGCGGCACGGGTCGCTGAGCGGAGAGGAGAGAGCAATGACGAATAAGGCTGATTTGGCGGGCAACGGACGTCGCGGCATCAATGTAGCCGTTCTGGGTGCCACCGGCCAGGTAGGCATGGTCATGCGCCGCATGCTGGACGAACGGAACTTCCCCGTGGCCGACCTGCGATTCATGGCCTCGTCCCGGTCGGCCGGAGAGCAGCTGCGCTGGCGTGACAGGACCATCACGGTCGAGGATGTGGAGCAGGCCGACCTGAGCGGGATCGATCTGGCCATCTTCTCCGCCGGTGGCTCGACCTCAGGAACCTGGGCTCCGCGTTTCGCCGAGGCCGGGGCCTACGTGGTCGACAACTCCTCCCATTGGCGGATGGATCCCGAGGTCCCCCTGGTGGTGTCTGAGGTCAACCCCGAGGACCTGGATCTTATCCCCCGGCGGATCGTAGCCAATCCCAACTGCACCACCATGGCCTGCATGCCGGTGCTGAGTCCCTTGGCCAGGACATACGGTCTGCGCCGCCTGATCGTCTCCTCCTACCAGGCCGTGTCAGGGGCTGGGCGTGCCGGCGTCCTCCAGCTGCGCGACGAGGCCAAAACCGCCGTGGAGCAGGGTGCTGACCGACTGGTCTTCGACGGATCGGCTATCGAGTTCCCCCCGCCCACCAAGGTGGTGCGCACCATTGCCTTCAACGCCGTACCTTTTATAGGCGACTTGGCCGATGACGGCAGCGGCGAGACCGACGAGGAGCAGAAGCTGCGCAATGAGAGCCGCAAGATCCTGCACCTGCCTGATCTGGCCGCCTCCTGCACCTGCGTGAGGGTAGGGGTCTTCACAGCCCACGGCATGAGCATCAATGCCGAGTTCGAGCACGATGTGACCCCTGATCAGGCCCGTGACCTGCTGTCCAAGGCCCCCGGAGTAAGTCTGGCGGAAATACCCACTCCTCTGGATGCCGCCGGCAAGGACCCCAGCTTCGTGGGACGCATCCGCCAGGACCAGGCCGTGGAAGGCAAGCGGGGATTGTCCATGTTCGTGGCCAATGACAACCTGCGCAAGGGAGCCGCCCTCAACGCCGTGCAGATCGCCGAGCTGATCGTCCGCAAGCATTTCGCTGACAGGATCTGATTGTGCATCTGGGCTGATTGCTTGGCAGACCTAAAGTATCCCGCATATCTCTTGGGTATGGGAAGACCGGCTCTACCAGGCCTTGTCAGCCTGATGGCTTTCATATAGGGTCAGTCCTGTTTGGCCTTTGCTCGGCTCGAAGCTTGTGAGGCTTGTCTGCCCGATCCCCTCTGCTGTTGATCCAGATCGAGTATTCCCTCGGCCGTGTCGCGGTCGGTGGCCAGTGCCGAGATAAGCCCGGCCCGCAGACAGGCGAGGATGCTGGCAACTTTTTGCGGTCCCCAGGCTACGCCTATGACCAGAGGGATCCGCTTGAGACGTTCGAATTCAATCGATATAGTGCGTTCGCACAGGCTGGTTTGGATGTGGCGACCCTGTGCATCGATGTGGTGTCCGCAGATGTGCCCCACAGCCTTGAGCTCGGTCACCTCCTTGACGAAAGCCGCATTCTCGTAGTCCTTGAAAATGTGTCCTGACCTTCCCTCCTTGACGGACCCGACTCCTACCACCGCAACATCGGCATGTCCGCCCAGGGACAGGGTGTCGGCGATCTGGCGTTCTTTGCGCATGGCTTCAGCCACAGGAGTTGAAGACAGGATCATGGGCACTGGCAGCGTCGAGTAGCTGCCGCCCAATCGTTGGGCCAGCATGCGGCATATCTCCGGTGAATCCGTCATGGGATTGGTCGGCGACAGGGAGCCGATCATCTGCACGACCTTGGACTTTGCCCAGTTTTGCAGGGGAACTTCACGAACCGTGTAGGCGACCGCGTTGCCATTGGAGACGGTTATCAAAGAGTCGGGTCTGGTCTGCTCAACCAGGAGAGCCGCCGCGCTTCGGGGTACGACATCATACCCGGTGCATCCTTGGGGTGGCTCCGAGACCCGAGCGCAACGGAGGTTGAATTGTCGGATCAACCTGGACTCCAGGTCTTCAAGCCGTTCCAGTGGATTCTCAATGGAGATCTTCACCAGTCCTCGCTCTTGGGCTTCCTTCAGCATCCGGGAGACGGAGGGACGGGAATAGCCTGTCTCTGTGGCGATCTGGGACTGCAGCATGTGGTCCTGGTAGTACATGCGGGCTGCGCGAAGAAGCAGCTGGACCCGCTTGCGGGCATCCGAACTGGTCATCATCTGTAAATCGCTGAACATATGTACATTTTATCAGAATCAATGAAAAACTGCTTATCTGCTCCTGAAGGTCGAAAAATACTTGTTTCCAAGGGTAAGAATGCGATCTATATGCGTTTGAACTCGTAGTTCAAGTACATATGTTCATCAATATCCTTGTTGTTTATTGACTGCTCACATAGTCTGTCTCCTGTCAAAGGCACCGAATGGAAAAGCCTAAAGACCGGTGCCGCGAAGTCGCAGAGCACAAACAACAAAGGAGTTCACATGGCATTCGCACGAACCATTCTGGGTGATGTCGATCCGAGCACGCTTGGCGTAGTCAACAGCCACGACCATCTGATCCGGGTGGGAGCCGGTGAGGTCTACCTGGACAAGGACCACCAACTGGATTCAGTCGAGAAGGCAGAGACCGAGGCCGGCTATTTCGCCAAGGCCTCGCTGAACTGGAGCAAGCAGGGCGGCACCGTGGTGGATATGTGCCCCATCAACTGCGGCCGTGACATCGAGAAGCTGGCCGAGGTGGCCCGCTCGGTGGAGAACCTGCAGATCATAGGGGCCACCGGCTTCCACCGTGAGCATGTCTACCTGGAGACCCAGTCCCACTGGATCAACCGCTACAGCGTGGATCAGATCGCCGACCTGGTCATCGCCGATATCCGTGAGGGCATCGACCGCAACGACTACACCGGCCCCCTGGTGGATCGCAGCCCCTATAAGGCAGGTGTTATCAAGATCGGCACTGCTTACGGCGAGATCACGCCCTTCGAGCACAAGTGCATGGAGGCTGCCGCCAAGGCGGCCATCGAAACCGGCGCTCCCATCAACACGCACACCACCTATGGAACCTGTGGTCTGGAACAGGCCCAGACCCTGATTGGACTGGGGGTCCCCGCCGACCAGATCGCCATCGGCCACATCCAGCGCAATGCCGATGTCTACTACCTGGAGGAGATCCTGGATCTGGGCGTTTACCTGGAAATCGACGGCACCAACAGGATCAAGTATCAGCCCGATTCCAACAGGATGATGGAGCTCAAGGCTTTCAAGAAAGACGGCTACGAGGACCGTATCCTCCTGGGCACGGACTCGGGCAAGCGCTCCTACCAGAAGGTCTACGGCTCTGTGAGTGGCGTGGACTACAACCCGGCAGTGGACGGCCCCCGCATGATCGCTGAAGGCTTTGATCCCGACTACGTGGACAAGCTGCTCATCCGCAACGCCCACAACTTCTTCTCCTTCCGTAAGGAGGCCTGAGCGCGATGGCAGCAGACAAGACCCTGGAACGCCCCCAGCTGCAGATCGCGCTGGACACCTTTGATATGCCCTCGGCCCTGAGGCCTCTGAATGCGGCCGTGAGCCAGGTGGATGTCATCGAGTGCGGAACCGTCCTGATCATCGCCGAAGGGCTGAGAGCCGTGCGCGAGATCCGTGCCCTCTATCCCAATAAGACCATCCTGGCGGATGTCAGGATCGCCGAGGCCGGTGCGGTCATCTCCCGCGCCTGCTTCGAGGCGGGTGCCAGCTGGGTCTCGGTGGTCGCCGGGGCCAGCATGACCACGGTCGAACAGGTGGTGAAGGTGGCCCAGGAGTCCGGCGGCGAGGTCCAGATTGAGCTGGGCGAAACCTACGATCCCGAACAGGCGCGCGAATGGCGGCGACTTGGAGCCACCCAGGTCATCGTCCACCGTTCTCGTGATGCTGAAGCGGCCGGAAAGCTGACCTGGGGGGAGGACGACAAGGACCGCATCCGTCAGCTGCATCAGATGGGCTTCAAGGTCACTGTGACCGGCGGGGTCACGGCCAAGGACCTGCCCTTCTTCCAAGGAGTTCCCGTTGGAGTGGTGATTTCGGGTCGCGGCATTGTCAAGGCTGACGACCCCCTGGCCGCTGCGACCGAGCTGCGGGAGACCATTGGCAGGGTGTGGCCGCAATGAGTGGCAGTGTCACCCTGGGCATCTATGAGAAGGCCCTGAAGTCCCCCGCCGAGCCGGATGATTGGGATGCGTTCATGTCCCAGGTGGTGGCCGATGGGTTCACCTTTATGGATCTGTCCATTGACGAAAGCGACAAGCGGATGGCTCGCTTGGACTGGACGGCTGCCCAGGCTTCCGCCTTCCGTCAGGCCGCTGACCGCCAGGGCGTCCGGGTCGGAGGGATCTGCCTGAGCTGCCACCGCAAGGTGGGCCCCGGCTCCGCCGATCCGGCTGTCCGCCGTCAGGCCTATGAGATCTTCCTCAAGGCGATCGATCTGGCTCATGAGGCGGGCATTCCCCTGATCCAGGTAGCTGGTTACTACGCCTACTACGAGGACCCTGATCCTGACCAGCGCGCCAGGTATGTGGAGGTTCTGGCCAGGGCGGCTGAGTATGCGGCCCAGGCCGGCGTCATGCTGGGTATAGAGAATGTGGACGGCAATGACATCACCTCCATCACCAAGGGTCTGTCCATCTGCGATCAGGTCGGGTCCTCCTGGCTGAGCATGTACCCGGATATCGGCAACCTTTATGAGCAGGAGCTGGATGCCGTGGCTGAGCTCAGGGCTGGAGCCGGCAGAATGCTGGCCATCCACGTCAAGGATGTGCTCCCAGGGCAACCCCGTCGCATCACCATGGGCGAGGGCTGTGCCGACTTTCCTGTGGCTTTCGCCGAGCTGGCCCGGCAGTCCTGGTCGGGGCGGATCATGCTGGAGATGTGGAACGATGATTCGGACCAGGCCGATCAGATCGTCATGAATGCAAGGGAGAAAGTGGAAACCTGGTTGCGAGGGGCCGACATAGATGTGCTCGATCCCAAAGGCTGAGGTAAAGGTCGCAGCCGTCACGGTTGCGACCCGGGGGTGGTTGTGCCGGTCCTCCACCCCCTTGGCATCGGCAGGGAGGCAATGATGCCAGCGGTCGCCCTTGATGGGTCGACCCGATCGGTGCGAGTTTGAATGTGACAGGTCGTAATACGGACTGAAGCGGACGTCGTGGTCCATCCTAGAAAAGCGACCGTGTAGACAAGGAGCAAGTGATGGCAGAACATGCATATGACCTTTCGACCATAGGAGAGGGGCAGATCAGGCTCACGGTCAGGAGGGGGGAGCGGCTGATGAACGCCCGGTCGGTCCTGATGAATCCCGCCTGTTCCGAGGCCAATGTGGCTGGAGTCCTAGCCCAGCTTCAGCGCAGGACCCTGTGGACCTCCTCACTGCCAGAGGGGGACTTGGGCGAATACGTCCTGAGCGAGTACAGGTCCGTGGGCGTTGACCTGAGCACCATGGTCCGCAAGCCGGCCAGCCGGATCGCCCTCTACTTCATGGAGCCGGGCGAGCCCCCTATGCCGGCCAACGTCATCTATGACCGCGAGTACACCCCCTTCAGATCGACGGGGATCGATGATTACGACTGGGACCGGATGCTGGACACCCGCCTGCTTTTCCTGACCGGGATCACGGCGGCCCTGACCGATACCACAGCCCAGGTGGTGACCTATGCGGCCGAACAGGCGGACAAGCGCGGCATCGACATCGCCCTTGACGTGAACTTCCGCAGCAAGCTCTGGACCGGTGACCAGGCCAGAAAGGTCCTGGAGCCCATTGCCCACAAGGCCCGCATTCTCTTCTGCTCCATCAAGGACGCCAAAAGCGTCTTCGGCATCGAGGGGACCGGCGAGGAGGTTTGCGAACAGCTCTACCAGCGCTTCGGCAACGAGTACATCGTTTCCACCAATCACCTGGATGGTCCTTACCTGAGGACCTCCAAAGGAATCAAGAAATACGTCACCACCACGGTTCCGGTGGTGGACCGTCCCGGCGCCGGGGACTCCTTCGTGGCTGCCACTCTCCATGGCTTCCTCTCCGATGATGTGGAGTGCGGTGTCAGATGGGGGCAGCGGGCCGCCGAGTACGCCCTGACGCATATGGGCGATCTGACCCGTATCCGCGCCCAGGAACTTGATATTCCGCTGGGCGGGGATATCAATCGCTGACCGTTCCTTCACGATCCAGGCCCGTCGCAGCCTTCTCCAAGGTCGGAGAAGGCGGCCTGGATCCTCAGGTCAGACCATACCGGGGTCGGGCCGCCATCATCATGATCATCCGAGAAAGAAAAGCAACCCATTATGAGCGATACACATGTCACACAGGCCGGGGAGCTGCTGACCGCTTACGAGCAGATAGACTCTCGTCCCCTGACCGGACATCAGAAAAGCATCATCGGCCTGGCCATAGCCGGCAACATATCCGAATTCTTCGATATGTTCCTGATCGGTTTCGTGGTCTCCCTCCTGACTTCGGCCTGGCACCTGACCGGGGTCTCCGCAGGAATCATCCTGGCCTGCTCCGGGCTGGGCACAGTCATCGGATCCATCCTCTGGGGGCGTTTGGCCGATCGCTTCGGCCGCAAGCATGCCTTCCAGTGGTGTGTCCTCTGCTTCGTGGTCTTTACGGCCCTGTCGGTCTTCCTGCCTGACGGTGCCTGGATCCTGCTGGCCATCCTGCGCATAGGCGTGGGCATCGGCGTAGGCGGCCTTAACATTATCTCCATTCCCTACGTCCAGGAGTTCGTCCCGACCAGGCAACGCGGCATGCTCTCCGGCTTGGCCTCGGTCTTCATTCCTATGGGTCTGCTCCTGGGATCCGTCTCGCAGAGCCTGATCGGCGACAATTGGCGCGTGCTGGTGGCCCTGGGCGTTATCCCCGTCCTCCTTCTCTTCTGGCTGGCGACGGTGCCTGAGTCCCCCCGTTTCTACCAGAGTGTGGGACGTGACGACGATGCCCGCAAGGCCTTGGCCTGGGCTCTGGAGCTTCCTGTGGACCAGGTCGGTGCCCTGCCCGAGGTTGAGCAGGAACAGAAGGCCAGCTATCGTCTGCTCTTGTCCAAGCATTTGAAGCCGCTGGTCATCATTTCTGTCGGATCCTTCTGCTTTATTCTGGGTTCCTTCGCCATCCAATCCTGGGGTCAGACGCTGATGAAGGATGCCTTCGGTTTTTCAACGCAAATGGTGGCCTACCTGTTCATGGGCGTCTCCGTGGCCGACTGCATAGGCAGATTCGGCTCTGCCTGGCTGGCTGACATCATCGGCCGGCGTTGGACCATGTTCTCCTTCGGCATCATCGGGGCCCTGGGTTGCTTCTATGCAGCTTTCTTCCACAATTCCGGCTGGCAGTTCTACATCGCCGTCCTGGTCATCATGACCTTCGCAGACGGCGTCTTCGGCATCCTCAACGCTTTCGGTGGCGAGCAGTTCCCCAACGATGTTCGCTCTACCGGACTGGGATTGGGATACGGCATCGGTGCCACAGCCAAGATAGTAGGCCCTATATTCATGGGGCTCCTGGTGGGCGGCGACTATGTCTCCCAGCACATCAACATCGGCGTTGTCACCACGGCATTCACCTTCTTCGGTGTCTGCCTGGTCATCGGCGCTGTTATATACCTCTTTGCCCAGGAGACCAAGGGCAAGGATCTGGAAAGCCTGTGAGGACGGGCAGCAGGGTCTGCGCACACAGGTAAGCAAACCGGGCCGGCTTTTCACAGGGAGGGTCGGCCCCATATTGGGAATGGTGGTGGTTCTTATGACGTCCTTGGCTGATTTTCCTGATGAGGTACGTGTTGAAGTGGGGCTGGTCCGTGAGCATGTTGCCGCCCTGCATGACCAGCTGATCAAGTGGGGGCTGGTGGTGTGGACGGCCGGGAACGTCTCGCAGCGTCTGCATTCGGCCGACTTGCTGGTGATCAAGCCGTCCGGGGTGCGCTATGAACAGTTGACGCCGGAATCAATGGTGGTTACGGATCTGGAAGGGCATGTGGTGGACGGATCTGCCACCCCCTCCTCGGATGTGTTTTCACATGCCTACATCTACCGGCATATGCCTGAAGTGTTTGGCGTGGTGCATACGCATTCGACCTTTGCGACGGCCTTTGCTGCAGTGGGCCGGTCAATTCCATGCGTATTGACGATGATGGGTGACGAGTTCGGTGGTCCGGTGCCGGTGGGGCCCTTCGCCCTGATCGGTTCAGACCAGATAGGTCGTGGGGTGGTCGAGACCCTGGCGGAACATCCGGGCAGCCCTGCGGTGCTCATGCGCAATCACGGCCCCTTCACTGTCGGTGCTGATGCTGAGGCTGCGGTTAAGGCGGCGGCGATGACGGAGGAAGTGGCGCGTACGGTGTGGGCTGCCGAGCAGATCGGTACGCCAGTGCCCCTGTCCGACGAGGATGTGGCGAGTCTGAACGACCGTTACCAGCACGTGTACGGCCAGCACTGAGGCTGAATACGATACCTCGCCCCGACAGGTGAGCGTCAACAGTGCAGGTGCTCGCCGTGGCAGATTCGAATTAGACTGGAGACCATGACCAGATCTTCCCAAGAAGTGCAGCGGCAACTGGATCGGATCGTGGCCCTGGGCTATCCGGATGTGGCGGACATCAGCGCAGCCGCTTTCAGAGCCTTGGCCCAGCCCCTGATCTCTGCGCTGGAGTCCACTGAGCTGGGCGAGCAGATTCTGCTCATTCCTACCAGGGAGCTGGTCTCGCCCGAGTCGCTGATCGCCCGGACCAGCATCAATCGCATGGCGGGCTTCACCACCATGCCTCCGCGCGACATCGCCAGCTTCCTGCCCCAGAACGGGTTCGAGCCGCCCGAGGGACCCTTCTACATTGTCCTGGAGCCGCACACCGGCACCTGCTATACCAACCGAGAACCGGACGTAGCACGTAAGCTGATAGACTCCGACGACCGGCTCCCTCTGACCTTGGAGGAGGGGCTGGCCATCGCCACCCAGCATCCCGATTGGCTGGCGGTCAAGAATGGCTTCAACCTGCTGGGTTCCTACAGCGCCGACGGGCGCGTGCCCAGCATCTGGATGAGTCAGAACGCACCCCGTCTGGGCTCGGTCTGGCCCAACTCGCGCCACACCTGGCTGGGCAACGCCTACTGCGAGGGCCGCCGCGGCGTCTCCCTCTTCCAGTGAGCGCTCTGTCAGTGCTTGCATCGTGTGGTGTTTGCAACTTGGGCGACCATGCGAATCATGCCGGACTCTGTGCGCTCGCCATCCTCTGAGTCGGAATGCGGACCCGCACCGCATATCCCGGCTCTCCTCCGGTAGGATAATGGCACCCCCGGTACGCTTTCGGTCTGCCCAAATACCTATGCCGGGTGATATGTGGTTTTCGACGAACGAAAGAAGGAGGAGAGATGGATCAGGATCGTGCATCCGTGTTTGATCTTGCGGCCCAGGCCGCGGCGTCCAATGGAGGGAACAACGACCTGCTGCTGCCTCCCCCCAGGTTCGTGGGTTCGCCGCAAAAGCCCAGCGCCATGCCCTACAACAAGTATGTGGCCTACAACAAGCAGGTCCCCTTTGACTATCCGCAGCGTACCTGGCCGGGCAAGACCCTGAAGCGGGCGCCCCGCTGGTGCTCGGTGGATCTCCGTGACGGCAACCAGGCACTGGTCGACCCCATGGATTCCGAGCGCAAGCTGAGATTCTGGAATCTGCTGATTTCCATGGGCTTCAAGGAGATCGAGGTGGGCTTCCCCTCGGCCTCCGAGACCGATTACGACTTCATCCGCTTGTTGATAGAACGCGAGCTGATTCCCGACGACGTGACCATCGTGGTCCTTACCCAGGCCCGCGAGCACCTGATTCGCCGTACATATGAGGCCCTGCGTGGGGCCAAGCGGGCTGTGGTCCACTTCTACAACTCGGTTTCGGTCCTGCAGCGGGAAGTCGTCTTCCACAAGGACAAGGCCGGTATTAAGAAACTGGCCACCGATGCCGCCGAACTCTGCCGCTCCCTGGAGGCCGATGCCGGGGGCGCTGATCTTTCCTATGAGTACTCGCCCGAGTCCTTCTCCGGTGCCGAGCCCGAGTATTCTCTGGAGGTCTGCAACGCGGTCATCGACGTGATCCGGCCCACGCCGGAGCATCCCATGATCATCAATCTGCCCAACACCGTGGAGATGACCACCCCCAACGTCTTCGCCGATGAGGTGGAGTACATATCCACCAACCTCAAAAACCGGGATGCGGTGGTGCTTTCCCTGCACCCCCACAACGACGAGGGCATGGCTGTTGCCGCCACCGAGCTCAGCCTGCTGGCCGGGGCCGACCGGGTGGAGGGATGTCTGCTGGGCAATGGCGAGCGTACCGGCAATGTTGACATTTGCACGGTGGGGCTGAACCTGCTGGTCCAGGGGATCGATCCCCAGCTGGACTTCTCCGATATGCCCGGCATCCGTCGGACGGTGGAGTACTGCAATCAGATCGCCGTCTCCGAGCGGCACCCCTATGCGGGCAACTTCGTCTTCACGGCCTTCTCCGGCTCTCATCAGGATGCCATCAAGAAGGGACTGGATGCCCGGCAGCAGGCGGCTTTGCGTGCCAATGCCAACCCCGATGACTTCCTCTGGCTGGTGCCCTACCTGCCCATCGACCCCAAGGATGTGGGCGGCAACTATGAGGCCATCATCCGGGTCAACTCCCAGTCGGGCAAGGGCGGCATGGCCTACCTGCTCAAGGCCAACCATCATCTGGATCTGCCCAAGCGCCTTCAGGTGGAGTTCGAACGGCTGGTTCAGGACTATGCCGACAGGACCAAGCACGAGGTCAAGGATGCCGATATCTGGCGGCTCTTCAAGGATGAGTACCTGCCCGTCGAGGCCGGGGGAAGCGTGGTCGGCGGCGAGTCCATGGCCGATCAGCGTGATGAGACCCTGCATCAGTGGGGACGTTTCAAGTTGCTGAATGTGGCAGTCACCTCCGGCGAGGACGGCTCCGACACAGTTCTCGATGCCGCCCTGCTGGACCGGGGGCTTGCCCCAGGCGATCCTGAGGTGCGTCGTCATGTTCAAGGGCATGGGAATGGTCCGATCGCGGCCTTCCTGGACGCACTCAAATCCCTGGATCAAACTGTCTCGGTCCTGGATTACGCCGAGCACGCTATGACCGCAGGCACGGATGCTCTGGCTGCCTCCTATGTGGAATGCCAGGTGGGCGAACCGGCTAGGTCCAGGGTGATCTGGGGTGTGGGCATCGATTCGTCCATCTCCACCAGCTCCCTCAAGGCCATCATCTCGGCCCTCAATCGCTTTCAGCGCGGCTAGAGGTCATAGGGGTAGGCCCCCTGTCAATCTTGCGGTCCGATCGGGACGCAGTCGATCTGTTCAGATCAGACCGGGTTGTCCGGACAGACCTACTGCTGGGATGACTCTGACTCGGAATTGCCATCGGTGGTTCCGCTGTTGCCGCCCTCGGCCCCGCCTCCATTGCCTGAGCCCGAACCGCTTCCGGCTCCTGATTCCTCCTGCGGGGTTGTTCGCTGCTGGTTGCGTCGCTGAGGCACGTATTCATAATTGTAGTTACGCTTGGGCATATAGGAGTAGCTCTGCTTATACCCGGTGCCCCAGCTGCCGTCCGGTCCGCCGATCTTGCCATGGTCCTCGGCCGCAGGGAAGCGCTCCACCGGGCTGTTGCCCAGGGCCGACTTCATGTACTGGGTGAACAGCTGGACCGGATAGAACTCGTTCTGGTATACATCAGGTACCTTGAGGGCGCTGCCGTCCTCCCCTTGGTTCCAGACAGCGAAAGTGGTCAGAAGCGAGGGAGTGAATCCGATGAAGGAGATGGCAGTCTGGTCGTTGGCTGTGCCTGTCTTGCCAGCGATGGGCCGACCCAGGGAACGTGCATAGGACGCAGTGCCGTACTGAACCGTAGTGGTCATGGCTTTCTGCAGCAGGGCCACTTGGTCGGCGTTGAAGACTTGGTCCGACTGGATAGCCGCCGTGTAGAGCTCCTGATCTTTGGTGTCCTTGACTTGGGCTACCAGATGCAGCAAGGGTCGCTTGCCCTCGTTGGCCAGAGTGGCGTATCCCTGTGTCACGTCATAGACCGAAAGGGCATCCAGACCCAGGGTGTCGAAGGTGGTCGTGTCGTCGATCTTGCCGGTAATGCCAGCCGTGTGGGCCAGCTGAGCCGTTTTCTGCGAGGTCACGTGCTCGCCCAGGTCCATGAAGACCGTGTTAACCGAATTGGCGAAGGCCGAGTAGAGGTTGATGTACCCATAGCTGACCTGCCCGGCGTTGGCAACGGATTTGCCCACGCTGGAGAAAGTTCGAGGAGAGTTCCCATTGAAGACCGTGTTGAGACTGACTCCATCCTGGATGGCTCCTAACAGGGTGTAGGCCTTCATCGTCGAACCTACTTGGAAGTTAGCCTGGTCCACGTTATTGAGTTGGTGGGTGAGGTAGTCGTCCCCGGCGTACAACGAGATGATGGCACCAGTTTTGGGGTCGACCGAGAGCCCCCCGGTCTGCAGGGTGGGAGGCTGATTCTTATTGCCGGTGGTCGGGCTGGCCACCTGGAACATGAGATCCTGCTTATCCTTTTGGATGGTAGTAATGATCCGGTAGCCGCCTGTATCCAGATCGTCCGCGGTAAAGGGAGCCTTTTTACCGGAGGACAGCTCGTTGCGGACCATGCGTAGCAGGTAGCCGTTGGGTCCCTGGTAGACGTTCTCCGGCGAGTATTTGATGGTCTGCGGCATCTGGGCACCGACCCGATCTTTGTGGCTGATGTAGTGGTCCTCCTCCATGATGCCCAGCACCCGGTGGAAGCGTGATTCGGCCTGTTTGGGGTTGACCGCTGGATCCCAGGAGGCCGGTGCAGGAATGATGCCAGCCAACATGGCCGACTCGGGCATGGTCAGGTCCTTGGCATCCTTGCCGAAGTAATTCTGGGCGGCGGCCTGGATCCCGTAGGCGCCACGGCCGAAGTAGATGGTGTTCATGTAGTTGCACAGGACCGTGTCCTTGCTCTCGGTCCTGGAGATCTTCAAAGAGAGGATGGCCTCGCGCAGCTTGCCCTTGTAGGAGGTGGTCTCACCCAGATAGTAGCGCTCAGCGTACTGCTGGGTGATGGTGGATCCGCCCTGCCGGGTGCCCTTGGTCACGTTGTTGAGCAGGGCCCGACCGATGCCCTTGAGGTCGATGCCGTTGTCTTTATAGAAGGAGCGGTTCTCCGAAGCGACGACTGCATTGCCCACATACTTGGGCAGGACAGCGCAGTCGATGATTTCCCGGTTCTGGTCGGCATAGGTTCCAATGGGGGTGGTGCCGTCCGCATAGTAGACCGTGGTCTTTTGCGCTAGCGCTTGCTTTTCCGGTGGGATGATTTCAGTGGTCAGATACAGGTACGCGAAGGCCGCCGCTCCGGCGACCAGCACCAGTCCCAGCAAAGCCAGGGTCCACTTAAGCACACGATGCGACTTGCGGGGTCGTCCGCGACGGGGGCCGCCGCCACGAGGATTCCGGTCGGCATGCCGCGAGGTGAGCCTGTCGGTGCGATTCCTGCCGCCGCGCGTCCCGGATCGGGTCCTGCGTGAGGGCGAGGTCGAACTGACTGAACGAGTCTGATTGGCCATGCCAACCACGCTATCCGGCAGGGCTGAAAACTGTTCGACCTAGGGCTGAACGTTCATCATTTTCGTACGTTTGTGCCCAGCTCGAAGCGAGTTCTGCTACTGAGTGCGAAGATACGGTTTAATTCCATTCATGCTTTCCATCGGGAGAAGGTATGCTTAAGTTGGAATAACTCAGTAAATCAGAGGAGTTTGTATGAGCATCCGTGTAGCTATAGCGGGCGTGGGCAACTGCGCTTCCTCGCTGGTACAGGGAGTCGAGTATTACAAGGACGCCAAGGATGATGACAAGATCCCCGGCATCATGCACGCCAATTTCGGCGGCTACCGAATTCGTGACGTGGAGTTCGTGACCGCCTTCGATGTGGATTCACTCAAGGTTGGCAAGGACTTGAGCGAGGCCATCTTCGCCTCGCAGAACAACACTTACAAGTTCTGCGACGTTCCCAACAAAGGCGTGGAGGTGCTGCGCGGGCCGACCGGCGACGGGTTGGGTGAGTACTACAGCAAGATGATCACCGAATCGGACGCCGAGCCTGTTGATGTGGCCCAGGTTTTGCGCGACAAGAAGGTCGATGTACTGGTCTCCTACCTGCCCGTCGGCTCTGAGCAGGCTGACAAGGCCTATGCCACCGCTGCCATCGAGGCAGGGTGCGCCTTCGTCAACTGCCTGCCCGTCTTCATCGCCTCCGACCCCGAGTGGGCCCAGAAGTTCCGCGATGCCGGCCTGCCCATCGTAGGCGACGACATCAAGAGCCAGGTGGGCGCCACTATCACACACAGGGTCATGGCCCGCCTCTTCGAGGATCGCGGCGTGCGTCTGGACCGCACCTACCAGCTGAACGTGGGGGGCAACATGGACTTTATGAACATGCTGCAGCGCTCTCGTCTGGAATCCAAGAAGGTTTCCAAGACCCGTGCCGTTACCTCTATCGTTCCTCATGATATGGATCCTCATAACGTCCACATCGGTCCCTCTGACTACGTGGCTTGGCTGGATGACCGCAAGCTGGCCTTTGTGCGTCTGGAAGGCACCACCTTCGGCGATGTTCCTCTGAATCTGGAGTACAGGCTGGAAGTCTGGGATTCACCTAACTCGGCCGGCATCGTCATCGATGCCCTGCGTGCCGCCAAGATAGCCCTGGACCGCCACCTGGCCGGCCCGGTGCTGGCCCCCAGCTCCTACTTCATGAAGTCCCCCGCTGTCCAGCATGAGGACAACGAGGCCCGTCAGCTGGTCGAGGATTACATCGTCGGCAAGGTGGAGAGCGACGAGAGCGCTTTGGATGCCGATGTCAAGGCCGCCAAGGAGAACGGCAAGGACGTCTGGCACGCCTGAGTAGAACTCAGTCGGGCACTGTCAGGCGCTTGATATAAGCCTGTGGGCGACCTCTTTCGGGGGTCGCCCACAGGCTTATATGGTTGGATCGTAGATTCGAATCGGCGGATTGCAGGCATAGCCCAATCCGCCGATTGCTGCTGCTAACTCTCAGGCATGGCCAAGTCAAGCACATTCACTGAGGCTGGATCCAGACGGACTGTAATTTCACGTCCTTCGGGAATGTCCGAGACGTCGACCTGGCGAGCCCTTACTTGGTCTGGGTCGGATCGGGTATTGCAGGCATGCGGATCCTCCGCTGAAAGGCTTTGCATGCCCGCCGGACGCACAGGCTCGGGCAGGGTCAATGTCGCTTCGCCGGCAGAGGCCATGTCGGCGTTAACCAGGTCCACCATGATGTGTCCGTCCTTGACCGAGGCAAAGACGTGCAGGGACGGGTTGCCGGCCTCTGGCAGGCTTTGGATCGCACGGGCCCCTTGATGGCACCGGTACATCATGAAGACATCATAGTTGGGGGTCAGGATGGTGTCTTCGTTTTCGGTCAGGATCAACGAGTTGAGAACGTTCAGGGTCTGAGCATTGCAGGCCATGGACACCTTGTTGCACCTGGACTGGAGGATATCCAGCGTCAAGGCCGAGGTGACCGCGTCACGCATGGTCACCTGCTGCCGGAGCGCCGGACGAGCCGTGAAGGCATCGCCATGCCAGTTGCCCCATTCGCCCATGACCAGATCGACCTTTGTCAGCCTGGAATCCATGGTGCTCTCAGGGTGGGGCATGGTGGCCAGGCAGGCCTGCATTAGATTCCACTGCTGGTCGATGACCTCACCGAGCTCAAGGGCGCCTCGAATCACCCGATCCCAGCCAACCTGATCAAATTGGGTAGAAGTGTCGTCGGCGTGGTCGATGTTCCAGTTGTAGAAGTGCAGGTCGTAGGCGGCGATGGGCGGCTGGCGGTACTGGGCCAAAGCCTGGAAGAAGTCCCTGGTCCAGCGCACCCGTTCCATAGGCTTATTTCCGTCTGGGCCGCAGGCGATGGGCCGGATCATCGGGGACTGGTCCCCCTTCTCGGCGAAGGTGGGCATGGCCGAGGCGAACATCCGATAGCGGTCCGCATACATGGACGGGGTCATCGTCCCCCCGCCGGCCCAGGGCTCGTTCCCCAGCCCCCAGAACTTCACCCCATAGGGGGAGGGGTGGCCGTTGGTGGCTCGCATGGCTGACATGGCTGTGCCCGATGGACGGTTGCAGTACTCCATCCAGTCGCGCATTTCGGTCACGGATCCGCTCAGCATGTTCACGTTGATCCAGGGTTCAGCGCCAACGGCCTGGCAAAGTCTGAGGAATTCGTCGGTACCGAAACCATGCCCGTCAGGCTGGTAGGTGCCGAAGTTCTCATTATATCCCACCGGACGCTGGTTGCGGGGCCCAACCCCCTGACGCCAGTGGTAGGTGTCGGCATAGCAGCCGCCGGGCCAGCGTAGCAGGGGAGGCTTCAGCGCTTTCAGGGCTTTGATGGCGTCCGTGCGGATGCCGTCGATATTCGGGATGGAGGAATCCGTGCCAACCCATAGTCCTTGATCGATGCATTCGCCGAGGAATTCGATAAACTGGCCGTGCAGGTAGGGGCTGATGGTGCCGGTAGTCAGGCGCGGGTCGATGTGGATGCTCACTGTTTGAACTCCTTACTTGATGGTGTGGATGCGGCTGATGAAGATGCAGGCCAGCAGCACCAGGACGATGGCGGTGGGGAAGACCAGCTGGTAGGACTTGGTTACCGAGACGATCAGCGATGTCACCATGGGCCCCACCATCTGGCCTAGGGTGGTGGCGATGTTGAGGATGCCCAGATCCTTGCCGGCCTCCTCGGCGTTGGGCAGAACGTCAACGTTAAGCGCCTGGTCGACCGATCCGTACATGCCGTAGCCGAAGCCGCCGATGGCGGTGAACAGGATCATGCCCAGGGGGCTATGGGTGATCCAGGGCATGGCATAGCCCAGAGCCAGAAGCAGGCTGGCGATGACCACGGGCATCTTCCTGCGGCCCATCTTGTCGGAGATCGGGCCTGCACCCAGGGCGGCGATCATGGAGACCACAATCAGAACCAGGGACATGGTCGACATGGTGGCCGCCGAGTCTTTGACGGACTGGCCCATATAGTCCTGGAGGATGAAGAGCTGGTAGTTGAGGATCATGTAGTAGCTGAATAGGAGCAGGGAACGTCCCACGAAGGCCATCCAGAAGTCGGGCGCGTGACGAGGCGGGCGGAAGGATTCCATGATGGAGCGCAGGCTGCTGCTCAAAGCGGGCATGTCCTTTGAGGAGGGTTCCTTGGGCCAGATGACTACCGTGACCAGTCCAGCCACGCCCATGACTATGCCGGACATGATCCAGCCTGGGATCTGCATGGTGATGAACCGGGCGCCGACCAGCGTGCCCAGTGAGTTGCCCACCAGATTGCCTGCCGAGATGAATGCTGACATGGTGGCTCGCTGTGATTCGGGAACACGGTCGGACAGGGAGGCGACCACTGGGGAGATCATCATGTTCAGGCCGACCATAGCAAGGCAGTAGAAGATGCCGATGGTCCAGACGTTGGCAATGACGCCCATAAGGAAGAGCGAGACGCCGGCTATAAGGCCGCCGGAAACGACCCAGGGGGTTCTGCGGCCGAAGATGGAACGGGTCCTGTCGGACAGGTTGCCCACGATTAGGTTGGACACCAGGGATGTCAGGGCCGTGGTAGCGTTGAAGACCCCGGATATGGCCACCTTGGACCCTGGAGCGATGTCGGTCAAGCGTTGGGGCAGCAAGACCGAGGCGACGATGGACAGGGCCATCATCCAGAACAGATTGAAGATGAAGAAAGCAATGCAGTATCGGCTTTTAGCTGCGGTGCCGAGTTCCTGCCCGCCTGCTGAATCGGTTTGTGTCACTATCCAGTTCCCTTTCTTTTGGTGCGTCTGTGCACAGTGGGGAAGCGCCGTGCTTCCCATATTGTTTTATATATTATAAATATGAAATAAGCAAGAAGGCGGGTGCTTGCGGGCGGTTTCCGCCTTGCGGACGGTCTGGAGAAAGGGGGCTATGCAGGTCCTATGACGGTTTGACAGTCAACGGTATGATGATCTTGATGAGTGCGAACAGGAAGATCGAGAACAATGTAGGCGGAGAGCAGGTCGACCGCCTTCCTGGGCGTCCCATCGGCGCCCGCCGGCGGATGGCCCCGGATGAGCGTCGCAGACAGATAGCCCAGGCCGCTGCCCAGATGATCGCCTACTACGGCACTTATGGCGTTTCCATGCAGGCCATAGCGAACGCTGTCGGCCTGACTCTGCCGGGATTGCGTCATTATGTCCGCACGCGCGAGGAGCTGCTCTCCCTGGTCATCCAGGTCTACTACGACCAGGATTCCTTCACCTTTGGGTCCAAGCCCGGCGAACGTGATGAGCTGGTCATCGGTCTAGACCAGAAAGGTCGTCCTCTCTATTCGCTGCCGGGCTACCTGCGGAGTCTGGTCCAGGGAAACGCCGAGCGCATGGTCCTGGTCATGCTTTTCATGCATCTGGCCGTAGAGGCTCATGATCCGGCTCATCCTGCACACGAGTACTACCGAAATCGACATGCCCGGATGATCGACTTTATGGACGGGATTCGTTGGAAGCTGCCTGAGCCCTATCAGGATCGGCCGGCCTTCCACCGGCTGGTCAGAACCGTCTATTGCACCATGGACGGTGTGCAGATCCAAGCGTTGACCAACCCCGACGACGACCTGATCGCCCTTTGGGCAAAAGCGGAACCCATTCTCTTCCCGTCGCCCCAGTGGGACGATTACCTCTAGAAGGTCGGCAGGAATTCGGTTCCGATTTCAGTCCTTGGCGTGGCCTACCAGGGGAGCGATCCGCCTGTCCCAGGCATCCAGGGCTGAATTGATGACCTGGTGCATGTCGTAGTAAGCGTAGGTGCCCAGGCGCCCGCCGAAGACCACCTTCGGCTGTTGGGTGGCCAGCTGCTTGTACTGGGTGTAGAGCGCCCGATCGCCATCCGTGTTGATGGGGTAGTAGGGCTCGTCGCCCTTGCCGGCGAAGCGGCTGTATTCCTCCCAGACCACGGTGCGCTCATGGTTCTGCCGGTCGTAGCGTTCGGGGTTGAAGTTCTTGAACTCGATGGCGCGGGTGTATGGCACGTCAGGATCGGAGAAGTTCATGACCGGGCAGCCGAAGTGGTCGTCCTCGTCGTAGCGGCGCTCCTTGAAGTCCACGGTCCGCCACTTGAGCTCGCCCAGGCGGTAGTCGAAGTAGCGGTCGACCGGGCCGGTGTAGACAACGGGGACCTGCCCCACCAGAGCATCCCGGTTCCAGGGCTGGGAGTTGTCGAAGAAGTCGGTTTTCAGGCTCACCTGGATGCGCGGATCGTCGATCATCCTCTCGAACCAGGCTGTGTAGCCGTCCTTGGGCAGGCCCTCCCAGGTGTCCCTGAAGTAGTGGTTGTCGTAGTTGAACCGCACCGGAAGCCGCTTGATGATCGAGGCCGGCAGCTGGGAGGGGTCGGTCTGCCACTGCTTGGCCGTGTAGTTCTTGATGAAGGCCTCATACAGGGGGCGGCCGATCAGGGAGATGCCCTGGTCGTTCAGGTTGCCCGGGTCGGTTCCGGCCAGCTCGCCGGCCTGCTCCCGGATCAGTTCTCGGGCCTGCTGGGGGGTGTAGCGGGCGTGGAAGAACTGGTTGATGGTCCCCAAGTTGATGGGCAGGGGGTAGACCTCGCCCTTGTGGGTGGTGTAGACCCTGTGGGTGTAGTTGGTGAATTCGGTGAAGCGATTGACATAATCCCAGACCTTGCGGTTGGAGGTGTGGAAGAGGTGGGCCCCATACTTGTGGATTTCGGCCCCGGTTTCCTCGTCCATATAGGAGTATGCGTTGCCGCCTATGTGGTCGCGTACGTCGATGATTCGTACCCGGGCGCCGCTGTGCTCGACCGCCTGCTGGGCCACGGTCAGGCCAAAGAGCCCGGCCCCTACAACCACCAAATCCACGTCCATGTCAGCCATTCGTTTTCAGCCGTCCGTCCTTTGTTGTTGTGAAGTCGGGACTGTCTATCGCCAGGGCCCGGCCTGAGTTATGATCAGCCGCTTTGAGTGCGGCGATCCTATTGCTTACATGTTAGCGGACAGGCCCGGTCGGGAAAGCGGTAGGCAGCGATGTCGACTGAATGCGCACTTGGTTTGGATGGTTGAGGCTTGCAATGGACAAGTGGAGCCGATCTGCTATAATAGTGACTTGCTCTCACGTGGCGTTATGTCACCCAATCCCCCCAGGGCAGGAATGCAGCAAGGGTAAGTGGCCTCTGGCGGGTGCGTGGGAGTTTTCCATATTCGTCTTTTTGGCCATGGATTGGTCTGATGCCTTTCGGCATCAGCGGCATCCACTGTCATGCGGGAGGCAAGGGCGCAAACTATGACTTACCAGGAAATCCCGACTTCGGTATCGTTGTTCATCGAGCGGATTACCGATCTATGCGGGGTCAGGCATCCGGCTTGGGCCAAGGTTTTTCGGAAGGCTTTCGCTAAGACGCTTTCGACCACAGTCAGGAGGGAGAAGGACGGTACCACATTTCTGCTCACTGGAGACATCCCAGCCATGTGGTTACGGGACTCTACGGCTCAGGTGCGTCCCTACCTGGTCATAGCCCGCGACGATGACGACATGGCCGCCATGATATCGGGCTTGGTCAGGCGGCAATTCGCCTACATCTGTATAGATCCATATGCTAACGCCTTCAATGAGACTCCTTCTGGTGCTGCCTGGGATCCGAATGATCGGACGGACTTCACTAGCCCGTGGCTCTGGGAGCGCAAATATGAGGTGGATTCCCTCTGCTATCCGGTTCAGCTGGCCTGGCTGCTCTACCGCAATACGGGACGGACGGACCAGTTCAACGCCGACTTCATCAATGGGGTCCACCGAATTTTGGATGTCTTCGAGCTGGAGCAGGACCACGCTCGCTCACCATACTTCTTCATCAGGAAGACTGATCTTTCTCAGGACACGCTGGTCGAAGATGGCCGCGGTCATC
This sequence comes from Bifidobacterium sp. B4142, assembly GCF_026537325.1. GTDB lineage: Bacteria > Actinomycetota > Actinomycetes > Actinomycetales > Bifidobacteriaceae > Bombiscardovia. The sequence goes on from NZ_JAFNMJ010000001.1 coordinate 125,607, forward strand.
CGACGGCTCCGACAGGGATGACCTGGTCGGGCTTCCGCCCCAGCGATGATGCCTGCGCTTACAACTATCTTGTTCCCTCCAACATGTTTGCCGCTGTGGCTGTGGATCTTCTGAAACGAATCTTCACTGGCCCTTTGGATGATTCAGGTCTGGCGGACCGTGCGGACAAGCTCGGCTGCTCCATACATCTTGGCATTGAACAGTATGGAGTCACTAGGAATGCGTCCGGGAAAGCCGTCTATGCCTATGAGGTGGATGGGCTGGGCGGGGTGAGCATCATGGATGATGCCAATGTTCCCAATCTGATTGCGGCCCCTTATTTGGGATTCTGCCCCTATGACGAACCGATTTATCTTGAGACGCGGCGTATTCTGCTCAGCCCGGAGAACCCCTACTATTACGAAGGTTCCCAGGCCAGGGGAATCGGGTCCTCTCACACCCCGGTCGGCTATGTATGGCCTATGGCGCTGGCCATGGAAGGCTTGACGTGCAGGGACCATGATGAACAAGGCAGAATGTTGGATGTCATGGTTCAAACCGATGCCGGCACTCATCTGATGCATGAGGGATTCGATGTCGACAATCCGAGCAGGTACACCCGTCCCTGGTTCAGCTGGGCCAATATGATGTTCTGCGAACTTGTCATGGAGTATTTCGGCATCCGGGTCGAACGGTAGCTGTGTCGGCTCATGCCGTTGCTAGAGCGACTCGGCTGGGATCAGCCTACCGATTCCGCGTTCCGCCAGGTATGCAGTGTCATTCGCACGATCCCGGTTGGTAAAGAGGAGGGATTCGCCCGAGGCTGCGTCTTTCATCCAAGCTTCGAAAATTCGCCCGCCAGGTGCGCAAGCACCGCGAATTTGCGACATTCCCTTAGGGTCCGAGGGCAGAACGATGGCGACGCGATTACCGCTGGGCCGGTTCTGCCGACCATTCGAGAGGCTGTGGACCTCTTCGGCCAGACAGGAGAAGAGGCGTCCGAGCTCCTTGACCCGTCCGTCCTGATCAATCAACCCCAGGTCATACTCAAGTTCCGGGAAGTCAGCCAAGCCACGGTTCACGTCGTGGGAGCACCACCAAGTGATGCCGAACAGGTCGTCGGCCTGCGCCATCCTTCTGACGGATTCCTGCATGAAGGTCGGTGCCTGGGCGACGGTCATGACGTTGAGCGGGGCGCCGATCTCCTGGGCCCAAACCGGGCGGTGGGCTCGGTTCTCATATGCCTTGGCCAATTCGATCAGATAACGTCCATGGCTCAGACACTCTTGGCTGCCGGGTCCGTATTTGCTGATGACACCGTTGAATACCCAAGCATGGATCGTAGACAGGCTACCGATATGACCTTGTTGGATTGGGGTGAAGGCATGGCCGGGCAGGTACCAGACCGCATCATCCTCGCTATGGACCAGAATGCGATGGTCCTGCTCGGCGCGAGCAGCCAAAGGGCTGATCAAAGCATCAAGCCAAGCGTCGATCTGCTCGCTGGTCGCTGTCATACCCAGGGGATGGGCTGTTCCAAGGAACTGGTTACACTCGTTACCCACTGTTATTCCTCGGAATCCGTCCAGGTCTTCCAGGCTCTGATAGACTTGAAAGATAAGGTCGGCTAGGGCATGAATGGTCTGTTCATCGGTGAATATGTTCCTGGCATGCCATGTGGTCACCCATGAAGGCAGGAAGTCGAAGCTCGACAGGTGTCCCTGAACCACGTCCACAAAAGAGTCAAGCCCGCGTTGCCCGGCTAGGTCGACCATATGGTGCAGGTCTTCTAGCCCTTGGTTGTTGATCAAGGTTCGGTTGGGCTGGAGGATCGGCCAGAGGGGGAAGACCCTGATGTGGTCTGCCCCCAAGGAGGCAATCTGATCCAGATCTCTGCCGATGGCCTGCCAGTCAGGGTCCAGCCAGGTATGGAACCATCCATGCGAGGGTGTGTAGTTGACGCCGAATCTCATCCCTGCTTACTCCTTGACTCCGCCGGTCTCCACGCCGTCGAAGAAGTACCGTTGGAAGGCCACAAAGAAGATGATGATAGGGACCAGAGCAATGACTGCGCCGGCTGCGATCAGTCGCGGATCAGTGACGAAGGCGCCCTTGAGCTTGTTCAGCCCTACAGTCAGGGTGTACTTGGACTCGTCCCCGATGACCACCAGAGGCCACATGAAGTCGTTCCATGCACCCACGAAAGAGAAGATGGCGACTACCATGGCCGTACCTCTGACCTGGGGCAGGCAGATGTGAATGAACCTCTGCCAAACATTAGCGCCGTCCACCTCGGCCGCCTCCTCCAGCTCGTGAGGGATCGAAGCGAATGCTGTCATCATGAGTAGAATGTTCATGGCTCCACACAGTCCGGGCAGGACGACTCCCAGCAGGGAGTTGTTCAGATGCAGTCCTCGAATGGTCAGGAACTGCGAGACCAGGACGGTTTCGCCGGGAATTAGCATGCAGCCGAAAATGAATCCGGCCACCAGCTTCTTGCCAGGGAACCTGAGCCTGCCCAAGGCGTACCCTGCCAGCGTGGCCGTTACCAGATTGCCTACGACGTTGATCACAGTGACGATCAGCGAGTTGAGGGCATAGTGCAGAATCGGGATCTGGTGAAAGACCCGGGTGAAGTTGTCCCAAGTGAAATCCTTGGGGATGAAATAGGGCGGGACGGCGTAGATGTTGTCTCCACGCCCTTTGAATGCTAAGGAAACCTGCCAGATGATGGGACCTACCAAGAGGATGAACAAGACGGTGCATGCCAGGTACCGAATGACGGTCCCCGGAGTAATTCTGTTCGCGCGCATCAGTGGTCCGCCTTCCTCTGCACATAGAACTCAATTGACGTGATGATGCCCAGGATGAAGAACATGATGATGCTCAAGGCGCTGGCATAGCCGGTTCTGGCAGTCAGACCCGTACCCTCGCGCATGATCAGCATGGACATGGTGATGTCCTTTCCGCCCAGTCCTCCGGTGCCTCCGGTAAGCATGTAGACCTCGTTGAAGACTCGGAAAGCCGCGATGGATGAAAGGAGCAGGATGAGCACCATGGTCATCCTGCAGCCGGGCATGGTCACCGAAATGAATTGACGGACAGGGCCGGCTCCGTCGATGGATGCAGCCTCATAAAGGCTGTCGTCGATGTTGGCCAGAGCTGCCAGATAGATGACCATGTAATATCCCAGACCTCCCCAGACCGTGACCAACATGGCGCTGAAGAGCAGCAGCCAACGATCCTGGAGGAAGGGAATGGGTTCTTTGATCCACTTCAGGCCTAGGAAGAGCGCATTAACCAAGCCCTTGGCGCTCATCATATTGGTCCAGATCAGTCCCGAAATGACCGATCCAGCCACGGCGGGCACATAGAAGGCCGTCCTGAAGAAGCTCATGATCCTGGTCTTCTTATTGACCAGTACAGCCAGGATAAGAGGCAGTATGACCATGCACGGAGCCATGCACAAGGCGTAGATCGTCGAGTTCAGCAGGGCTGTGTGAACTTTGGGATCGGCCAGAACGGCTGAATACTGGCTCAGGCCTACGAATTGCCCCGTACGCAGGAGCGTCGAATTCGTGAAAGAGAGACGGATGGTGTTCAGGAACGGATAAATCGTGAAAACCAGAGTAAAGATGATGGGAATGATCAGAAAGAGCCAGGGGGACCAGGGCTTCATGGTCGAAATGGTCCTTGAGCCCTTGGCCTTTCCCGGCTGATGCTGACCAGCATCATGGGCTGGGGTCACGCAGGCCCCAGCTTGGTGGCTGGCGGGCAATCTCATTGGGCCAGCCTGTCGTTGGCATCCTTGACTGCGGTGTCCAAGGCCTGCTTGGCTGTGATCTGCCCGGTGACGGCCTGCTGGAGCTGCTCGCCCAGTTCGTCCAGATCGGACTGGATGAACTGCGGAGGATCCATGACCTCGCCGTTCTTGACCTTGGAAGCTAGCATGACGACGGTCTTGGACTCGATGCTCCCGTCATCTTTCCGGAAGTAGGGGTCATCTACGCCCTTGGCCGTGGAAGGGAAGGTCTGGGAGCTCTTGGCGAAGTCCACCTGGTTAGTGTTGTTGGTCACGAAGGCGGCGAACTTGTGGGCGGCGTCCTTGTGCTTGGACTGTGAACTCACAGCCAGAATCTCTTCATTCAGGCTTTGGTGCCCCCGGGTGATGGCTGGTGCCACGGCAAGATTCTGATAGATTTCGGGTGCATTCTGCTTGAAGTCCTTCAGGTCGTACATAAAGCCGCTACGGGTGGCCACTGATCCCTGTTTGAACAGGTCGGTGCTTTGCGATCCTGACGCGGCGACGGCCTCCTTGCTTATCATGCCGTCCTTATACATATCGACATAGTGCTGGACCAGCTCCACGCCCTTGGGCGAGTTGAAGGTGAACTTAGTCTGGTCCTTGTTCATGATTTCAGCGCCGTACTCGCCGAAGCTGCCGATAGTAGGGAGCATCGCGGACCACTGGTATTTGTCCTTGCAGGTTCCGGCCATCTGATGGGAGGCCTCGAAGTAGGACTCCCAGGAGTCCGGCAGCTTGGCTGTATTCATGCCGCATTCGGTCAGGATCCTCTTATTGTAGAAAGTTGGACCGAGTGTCAGGTACCAGGGGTATGCATAGGTTCCGTCGGCGCCGAAGCCCTTGAAGGTCACGCTCTTCCAAGTTCCCTTGGTGTACTCGTTTTCGATGCCTGGATTGGCTTTGGAGATATTGTCGATGGCTCCGGACTTAGCCAGGATGTAGGCATCCTTGGGCATCATGTCCATCACATCGGGCAACTGGTTGGCAGCGGCATCGGTCGAGAGCTTATTGGCGTATCCGTCGCCGGGCTGGTCGATCCACTTGACCTTGATGCCGGGATTTTGCTTTTCGAACTTGGCGATTAATTTGTGGAAGTAGCTCTTGTAGACGCTCTCAAGGTTCTTGGTCTGGAAGCTGATTGTACCGTCTGCCTTGTCGGCGCTAGTATCTGAGGATCCGCAGGATGCCAGTCCCGTCATCATGGCGATAGCCCCACAGGCTGCTGCAAGTTTCGTGATCCTGGTTGTGTTCATGATTGCGTTCCTTTCCATCTGTTGATACATGAGGGTGAGATATTTGGTCAGCGGGTCACTCGCAGGGTGGCCAACTGGAAGGGGGAGAAGACGAGTTCAGCTGAGCTGATTGCCGAACCGTTGGGGCTGGTGAGGGCTCTAGGCTCGTCAGCAGGCAGATTATCGCCTTCAAGGGTGTCTGTTTCACGTATGACGGCTTCGGCGAAAGCCGAAGATGGTTGCAAACGGACTTTGGCGGTGGACCCGGCTGCCTCGTAGAGGCGCTGATCAGGTCTCCGGTCCCGTCGTCGGCCAGTTTGATCCAGATGACCACGGCTCTTTGGAGGGAGTCCAGGACCACCGGCGGCTCGATTTCGGGTACGTCGCTCAGGATTGGCGTCTTGACTCTACTGGCCTCGTCCAGGGTGTCGACTAAGCTGCAGCTGGCTGAGGCGGTCCGGCGAAAGTCGTGAATGCCTGTATCCGTGTCCGAGTCGGGGAAAATCAGCGACTCCAGACAGAGGATGAAGGAGACATCGGCAGCAATGGCCGAATCGACTCTGGCTGAGCCTATCAGGGGCACCCAGGCGTTTAGCGTGTGGACGGCCTTGATGACCGTGCCATCGGGTCGGAATACCATTCCTTCAATGCGCCCTCCTGCGAAATCGGAATGCCAGCCCAAATCGATGTCCAATTCAATGGACAGGTCGAGTGCAGGGTTCTGCATGCCGACGGGTATCTTTCCTTTCAGCTCGAACCAGGTCGTTCCAATTCTGAATGGCCGGAATTCCGGTCTTTCGCTGCGTGTGTCCACCAGGAAGAGCGTCAGCGGTACAGGTTCTCCGAGTTTCTCGTGACTGCGGATCCGGCAAGTCGACAGGGCTGTGTCCACATATGGGCTGACAGGTTGTCGGATTACGCGTTCACACCGGGTCGGTTCCCGATCCACCTTGAGATACATGGCGCTTCTTTCCGTCTGTTGGAATATGCCGCCATCGCGCTAACCGCCTCTGGCTCCGATGCTGGCAAGTATGGGACATACTATAGCATCTTTTGTTAACTTCGTACACAAATTGAGGGGGAGGTCATATAGTTTTGCAGCGGAACCCGCAATGGCTTTTGGCTGGTAGTGCTGATTGCTTGTATATCGCCGTTTTACACGCTGGATTATCGCGAAGGTCGTGAAAGGAACGCGCTCGTCGGCCGGTAGCGTCGGGTGTCGGCCAAGGCGTTGGATAGAGTCTTGAGGTATGAGCAGCAAGCATAAGCAGGGCGAAGCACAGGAGACCTGGTACCGGGACCCGAATGAACAGACCGAAGGGGACGGCAGTCATGTTGACCGTGATCCCTTGACGTCCCGACCTCGGATTTCAGCCCTGGTTCTGTGCATGGTCGCGGGTCTGGCCTGTCTGGGTCTGGCTGCTTTTGTCTGGTGGGCGGCTGTTTGGACTGTTCCCGGGCAGACTTATGACGACATGGCCCTGACCAACTTCCGCGGTTTCCTTGACCAGGCGCCCCTGGTCAAGGCCTACCTGGGACTGTTCACTATTCCTTATTTGACTGTGGTGATCTGCGTGGTGCTGGGTCTTGCAGCTTTTGCGGTTGTTCTGGCGCGACACCGGTGGTGGCTGCTCGGCCAGGTTGCCGTATATGCTCTGATGGTCTACGGGGTGGCCCGCATTCTCAAACGCTTTCTGCCGCGTCCTGTGCTTATCCATGCCCAGGCCTCCGCAGCCAACTCAACTCCATCCGGGCATACCGTCCTGGCTCTGGCGGTGGTCCTGGCCCTGCTTTGTGTGGTGCCGCGCGTTTGGAGGGCCCCGGTCGCCTTGGTGGGGTTCGCCTTTGACCTGTCCGTGGGCTGTTCGTTGGTGCAGGGTGGCTGGCATCGCCCCTCAGACGTGATTATGGGCATTCTTATTCCGGTCGGTCTCTGTCTTATTGCTCTGGCCGCTACGCGGGGAACCGGGATGGATGTTCCTGGGACCAGAATGTCATCGGCTTCGATTCAGATTGTCTCCACCCTGATGCTGGTTGCGGGTTTCCTGGGGATTCTCTACGCCTGCTATGTCATCTGGCAGGTCAGCCCTGGGCTGGAGATCGGAGCCCGGTGGACGGCCTACGGAGTCCATTGCTCGGCCGTCATACTGACGGCTTCTGTGCTGTCGCTGACCCTGGGGCTGGTCCTGGCGATGAGGCAGATCACGGCTTCGCCTCTGACCAGGATGGGCCTTGTCGGTCGGCCTCCGGCTCCGCCCCAGAACAACTGAGGTCAGTCTCTGCGAGTACTGATCGACTCTGATTCATCCACCATCGGACTTAGGGATCCACGCCCGTGCACATAACCCCTTGATTTGCATGGTGACGGAACCTCGTGAGTAAGATGGCGTGCGAAAGACCACAATATAAGGAGAGGCCATGGCATCCGGCAATAAGCTCGTCATTGTTGAGTCGCCAACCAAGGCAAAGAAGATCGGCGGGTACCTGGGCAAGGGCTACACGGTCATGGCCTCGGTGGGCCATATCCGCGACCTGGCCCAGCCATCGCAGGTCCCGGCCTCCCAGAAGAAGGCCTACGGCAAGTTCGGCGTAGACGTGAACGATGGCTTTAAGCCCTACTACATCGTGGACGATAAGAAGAAGCACACGGTGTCCGAGCTCAAGAAGGCGCTGAAAAACGCCGATGAGCTCTACCTGGCCACTGATGAGGATCGGGAGGGGGAGGCCATCGCCTGGCATCTGGTGCAGACCCTCAAACCCAAGGTGCCGGTAAAGCGCATGGTCTTTCATGAGATCACTCCCGAGGCCATCAAGGATTCGCTCAAGCACACCAGGGACGTGGATGCCCACATGGTCGATGCCCAGGAGACCCGCAGGGTGCTGGATCGGCTCTATGGCTACGAGCTTTCACCGGTGCTCTGGCGCAAGGTGGGTCCGGGGCTGAGCGCCGGGCGTGTCCAGTCTGTGGCAACCCGGCTGATTGTGGAGCGCGAGCGAGAGCGCATGGCCTTCGTCAAGGCCTCCTACTGGGATCTGTTGGCGCGGCTGGTGCAGAAGGATGCCGGGGAATCGGCATCGTCGAGTGGCTTTCAGGCACGAATGATCGGCCTGGGGAAGCAGCGGCTGGCGGTCTCCAAGGACTTCACATCCAAGGGGCAGCTGACGGAAGCGGCCACCAAGGAGCAGGTCCTGCAGCTGGATGAGCAGCATGCCCGGAACCTTGCAGAGACGCTGAAGGATCAGGACTTCACGGTGACGGGTATGGAGACCAAGCCCTACCGGCGGCGTCCCCAGCCCCCCTTCACCACCTCTACCCTGCAGCAGACGGCTGGCAACCGGCTGGGCATGAGTTCACGGGCCACCATGCGCGCTGCCCAGGGGCTCTATGAGAACGGGTTCATCACCTACATGCGTACGGATTCGGTCACCCTCTCCCAGGAGGCCATTGCCGCTGCCCGCAAGGGGGTCGAGCGTGAGTACGGTGCCGAATATCTTTCGGCTGAGTCCAAGCAGTATGTGACCAAGACTGCCGGCGCCCAGGAGGCTCACGAGTGCATCCGGCCCGCCGGTTCCATCTTCCACAGGCCTCAGGATCTGGCCGATCGTCTGGCCCCTGACCAGCTCAAGGTCTACACCCTGATCTGGCGGCGCACCCTGGCTTCGCAGATGGCCGACGCCACCGGGTCTACAGCCACTATCCGCCTGTCGGCGCAGGCGGGCAGGGAGGGTACGGCCCTCTTCCAGGCTTCAGGCACCGTCATCACGTTCCCTGGCTTCCTCAAGGCCATGGGTGCAGGCTCTGAGCAGACCGATGAGGGCTCTTCCCTGCCTCCGGTCCAGCAGGGGGACGTGTTTCGTGCCGCCTCGGCAGAACCTGACGGGCATGAAACCCAGCCGCCTGCACGCTACACCGAGGCCTCCCTGGTCAAGACCCTGGAGGCCAAGGAGATCGGCAGGCCTTCCACCTATGCCAGCATCATTTCGACCATCATCGACCGTGGATACGTCTACGAGCGCGGCCGTGCCCTGATACCTTCCTGGCTGGCCTTTTCGGTAGTCAGATTGCTGGAGACCAATTTCCCCAAGTACGTGGATTACCAGTTCACGGCGCAGATGGAGAACGGCCTGGATATGATCGCCCATGGCAAGGAGCGAGGCAAGGACTGGCTGACCCGGTTCTACTTCGGCTCGGGGCCGGGCGCCGCTCAGAACGCTGACCAGGCCCACCAGGGCCTGCAGGAGCAGGTGGCCCAGCTTGGAGACATCGACGCCCGCAAGATCAACACCATCGAGATAGGCGATGGCCTGCAGGTGAGGGTCGGCCGCTACGGTCCCTATCTTGAGGATACGGCCGACCTGGATGCCGATGGCAACCCCAAGCGGGCCTCGTTGCCGCCCACCATGGCTCCGGACGAGCTGACCGTGGCTGCGGGCCATGAACTGATTGCAGCCAACGCTGGCGGTCCCCGTCAGCTGGGCAAGGATCCGCAGACCGGCGGTCGGGTCGAGGTGCGCAAGGGCAGATTCGGGCCCTACGTGGCCTTGATCAGCCCCGAGGAGGAAGCGGCCGAGCAGAAAAAGCCGACCGGCAAGACCGCACGGACAACCAAACAGACAGGTCCTAAGCCCAAGATGGCATCGCTCTTCAAGACCATGGATCCAGGCACGGTCACCCTGGAGGAAGCTCTGAAGCTGCTCAGTCTGCCTAGGACGGTGGGCAGCATCGAACTGACCAATGCAAAAACGGGAGAAGTCGACCATGCCACCGTCACGGCCAGCAACGGCCGTTATGGCCCCTACCTGACGGCTACCAAGGCCGATGGCGGCACCGAGACGCGTTCGCTGACTGACGAGGGGCAGATTTTCACCATCGACCAGGCCGGGGCCAAGGCTCTCTTCGACCAGCCCAAGTACGGACGGCGTTCCCGGAGCGCGGCCAAGCCTCCCCTTCGTGAGCTGGGTACGGACCCTGACAGCGGCAAGCCCGTCACCATCAAGGACGGGTTCTACGGTGTCTACATCACTGACGGGCAGACCAATAGGACCCTGCCCAAGCAGTACACGGCCCAGTCCATCGAGCCGGAGGTGGCCTTCCGCCTGCTGGCAGAGAAGCGCGCGGCCGGGCCTGTCAAGCGACGCGGCCGGACCGCCCGCAAGTCGACTGCGCGAAAGTCCGCCGCCCGCAAGTCGGCGTCCAGCAAATCTACAGCTGGCAAGTCGGTCACTCGCGCCCGTAAAACCACAAAGAAGGCCAAAACCGCCAAGACTTCCAAGAGTACGGAGCATAAGGCATGAGCGATGGTTTGTTCATTTCCTTCGAGGGCGTGGATGGTGCAGGCAAAACCACCCAGGTTCAACGAGCACATAACTATCTGCAGGAGTGCGGCCTGCGATCCCTGGTTACCCGCGAGCCAGGCGGCACCCCTGCCGGATTGACCATTCGGGAACTCGTCCTTCACGGCTTGGCCGCTTTCCCCTCGGTCGCCGTGACCGGAGGTACCGACGTGGTTGATGCATCCGATGATCTGGCTCCCAGGACCGAGGCCCTGCTCTATGCGGCGGATCGGGCCGAGCATGTGGCCCAGGTGGTGCGTCCGGCTCTGGATCGTGGAGACATTGTGCTCTGCGATCGTTACTTGGATTCCTCAGTGGCCTATCAGGCCGGAGGCCGTGATCTGTCGGTGGATGTGATTCGTCGGCTGAGCCTGTGGGCCAGTCAGGGCCTTCTGCCCAAGCGCACCTACCTGCTGGACGCGGATCCGGCTCAGTCCAAGTCGCGTCTGGATCATGAGCCCGATCGGCTGGAGTCTGCTGGCGACGACTTTCAGCAGCATGTGCGTCAGGCATTCCTGCAGCTGGCTCGGAGGGAGCCCGACCGGTTCCTGGTTATCGACGCCACCCAATCCATCGACCAGGTCTGGCAGATCATCCAGGACGATTTGGACAAGTTGGTCGAAGGGCGCGAGTCGGATCTGCCGCAGGTCGATGATGAGAATGACGACACTGATGCTCAGGACGATGCCGACGAGGATGAATCGACGGCAGGATATGAGGACGATGAGCAGAGTGCCGAGTCGGTCTGGACCGAGGCTGCGGATACGTCCGATCAGGCGCCGGAGGCTGATGCTGACCAGGATGACCAGCCCATCGAAGGCGAACCAGTCGGCGGCGATGCTGACGATGATTCGGCTCCTGCAGGTTCTCGCGCTCGCTGGCTGCTCCGGTCCCGGCTCCTGCGGAAGATCCGATGAGCGTCTGGGACGCCATTGTGGGCCAGCAGCCCACGGTCGAGCTACTCAAGCGGACGGTGGCCGCTCAGGCGCAAGGTCATGACGAGGTAGCGCAGTCCTGGTTGATCTGCGGCCCTCCTGGATCAGGGCGGTCCAATCTGGCCCGGGCATTCGCGGCTGCCCTGATCAGTCCTGACCAGGGATTGAGCGACCAGCCCACCCGCGTCACCCAGCAGGTCCTGGCCGGGACCCATCCAGACGTGACCATACTGGCCACCAACAAGGTCACCATCGGCATCGACGAAGTAAGAGAGCTGATCATGACCTCGGAGCAGATGCCTGCGACTTCGCGCTGGCGGGTCATCATCATCGAAGACGTGGACCGGATGCTCGAGCGGACCACCAATGTGCTGCTCAAGGAGATCGAAGAGCCGGCTGAGCGTACCATCTGGCTTCTTTGTGCACCCAGCGCCCAGGATGTGCTGCCCACCATCCGCTCACGGACCAGGGTGCTCAACCTGGCGGTGCCGTCCAACACTGCAGTGGATGATTTTCTGACTGACCAGGTGGGGGTGGATCGGCCTCTGGCCGCCAAGGCTGCCCGTCTGGCCCAGGGGCACATCGGCATAGCCCGTCTCTACGCTACAAGGGATCAGGTCCTGGCCGATCGTGATGAGCTGGTGGTGGGCCTGCTGGGCCTGCGGCGTGCTTCGGATGCCGTGATTCTGGCTGGCCGGGTGGTTGATGCGGCCCGTGATCAGGCCACCGCTACCGTGGATGATGAGGTGGCTGGGGACGAGCGGGAGTTTCGGCAGATCAACGGTCTGAGTGACAAGGAACGCATCCCACGCCAGCTGCGCGGGGCCTACCATGCCTTGGGCGGCAAGGACCAGGTTCGTCGACGGGTGACAAGACTGACCAGGGATGTGTTGGACCGCAACCTGAGCACCCTGGCCAGCGTCTATCGGGATGTGGGCGTCCTGCAGAACGGCGCTGAGGAGAAAGCCGGCTTGGTCAATCTGGAGAATCGGGCGGCAATCGCTGAACTGTCCGTCAGGCTTTCCAGGCAGGGGGCCATCGACCGCATTCAGCTGATTGCCCGTGCCCGCGAAAGACTCGCGGCCAACGGCGCCCCATTGCTGGTCTTTGAGGCCCTCCTATGCGCCCTGCTGGTGTAAACCGAATTCAATATGTGAAGGTGCCGGGCGAGGTCATGTCGCTGCTGCCGATCCTTGGTGACCAGGTCGATTCCCTGCATTGCAACTGGGGCGGCAAGGCCACATGTGAGGGAAGGATGGATGGCCCTTTGGCATCAACCAGCCGCAGAGCCTCACGGACGATGTCCTCCAATGGCGGCCTGACTGCGGTCAGGGTCGGACTGCTTATCAGGCAGGCCGGGCTGTCGACGAATGTCGCAACCTTGAGCTGATCGGGAACCTGGATCCCCAGCTCCCGGCAAGCCATCAGGGCTCCCAGCGCCAGCGAGTCATCCCCGCAGATGATGGCATCTGGATGGCTGCTGCCATCGGCAAGCATGGCCATGACATTATCGTGGCCACGACGCATGCTGCAGGGGCCGAATTGGACCCAGTCCGGTTCTGGCGTAATGCCCAGAGTGTTGGTCAGGGTTGAGAAGGTGCTGAAAAGCTCTGTGGCGGCGCTGGTGTTCAGCTCGCGGCTCAGATAGGCTACGGCGTGCGCGTTCTGCTCGGCCAGGTGGGCGATGATCAGCCTCATGGAGGCCGCCTGGTCCATGCCGACCCAGCTGGTGTGATAGGAGAGAGGTTTGCCTCCTACTTGGACGACCGGCAATTCGGCGGGCAAATCGACTGGCATCCCGGACGGATCTTCATCCAGGGAGGGGACGACGATGACCCCCTCGGTCCGGCGGGCCGCCATTGACCTCATTGCAGCTTCAAGGGCCTGATTGCCGTCGACGGAGGCGACCATCAGATAACGGTGTTGTCCGGTCAGCCGCCGGCTCAGCAGATCCAGGATGGATCCTGCCACGCTTCCAGTGGCACCGCACAAAACCAGGCCCAAGGTCCTGCTGCGGTCCGAACGCAGGGCACTGGCAGCAAAATTGGCCGAATAATTGAGTTTCTCGGCCGCTGCGTGAACCCGTCGACTGATGTCGTCGTTTTTGCGTCTATGGCCGGAAAGAACGCGGGATACGGTTGCCGTCGAGACGCCCGCCAAGGCTGCGACGTTGGCAATGGAGGGCTGACTGTCCGCCGATCGTCCCATTGGCTGCTTAAAGGTCCTTTCCGCTAGCGCCTGATGCGGGCTGTGGGTTATTCGGCCTGGGTCAGCTTGGCCACCAAGGCATCTGCTACGGATCCAGCATCGTCCCCATCGACGGTCACGGTGACCTGGTCGCCCTTGGCGATGCCCAGGCTCATGACCATCAGGATGCTGCCCGCTTCCACAGGAGCTCCATCGCCCTTGGCTATGGTGACCTTGCAACCGCTTGATGCGGCGGCCTGCGAGAATTCCGAAGCGGGCCTGGCGTGGATGCCGACTGGATCGGTGATGATGGTGGATCGCTGTGCTGTTGCCATGATGATCAGCTCTCTCCGTGGTGGGGCCGGCCTCGATGGACCGGCATGCCGGGTTATGGATACGCTGGATATCATACCACGATAGCCCACAGATGCCAGAAATCGATTACCGTTGAAAATAAAATGAATGTGTGTATACTGAACACCGTTGCTCAAAGAACGTTTCCACTTCTGCCTCCGAGTTGGCCCCTAGTTCAGCGCGGACGAAGTGGCAGGCACTAAGGAGTGCGACATGGAGATCCAAGGCGTAGGCATTGGCCGCGGCGTTGCCATTGGCCCGGTCATTCATATGGCGGCCGGACTGGATGTGCCCGGCGATGAGGCGAGGCCTGAGAATCTGATGGCGGATGCTGAATTCGGCAGGGTCGAATCCGCTCTGACCTCGGTCAACAAGGACCTGCTTGCGCGTGCCAAGGCCGCCCAGGATGGGCAGGGGGCCAAGGATGCTGCACCGATTCTGACCGCCTTGGCCCAAATGGCCCAGGACCCGGCCCTGAAGACCTCGATCCGATCCCTGCTGGAGGGTGGCAAAACCGCCGAACGGTCCGTTTATGAGGCCTTTGCCGACTTCGAAGAAAAGCTCCGGGCCATCGGCGGCTACATGGGGGAGCGTGCCAACGATCTGCATGATGTAGGCCAGCGTGTTATCGCCCATCTGCTCGGCGTCCCGGCGCCGGGCGTGCCAGAAAGCGACAAGCCATTCGTCCTGGTCGCCCCTGATCTGTCTCCGGCCGACACTTCCAGCTTGGACATGGCCAAGGTTCTGGCCATTGTCACCATTGAGGGCGGTCCGACCAGCCATACCGCCATTCTGGCCCGGTCCCGAGGGATTGTCGCCGTCGTAGGCGCTCAGGACGCAGCTGGGCTGTGCGACGGGCAGACAGTCATTGTCGATGCCGCCGCCGGCAAGGTGACAGCCGATCCTACCAAGGAACAGATTGAGAAAGCTGAGCAGGCCCGCCGCGATGCGGATCAGGCCAAGGCTTTGCGGGGCCGCCCGGGCCAGCTCAAGGACGGAACCAGAATCCCCCTCCTGGCCAATGTCGGCAAGCCTGCGGATGCCGATCCGGCCCTGGAGTATGGAGCTGAGGGGGTTGGGCTCTTCCGTTCGGAGTTCCTCTTCCTCGGCAACGAGCAGGCGCCCGGTGTCGAGGAGCAGGCTAAGGCTTACCGTGCTCTTCTTGAACGCTTCCCTGGCCGCAAGGTGGTCATCCGTCTGCTGGATGCCGGCGCTGACAAGCCTTTGCCCTTCCTGACCCAGGCCGACGAGCCAAATCCGGCCCTGGGACTGCGTGGCCTGCGCACGCTCAAGGTCCACAGCCAGGTCCTGGAGGATCAGCTGGAGGCCCTGGCCCGGGCTGATGCCGAGACTGATGCAGATCTGTGGGTCATGGCGCCCATGGTTGCTGATGAGCACGAGGCCGATTATTTCGTCCGTCTGGGCAAGAGCAAGGGGCTCAAGCGCGTGGGCGTCATGGCTGAGGTTCCTTCAATCGCCCTGATGGCCGACAAGGTAGCCAAGGTGGCTGACTTCGTCAGCATCGGCACCAACGATCTGACCCAGTACACGCTGGCCGCCGACCGCACGCTGGGCTCGGTCGCCTCCTATCAGACCGCCTGGCACCCAGCCGTCCTCAGGGCCATCAAGCTCATCGCTGATGCCGGTCAAGCCAATGACATGCCTGTCGGAGTTTGCGGCGAGGCTGCTGCGGATCCGGACCTGGCCGTGGTTTTGGCCGGAATCGGCGTGACCAGCCTGTCCATGACTCCGGTCGCCCTGGATGATGTCCGCGCCGAACTGGCCAAGCACACCATGGATGAGGCCAAGGCGCTCGCCGCCAAGGCTCTGGACGGAGGGTTCTATCATCCCCAGGGGTGGTGAGCAGCCGGCCGGATTTGTGCAAATCCATCGGATCCGGTGCAGTCGATCAAGTCAAACAGCACGAGCAAGGAGCAGACATGACAGATTTCCAAGCCTTCCTTCCCGACACATCCTTCGCCTTGGATGTGCCGGCGACTGATTGGCGGGATGCCATTCGCAAGGCGGGCGACAGACTGGTGGCCTCCGGGTTCGCCACCGATGCCTACACGGACCAGATGATCGAGACTGTTGAGAAGATGGGTCCCTACATCGTCATCGCCCCCGGTTTGGCTCTGGCTCATTCCCGGCCCAGCGAGGCGGTCCTGGGAACCGGCCTGAGCTGGGTAAGGCTGTCCACGCCTGTCGAGTTCGGCAACAAGGCCAACGATCCGGTCTCCCTGGTGATTGGTCTGGCCGGACGGGATGAGCATGAGCACCTGCAAGTGATGTCCGCCATCGCCGGTGCTCTGACCGACGCGAAGAAGACCGAGCAGCTGGCCAAGGCCGGCACCCCTGACGAGGTCCGCGCCATTCTTGGATCGTGAAGCAGGACCCGCTTTTGCGGATCCCAGCATGGCAAATACAAGAAGCAGTAAGAAGCAAACAAGGAACAAAGGAGCAACTCATGGATATTCTCTGCGTATGCGGCAACGGAATTGGCACTTCGGTTCTGCTCAAGGTCAACGTGGAGCAGGTGGCATCGGAGCTGGGCATGGATGTGACTGTGACCACCTCCGACGCGGGCAGCGCCAAGGGCACGGCCAACATGAACGACCTGGTGCTGACGTCGCCTCAGCTGGCGCCCGAGCTGGAGGGGACCACGACCCCAGTCGAGACCGTCCAGAATTTCATGGACAAGGACGAAATCAAGGGCATCCTGGAGCAGTACGCCGACTGATGAGTCCGGCGGACATTCATCATCGCCAGGCCGATGGAATACCCGCTCTTTAACTTGACAACAAGAGAGAAATAGTAAGGACAAACAATGAATGTCTTCCTTGCGGTGCTGAACTTCATCAGCCAGGAGATTCTGAATGTGCCCGCCTATCTGATTGGCATCGTGGCGGCCATCGGCCTGATCGCCCTGAAACGGAGTGCGGGCCAGGTCATTTCGGGTGCCCTCAAGGCGGCCATGGGCTATCTGATTCTGGGCGCCGGCGCCACTGTCGTGACCAACGCCCTGGGTCCCTTCGGCAAGCTGGTCTTCAAAGCTACCGGGGCCCACGGGGTCGTACCCACCAACGAGGTGATCGTGGCCCAGGCCTCCAGCCAGTTCGGCGCAGCCTCCGCCTACATCATCGTGCTCAGCTTCATCGTCATGATCCTGCTGGCCCGGTTCACCCCCCTCAAGTACGTCTTCTTGACCGGCCACCATATGGTCTTCATGTCCACCCTGCTGGCTCTGGTCCTTTCGATCGGGTTCGGCAAGGGCAACAACCTGCTTATCGTGCTGATCGGCGCCCTGCTCATGGGCGTGATCATGGTGGCCATGCCCGCTTTCGCCCAGCCTTACATGAACCGGGTGACCGGCAGCGACAAGCTGTCCATCGGTCACTTCAACACCTTGGGCTACGTGGTCTCGGGTGCGGTTGGCGGCGCTGTGGGCAAGAAGTCGCGTTCCACCGAGGACATCGACTTCCCCAAGGGGCTGAGCTTCCTGCGTGATTCCATGGTCTCCACCACCCTGCTCATGGTCATCCTCTATTTGGTCTTCGCCATCTGGACCGCCTTGGTGGTGCCTGCCAAAGCGGCTTTCGCCGTCTTCCCCTCTCATCCGGCCAACTGGGGAGCCTTCTTCATGGCCGCCTTCGCCCAGGCCCTGCAGTTCGGCATCGGCGTGAGCATCATCCTGTACGGTGTCCGTATCATCCTGGGTGAGCTGGTGCCCGCCTTCCAAGGCATCGCCAACAAGGTGGTTCCTGGCGCCCGTCCTGCCCTGGATATCCCCATCGTCTTCCCCTATGGTGCCAATGCATCCCTGATTGGCTTCCTGGCCTCCTTCGCCGGCGGTCTGGTGGCTCTGGTCATCATAGCCGTCTGGCTCGGGCCCGTCTGGGGTCTGGCTCTGATCCTGCCGGGCATGGTGCCCCACTTCTTCGATGGCGGCGGCGCCGGCGTCTTCGGCAACGCAACCGGCGGCCGCATCGGGGCTGTGGTCGGCGGCTTCATCAACGGTCTGCTGATCACCTTCCTGCCGGCCATCCTGATGACGGTTCTGGGCAGCTTCGGCCTGTCCAACGCCACCTTCGGGGATGCTGATTTTGCCTGGTATGGCACTGTGGTCGGCAAGCTGTCCCAGCTGGGCATTCCCGTTGGGGCCGTGGTCCTGGTGATTCTGGCGGTGGTGATCTTCGCCCTGGCCTGTGTCTGGCAGGTCAAGGTGGTCAACACTGGATGGATGCCTGCTGCCAAGCATGCTGAGTTCATCGCCAGTGTCGAGGCTGAAGAGAAGGAGGCCAAGGCTCAGGCTCGCGCAGCCGCCAAGGCCGCTCGTGCACAGGCCAAGGCCGCAAAGGCCGAATAGGCATGCACAAGTTCGCCACATAAGCGCCAGGAGAAAGGTCTTGCTGATTCCTTTCTCCAGTCCAATTTAGAGCCGCCCGGATCATTTCCATGCGGAAGGATCCAGGCGGCCCTTGCACTTTTAGCGTAGGGTGGCGGGATTTATTATGCTGGACGCTGTTCGCGGCTGTTTTCAAGGATGAACTTGACCTCGTCGGCTGGGCGGGCGAGAATCGAATCATGAGGATTATCACTGATTTCGGCACCATTCCCGATCGGTATGCCAAGCGCGCCCCTCAGTCCCTTACCCGCAAGGGACGTCCTGTAGTCTCCTTCCCCTTCCGCCTTGAGGACGTGCCTCAGGAGGCCCGCTGCCTGCACTGGATGCTGGTGGATCCTGACTCCGTGCCCGTGTGCGGCTTCCCTTGGATTCACTGGTCCCTGGCCAACCTGCCCATCGAGGCCTTGCTCGCCTTGCAGCCCGAGGGGACCGGAAGCTCTGTTCTGGCGATTCCCGAAGACTTCTCCAGAAATCTGTCTAATCTGATTCCCGGTGTGCCTCAAGGGCGCACCTCGGCGGCCTCGCCCCTGGTCATGGAGAAGGAGATCGCTGACGACCCCGCCGTGCTTATGCGTTACAACGGTCCTACGCCTCCGGACCGGGTTCATGACTATGTGCTGTCGGTCTGGGCCACACGAGAAACTCTGCCGGGCCTAGAGGAGGGGTTCTGGCTGAATGCCCTGGCCCATGCCATCCATTCCGCCCAGCCGGTGGCCGCAGCAGCTCGGGCCTGGCTGCCAGCTGATGCCTGACCTGGTTGGGGCGGTCTAGCACTAGAGTGAGGCCATGCCCCAAGTGCGCAGACGGCCGTCATCCCTGCCTGCCACGCAGTCGGTTCGAAAGGCATCCACCGACATTCTGACTGGTGATGACGCTGACCGCGATCAGACAAAGGAAGACGCTCATATGCCCTGCACCACGCTTCTGATAGGCAAGAATGCCAGTTATGACGGGTCCACCATCATCGCTCGGAATGAGGACTCGTCCAACGGAGAGTTTCGTCCCAAGCGCTTCGTGTTAGTCACTCCTGACCAGCAGCCACGGCACTACCACAGTGTGATCAGCCACCTGGAGATAGACCTGCCCGAGGATCCCATGCGATATACCTCGGTGCCCGACGCTTTGCACGATCAGGGGCTCTGGGCTGCTGCAGGCGTCAACAGCGCCAACGTGGCCATGTCAGCCACCGAGACCATTACCACCAACGAACGTGTTCTGGGTGCAGATCCTCTGGTTGAGCCCACCACTGCCCAGGGCCGTCCTGGGGATAAGGACTACCTGGCCGCAGCGCCCGGAGGCATCGGCGAGGAGGACTTGGTCACCATCGTCCTGCCCTATATCCACTCGGCTCGGGAGGGCGTTCAGCGGCTGGGCTCCCTGCTGGAGCGCTACGGCACCTACGAGATGAATGGCATCGCCTTCAGCGATGTGGACGAGATCTGGTGGATGGAGACTGTGGGCGGCCATCACTGGATCGCCAAGCGTGTGCCTGATGACTCCTATGTGACCATGCCCAACCAGCTGGGCATCGACGAGTTCGATCTGGACGACGCCTTCGGAGACCAGACCGACCACCTCTGCTCGGCCGACCTGCGGGAGTTCATCGCCGACAACCACCTGGACTTGTCCGTGGAGTCGGCTTCGCCCTTCAACCCGCGTGACGCCTTTGGATCCCACAGCGATTCAGACCACGTATATAACACGCCTCGGGCCTGGTACATGCAGCGCTTCCTCAATCCCTATGACGAGATCTGGGACGGGCCGGATGCCGATCACACTCCCGCCAGCGACAACATTCCCTGGTGCCGTCAGCCTGAGCGGCTAATTACCGTGGAGGATGTCAAGTACCTGCTCAGCTCCCACTATCAGGGCACACCCTACGATCCCTATGGGCGGACCGGCGACGAGCATACCAAGGGACTTTACCGCCCCATCGGCATCAATCGCAACGACCAGCTGTCCCTAATCCAGCTGCGCCCCTACCAGCCTGAATCATGCAGGGCCATCCAGTGGATTTCATATGGGTCCAACGCCTTCAACGCCTTGGTTCCCTTCTATACCAATGTGGATCGCACACCCGACTATCTGGCCAACACCACGGGGCGGGTCTCCACCGACAGCCTCTACTGGTCCGACCGGCTGGTCGCCGCCCTGTGCGACTCGGCCTTTGCGGGCACTTCGGCGGCCGTCGAACGCTATCAGCAGAGCGTAGGCGCTGAGGGTCATCGCATGATCACCGCTGCAGACGAGCAGGTGGCCCGTTTGGAAGGCGCCGACAAGGGCACTGATAACCCAGAGGTTCGCCAAGTGCTGGAGGCTGCCAACGAGGACATGGCCGAACGTCTGCGCAAGGAGACCGACGATCTGCTGAGCCAGGTGCTTTATACGGCCAGCATGGGCATGCGCAACGGCTACCATCTGTCCGACAACTGAGCCATCCGATTGACAAGGATCATAAGGGAGGAGAGCCGCATGACGGGCTTCGGCGATTACGTCAGGCCATACGGCCTGTTTGACAAGATCGATGCCTTCGGCTACCTGAAGGATCTGCGGGATCATCCGGATATGCCGCGCAAGCATGGACGGGTGCTGTTGGTCACCGCCGACACTCCGCTGAAGGCATCGCGGGGAGAGGGCAAGACCACCACCACCATCGCCCTGATCGACGCCTTGCGCGCCCGGGGCGTGGACGCCGCTGCCGTCCTGCGTCAGCCCAGCATGGGCATTACCGCCGCAGGATCCAAGGGTGGCGCCTCCGGTGGCGGCAAATCCTCCCTGACGCATCCTGAGCTGGTGGACTGGGGTCTGTGTGGGGAGATGGCTGCCATCGAATCCGCTCAGAACCTGCTGGTCTCCTTTGCGGAGAAGGCAGTGGACGAGGGGCGGTTGGACACTGTCCTAGTGCCCCGGGTCAGCGAGGTGCCCTCGCGGTCCCTGCGGCAGATCGCCGTGGACCGAGGCAAGGGCGACCTGCCTGAGCGGACCGTGCTGACGCCTACTTGCGAGCTCATGCAGATTGTAGTGCTCTCCCGGAGCATGAAGGAGATTGAACAGCGCGTGGCCGCCATGGTCGCGGGGACCCTGGATGGCCGTCCAGTTACCTTCGGAGAGTTTGTGGACCTCTGGCGTATCACCGGCATCCTGACTGATGCGGTCAAGCCCGCTTTCACCCAGACCTTGGAGGGTTCTCCAGTCTACGTGCATGGCGGGCCATTCGCCAACGTCTCCATCGGCATTCCCAGCCTGGTGTCCGTGGAGATGGCCTGCGCCCGGCACGACGTGGTCGTTGTCGAGGCGGGCTATGGAGCCGATGCCGGCGCCCAGAAGTGGCTGGACATCGCCGCCCGTGAATATGGGGCCCAATGGCCGGCCGCCGCCGTGGTCGTCACACGTGCCACCACCTGGCGGGACGATCCTAAGCTGAGCTGGCGCTATCCCTTCCATGTGCATCGTCTGGAAGGACTGGGCATCCCCACCTTCCCGCTGATCAACCTCTGGGAGGGTGAGGACGAGCAGGTGGAATCCTTGCGGGAGACCGCCGATGGTCTGGGCTTCCGCAGGCCCATCGCTGGCAACCTCTTCCGTGACGGGGGCAAGGCCCTTGAGCCCCAGCTGGACGATCTGATCAAGGCCCTGCAGGAGCCCGCGAAAGCCCAGGCGAGCACGGCCAGCCTGCATGGTATGTCTGTGTCGGATCGGATTCGCTGGATCGCCAAGAGCGCCTATGGCGTGCCGGCTGATCGGGTTCTTGAGCGTGAGGGCTTCCAGGACAGTCTTCAGGCGGCCTCCGACCTCTGCAACAAGGTGGGCATCTCCCTTGAGGATCTGGTGGTGGTGGCGGTCAAGTCGCCAGCTACCATGACCGACGATGACCGGGCCGACCAGGACAGGCGTACGGTCACTCTGAAGAAGGTCGAGGCCCATACGGGTGCCGGTCTCCTGCAGGTGAACCTGACCACTTCCCTGACCACGCCCATGCCCAAGATCGTCTGAGCAGGCAATGTATGGATTCGACGGACCTGTGACGCGCCGTGTTGCGGGTCTGCCGAAACAGTGTATAGTATTTACTTGGCTCTTGAAAGTGCCTTGCCCCTATAGCTCAGTTGGCTAGAGCAGCTGACTCTTAATCAGCGTGTCCGGGGTTCGAGCCCCCGTGGGGGCACAGAGTCAAAGCCCTACAGCCGCAAAGGCTGTGGGGCTTTTTTATGCCCGGGGTATCCGTACAAGAACCGATTTTGTGTGACATCTATGTGACAAAAATCCTGGCAAAAGAAAAACTTTGACGAAGCTAGGGTGTAAAGCCTGTCTATTTATCAACCAGCAGGCTTCTCAAGTCTCCTGCCTACTGCTTTCCCCGCCAGCGATCTCAGCCTTAGCGCGACTTTCCGTGCGCACGCTTGGCATAGAAGCCTGCAAAAACAGCGGTCGGATCATTCCTAACCAGAAGGAGAGTTCGTTAGTCTTGTGTTTACGAATCAAGTGAATAGATGAGTCAGAGGGCGGGAGCTGTTTCGGTGATTTGCCGAGAGTGCGCGATCCGTCTGGGATATGGGTAGCTGCGCGTGGTTCTCAATGCGCTATGATTAGCAGTGGCTGGCATAAGATGTTTACGCCGGTTTGAGTGCAGTCGTGTTGATGGTGACACGTGGTTGGAGCTGGTGCGATATCGGATTTCAACGAATTATTTGAATCAATGCAGATCACGAGCGCTTCTCGGCCTAGTGCCATCACCTTTTATTGAATGATGTCCATGCCTTGGCCCATATGTGACCGGTTGGAGTGAAGGTCCCAAGGCGGCATTGAGAGAGGAGTGAAGGGTCGAATGGAATATTCGCTCATGACCAAGTTGGCCGCTGAATGTGTCGGCACCGCCATATTGATGATCTTCGGGAACGGCGCGGTCGCCGACGTGGATCTGGATGGTACCAAGGGCCACCGTTCCGGCTGGCTCACAATTGCCATGGGATATGGCTTCGGAGTCATGTTTCCCGTGCTCATGTTCGGAGGGATATCCGGAGCCCACATCAACCCGGCCATGACTCTGGGACAAGCCGTCATCGGTATCTTCCCATGGAGCCAAGTACTGCCTTATATTCTGGCGCAGCTGGTCGGGGCGGCCCTGGGTCAGCTGGTCGTCTATGTCTGCTACTTCCCGCACTACCGAATGACCAAGGAACCTATGCCGATTTTGGGCACCTTCTGCACCACTGATGCCGCGGGATCGCTGGTCAATTATTTTATTAATGAGTTCTTTGGCACGCTTGTGCTGGTCTTGGGAGCCCTCTGCTGTCTACAGGGTCCATGGGGGTCTAAGGGGTTGGCTGCCGCCTCCATCGTTGTCGGCTTGATCGTCTGGGGGCTGGTCACCTCTCTGGGCGGTCCCACCGGCCCTGGTCTGAACCCCGCACGCGATCTGGTGCCGCGCTTCCTGCACTGGATACTGCCTGTGCCCAATAAGGGGGACTCACGCTGGGGTGAGGCTTGGATTCCGGTAGTGGCGCCCATCATTGGTGCCATCGTCGGAGCCGCGATTTTCAAGGTTCTTTTCGCTGCCTGATCAATAGTATGCTTCAAAACCCGGGTTCCTTCTCACCGGCCCGGGATTCGACATTTAAACACGCATTTTTAGACATCATATTGTCATGTTGTTATAATGTTTCCGGAGTTCGAGGTTGAAGTTTCGTGGAGGCATTCTTCCACGATCATTCGCTACGGAGCGGATGGGCTTCATCGTATGCGAGGAGGCAAATTGCTGGACGAGTATTTCTCAGAAGGCACCGTGATGTACAGGGACGGCGTAGCCGATTGGGAAGAAGCAGTAGACGTGGTTTCCGGTCCGCTGCTTGATCTTAGAAAGATCAAGCCTTCTTATGTCGATGCCATCAAGGCTTCGATACGCAAACCGGGCGGTACCTATATTGATCTGGGTCAAGGCATCGCCATGGCCCATGCCAGACCTGAGGCGGGTGTTGTAGCCACTTCCCTGTCGGTGCTGAAAGTGGGCAGGCCTTTCTTACTGGATGATTCCCAGGACCACCCGATCAGCACGCTCTTCTGCCTGGCTGCGCAGGACTCCAAAAGTCATTTAAGCCTGATGCAATCACTGGCGACCTTCTTGAGTGACGGGCGGAATCAGGAACGGCTGGGCAAGGCCACGAACGTTGAAGAATTAAGGGCGATTCTCAAGGAAGAAAGGTAATCAATATGAAGATTCTGACGGTTTGCAGCACTGGACTGGGGTCGAGCTTCATAACTCAGCTCAACATCGACAAGGCCTTGAAAGAACTTGGCGTGACCGGTGTCGAGACCGACCATAGCGATCTGGGCTCTGTCAACAAAGGCGATGCTGATGTTATTTTTGTCGGGCGTGACATTGCTGATGCGGCCAAGGATCTGGGTGACGTGGTCGTTCTGAACAGCCTGATTGACATGAAGGAGATCAAAGAGAAGCTGGCCGAGGCTCTCAAGCGCCACGGTCTGGATATCCATGAAGAGGAGCAGACGGCATGAACGGTGCGCTGAAAGTCCTTTTAGACATCTTCCGACAGCCTGCCGTCATTGTCGCCCTGATCTCCCTGATCGGCCTGACGCTTCAGCGCAAGTCTGCCACAGACATCATGAAGGGAACTGTTAGGACGTTCGTGGGTTTTCTGGTTCTGACTGCAGGCGCGGGTGTGGTGACCAACGCATTGACTCCTTTTGGGGATATGTTCCAGCATGCTTTCCACGTCCAGGGCGTTGTCCCCAACAATGAGGCCATTGTCGGTAGGGTCCTGGTCAAATACGGTTCTATTGCAGCACTGATCTTTTTCTTTGGGATGATTGTCAACATCTTGCTTTCGGCAACGTCATACTTCAAATATGTTTACTTGTCAGGACACGTGGCCTTCTATATGGCCACGATGATAACTGTCATTTTCGTCACAGCAGGATTCCCTACCTGGCAGACCTTGCTATGGGGATCCATCGCCCAGGGGCTGGTCATGACTCTTTCCCCTGCGATTGTGCAGCCTTTCATGAAAAAAGTCACTGGCACCGATGATGTGGCCCTTGGGCACACTGGTGGCTCGGGCATCGCTCTGGGTGGTCTGGTGGCTACGCTCACTCGCAGCAAGAAGCATCCATCCAAATCGACTGAGGAGATCAATTTTCCCAAGAATCTGAGCTTCCTGCGCGATACCACGGTCATCGTGGCTCTGTCTATGGCCGTGATCTATGTCATTGTGGCGCTCTTCGCGGGTTCTGCTTATATCGAGAGCAAGCTCAGCGGCGGACAGAACTTCATCGTCTATGTGATCATTCAGGCAGCTACTTTCTCAGCCGGCGTCTATATTATCCTGGCGGGTGTCCGTGTGGTCCTAGGTGAGATTGTTCCAGCCTTCAAGGGCATCAGTGAACATCTGGTCAAGAACGCCAAGCCTGCCCTGGATGTCCCCGTCACCTTCACCTTTGCTCCCAACGCAGTCCTGGTCGGATTCCTGTCAAGCTTTGTCGGCGGCATTGTGGGCATGGCCATCTTGGCTTTGGCTGGCACCACCGTCATCATCCCCGGAGTCGTGTCTCACTTCATGACAGGTGGAGCCACAGGCGTGATCGGCAACGGCGCGGGCGGGCGACGTGGTGCCGTTCTCGGTTCCTTTGTCAATGGACTAGCCATTACCTTCCTGCCCTACCTGCTCCTTCCAGTGCTGGGTTCCTTTGGCAAGGGAGCCGCCACGTATTCCGGCCCCGATTTCGGCGTTGCCGGTCTTTTCCTGGGCTATCTCGACAAGGCAGGTGGGCAAATTGCCATGATTGTGGGAATAATAGTCGTGCTGATCTTGGTCTATGTGGTCTCCTATTTCATGAACAAGCGCAAGAAGGCCATTTCGACTGCTGCTGATGCAGCCGACAAAGACAAGGCCACTGCCTGAGGCTGAAACCTGATCCTGTCTGAAGACAACAGCGATGGCGATGAAGGGCAATGGTGTTCGACGGGCTTTGCGAAATCGATACCATGGCCCCTCCGCAGTCGCTGGATGTTCCGCAGTAGTTTGCTGTAGCGCGTAAACGCGGAGCTTGTGCGATATCGTTGAGGATGACAATCCCCAGTTGGCACGGTAGGCAGGATTGCAATTCATGAATGCGATGAAGTCGGGTGGGGGGTCGGTTCTGCAATGGTAGATGGAATTCCCAAGTATGTATCCGTGCGGGACCATTTGCGCGGAAGCATCAAACGGATGAAGGATGGGGCGCAGCTGCCTACTGAGTCCGAACTTTGCGCACGGTACAAGGTCAGTCGGATCACGGTTCGCCATGCCATAGAAGATCTGATTCGTGAGGGATTGATCGTTCGCAGTCAGGGCAAGGGAACCTTCAAGCTGAAGTCGCCCGCTTCCTCCCGTGAGGTGATCAACGGCCGCATCAGAGGATTCTGGCGCCAGCAGCATGATCTGGGCAGAACGGTCAAGACTCGGGTGCTGGGCAACAGGATTGTCACGAATGCTGATATTGCAACGAAGCTGGGTCTGGAGGCTGATGCGGACCTGATAGAGCTGGAGCGACTGCGCTATGTCAATGGCAACCTGCAGCAATACGTCTGCACCTACCTGCCGGATGCTCAGTTTCCGGAGATACTTGAGCACGATTTCTCCCATGGATCCCTCTATGACTTTATCGAAGGTCGTTACGATGTCAGACTCGCCAGGAACGAAGTCGTGGTTCGCATTGAAAATGTCGATTCGCGGATCGCCGGGTACTTTCATGTGGACAGGGCCCGGCCTGTGCTGGCTATGGACTCCACCGTCTTTGACGGATTCGGTTCGGTGGTGGCATTCGGCGTGGCTCTTCAACCGCCTGCATATTCCGAAATAGAGTTTGTTATCAACAGCGTGCCGGACTCCAGGTGATGTTTTCTGCTCGGAGAGGCCGACAGCGGTCTTTGGCGATGACTTCGGATGTCTGCTGCGTTTCGGAAATTCTGGTCCGAATCATGCTATCAGGCTGCGTCTGAATGGTATCTTCGCCTGCGCGTCAGGCTTGTCAAGCTTGAATGGTTCGTCCTGCCATGGATATTATTGGCCATATATGCCCGATTCCTCGCAATGAGTGCATCGGAGATGGGAAGGCAGGTACGACCATGGGGCGTCTTCAAGGCAGGAAAGAGCGCGAGCCGTTTGTGCTCGAGCATGCCAGTATCGCGACCGGTGATGAAAAAGGCACGGTCCAGAAGGATATGTCTGTTCTGGTGTCCGCGGACGGCCGGATAGAGCAAGTCTGTCCGACCCCGCTGGCCTACGTGCCTTCCGGATACCATCGCATCAACGCTACGGGCAAGTTTGTGGCACCCGGCCTCATTAATGCCCATACCCACCTCTTCGCCGACGGCAAGCCCCTGTCTGGCGGCACGGAGCTGTCGCCGCGTGTGGTCGATGCTGGTTTGAAAGTGGTGCACAGCCCTGCCGGGAAAGTCCTTATGGATGTCAGGATCAAGGGCAACGTTTCCACGCTGTTGAACTCGGGAGTGACGACCATTCGTACCCTGGGTGATGTGGGTTATGAGGCGGTTCGTCTGCGCGACAGGATTGACGCCGACGAGCTGACTGGTCCACGCATGCTGGCTGCTGGCCCCCTCCTGGCGATTCCCGGAGGGCATGGCGATCCTTTCATCGCCCTGTCCTGCTCCTCTCCCGAAGAGGCCAGACGCCGGACCAGGGAGAACCTG
The DNA here is from genome assembly GCF_026537325.1 of Bifidobacterium sp. B4142. Classification (GTDB taxonomy): domain Bacteria; phylum Actinomycetota; class Actinomycetes; order Actinomycetales; family Bifidobacteriaceae; genus Bombiscardovia. The sequence continues at coordinate 153,541 of NZ_JAFNMJ010000001.1, forward strand.
GATCATGGGGTCAATGCCATCAAGGTGGCTGCGACCGGTGGCGTCACCGATGCTACCAAGCTTGGTGAGGCCGGCAGCCCGCAGATGACCGAGGAGGAAATGGCTGCCGTCTGCGATGAGGCCCATGAGTTTGGTGTGCTCGTCGCAGCGCACGCTCAGAGCCCGGAGGGGGTCAAGGCCGCTCTCAAGGCTGGCGTGGACACCATCGAGCATGGCAGCGCTCTTGACGACGAGATGATTGGGCTCTTCCTCGACAATCCGCGCTCGCTTCGCGGCTTCTCGGCCTTGGACCCCACCTTGTCCGCTGGCCTGCCTCTGGTCAAGGTCAGCCAGCAGGAGCTGGGGATCAGCGACATAGTTCGAGGCAATTCCGAGCTGGTAGTCGACGGCATGGTCAAGAGCGCTAAGCAGGCCCACGAGAACGGCATTGCCGTCGGCGTTGGCACCGACACCGGCATGACCTTCGTGCCCCAGTACGGCACTTGGCGTGAGCTGGATTATCTGGTGCGGTACGCTGACTTCACTCCAGCGCAGGCCTTCCACGCCGCAACTCAGGTCAATGCCCGAAACCTGGGCTTCGACAATATCACTGGCTCGGTCGACACGGGCAAGGATGCGGATCTGATCGTCCTTGACGAGGATCCTGCCAAGAATGTGCGGACCTTGGCTGACCCCAAGCTGGTAATCGTCCGTGGCAAGCCGGTCTGGCGGCCTGAAGTCGAGCACTTCAAGGAGATCGATCGCCTGCTTGACAGCTTCTGATCATTAGTATCGGAACCATTCGGAGGCGTGCACTAGTTTGGCTCACTGATAGCTCCCCTGATGACCAGGTGGTATGCAAGCATGTCGGTATGCACAAGGGAGAACCGAGAATGGACCAGGTCGGCCAGACCAAGGTCGTAGGAAGGTTGGCCCCTTCGCCGACTGGGCGGATGCATATAGGCAATATCTATGCCTGTCTGGCGGCCTGGCTGGGTGTCAGGTCGCAAGGGCCTGGTGGGGTTCTGCGGCTCCGCATCGAAGATATAGATACGCCGCGGGTGGTCGAGGATGCTGATCGTTGGATCATGGATGACCTGGCCTGGCTGGGGTTGGGTTGGGACGGCGAGGCGGTCTACCAGTCCCAGCGCGCCGATATCTATAGTCAGGCATTGAAGCTACTGGAATCCCAGCAATTGATCGGCGGGCAGCCTCTGGTTTATCCATGCTTCTGTTCGCGGGCCGATATTCGTGCAGCATCAGCGCCGAATGAAGGTGACGGGTTCATCGTCTACCTGGGCACTTGCCGAGGACTTTCCCATCAGACAATCAGTGAAAGGCTGGCTCGGGGGCAGAGGCACAGCCTCCGAATCGCGGTCCCTGATCAGTCCGACGAGCCGGATGCCACCTGTCGCTTCGACGATCTGATCTATGGCCCGCAGTCCTTCAATCTGCCCAGGCAGGTCGGCGATGTGGTCGTCAGACGTTCGGACGGCTTGGTTTCCTACCAGTTGGCAGTGACGGTGGATGACCTGGCCACGGGTGTCAATCAGATTGTGCGGGGAAGGGACCTGCTAAGGTCAACAGCCATCCAGATGTGGATCCGGCACCATCTCCAACCGCAGGCTCCTGGTGTTCAGTATGCCCATTTGCCGCTGATCGATGGCGTAGACGGCAGGAGGATGTCCAAGCGCTTTGGATCGCCGGACCTGGGGTCACTCAGAAGAGACGGCTGGTCGGCCAGGCAGGTGTTGGGAGTCTGCGGCTGGCTCCTGGGTCTCTTGCAACGGCCCAGACCTGCAAGCGCACAGGAATTGCTGGATGGTTTCACGTGGAACACACTGGCTGCTGACCGCGAAGACCGGCAGCTGGACCTGAGCGACCCAAACGAGCTGACCGTTTCTGATGTGAAGCCGAGTTTGTAGGTTCTTCTAACTCGAGTTTTGTCGCTTGTTCACGGCCTCCGCTTTCTCCCGGGGCTGTGTATTTGCCGGTATGAGCCACTGGCTACCATGGCCTCAGTCAAGGTTTCCGGATTTTAAGGAGGTAGCGGGTCATGGTCGCCTATATGGACCACAAGGATCTGGGCAATCGCCGGATCAGCCGGGAACGTGCCGCGCAGATCGCAGATGGGGTCAAGCGTGTGTCTGACAGGATCGCCAAAGCGGAGGGCTCAGCCGGCCGAAAAGAAGGCTCGGTGACTCTGTTGGCGGCCACCAAGACCCGCGATGTGGGCGAGATCATGGCAGCCATCGATGCCGGGGTGCAGCGGATCGGCGAGAACCGTCCCCAGGAGGTCACCGCCAAGGCCCAGGGATTGCTGGAGCTCTGTCGGGACAGGGGATTGGTCCTTGGCACCGACGCTGCGGGCAGAGATTCATCCAGCGTGGGTTTCCGTCTGATCGGGCAGCTCCAATCCAACAAGATCAATAAGATCCTGCCATATGTCGACACGGTCGAGTCGGTCGACGGGCCTTCCTTGGCTCGGAAGCTGGCCACGCGGGCACTGGCTGCGGGCAGGACCGTGGGCATACTCCTGGAGGTCAACGAGTCCGGCGAGCAGGCCAAGTCGGGATGCGCCCCCGACCAGGCCTTGGATCTGGCCTATGAGCTGGCTGCTATGGAGGGGATTCAGCTTAAGGGTCTGATGACCGTCGGTGCACATGTGGACGACGAGGCCGTCATCAGGAGCGGATTCGCCCATTTGCGTGGTTTGCGCGACCGCATCAGGGATTCGGGGGAGTCTGGCACCGGCACCTGCACCATGCTGTCCATGGGGATGACCGGAGACATGGAGTATGCGGTGGCTGAGGGGTCGACCGAGGTTCGTGTAGGTACAGCCATTTTCGGCCCGCGGGCTTTTATCTGACCAGCCGCTGTCTGTTTGGGAGCCTGATTCTCTTAAGAGGCCCGGCCTGGGGCTAGACTGTGCCCTATGAGAATCGCGCGTTTTTCCTACAAGGACACCCCACGATACGCTTTCGTCCAAACCGACAAGTATGACGGCAAGGATTACCTGGTCGAGCTAAGAGGCTACCCCTTGACTGGCCAGCAGGTCGAACCCACCGGCAAGCGTTACCCCCTGGACGACGAGGATGTGCGGCTGCTGGCCCCGGTCATCCCCTCCAAGATCTACGGAGCGGCCAAGAACTACCGCGCCCACGCCGCCTACATGGCTGAGCATGGCCAGTCCTCGAACCCGGAGCCTCCGGAAAAGCTCATGCTCTTTATGAAGCCCTCCACCTCGGTCATTGGCCCTGACGACCCCATTGTCAAGCCCTCCTGCAGCAAGGACATGAACTATGAGCCAGAGGTAGCCGTCGTCATAGGCAGGATGGCCCGGAAGGTGAGCGTCAACGAGGCTATGGACCATGTGCTGGGTTACACCTGCGTCAACGATGTGACCCTGCGTGACCTGCAGAAGAACGACCCCATGTGGACCCGTTGCAAGGGCTTTGACACCGCCTGCCCTCTTGGGCCCTGGATCGAAACCGACCTGGACTACCGGGATGCGAAGGTCTCTTTCAAGCTCAACGGGGAAGAGGTGCCTGAGGCCAGGGGCACCACCGCTGACCTGATCCACTCCATCCCTGAGCAGATCGCCTTCATCTCCAGCTTCGCGACCCTACTGCCCGGCGATGTCATCATGACCGGTACCCCAAACGCCACAGGTTCGTTGAAAAACCGCGACGAAGCTACTGTCCAGGTGGAGGGAATCGGCTACCTGCGCAATGTGGTCATCGACGAGTAGCAAATAACAGGAGAACAAGCGACATAAAAACTTGAGTCATTTAGGCTCAAGTTTGGGAATAGGTGTCCTCCTTTCGCTGTTGTAGAAGACAGATGAACCCGTGACGGGGTCTGGTCGAGTGATTCGGCTGGTCCCGCCGAAGAATGTTGGAGGATGCTCTATGAACGAAAACTTCACCACCATGGCTCAGCAGGCCATCGGCGATGCTATCCAGTCGGCCTCGGCGGCCGGCAACCCCCAGGTGGATGTGCTCCATCTGTTGGACTCTCTGCTGCGTCAGCAGTCCGGCGTGGTGCCTGGGCTGATCCAAGCGGCCGGTGGTGACAGCCAACGGGTCGGAGCCGAGGTCCGTCAGGCCTTGGTGGCTCTGCCATCGGCCAGCGGATCTACGGCCTCGCAACCCGATGCCAGCCGTCAGCTCAGCATGGCTTTGGCCCAGGCTGAGAAGGAAATGCAGGCCATGGGGGATGAATACGTCTCCACCGAGCACCTGCTTATCGCCATCGCCCAGGGTCCCTCGCAGGCCGCCGATATTCTGAATCGGAACGGGTTGCAGGCTGATACCCTGCGCAAGGCCGTGCCCCAGGTGCGCGGCGGCGCCAAGGTGACCAGCCCGGATGCTGAGGGCACCTACAAGGCCCTGGAGAAGTACTCCACCGATCTGACCGCACAGGCCAAGGAGGGCAAGCTGGATCCAGTCATCGGCAGGGACCAGGAGATTCGTCGTGTCATGCAGATCCTTTCCCGGCGTACCAAGAACAACCCTGTCCTCATCGGAGAGCCCGGCGTGGGCAAGACCGCTGTGGTCGAGGGCCTGGCTGAGCGTATCGTGGCGGGCGACGTACCCACCACCCTGCAAGGTAAGAAGCTGATCTCCCTGGATCTGAGCTCCATGGTGGCTGGCAGCAAGTACCGTGGCGAATTCGAGGAACGACTCAAGGCCGTCCTCAATGAGATCAAGAGCGCCAACGGCCAGGTCATCACCTTCATTGACGAGATCCACACCATCGTCGGTGCTGGTGCCGCCGAGGGATCCATGGATGCGGGCAACATGCTCAAGCCCATGCTGGCCAGGGGCGAACTGCGCTTGATCGGCGCCACCACCTTGGACGAATACCGTGAAAACATCGAGAAGGATCCGGCTCTGGAGCGCCGCTTCCAGCAGGTCTTCGTGGGCGAGCCCTCCGTGGAGGACACCGTGGCCATCCTGCGTGGTCTCAAGCAGCGTTATGAGGCCCACCACAAGGTGACCATCGGGGATGATGCCCTGGTGGCTGCGGCCACCCTTTCCAACCGGTATATCTCGGGTCGTCAGCTGCCAGACAAGGCCATCGACCTGGTTGACGAGGCCGCTGCACATCTGCGGATGGAGCTGGACTCCCAGCCTGAGGAAATCGACGAGCTTCAACGTCGCGTCACCCGTCTGGAGATGGAGGAGATGCAGCTGAAGAAGGCTGATGACCCGGCCTCCAAGGACCGTCTGAGCAAGTTGCAGGCCGAGCTGGCGGACTCCCGCGAAAAGCTGGGCGGCCTCAAGGCCCGCTGGGAGAACGAGAAGGCTGGCCATAACAAGGTCGGTGACCTGCGTGCTCAGCTGGACGCCAAGCGGGTCGAGGCCGACAAGGCCACCCGCGAAGGTGATCTGGAGAAGGCCTCCCGCATTCTCTACGGGGAGATTCCAGGCATTCGCAAGCAGTTGGCCCAGGCGGAGAACGCCGCCGAGCAGGCTAAGAACGCCTCCAATGATGCTGGTCCCGATGGGGCTGACATCGCTGGGGGGGCAGCCCAGGAGCCCATGGTTCCTGACCATGTTGATGCGGATTCCGTAGCGGAGATCGTCTCTGATTGGACCGGCATCCCTGTGGGGCGGCTCATGGAGGGCGAGAATGAGAAGCTCTTGCATATGGAGGACTACCTGGGCAAACGGGTGGTCGGCCAGAAAGAGGCCATCCATGCAGTTTCCGACGCGGTCCGGCGCTCGCGTGCCGGCATCGCCGACCCTGACAGGCCCACCGGATCCTTCATGTTCCTGGGCCCCACCGGCGTGGGCAAGACGGAGCTGGCCAAGGCCTTGGCCGACTTCCTCTTCGACGACGAGAAGGCCATGGTCCGCATCGACATGTCAGAGTACATGGAGAAGGCCTCGGTCTCCCGGCTGATCGGCGCTGCTCCCGGCTACGTGGGCTATGAGGAGGGCGGCCAGCTGACCGAAGCCGTGCGTCGGCGGCCCTACTCGGTGGTACTCTTCGACGAGGTGGAGAAGGCCAACCCTGAAGTCTTCGATCTGCTCCTGCAGGTTCTGGACGACGGCAGGCTGACTGACGGCCAGGGCAGGACGGTGGACTTCAAGAACACCATCCTGATCATGACCTCCAACCTTGGCTCGCAGTTCCTGGTCCGGGACGACCTGGATGAGGAGGCCAAGCGCAAGGCCGTCATGGATGCTGTCCACGCCAACTTCAAGCCCGAGTTCATCAACCGGTTGGATGATCTGGTCATCTTCCATCCGCTGACCCGCGACGAGCTGGGTTCCATTGTGGATATCCAGGTCCGGCAAGTGGCCCAGCGGCTGACCGATCGGCGTATCACCCTGGATGTCACCGACTCCGCTAGGGAGTGGCTGGCCAACGTGGGCTACGATCCGGCCTTCGGCGCCCGTCCTTTGCGTCGGCTGGTGCAGACCGAGGTGGGCGACCAACTGGCTAGGATGCTGCTTGCCGGGAAGGTCCACGACGGTGACACGGTCCTAGTGGACCAAACCGGCGGCGACCATCTGGAACTGACTGCCTGGCCCACCGAGAATCTGGTCGATGATTCGGTCAAGGTCGATGGTGTGACGGCTGACGGTGATGCTGATGCCGACGATGCCGGACGCGATGGTGGCCGTGGCCGTCATGCTGCGCGTGGCGATGACCAAGGTCAGGGCCAGACTCACTGAGATCAATCAGGGTCGGTACCGGGATAATCTCCAGGTGCCGGCCCTTTTACGTTAGCTGCCGTGCTCTGTGGATTCAGTCCATAGCAGCAGCTGGGTCCCTGCCCTTTTGCATGGGCTTCCACTGGCTGTCAACGATGATCTGGGGGCGTCGTGCCGCGACTGTCGGAAGCTGGTCCGTGTCGATCAGGGCGAGGTGCAGCCAGCGACGGCGCAGGCGCCGCAACCGGTGCAGACGACGAACGTTGAGCATGGCTAGGATGGAGGACAGAGCCCCTGTTACCGCTGCGATCATGGGGTTGAGCATCCAGCCTAGGAAGGGTTGGCAGATTCCGGTAGCAATGACCAGGGCGATGACGTTGTAGACAGTGGACCAGGTCAGGTTCTCCCTGATGACCTGGGTGGTGGCTCGGCTCAGTTCTATGGCCCTACTGGTTCCGTCCAAGTCGCCCTGCTGCAGGATAAGGTCCGGCTGTGGCAGGTCGATGTCGTCTGCGGCTTCGTCCGTGTCAGCCTGAAGTTTTGGACCCAAAGCGATGTCCACCTGAGCCCTGGCCGTCAGTTCGGGATCCGCTGTGGTCCCAGCTGCCAGGGCCACCAGGCTGGTTCGGCCCTGCTTTGGGGCGGATGCTGGGTCTTGACCTGTCTGATCAAGTGGGATGCCCCTGTTGGTCCGGGTCAGGTCGTGATTGAGCCGATCCATGCATTCGCGCTTGCGCTCGGGGGTCAGCCGGGTGATCAGCATATCCGCGCCCGCCTGGCGGGCTGCCCGCTCAATCCTGTCGTCCGGCTGGCGGCTCCCGTCCAGGATCAGGCTGCTTACTCGCAGGGCGCGTAGATGGGTGGCGGTCCGGGTCAGGGATTCCGTGTGGACACCCTGGCCCTCCGCGTCGTCGGGATCCAGTAGAGAGGAGTCATCCAGAATCAGGGTGTGCACCCGGCCCAGGTGGTTCATGGCCCGTGGCGAGGTGAAGAGCAGACCGTGTGCCAGACCCGTCTCCAGGCTGGTTCGGAAGGCCATGGGGATGGTCATGGCTGCGACGGCGGGGCAGGCGATGGTCAGTACACAGACGGCATTGCCTACAGCATGGGCCAAGTGGGGCTGCGGGCCCAGCATGAGCCAGAGCATGAAGGTCCAGACGGCCAGAATCATGATCAGGGCGATGGCTGTGTGGACGATACGATCCATCCTGCGCATAGCGGGGGATCGCTCGGCCAGGGCCTGGGGGATGATCTTCACGAGCCTGGCTGCATAGGTGTTGTCGCCGGCGGCATCCACTCGGATGGACAGTCGACCCTCGAGGATCTTGCTGGAGGCCAGGATTCGATCGCCGGGTCCGCACGGCCGGGGTCTGTCATCACCTGTCAGCTCGCTGTCGTCCACCAAGGCCGATCCTGACTCCACAAGCCCATCGGCCGCTGGGCGCTCGCCTGTGCGTACCAGAAGCAGGTTGCCTGGGCGGATCTGGTCACGTGCAAGTATCTGGGCGGGGACTGTCTGAGGATGCTGAGAATCGGCCACCAGACCTGAGGCTGGGCGGATCTCCGTCAGGTGGTTCAAGGAAGCCACCAGGGAGGCTTCCATTCTGGTGCCGATGACCCGGGCCAGTAGCAGGAGGGTGATGACCACGCCGACCAGATCGAAGTAAGGGGATCGGGAGCCTTCCGGCAGCAGGGATCCAGCCAGGCAGGTAGCCAGGCTGTATAGGTAGGCCAGGCTTGTGGCCAGCGCGGCCAGGAGATCGGGGCTGCAGCGGTGCTCGGTCATGGCCTTCCACCCGCCTGTGAGTGTTTCACGGCCGCCGTAGAAGATGACCGGGGCTATCAGAATAGCCTGGACCGTGGGGCTGGTCAGCCAAGAAGGAATCAGATCGGGGCCGAAGCGATCGAACAGATCCAGAACTAAAACAGGCGCAGTCAGCAGGGCACTTACGATGGTTGGCCTGAGCAGGCGGTGGCTGCGAGAATCCAGATCAGCCCCCCATTCGCCCCAGTCCTCCGGATCATGCCAGGGGCGGTTGGCTGGGGAGTCTGCGGCTGCATCCTGGTCGCTGGCATGAGCCGACGGCATGAGGAAGTACCAGATGATCAGCCAGGTGACCGCACAGGCCACGACCAGATCTGCTATCGCCAGGAAGATATCGACACCCACGGATCTCCTTCGGTCTTGCTCCAACCCCTTAATATCTCCTATTGTGCCCTTCATCGCGGCCCGGCACAGGTCTTAAGGCTGATTCCTTGCGGAAAAAACGAATTCTCGAATTATCGCCGGCAACCTGGTTTTCGGGTCCAGTGCTTGAGATTAACTAGAACATATGTTCGATTCTACGTCATCAGTGGTCATGGTGGTGCTTCTCCTGCTGATCGGTATAGTCCTGGGGGGATTGGCAGGGTATGTGCTGGGTCGCACCCAGGGCCGGAGGGCCGTCGGCATGGGATCCGACGGCCAGGTGGATGAACTGCGCGCTCAGCTGGATCAGGCCCAGGAACAGCTCCATGGATCCGATGCGGCCCTGGTCGAGGCACGAACCAAGGTGGACGGTCTGAACCGCGAGCTCTCCTTTGTCAAGTCCCAGCTGGCCCAGGCCCAGCAGGCGGAGCAGATCAGAATCGAGCGGGAGCGCCGCCGCGCCCAGGCTCAGGAGGAGGAGAAGCGGCGCAGGCAGGCAGAGAGCATGGAGGAGGAGAGCAAGGTGCTCTCGGCTCTGGCCCCCGTGCAAAAGAATTTGGATGCCCTCCAGCATAAGGTGGCCCAGATCGAGGAGGGCCGCAAGCAGGAGATGGGCTCCTTGGGACAGCAGCTGAAGAGTCTGGGCGAGCAGCAGGGGAGACTGGACAAGGAGACCAGCTCCCTGGCTTCGGCCCTACGCAACAACAAGGTGCGCGGCGCATGGGGTGAGGCTCAGCTCAGGAATATCGTCGAGTCGGCGGGGCTCTTGGAGCATGTGGACTTCGACACCCAGGTGGTGGTCACCGCCTCGGATGGTCGCGTCCTGCGTCCCGACATGGTGGTTCACCTGCCCGGTGGCAAGACCATTCCTATCGATGCCAAGGCCCCCTATTCCGACTACCAGCGGGCCTGTGAGATCCCCGACACTGCTTCGGATGATGAGCTGCGCCGCCGGGACGAACTGCTCAAGGCGCATGCCCGGGCCCTGCGCGAGCACGTCAAGGCCCTGGCGGACAAGGAGTACTGGAACGCCTTCGAAACGGCCCCGGACTTCGTGGTGGCCTTCATCCCCAACGACTCCCTTCTGCAGGCCGCCCTGGAGGTGGACCCTACCCTGATGGATGACGCCTTTGCCCAAAAGGTGGCCCTGACCTCGCCGGTGACCCTCTGGGCTGTGCTCAAGTCGGTAGCCTATGCCTGGCAGCAGCAGAACCTGTCCGAGGACGCTCGCACCCTCTTCACGTTGACCCACGAGCTCTATGACCGCTTTGTGGTTCTGGGCGATCGGGCCAACAGACTGGGCCGTTCCATCACTGCCACGGTGACCGCCTACAACAAGTTCGCTTCCTCTTTGGAGTCGCGCGTTCTGGTCACAGCCCGCAAGCTGCAGCAGATGGATCCCTCCAAGGTCATCGACTCGGTCGACATGATCGATTCAGACAAGGGCAATATCAGGGAGCTGACCGCGCCGGAAGCTTTGCCTGACCAAGGGCGGTAAGTGCCGCTTAGGGGCCTCGGGCGCTAGTCTGATAAGCATGAACGAGGCAACGAAAAGACAAGAGGGTTCATCCTTTAGGCCCACTGGGTCGCCTGATTTGGTCGGGCGCGAATCCGACGCGGACCTGCCTGAGCCGGTCGATCAGCTGCGTGAACTCCTGGCCCAGGAGATTGGCGGGCGTCCCTTCACTGAGCTGAGCGGGGTCACTTTTCATCATCGTGGGGCTGAACTTGCCGGTCATGTTCTTCTGGACACCTTGGAGGATGCGGGTTATTCAGTCGACGACTTCGACGCGGTTGGGGCTCTGACAGCAGCTGCCGTGCCGCTGGCTGATGCCATGCTTCATGCCGCGGCCTCGCGCGGGCAGGATCTGGACGCCTTCGTTATGGATTTCGTCTACCCCTCCATCAAGGGCCCATCCATCGAAGGCAGGCGGGTTATCCTGCTGGATGCCTGGCTGGGCCGGAAATCCTACGTGCAGACCTCGTCACTGGTTACCTTGGGCAAGAACAACGAACTCAATCTTGACTGCGGGATCATCCAGCGTCAGGGTGCCAAGACGCTGGCTATCGCCTCGCTGGTGGGCGGCCGGACCGATGGCGGCATTCAGGTGGTCGATCCGGTGAACGGCTCCCGGCAGCGGCTGCCTTTCATCTGTGCCTATCAGGAGGATCAACTCGTCGGTGCGGCCGACGACTCTCCGGAGCGATCATGAGAGAACCGAATCCAGTGACCCGAGCGGCCATGGCCTCAGATGAGCCGGTTTTCCGGCAGGTGGGGGTCGGTCCCTGGCAGGAAGAGCATCCTGAGCAGCCCATGCCGATGGACCCGCGCTATGACCTCGAACTGCTGGAGCAGGGGGATCGTCGTAACGTCCTGGACCGGTACCGCTATTGGAAGGTCGAGGCCATTCGGGACGACCTGGATCGCCGAGGCCGTCATGATTTCGAGGTGGCTGTGGAAAATTGGACCCACGACTTCAATATCGGCTCCATGGTCCGAACCGCCAACGCCTTCGCTGCTCGCCGCGTCCATATAGTCGGTCCTCACAAATGGAATCGCAAGGGCTCATTGATGACCGAGCTCTACCAGCATGTGGTCCACGACCCCGACATAGCAACCATGACGGCCACCCTGCAAGAAGAGGCGGCCGGGCGGGGGGAGTCCGTGCCCCGTATGATCGCCATCGACAACGTTCCCGGGGCTGTCCCCATGGAGACCTATCACTTTCCCCGTCGCTGCCTGCTCATGTTCGGCGCTGAGGGTCCGGGGCTGTCCGAGAAGGCCTTGGAGCTGGCAGACGATGTGGTCTACATCTCCCAGTTCGGATCGGTGCGCTCCATCAACGCCGGGGCTGCAGCTGCCGTGGCCATGCACTCCTGGATCCGTCAGCATGCCAGGGTGGCAGATCAGTCAGACCAGGGGCCTCTGCCATGATTGTCGTCGACTCGCTGACCAAGCGCTTTGGCTCCCGCAAGGCACTGAACCGCGTCTCCTTCACGGCTAGGGACGGTCGGGTGACCGGATTTGTGGGGCCTAAAGGCGCTGGCAAGTCGACCACACTGCGCATTGCTCTGGGACTGGTTCGCCCTGACGCAGGCAAGGCCCTGTTCGATGGTCGGCCCTTCGTCCGGCTCTCATCGCCCATGCGGACAGCGGGAGCGGTACTGAATCCACGCAATGCCCACCCCGCTTGCAAGGCCAGGGACCACCTGCTGGCCCTGGCCGCGATCAGTGGTATTGATCACCGTCGGGTGGACCAGGTGCTTGAGATGGTCGGCCTGCAATCGGTCGCCGACAGGCCGACGGGGTCCCTTTCTCTGGGAATGAGTCAGCGGCTGGCTTTGGCCGCCGCCCTTCTGGGCGACCCGCACAACCTGGTTCTGGATGAGCTCCTTGACGGCCTGGCTTCGGAGGGAACCGAGCGGGTGAGGGAAATGTGGCGTGGCCTCGCCTCACAGGGCAGGGCAGTCCTCCTAAGCTCCCGTAAGATCAACGAAGTGGCTCAAATCGCCGACGATCTGGTCATCATCGCTAAGGGAAGGATCCTGGAGAGAACGACCGTGGCCCGGTTCATCGGTGAGCACTCCCGAGACTCCATATATGCGGTGACGCCTCAGCCCGACCAATTAAAGGCCGCCCTGGCCACGGCCGCCGGAATCAGCATCACCCGTCTGCCGCCGGATGAGAGCTGTCCGCCAGATGCCGCACGCTTCCGCATCCAGGGTGCGCCCCTGGCTTCGACAGCTTCGATTCTGGCCCAGGAGAGAGTAGTTCTCTACGATTTCCAGCCGGAGGAGGTTTCCTTGGAACAGGCCTACAAGGACATCATCCACGGCAGAAGGGATGCACGACCATGAGCGCCGGCAGCGGCCGTCGATTCCGCCGGAGTTTGCGAGAGGTACCCTCAGGGCCTGATAACGCAACTCCACGGCATGGCTCCGCTTTCACTCGGCTGCGTCGAACCTCGGGGCTGTCCTTCCTGGATTCACGTCGTCCATGCGGTCAGCTGACCTTTTTCGGGGCGGTTCGAGGGGAGCTGCGCAAGATGCTCTCCCTGCGATCGACCTGGGTCTTGCTTCTGATTGTCATGCTGTTGCAGCCGTTGAGCACCGGTCTGATGGCCTGCGGGACCCGGGCCATGGCTGGCCTGGGCTGGCAGACCGATCGCCTTCCGGCTCACCTGTTGCCTGCGTCCAGTGACGTCTTCTGGTCGGCCGTCGCTTTCGGCCTGTTTCCGGGCATGATCGTGGCGGGCATTCTGGGGATTCTGGTCCTTACGCGCGAGTTTTCCGACGCCACCATTGAGAGCACGCTGACGGCCAATCCTCGTCGGGGCATGGTCCTGACGGCCAAAGGTCTTGCCTTGGCCTTGTTGACATGGTTGGCGGCACAGGTGGGCCTGCTGCTCAGCTGGATCCTGGCGACCCTGCTTCTGCCAGGCAGATCGGGGGTCTTGCCCGCTTACAAGCCCGGGCTTGCTCTGATTGATTTGCTGGGCGGTCCGCTCATGCTGATCCTCTTTGCTTTGATGGGCCTGGGTCTGGGGGCCTTGAGCCGATCCAAGGTCGGCGGGATTGGCACGTTCCTAGGGCTGACTTTGGCCCTGCCACTGATTCTGGGCCTCATGCAGGGTTTGAACTCTCATGCCGGCTGGCTGCAGATCCCTTTCAGACTGACCCCAACCAGCCTGCTGAGTACTTTCCTTTGTGGTCTGGGACAGGCGGTGGAGGCTGGTCGCGGATGGTGGCCCACCTGGTGGCAGGCGGGCCTGATCATGATGGTCTGGACGGCCCTATGCTGTGCTCTGGGAACCCTGGTCTTTAGGCGCGCAGACATCGGTTGACCCTGCCTTCTGCGTGTCATAGAGCACCCATATGATAAGTGGTATGCCAACTTTTACACGTGAAGAGATCAAGCACTTGGGCGATTTGGCCCGGATTGCCTTGACCGATCAGGAGGCCGACCGCCTCAGGGGCGAACTCAACGTGATCGCCGATTCCATTACCAAGGTTCAGGAGGTGGCCGGCGACGACGTGCCCCCCACTGCCAATCCCATTCCTCTGGAGGCCTACCTGCGTCCCGATGAGGCTGAGGAACCGCTGACCCAGGAGGCTGCCCTTTCGGGGGCACCGGTCACCGAGTCGGGCATGTTCGTGGCCCCGCGCATTCTGGGTGAGGAGTGAGAAGATGAGCGCACAGGAAGAATTGGTCAAGCAATCCGCCTCCGACATGGCCGCGCAGCTGCGGTCGGGGCAGGTCTCCAGCCGTGAGCTGGTTCAGGCTCATCTGGACGTGATTGAAGCTGCCGAGCCCAGCATTGATGCGTTTCTGCAGGTCAATGCCGACCAGGCCCTGGAACAGGCTGATGCCTTCGATCAGCGCCTGGCCCATGAAGGCGACGAAGGGCTGCCGGAACTGGCTGGCGTTCCCATTGCCATCAAGGACATGATCGTCACCAAGGGCATTCCCACAACGGCCGCTTCCAAGATTCTCGAGGGATGGGTGCCGCCCTACGACGCTACCGTTATCAAGAAGCTCAAGGCCGCAGGGATGCCCATTCTGGGTAAGACCAACCTGGACGAGTTCGCCCAGGGATCCTCCACTGAGCACTCGGCCTTCAAGCCCACACATAATCCTTGGGATACCGAGCGGGTTCCGGGCGGCTCGGGCGGCGGCTCGGCCTCGGCTGTCGGCGCCTTCGAGGCTCCACTGGCCCTGGGCACCGACACCGGCGGGTCCATTCGCCAGCCCGGATCCCTGACCGGCACTGTGGGCGTCAAACCTACCTATGGCGGCGTCTCGCGGTTCGGGGCCATCGCTATGGCCTCATCCCTGGATCAGATCGGTCCAGTCTCCCGGTCAGTGCTGGATGCGGCCCTGCTGCAGGAGGTCATCGGTGGCTATGACCGCCGAGATTCCACCTCCATTCCCAAGCCGGTTCCCCCTCTGGCCCAGGCTGCTCGACAGGGCCAGAAGCGCGATCTGAAGGGCCTCAAGGTGGGTCTGGTCAAGGAGCTGGGCGGCGAGGGTTACCAGCTCGGCGTCGAGGCCCGCTTCAACGAGGCCGTCTCGCTGCTGGAGTCCATGGGCGCCGAGGTGGTCCAGGTCTCTTGCCCGCACTTCCCCTACGCGCTGGCCGCCTACTACATCATCATGCCCTCCGAGGTCTCCTCCAACCTGGCCCGTTACGATGGCATGCGCTACGGCCTGCGGGTCATGCCCTCTGAAGGCGTCCCCCAGACGGCTGCCAACATGATGGCTGCCACCCGGGAAGCCGGGTTCGGCGACGAGGTCAAGCGCAGGATCATCCTGGGCATCTACGCCCTGTCTGCCGGCTACTACGACGCCTGGTACGGCTCGGCACAGAAGGTCCGCACCCTGGTCATCCGCGACTTCGAGAAGGCTTTCGAACAGGCCGACGTGCTGGTATCGCCCACTTCGCCGACCACGGCCTTCCGTTTCGGTGAGAAGATGGACGACCCGCTGGCTATGTATCTGAACGATGTGGCCACCATTCCGGCCAACCTGGCCGGCACTCCGGCCATGTCGATTCCCGCCGGGCTCAGCGACGACGGGCTGCCTGTCGGCTTCCAGTTCTTTGCCCCCCAGATGCGCGACGAGGTCATGTACCGGCCTGCCGCCGCTCTTGAGGCGGCCCTGGAGGAGCAGTGGGGCGGGCCCATCTCCAAGAAGCTGTCCACTCCCTGGCTGGATGGCCTGGCTCAGGATTCGACCAAGTAGGCATCGGAAGGAAACGGAATCACAATGGCTGAAAAACTGATGAAGTACGCCGATGCCGTGGCCAAGTACGACCCGGTGTTCGGCCTGGAGGTCCATGTCGAGCTCTGCACCAACACCAAGCTCTTCTGCCCGGCCCATATCGAGTTCGGCGGCGAGCCCAACACCCAGCTGACCCCGGTCTCCCTGGGCCTGCCTGGCAGCCTGCCCGTGGTCAACAAGACCGCCATCGACTATGCGGTCAAGCTGGGCCTGGCCCTGCACTGCAAGGTCAACGAGTGGAGCCAGTTCGCCAGGAAGAACTACTTCTACCCGGACATGCCCCGCGACTATCAGATCTCCCAGTATGACAAGCCCCTGAACGGCGAGGGTTATCTGGACGTGGAGCTGGACGACGGCAGCATCTTCCGTGTGCCCATCGAGCGGGCCCATGTGGAGGACGATGCCGGCAAGAACACCCACGTGGGCGGGGCCGACGGCCGCATCGAGGGTGCCGACCACTCCCTGGTGGACTACAACCGTGCCGGCGTTCCCCTGGTCGAGATTGTGACCAAGCCTATCGAAGGTGCCGGGGCGCGTACTCCCGAGGTGGCCGGGGCCTATGTCCGGGCCATCAGAGACATCGTCCGGGCCTTGGGCATCTCCCACGCTCGTATGGAGCAGGGCAACATGCGCGCCGATGTCAACGTCTCCCTGCATGCCGGGCCGGATGCCTCTCTGGGAACCCGGTCGGAGACCAAGAATGTCAACACCTTCAAGGGCATCGAGAAGACGCTGACCTACGAGATTCGCCGTCAGGCCGCCCTGCTGGAGTCCGGTGGGGAGGTGCTGCAGGAGACCCGCCACTGGGATGAGTCCACGCAGACCACTGCCGGCGGCCGGGTCAAGACCGATGCCAACGATTACCGCTACTTCCCCGACCCTGATCTGGTCATGGTCCATGTGACCAAGGACCATATCGAGGAGCTCAAGGCCCAGATGCCTGAGATGCCGCGCGAACGTCGCGCCCGCCTCAAGAAGGATTGGGACTTCACCGACCGTCAGATGCAGGACGCAGTCAACGCCGATGCCGTGGATCTGATCGAGGACACGGTCAAGGCCGGCGCCACGGCTGCCGGAGCCCGCAAGTGGTGGCTGGGCGAGATTTCCCGCGAGGCCAACGCCCGCGGGGTCAGCCTGCAGGAGCTGCCCATCTCGGCTCAGGATGTCGCTGATGTGGAGCAGCTGATTGCTGACGGCAAGCTCAACGACAAGCTGGCCAAGCAGACCGTCTCCGGCGTGTTGGCTGGCGAGGGCAAGCCCGCCGAGGTCGTCAAGAAGCATGGTTATCAGGTGGTTTCGGACGACGGGGCCCTGGACGCAGCCGTCGATCAGGCCCTCAAGGACAACCCGGACATCGTGGCCAAGCTCAAGGGCGGCAATATGAAGCCCATGGGCGCTATTATCGGAGCGGTCATGCGGGCCACCAAAGGTCAGGCCGATGCCAAGGCAGTCAGCAAGATCGTCATGGAGCGCATCGCTAAGTCCTGATCAGGCCCGGTCCGCCGACCTGATTCCATCGGGTTCAGACCGGCGGACCTGCCCGGCTTCTCATGGTTTTCTCAGGGGCGAGGGATTACAATTGATTGCCATCGCAAGGTGGCGATCATGGAGGTGACGTGATGTCTATGAGCGGCAGGGGCAATGACCGACCGCAAACGCAAACCGAGGGACCTGATGATATAGGGAGCAGACAGCTACCCGACCGGATCGAGATCCCCTACATTCGGGGCGAGATGTTGCACCTGCGGCCGGCTGTCATCGCCGATTTGACGGCAATGGACCAACTGGAGGCCTTCTACAATTCCACCGGCATTACCGGTAAGGGGCCAAGTGCCGAGCGAGCCGTGGTCAACGCCTGGGTACGTAGGTCAGTAGCCTGGTCCAAGGGTCTGGCTGCCCGTGATTCGGGTGTGGGAGATCCTGAGTCCCGCCGCACCCTGGCCTGGGCCATGGTCACTGATGCGGACACCGACCAGGATGGCTCGCCAGATGCCGATGCCACCAAGGGAGTCATCGGCATGATCTTCCTGATCGACGTGGATGGCTGGTCACGCTCAGCCAGGATCCAGGTGGTCCTGGGCAGGCACTTTCGCGGGCGCGGTTACTCCCGGGATGCCATGCCCAGAATCATGACCTACGGGTACGCGGCTGCTCCTATGGGTCTGGGCCTGCATCGGATCTGGGTGGCTGTGCCAGAGAAAAACACGCGCTCCATCTCCGTCTACCAGTCCCTGGGATTCATGATCTCGGGCACCTCCCGTGATGCCCTCTGGGACGCCGAGAACGGCAAGTATCAGGATCAGATCGTCATGGATGCCCTGGTCGACGAATATGATCCCATCCGTTCTTTGAATGCTTTCGGCATGCATGTCATCCGTGAAAATCCTGGCGTGGCCGAAGCCCTTGTTGCACATGGATACGCTGCGGATGAGGATGGCGGCATAAGCGGGTCCGAGGAGTCTACTCCGGCAGCTCAGGATTCGCAGGTATCAGGTGACCGGACCCACCTGACCCCGAAGAGTGGCCCGCATTCAGAACAATCTGCCCAAGGCCATGCAGAACCCGATAGCAGGAATGATGACAAGGAGGTTCCCGGTCGGAAGGGCGCTGAGGATGCGGGGAAGGAGTCCGATTCCGACGAATCCGTTGCCGATCAGTCCGACGAGGAGCACACGGCCTCGGACTGGGCCTATGGGTCGGCTGAGACCAAGCGATCCAAACGCGCCTGGTGGCGTACGCTTGGCCATGGCCGTGATCGCGCGAATGGAGGCAGTCGATGAGTGCTGAGGATCTCGACAACTACGAGACCAACGCCGAACTCGCCTTGTATCGCGAGTATCGGGACGTGATCAAGCTGTTCACCTACGTGGTCGAGACCGAGCGGCGGTTCTACCTGGCCAACAAGGTGGACTTCAACGTCCGATCTGCTGGGCAGGACGTCTACTTTGACGTCCGGCTGACCGATGCCTGGGTCTGGGATGTTTACCGGTCCAGCCGATTCGTCAAGAACGTCCGCATCGTCACCTTCAAGGATGTCAATGTGGAGGAAGTGCAGAAGACAGACATCGATATTCCCGATTCGCTGGGCTAAACGACGCGCTAGGGCGAGCATCATCACGTTTGTTCCACGCAATGGCGGGAATTCGTGTGGGAAGTCCTTCGGAAGTCTCTGACTGGGGACGAGCCAGGTACAGTTGTGATGATTTCATACCGTTTTCAGGAGGTTGGCATGGAGCGCAAACAGTCCGTGATCGTCATCGGCGGAGGGCCCGCCGGCTTGACAGCGGCATGGGAACTGGTCAAGGACGGCGGCGACGAGCGCTATGACGTCACTGTGCTGGAGGCCACCAACGCCTTTGGCGGCATCTCCCGCACGGTTCGACACAACGGCAACCGCATGGACATCGGCGGCCATCGGTTCTTCTCCAAGGATGACCGGATTATGGACTGGTGGAAGGATGTCCTGCCTCTGCAGGGCGCACCCTCCTATGACGATAAAAAACTTGGCCGCCACCACGACCTGGAGCCCGGCGGCCCCGACCCGGAGAAGACCGACCGGGTCATGCTCAAGCGTCACCGAGTCTCCAGGATTTATTGGAACCACCACTTCTTCGACTATCCCATCTCCTTGTCCGCAAACACCCTCAAGGCCATGGGTTTCAAGCTGACCATGCAGGCCGGATTCAGCTACCTGAAGTCCGTCGTCCACAAGCTGCCAGAGGACAACCTGGAGAACTTCTATATCAACCGGTTCGGTCGCAAGCTTTACTCCATGTTCTTCGAGGGCTACACCGAAAAGCTTTGGGGCCGCCACCCCCGCGAGATCAGCGCCGACTGGGGTGCCCAGCGGGTCAAAGGGCTCAGCATCATGGGCGTGCTCAAGAACGCCTTCCAAAAGCTGCTGCCCAAGAAGCGCGATGCCCACCAGGTCGAGACCAGCCTGATCGAGGAGTTCTGGTACCCCAAGCTGGGTCCAGGGCAACTCTGGGAAACCGTGGAGCGTCGCAATGTGGAGCATGGAGTCCACGTGATCACCGATGCACGTGTGATAGGACTGACTCAGCAAGACGGCCACATGACTGGTGTGATCTATCGCAATGCTGATGGCAAGGAGGTGACCCTGCAGGCTGACCAGATCATCTCCTCCATGCCCATCAAGGACCTGGTGGAGGCCATTGCCCACGAGGAGCCGTCCACCGACAAGGAGATGGTCAGAGTGGCTCAGGGCCTGCCCTACCGCGACTTCGTGACCGTTGGCCTGCTGGTCCGTCACCTGCGCATCCGCAACACCACCTCCATCAAGACCCTGGGCGACCCGCCCATCGTTCCCGACTGCTGGATCTACGTGCAGGATCCCGGCTACAAGATGGGCCGCATCCAGATCTTCAACAACTGGAGTCCCTACATGGTCAAGAATGTGGACGGCACTGTCTGGATCGGCCTGGAGTACTTCTGCAAGGAGGGTGATGACTTCTGGAGCATGAGCGATCAGGAGACCACTGACTTCGCCGTCAAGGAGCTGACGCGAATGGGCATCATCAACGGATCCGCCGACGTGCTGGACTCGCACCGGGAGAGGGTTTTCAAGGCCTACCCGGCCTACTTCGACACCTACGCCCAGATGCCGGAGCTGGTCAAGTGGCTGGATTCCTTTGGCAACCTTTACTGCGTGGGCCGCAACGGGCAGCACCACTACAACAACCAGGACCACTCCATGGCCACATCCATGGAGGCCGTGGCCAACATCAGATCGGGGCGTGCCGACAAGACCAACGTCTGGAACGTCAACACCGAGAAGTCCTACCACGAGGAGAAGTAGGCAGACTTCGGCCTTCGTTTCCTTTAAGCCTCCGACCGTATGGTTGGGGGCTTTGTCATTTACGACAGGGCAATGGCGGGTGCCTTCAGGGGCAGGCCCAGCAGCTGCGAGAAGAAGGCCACGCTCTCGCGGACACGTTGGCGGACCACCTCTCTGATGTGCGGGTGACCTGCCGCCCTTCTGCCATTGCTGACGATGGACGATAGCCCGTCGGCCATCAGCCAGGCCACACTGCGGGTGCCGGCTGTTTGGATCAGCTGGGTCTGCGGCAGGCCCCCCTGATCCAGCCAGCGGTCCAGGGCCTTGGTCAAGGGGTCGATGATTTGCCTGACGAAGCCCTCCATCACATTGCTGTTGGTACTCAGGTAGTTGTACCAGTTGGCTTTGTCCGCGAAGATGACATCCATCTTCCAGATGGCCCTTATCAGATGCGGGCAAATGTCGTCCAGCGCCTCTTGAACGCTCAAGTCTGGGTCCTGCAGAATGTCGACTACATGGTCCACGTAGGAGGCCAGGTAGGTGCGTGCGCAGGCATCTACCAGGTCGTCCTTGGATTTGAAGTAGTAATAAAAAACGCTCATGCCCACGCCCTTGCCGTGGTTCATGGCGCGGATTACGTCGCGCAGGGAGGTGTTTGCAGCGCCTTTCCGGTCGAAGACCCGCATGGCGGTGGTTACGAATTCGCTCCGCCGTTGCTCACGCAGAGATGATCGGTTATTCATATGCTCAGTCTAGAGGCTTACCCATGAATTTCTGGACACGCGGGCCGATTCTTGCGCCGGTCGGCCGCACGTTGTAGGCTTATGGAAGTTCGATAAGCCGAGTCGGCATCGAATTTTCATGAGCGGTACCCCCGCACTATTCTCAAGCTATTTGCCTAGCCTAATTAGGCATAGCGAAGGAAAGGCATTACAACAGTGGCAACAAGCCAAGATATTCATTCCATGAAGCTGCCCGAACTCAAGGAATTGGCCAGGCAGCTGGGGTTGCGCGGTATTTCCGGCATGCGCAAGCCGGTCCTGATCGAGACGATCGAGGCGGCACGCTCGGGCGGCAAGGCCCCTGAGGGAGTAACCGTTGGTAAGCCCAAGGCTGCGGCCGCCGTGGCTAAGGGGGGCCAGGCAGCTGATCAGCAGCAGCCGACAGGGCAGGAGGCAAAGCCCGCCGCAGAAGGCGGACAGGAGATCACCGATACCAGGGAATCCGAGGAATCCAAGGACGGTCGTCCTGTCGGAGACCTCTTCGATGTTTTGGGCATTGACGATCATAAGAGCGGCCATAATAGCGAGCACCGGAACCGATTCCCCCATACCGTGGCCGATGAGGAGAACGTGGTCATATCCCGTCGCCGTCACCGCAACACGGATTCATCTCGAGGCTCTCACACCAACCGCAGCCGGAGCGAGCGTGAGCATGGCGAGGAGCGCGAAGGCTCCGGCTCAGTGCGCAATTTGGACGACATTCTGGCAGCTCTGCCCTCACGGAATGACCGCCCTCGTCGGCGCAGCTACGAGGATCGCGGCGAGGAAGGGCATGACTACCGTCACAACGGCTATGATCGCCGGAACCGGGGCGATCGCAACGACCGCAACGACCGTCGCAACCGCAACAACCATCGCAGCAGCGGCCGGGATCGTGACTATGAGCCCAGGGAGAACTTCAAGCCCGAGGACCTGGTCCCCGTGGCGGGCATTGTGGATGTGCTGGACTCCTACGCCTTCGTGCGCACATCCGGCTACCTGCCCGGCCCAAACGACGTCTACATCTCCATGGGCCAGGTCAAGAAGTACGGCCTGCGCAAGGGCGATGCCGTGCATGGCTCCATCCGTCCCCCCCGCGAGGGTGAGCATCGCAACCAACGGCAGAAGTTCGTTCCTCTGCAGGCCATCGACTCCATCAACGGCATGAGCGTGGAGGACGCTGCAGGGCGCCCTCACTTCAACAAGCTGACCCCCCTCTACCCGCAGGAGCGCATGCGGATGGAGACCCAGCCCAAGAACATCACCGGTCGTCTGATCGACATCGTCGCCCCTATCGGCAAGGGCCAGCGCGGCCTGATAGTTTCGCCTCCCAAGGCTGGCAAGACCCTGACCCTGCAGTCCATCGCCAACTCCATCACCGCCAACAACCCAGAGGTGCACCTGATGGTGGTCCTGGTGGACGAGCGGCCCGAGGAGGTCACTGACATGGAACGCACGGTTCAGGGCGAGGTCATCTCCTCCACCTTCGACCGCCCCGCCAGCGATCACACCACCGTGGCCGAGCTGGCCATCGAACGGGCCAAACGGCTGGTGGAGCTGGGGCAGGATGTGGTGGTCCTTCTGGATTCCATGACCCGCCTGGCCCGCGCCTACAACATCTCGGCCCCCGCCTCCGGCCGCATCCTCTCCGGCGGCGTGGACGCGCAGGCCCTCTATCCGCCCAAGCGCTTCTTCGGCGCCGCCCGCAACATCGAGAACGGCGGCTCCTTGACCATCATCTCTTCGGCCCTGGTGGAGACCGGATCCAAGATGGACGAGGTCATCTTCGAGGAGTTCAAGGGCACAGGCAACATGGAGCTTAGGCTGACCCGGGATCTGGCTGACAAGCGCATGTTCCCCGCCATCGACATCAATGCCTCCGGCACCCGGCGCGAAGAGCTGATCACCGCGCCCGAGGAACTGGCTGTGGTCTACCGGCTGCGTCGTCTCCTGGGTGGCATGGAGACCGAGCAGGCCTACCAGACTCTGGTGCCCAGACTGAAGAAGACCGCCACCAACCGAGACTTCCTGGCAGCCATCAACCAGTCCATGCTGGCTCAGAAGTGACTCGGGCCTGATGACTGATTCGCCCGCTGGGCCCCATCCGCGACTCATTTCGCGGATGGGGCCCAGCGTATATGCAGTGATGCAAGGCAATGGTACCTTTCAACGGTTTGGCCCATTCGGATTCTGTCTGCTGTGATTTTCGGCTTTTTGTCTGACGGCCTTAGCTGGAGTGGGCTCATGGATTGCGGTTGCAGTTCGACCGGTTGATCCTGCAGGCGATCAGGCTGCGACAAAGACTGACAAGCGCCGTGAGGCGGCGGGTGCGGCCATCTTCATATGTTAAGGAATTCCTCTGCCGCGCATTCGGCACCTGCATCGGTGGGCGTGCGCGGATGAGCATCCCCCTGGAGCCTGTGTGATCCGCATGCCGAGTCAAGGCCGGTCTCCGAAAGGAGGAGCGGCTGGGTCGTCTGAAGCGTTTGATTAGACTGGTGACCTATGAGCGAAGCGAATGTGGAAACGGTGATCGATGATCAGGCGCAGAAGGGGGGAGCCAAGGCCGAAGCCGCCCGCCAGGTGGCAGAGCTGCGTGCTGATGTGGACACTATCGATGCTGCCATTATTGCCATGCTGGCTGAACGGTCCAGAGTGACGCGTCGCATTGGGCTTCTTAAAGCCCGAGCGGGGTTCGCTTCGGCGGATCTGCATCGTGAGGCCGCCCAGGTGGCGGTCTTGCGAGGCAAGGCTGATGATTACGGACTGGACCCGGATCTGGCCGAGGCCTATCTTCATCTGGTGGCCGATGCCGCCAAGCGGTGTCACGAACGGCTGGCCGGCCAAGTTGGTCCACGCTGAAAGAGCCCATCATGCGATGATGGCTGTGGACATGGGCGAGCTCCTGTGCCCTCGGCCACAGTACCGAGAGCAAGACAGGTTCGTCTTACCAGCAAGTGCCAGGAGACCCCCCCCCCTCAGGGACCTGCTCTTGTCAAATGCCAGCCGTGGTCGGACCCGCGGCTTCCTGATGCTGCTGCCTTGCCGCCAGGACTGTTGCCGTCACGAATAGTCCGACAAACAGTATGACGAGCAGACCCCGGCTGCCGGTCAGCGGCAAAATATCCCTATAAGTGAAGGTCAGCCTCTCGGTCTCCGGACTGCCCTGGCCTATGTTCCAGGTGATGTTGACCGTTGTCGTGCCTGCCTTGAATGCCGGTGCGTAGAAGGTCCAGACATTTCTGGACTCCCATGTGTCCGCTCCGCCGTTCCGCTTCAGCTCGAGAACCTTTGTGGTATGCGGATCCGTTCCTACCGTGACTGCACTGACTGTGAACTGGGGCGGGCAAACCAGCGTGGCCGCTTTGATGCTGGCTGCGTCGGAACCGATGCCCAGCTGTTCGCCGTTGTTGTCTCCCCAGGCGTAGGCCTTGCCGTCTGAGTTGATGACCAGGGCCTGTCGTTCGCCTGCGCTGATCCGAGTGGTGTTGCTGTCTGCGTTCGCCACTTGAGCAGGGATTCTGCTGATCGGCCCCGCGATGGAGACATTGCCCAGGGCGTTCTGACCGTTGTTTCCCCAGCTGTAGATCCGTCCTCCGCCGTCGATCCCCAGGCAGAACCATCCTCCTGCGCTGACCTGGATGGGGCTGAAACCATCGCTGCTTCCGTCGGGGTCGGCCACCAAGGTCGGCACGGCGGCATCGTTGGTGTCTCCTGTGCCGAGGCGGCCGTCTGTATTTGCGCCCCAGGCGTAGGCCTTGCCGTCTCTGCCAATGGCCAGCGAGTGGGAGCCTCCTGCGCTGACTTGGGTGGCGAAGAAGCCTGCTGACCCGTCCCCGTATTCCAGGGGTGAGGACACGGTTGTGGGAGCAGCCTTTGACGCCTGCGCACTGTTGCCCAGCCTGCCGCTATTGCCGTATCCCCAGGCGTAGACTTGTCCGCTCATGTCGATGGCCAGGGAGTGCTGGTATCCTGCACTGATCTGTCTGGCGTGAAAGCCGCTGGCGCCATCGCCTACATTCACCGATACGGGGGATGGGGCATTCCCTGTCGTCTTGCCGTCGCCCACCTGACCGCCGTTGCTCCTGTCACCCCAGGCGTAGACCTGATGATTCTTTCCAATGGCCAAGGAATGGTATCCCCCCGCGCTTACCTGGGTGTAGGTGAAATCCTCGTCGGCATTGGCTGGTTTCCTCACTAGGACGGGCACCTTGCTGCTGTCTGTGGTGCCGTTGCCGAGCTGTCCATTGCTGTTGCTCCCCCAGGCGTAGGCGTTCCCGTCGCTGCCGACGGCCAGAGAATGGTTCTTGCCCGTGCTGACCTGGGCGAAGCGGATGCCGCGCTGCGGAGGTGGAGTGATGCTGACCTGGTATCCGCCAGTGGACGGGTTGCCGGCCGGGTCGACAGTCATCCGGGCTGAATGTGTCCAGTGTGCGACCAGGGTCAGCGGGCTGGTGACCGGCTTGCTGAAGTCGTAGGCCACCCTGGAGCTGCCATCGGCGTCTTTGACGAACCAGCCGTCGAACTGGAAGCCTGCCTTGGCCAGGGTTTGCCGAGGCACCAATTCTCCTTCCTTGATGTTCTTGCTTGTCCATGCCGCTCCGGTGCCTCCGGCTGGCTCGAGCGCAATGAGCTTATCGACCGGATCGAAGGTGTAGCTGAATCGTTGTGTCTGCTTTGAGCCCCCGGAATCCCCGGCGATGTTCCAGGTGATGGTGAAGCTGGTGGGGCCGTACGGGTAGGCGGGCGTGGTAAAAGTCCAGTCCTGATTGTCATTCCAAGTGTCTCTGCCTCTCTGGGCCAGCTCCTTGGCCGGCCGGGCACCGCTTGCCATGTTGCCGAAGACGACCTTGGTGAGGGTGATTTGCGGCGGTTGCGTGGTGCCGGGCCGTGTGGAGGATGAGTCTCGTCCGAGCTGGTTGTAGTAGCTGTATCCCCAGGTGTAGAGCAATCCGTCGGACCCAATGGCTGTCTGGTGATGGCTGGAGGTGGATACGGAGCTGGCTTTCACAGACTGAGCCAAGACAATGGCAGTCGGGCTGATCTGCCATGCTGCTTCTTGGCTTGAGCCGTTGCCCAGCTGACCGTAGGCCTTTTTGCCCCAGGTATAGATCCTTCCGCTGTCATCTATAGCCTCGGATCCATCGTCGCCGGCGCTGATGGCGGTGATGTTGACAGCGTCGCTGCCGAAGCTGACTTCGACAGATCCCTTCACGCTTTCATTGGTATCTGCAGAGTGGCCGATTGCGGTGCCGGAACCCCAGCCGTAGACATCATGGTCGGTATCCAGTGCCAGCACATGCTGGTAGCCAGCGCTGATGGCTATATAGAACCGGTCGTCATGCTGTCCTGTGGCCAGGTCTCGGACACGTGCCGGCGTTGGGCTGTCATTGATGGTGCCGTCGCCGAGCTGTCCCCTGCTGTTTTCGCCCCAGGACCAGGCATGGCCCTGACTGTCCAGCGCTGTGCTGGTGGTGAAGCCTGCGCTGATGGCGGTGATGCCGGACAGCGACGTTACCTTGGCGGGCGAGGGGTGACTGTCGTTGTCCGAACTGCCGTTGCCGAGCTGTCCCCGTTGGTTGTCACCCCATGTGTAGACCGTTCCGTCCTTGGACAGGGCCATGGCGTAGGTTCGTCCTGCGCTGATGGCGGTGATTTCGGCATCGCCCGTCTTTGCCCTTGTCGGTTCGGTGGAATAATCCTCGGCGGAGCCGTTGCCGAGCTGCCCCTTGCCGTTGCTGCCCCAAGTGTAGACCGTGCCGTCTGAGGCCAGGGCCATGGAGTAGGCATCACCTGCACTGACGGCTGTGAAGGTCTTTCCTTTTACGGCATCATTATCGGTGATCCGCACTGGTGTTGCCGCCGTGCCAGTGTCCTTGCCGTTGCCCAGGGTTCCGCTGGCCTGGCTTCCCCAGGCATACACGTGCCCGTCAGAGCCCACGGCCAGGGTGTGGTAGCGGCCTGTGCTGACCTGCGCGAACCGTACCCCCTTGGGTTTTGGGGGAGTCAGGGTGATTGTAGAGCCCCCGGTGTCATCGCCGTGGAGGGCGTCCGCTGTTTTCCATTCGGCATTCGACGATGACCAATGGGCTTTCAGGTTCAGTGGTCTGGTGACCGGCTTGCTGAAGTCGTAGGCCACCCTGGAGCTGCCATCGGCGTCTTCGACGAACCAGCCGTCGAAGACGCAGCCTGACTTGGTCACGGTGGGGGGCGAAGCAAGCTGGCCTGCAGTTACGGATTGATTGGAGGTCTGTGAGCCTCCGTCCGAATCAAAGACGATCTTCTGCGCAGTGGGTGTGAAAGTATAGTCGGCGATGACTTGCCCCTGCTGTTTTGCGCCTCCGATGGTCCATTGTCCATCATTGATTTTGATCTTGGTGGTTCCGTAAGTGTGGTGAGGGGTGGTGACCGTCCATTGGCCATTCGCGCTCCATGTGTCGTCCGAGGCTCGGCTGATCGGGGTGCTGCTGTCGGTCTTGGCTACATCGGTTTTGCCGAAGCTCAGCTTGGACAGGTCTATCTGAGGGGGGCTGACCAGTGTAGGTTTGGTCTGCGGGCCGGACGCAGGCCCATTGTCGCCTTCTCCAAGTTTGCCGTTCCTTGCCTCCCCCCAGCTGTAGGGGAGTCCGTTGGAGCCGATGGCCAGGCTGTGTCGGCAGACATCGAATGCAGCGACTGTGGCGCCCGTCAGGCTCACCTTGGTCATGGTTGATTTGGGGCTTGTCGTTCCGTCGCCCAGCTGACCGCTTGAATTGCTGCCGAGCATATACAGGCTGCCCGCAGAGTCGACCACCGCAGAGGAGAAATCGCCGGCGCTGACTGCGGTAGGTGCCGCTGTCCCCGCAGGCAGACTGATCTGGCTGGGGTGAAAGGCGTGAACGCTGTCGACATCGGTGTCGCTTCCCTTGGTCAGCGGATAGCCCCAGAAATACACCCCGCCCGCCTTGCTCAGCGCCAGGACATGCAGATACCCTGCATCGATGTCGGTATAGACAGTGTCATCCTCGGTTCCGCCCTGGTCTTTAAGAATGCGTGTGGGCGTGTAGACGCCGCTGGCTGCGTTGCCAGCTGTTCCGTTGGCCAGCTGGCCTCCCTGGTTGCGGCCCCAGGCATAGGCATGGCCCTGGCTGTCCAATGCCGTTTGGAAATCGTATCCGGCGCTGATGACTGCGAAGGTGATGCCGGATGGTGAATGGACCGCGGCGGGCGTGGGGTTGGCGTTGACGCCGGACATCCCATTGCCGAGCTGGCCGTATTCGTTGTCCCCCCAGGTGTAGATCGTGCCATCCGAGGCCAGAGCCATGGCATGCCAGTACCCGGCGCTGACGGCGGTGATTGTGGCCCTGAGGTTTGCCTTCACCGGTTCGGCGGAGTCCGTGGTGGAGCCATTGCCGAGTTCGCCGCGGCTGTTGTTGCCCCAGGTGTAGACCGTCCCGTCAGAGGCCAGGGCCATGGAGAATGTGGTTCCTGCGCTGACGGCTATGAAGGTCTTGCCTTGTATGGCTGCATTGTCAGTTATCCGCACCGGTGTGTCTGCATTGGTGAGGGTGCCGTTGCCGAGTTCGCCCTTGCTGTTGTCGCCCCAGGCGTAGATGTGGCCGTCTGAACCCACGGCAAGGGTGTGGTCGTGTCCGGCGCTGACCTGTGCGAATCTGACCCCTCGGGGCTTGGGCGGAGTCAGGGTGATTGCGGAGCCCCCTGTGTCTTCGCCGCTGGCGTCGGCTGTTGTCCACCGGCCATCTTTGATCGATGACCAGTGGGCTGTAAGCGACTGCGGGCCGGTGACCGGCTTGCCGAAGTCGTAGGCCACCTTGGAATCTTTCAGGAACCAGCCGTCGAAGAGGCAGCCCGACTTGGTGACGGAGGGAGGGGATGCCAGATGACCTGCGGTTACCGACTGGTTCAAGGCTGGTGAGCCGGGAGCCTGCGAGCCTCCGTCCGGATCGAAGGTGATGGCATACGATGATGAATCCATAGTTCGGGATGGCTTGTCTCCGCGCGGCCTGTCTTTGAACGATTCGTCCGTCCCTTTTCCGCTCAATGGTTGGAGGGCCTTGAGCGGGGAAGGATTGCCGCTGGCCAGCGGAGACGGCCAGGCTGTTGGGGTCAGGGCCCTTGCCTCCGCCGCCCTGCCTGGGCCCATGTTGCTGTATTGTCCGGGGGAGGGCGCTCCGTCCTCAGCCGTGCCGCTGCTCCCCGCGGTAGGCGCCGGCGCCATCTCGTCGGTGGATGCGTACGCCCCCGTTGACGCTCCGACCAGCGCCAGCCCAACCATAGCCGTCAATACCATCAGTCTGCGGATGCCATGATCTTTCCCCACTTGAATCTTCCTTCTCCCAGTGTGCCGACTCCCCAGGCCAAGGCCCAAAACTGCGTCGATGCACACCGATTAAAGCCCCTATACACGTTCAACCTTAGCATTGCAATCAATGGCAGGATCGGGGTGTCGTATTCAGGCTCTTGCACCGCTGCAGGGCAGCCTGCAGCTGACCCGACCCTTGACCATGGAACAGGGATGAACGCTGATCAATCCTGTTGTTCCTGTATGCTGCAAGTCGCGGTTTAAGGAAGGGCCGAGGATGTAAGGATTGTGTTCCGTCTCTTGTGCGAGCGGCAATCATACGCTCGACATCGCGGATTGTTATGATTGTCGCCCTGGAGACGACGATGTCTTCAGGGCGGCGGTGGGTGGCCAGGGCCGAATCGCTTCGGTTGCCTTGCGAATCCTGGAGCCTACTTGCGAGGCTTCTTGGCCGTAGGCTCGCCCAGCTGGCTGGCAGTCACACGAATGCCGGTCTCGTCATCGGCGGATCCCATCGCTTCGGGCCGGTCGGCTTCCTCAGTCAGTTTCAGGTTTCCAGTGACCCTGCCTGCTTCGGCTATATCTTCCAAAGCGTTCTTCACAGCTTCCAGGCCCTCCGGTGCCACGCTGAGAGATGCGGAGAGGATAGGGGTCCTCATGGAGACCTTGGCCTCTGACTTGATTCGCCGCAGGGATGCCAGGGCGTTTCCTGCCCAGGCCAGAAGGGCTGGGTCCTGGCCCTGGGCGGCAGCCAGGTATGTTTCCGGGTGAGGCCAGGAGGCCCGGTGAACTGAACCGTCCCCCTGGTGCATCCACTGCCATGCCTCCTCGGTGGCGAAGGGCAGGAAGGGGGCCAGAAGACGGTCAAGCGCATCCAGGACCAGCCCCAGGGTCGTGCGGGCGCTCAGCACCTGGGCATCATCGGGGATCCTGCCTGTGGCGTCAGCGGTTCCGTAGGCCCGGTTCTTGGCCAGCTCGATGTAGTTGTCGCAGAAGTCCCAGAAGAAAGATTCGGTCACCTCCAGGGCCTTGGAGTGCTCGTAGGATTCCAGGGCCTTGGTGGCCTGGTCGATCACCCTTGCAAGGCCGGCCAGGACCGCGCGATCCAGCGGGACCGTGACGTCGGCAGGATTCCAGGTGGTCTCCGCTGCCCGGGTGACCTTATGGTTCTCGTCCTCGCGGCCGATGGCCAGGGCGAACTTGACGGCGTTGAGAAGTTTGACGGCCAGACGGCGGCCTATCTTCATCTGCCCCTCATCATAGGTGGCGTCCAGACCCAGCCGGGCGCAGGATGCCCAGTAGCGCACGGCATCGGCGCCATACTTTTTGATGGGTTCATCCGGCACTACCACATTGCCCTTGGACTTGCTCATCTTCTTATGGTCCGGGTCCAGGATCCACCCCGACAGGGTGGTGTCGCTCCAGGGCAGGCAGCCGTTCTCCAAGTGCGCCCGGTCTATGGAGCTGAAGAGCCAGGTGCGGATGATGTCCTGGCCCTGGGGTCGCAGGTCCATGGGGAAGGTAGCCTTGAAGAGGGCCTGGTCTTTCTCGCTCGGTTCGGCCCAGTGGGTCACGATTTGAGGGGTCAGGGAACTGGTGGCCCAGGTGTCCATGATGTCCTTCTCGGCCGTGAATCCGCTGGGCTGGTCGCGCTGAGACTCTTTGAAGCCTTCGGGCACATCAGTGCTGGGATCAATGGGGAGCCTGTCCTCGGCCGGGGTGATGGGATGGGCGTAGTCAGTCTCGCCGTTCTCCTTTACCGGGTACCAGAGGGGGAAAGGAACTCCGAAGAAGCGCTGGCGGGAAATCAGCCAATCGCCGTTCAGGCCCTCGACCCAGTTGTTGTAACGCACCCGCATGAAGTCCGGATGGAAGTTGAGCTCTCTGCCGCGCTCCAGCAGCTTCTGGTTCAGTTTCTGGTCAGTGCCGCCGTTGCGCAGATACCATTGACGGGAGGTGACGATCTCCAGGGGCTTGTCGCCCTTCTCATAGAAGTTGGTCATACGCTTGGTGGGCTTGGGCTCGCCGTCCAGGTCGCCGGACTCGCGCAGGGCGTCCACGATGATCTTGCGGGCTGAGAAGGTGGTCTTGCCTTCGGTCTGCTTGAAGATTCGCCGTCCGCCTTCATCGGTGATCCAGTCAGGCACGTCCATGACGATTCGACCGTTGCGCTGGATGATGGACCTGGTGGGCAGGTTCAGATCCCGCCACCACTGCACGTCGGTCACGTCGCCGAAGGTGCAGCACATGGCGATGCCGGCGCCCTTGTCCATCTCGGCGGCGGGATGGGCCAGGATGGGCACCTCCACCTTGAACAGGGGAGAGTAGACCTTCTGCCCGAAGTACTTCTGGTAGCGTTTGTCGTCCGGGTGGGCGATCAGGGCGCCGCAGGCCGCCAGCAGCTCAGGCCTGGTGGTCTCGATGTATATTGGCGTGCCGTCCGCGAACCGGAAGGCCACGCGGTGATAGAAGCCGTCATACTCGCGCGACTCCAGCTCGGCCTGGGCCACGGCGGTCTGGAAGGTCACGTCCCAGAGTCCGGGGGCCTCCTTCTGGTAGGCCTCGCCCCGGGCCAGGTTCCGCAGGAAAGCCTTCTGTGCCACCCGGCGGGGATGCTCGCCGATGGTGTGGTAGGTCTGCGACCAATCCACTGACAGTCCCAGCGACCGCCAGAGCTGCTCGAAGAGCTTCTCGTCCTCGGCGGTCAGTTCCTCGCACAGTTCGATGAAGTTCTGACGGGAGACGGGCACCTGATCCTTGGCGCTGATTTTCTTGCCCTTGGTCCCGTGGAAGGGAGGCTTGAAGTTCGGATCGTACTTGAGCGAGGTGTCCACGCGAACCCCGTAGTAGTTCTGAACCCGCCGCTCAGTGGGCAGGCCGTTGTCGTCCCAGCCCATGGGGTAGAAGACGTCGTATCCCTGCATCCGCTTGAACCGGGCGATTACGTCGGTATGGGTGTATGAGAAGACGTGCCCCACATGCAAATGCCCCGAAACCGTGGGCGGCGGGGTGTCGATGGAGTAGACGCCGGAGCGCTCGCGGGTGTTGCGGAAGCGGTAGACGCCGGACTCATCCCAGTCGCGGCACCACTTTTCCTCCAGGCCATCCACGCCCACCCTGTCAGGCAGGGGGGTCAGATGGGCATTGACGATTCCTTGGTGTTCAGCAGACATACCAGCATTTTATGGACGAATGGTGACAAGGAGTCCCGGTTTCCTCAACCCTTGATATGCAGGTTCCACAGGGGCAGGTAGCGGTCCAACAGCGAGCTGGGCATACCCTGGAGTCGGGGAGCGCTCAGGACCAAGGGTGTGCGCTCATAAAGCCAGTCGCTGGGGGAGAGGTCGCTGACCTGTCGGGCGAAAGCCCGTAGCCGTTCGGCATAGGTATTCTGGTCGGTGCTGGCCTTGACCTGCTTCCAGGATTCCTGGACCTCGGTGTTGTCGAAGAGCATGGTGGCGTTGGGGTCGGCGAAGCGGCCGATGTCGTCATTGTTCATGATCAGCAGGGCCATGTCGTAGTCGTGACGGGTGAGCACCTGGTCGCGGAATGCAGCCTGATCCACCATGGAGACCTGGATGGGGATGCCCACCGCCTTCAGCTGCGTGCTGATCAGATCGCCAACTTGGCTGCCGAATTCCTGGGGATAGACCAGGCGCAGGCCGCCGTGATAGTAGGACTGGGCATAGTAGGAGGCTCGACGAGCCGCTTGGACACGATCGAATGGGAAGGCCTGCAGACTGGGATCGTAGCCTGGGCTGAGCGGGTTGAGTGGTCCACCTAGCGCCTTGGCTGCGCCGCCTTCCAGATCGGCCAGCGCCTGGCGGTCCAGGGCGTAGCGAACGGCCTCGCGCACATGTTGGTCGGACAACAGACTGGATGCCTCGTTGTTGAAGGCCAGGACCACATTGTTTGAGCTGGGTGTTGCTGTCGGAGCCTTACCAGCCTGCTTGGCGGTAGCCGGATCCATGTCCACTACAGCGTCCAGACGTCCCTGGTTCAGATCTTTGACGGTCTGCTCGGGGCTGCCGGCATAGCTGAAGATGACCTTGTGGATGGCGGCCTTGTCCGGGCCCCGGTAGGACTTGTTGGTGGTGAGGGTCAGGCTGGCTCCCGGCTGCCAGTCATCCACTTGATATGGGCCTGATCCGGCCGATTGGGTGGAGTAGTTGACGTGGGCCTGGCGATCGTAGACAATGCCGGCCCGACCGCTCAGAGCGGTCAGCAGATGGGCATCCGGGCTCTTCAGTCTGATCACCAGGGTGGCATCATCCGGGTTGGTGACCCTGGCCAGGCCATCCAGGTCCTGGTGGCCCTGATACTGGTGGTCGAGGATCTGCCGCAGGGACCAGAGGGCATCCTCTGAGGTCAGCTGGCGTCCGTCGGCGAAGCGGGCATCATTGCGCAGATGAAAGGTGTAGAGCAGCCCATCGGCGGAGATCTCCCAGTTCTGGGCCAGTCCAGGAGTCGGCCGACCTTGGGCGTCGGGCCTGGTCAGGGTCTGGTAGACGTTGCCCATCAGGGCCTGGTCAGTGGCCTGACCGGGCTCGGTGCGGATGTCCAAGGAGACCGGAGCCTGCCGGGCCTTGATGCGCACTACCTGGCCCGAGCCTCCAAGGTTCCAGGGCAGCCGCCAGCCTCCCTGGCCAGTCAACAACGGCCAGGCCATGTAGGTGCCCGCGGTCAGGACCGCCAGTACCAGGATGAAGATGATTCCGGAGCTGATTCGTCTGTGTCTGCCGCTTGCCATGGTTTTGATTCTATCGAGAGGCCGGTCCGGCCAGGAGCTCGGCGCTGGGACATGTCTCGGCCAGTGGGCAGTGCAGGCAGTCAGGTTTGCGGGCGTGGCAGGTAGCCCGGCCGTGGAGGATCAGTCTGTGCGATAGATTGGTCCAGTCCTCGGGCGGGAAGCAGTCGCAGATCTCATGCTCGATCTTCACCGGATCGGGATGGGTGCTGCGCCAGTCGGTCCGCCAGCGCAGGCGGCCGGTGACCCGGGTGACGTGGGTGTCCACAGGGAATCCAGGAATGTTGAAGGCGTTGCCCAGGACCACGTTGGCGGTCTTGCGCCCCACACCAGGTAGGCTGGTCAGCTCCCCCATGGTCTCAGGGACCTTTCCGCCGTAATCCTCGGTCAGCATCAGGGAGAGCCCCAGCAGGTGGCGGGCCTTGGCGTGGTAGAAGCCTACCGGATGGATGATGGCCTCCAGCTCGGTCGGCTGGGCCTGGGCCATGGTTGCAGGGTCGGGGTAGCGCTCGAAGAGTTCGGGGGTCACCGAGTTGACCCGCTTGTCGGTGGTCTGGGCGCTCAGGACCGTGGCCACCAGCAGTTCGAAGGGGTTGCGGAAGTGCAGGGCGCAGACCGCCTCGGGAAAGACTTGGCAAAGGATGCGGTATTCCGCGTGCATGCGGGTCAGGCGCTGGGCTTTGCTCTCCCTGCCTTGGGGGTGCTTTCGATTGGATGATGCATCAGTCACTATGATCGGTTTTCTTCTTCTTGGCATCTTTGGATTGTTCGGACTGGCTGTCATTTTGCTCGGCGGTATCCGGTTCGCTTCCTGCATCTGTCGTGGCCTTGGGAGCCTGGGCCGTTCTGGCCGATGAGGGCGGGTCGAACCGGTATCCCACATTGCGGACCGTGCCGATCAGGTGCTCGTACTCGCTGCCCAGCTTGGCCCTGAGCCGCCGCACGTGTACATCCACCGTTCTGGTGCCGCCGTAGTAGTCATAGCCCCAGACCTCCTGGAGGAGCTGTGCCCTGGTGAAGACCCTGCCGGGATGCTGGACCAGGTATTTGAGCAGCTCAAATTCCTTGTAGGCCAGGTTGATGGGACGGCCGTGTATCCGGGCCGTGTAGCTTTCGGTGTCCACAACCAGGTCACCCGAGCGAACCTGGCCAGTGGGCACCTGATCCTCCGCCTCTTCCGGCTGGGCATCCGGCTTGCGCGTCGGTGTCACGCGCTGACAGACCAAGCGCAACCGGGCCTCGACCTCGGCGGGTGATGCGGACTGAATGATCACATCAGCTACACCCCAGCTGGCATTGACCACGGTGAAGCCACCCTCGCTCAGAATCAGGATGATGGGCGTGGACAGGCCCGAGGCTCGGGTCAGGTTGCAGAGGGTCTTGGCCTCGGCCAGGTCGTCGCTGGCATCGATCAGCAGAACGGTATCCTCGGGCATTCTTACCAGGGATGCGGCGTCCAAGGGCAGGACGCGCACTCGATGGGAGAGCAGGGCCAAGGCGGGCAGAACCGATGCCGGGTCATCGGCGCAGGTCATCAGGGTCAGATCCGTCACGGGGTACCTTCTTCCCTGTCCGTTCGTCCATAGCGGTGGATTCGTTGAACAGTCGTCATCATTGTACAATCGGCCCGTCACAGGGGCTCCGAGTTCTCAGGATGGCCTTGCCCTAGGATGTGACGTATGGCTCCCCGACGGGGACAGGCAGGAGGACCCATGGCGCAGACCGTAAAAGAAACCCGGGATGGGCGCGCGCCCGCTCTGACGCAGTTGGTGGCCCTGGCGGCCCTGATCCTGCCGGGCGTGGCGACGGGCTTGCTGGCCGTTCCTCGGGTCGCTCGATGGGTGCAGGCCGTTCTGGTTTTGGTGCTGGCATTGGCCCTGTTGGCCTCTTGGCCCCTGGTGGGCAAAGGCATCCGACCCGGTCCTGACCGAGCCATGTTCGGCCTGCTGACCTTGGTCGCTCTGGTGCCGGCCCTGGTCGTACAGGGGCCTGGTGCCCTCTGGGCCTGGCTGACGACTGCGGCATTCCTGCTGGCCCTCCTGGCCGTGTTCATGTTTGTTCGGCAGATGCTGCGTCGGGACAGGCGGATGGTCATTCGGGGCATTTCTGCAACCGCCATGGGCGGGGTGACCGCCGTCGCTGCCTCGGGGTGGGTCTTCCTGCCAGAGCTGATCAGAGGCCTGCGACCTGACCTGATGCTGATCTTGGTGGTGCTTGTGGCCTTGCTGCTGCTGGTCGGGTTGATGACTTCGGGCTATCACTGGGCCCAGGAGGCAGCTGATCGGCGTGGGGCCGTTGGCCTGGCGCTGATGTCGGTTCTTTTGGCCGGATCCATCGTGGCCCTGTCCGTCATGGTCTTGCAGACGACGTTCTGAGTCAGGCATTCATCAGGTGATCCAGAAGGATCTGGATGCCCATGACAATCAGAATGATGCCGCCTGCGATTCTGGCAGGCTTGCGCCAGCGGGACCCGACCGCGTATCCGATGCGCAGCCCCAGAATGGAGGCCGCCGCCGTCACCAGCCCGATGACCAGTGCGGACAGCCAGATGTTGATGCCCAGCAGGGCCAGACCCGCGCCCACTCCGAATGAGTCGATGCTGGTGGCGATGGCCGCAGGAAGCATCTTCCGCCAGGAGAAGTTCTCCTCGCCGTCCGCTCCCTCCTCCTTGCCGTAGACACCCTCTCGGATCATGTTGACCCCGATGGCTGAAAGGATGCCGAAGACAATCCAGTGATCCACAGCGGCCAGGGAATCCTGCAGCATGGAAGCGGCGAAGTAACCTAGCAGGGGCAGCAGAGTCTGGAATCCGCCGAACCACAGCCCGACCAGCCAATGGTGGCGCGCCCGCAGTCGGTCCACGGACAGTCCCTTGCTGATGGAGACGGCGAAGGCATCAGAAGATACACCTAAAGCGATAAACAACAATCTCAAGAACACGGCATTCCTTGAAAGGGTTCATCCCTGGTGGGATGGGCCTCGACCAGGTCTCCTCAAACCCGCCTACGCCTCGGGAGCGTCGAGCGCGGAACTGCCGATTGGAATCGGCTTTGAATTCGTTGAACGCCGTTCACATGCTACGCCATAACAATATGGACACAGATTTTACTTGTCAGCGCTGTGATAATCAAGCATGACAGGCTATCCGATCGGCCCCTTAGTGAGCCATGGTCACAGTCAGACTGCCCCCTGCCGCATGGACGGCGCTGATGACCGTGCTCAGTGCCGGATCTCCTTGATTGCTCAGGGCCTTGTAGATGCCCGACCGGGATCGGTCGGCATCAGAGGCGATGGCGCTCATATGCCTCTGTGCTCGTGCCACCTCACCGAGTGCATCTGCGATGATGGCAGCCCCCTGCCGAGAGGTTTCGGCCTTGTCGGCCTCCTCCATGGCAACCTGCAGGTAGCGGACGGCTGTTTGCTCGGTATGTATATGGTCGCCTGCATGAAATTCCCTGATCTTCAACGTCATCACGACTCTGTCCTTAATGTGGTCCGTTTGTTCCCCATCTGGATGCCGTCAGCTCTCCAGATATGACTTCCACAGATGTTTTGCCCGGTCTATGTCCCTCTTCTGGTGAGTCTTGCTGCCGCCGCAAAGCAGCAACACGACCTGTTTGTTCTTCAGCCCGAAGTCGGTGCGGTAACCCGGACCATTGTGAAAACGCATTTCAAATACGCCTTCTCCCACAGTCTTCCAGTCGCCTAAAAGGTGTCCGGATCGTTTTACTTGTTCCCATCGGTGTAGGATGCGGGCTGCCGACTGAGTGTCTTTCAACTCATCAATCCACCGGCTGAATTCCTCAGTCTCCAGTACCTCAATGATGGATAAGGGCATGGTGTCGCTTTCCCCTCTTATTTCGAGAAGATGCGTCCCATTCCCCACAAGAAAGTGTACACTACAGTGTACATTGCAACAATTGTTTATGACACCTGAATGTCGAGTGATTCGCGAATGCTGTAGTCAGTTTTCGAGTACTACTGATCCTGGTAGGTGACGGCGTAAAACTCGCCGTTCTGGAAGCGGGCCATGTACACGTCGCTGACCTTGTCTATGCCCTGTTTGGCCAGTTGCTCATTGAGCCAGTCCTCGTCCCGTCCCATGGTATCCAGCACGTCGGGATTGACCCGTCCGTCCATGACCACCGGATAGCGCACGTCCTTGTCACCCTCGGAGATGATGGTCAGGCTGCCGTTCTGTTCGACGATGCCCCGCTTGACGTCGCGGATGTCGTTGATGCCCTTGGTGCGCAGCTTGAAGTCCACCTCCTTGGCTGTCAGGTTGACCTTGAGACAATTTTGTACCAGCAGTTTGCCGTTTTTGATGATGGTGACCGGTTCGCCGTCGATGTACTTGCCCACTGCATGGATGTGGGTCTTGGCGTATCGGGTGATGAGGATCAGCGCCGCCCATATCAGCAAGATGACGATGTACTGGGCCATGGAGATGCTGTCGCTGTAGATGACCCCGCCGATGATGCCGCCCAGGACGTAGTTCTGCAGCTGGTCCATGGGCGAGGTGGGCGCCAGATTCCCCTTGCCGGTCACGTTGATGAGCAGGGTGATGAAGAGCAGCCCGACGATCAGCTTCAGGGCCACGTTGACGTAGAAATTGATATCCATGGGTCACTCTCCGATCACGGTGATGTCTGGGTGGTACAGGTCGGCGCGCTGCAGCAGGAACTCGGAGCCGGAGCTGTTGAATACCAGGGTGTAGTAGCCCTTGGGGGTCTTGATGATCATGTCGTTGTTGCGCGAGGTGTCGTTGATACTGATTTGCTCAGGCTTGACCTTGAGTTTGGCAGCGGATTTGTCGATGACGGTGGTCAGCTGACCGCTCTGCAGGCTGGCTGTGCGCAGATTGGTGTAGTCGCTGTACTGGATGGCCGCCGCCAGCAGAAGCAGGGTGGCCAGGATGATAGACAGATCCTTGTACTTATGGTTCCAACGGTGGCGGGAGTACATGAACAGGAAGAAGAGAAAGGCCAGGGCCAGAACGACGACCACGATGATCCTGATCATGGTCCAGTTGGTCTGCCCGCCCTTGAGGTATTGGTATGTATAGAAAGTCATAGCCGCTCCTGCCCTTGCGCGCACCCGCAATTGGCAATCGTAGACGGCCAGACGTGTTTTGGGAGGATTTGGGCATGCAAAACCCCGGTTCAGGCGCTCGATTGGGCCCTTGCCGGGGTGGTTGTGACCGCTAGTCGGCCCTGAGAGGTCAGTGCTGTTCGGCCAGGCGCTGGCGTGCAGCCTTGATCTGGGTCTCGGCGGCCTCCGCGTTGGTCCAGTAATCGCCGGGCATGACCTCCTTGCCCGGCTCCAGGGCCTTGTACTGCTCGAAGAAGTGCTTGATCTCCTGCTTGTGGAAGTCGGAGACGTCATCGATGTCCTTGATGGCATCGAAGCGCACATCGGCGGGCACGCAAAGGACCTTGTCGTCCCCGCCAGCCTCGTCGACCATGTGGTAGAGACCCACGGCGCGGCATTCGACGATGCAGCCCGGGAAGACCGAATCGGGAATCATGACCAGGGCATCCAGGGGATCGCCGTCCTCGCCCAGGGTGCCGTCGATGTAGCCGTAGTCGTCGGGGTAGCCCATGGAGGTGAAGAGGGTGCGGTCCAGCCTGATGTGGCCGCTGTCGTGGTCCATCTCATACTTGTTGCGGGAGCCCCGAGGAATCTCGACCAACACGTCGAATGTCTCTGCCATTGTCCTGTCTCCTTTTCGGTCTGGACGGCATAGGAATGTCTCATACACAGCATAACCGTCCCGGGGCACATTCGACCACAGTGCTTCGCTGACGCTCACGCCTGCTCGGCGGCCGTTCATACTCGATTCATGGGGTGGGCGAAGAGTGAGGACAAGTATGAACAAGCGCAGATGGACGGGTTTGCTGGCGGCCTTGGCTGCACTGGCGACGCTTGTAGGCCCGGCGGCCCCCGCCATGGCCGGCGGCGGATCAGGACATTCCGGCGGTGGTGCTGAAGGCAATGGCCGGTTTTGGCAGGGCTGGACCTACAAGGATGACGACCATGGCTCCTTCGGTGGCTATGAGATAGGCAGCATCGACAGGGCCTTCTCCAAAATGGGGATTGTGGATGGCGGCAATGCCACCACTGCTCGGGTCAAACGCCAGGCTCTGGATGAGGCCAACGGCAACTGCCAGGCACGCTTTAACGAGGCCCATGCCGACGAATCCGGACAAAGCCACTGCCGGGTGACCGGCGTGGGTGTGGTCACGGGCTATCGCGGCTCTCAGCGGGTCTTCGATGGGGTCAGCATGGCCATCCACAGCATATGGATGGACAACTGGCGAAGTCAGGTGGCCAACCGTACCTTCAGCAACCGCGGGGTGACCTATCGGACCGGCGAACCTTTTTGGGACCAGCCCGGAGACAGCCTGGACAAGTTCGCCGACATGTATGCCGGCAACGAGCACAGCATCTCCCTGGTGGTCTTCATGCTCAATGACTATGAGCCTAAACCGGCCGATCTGCCGCCGAATCCACCCGACAAGAAAGTGGATCCTGGCACCAGCGCGGATGGGATGACCAACCGCACCCGCATCGAGACAGGAACCGGTCGGGGCGGCCGCGAGTTGACCTTCAGCGATGTCTTCGATCCCCAAGGCAAGCAGTACCGTGTCACCGGGCAGAAGGTCAAAGACCTGACCAGCGGTGAGGATCTGACCAGCAAATTCGCTTTCAACACGGCCGATGGAAGCAGACCGCCCGGCAATAGGGCTACAGCCACCTGGAAGGGCGGGACTCTGCCTGAGGAGCATCAATGGGTATGGCAGCTGGATGTGACTGTCGAGCAGCCGGATATCGGGGTCATCCTGGACTGTGGAAAAGTCCGTTGGAAGGGCACCGTCCGTCAGGTTGATCAATCGACCCCTGAACGCCGCACTCCCACCTGGAAGCCCAGACCAGACAAATCCTGGATTCTGCGCGATCCTGCTACCGGGCTTTGGAAAGCAGTCGTCGACCCTCAGTGGACCAACAAAACCGGTGCGGATGGACATGCCTTTCTGGACGGCGACAGAGTGGGGTCGGTGGTCAACGCCACTGCTGAAGCCCATCTGATTGAGGCTCCTAAGGTTTTTACCCTGACTGACGACTGGAGCGCTGCCGACTATCTGGTTGATCAGGATGGTGCTCGGGCTATTCGGATTTTCGAGGCCAAGGCCAAGGTGGATGCAGATGGGCACTACCGCCGAAGCAGCATCCAGGACATTGTGAACAAGGGCAGGGATGTGACCGATCGTTTCGAGATCAGCGTGACCGGCACTCGGGCGCGTGTACAGGCCAAAAGCGGATGGCTGAAGGGTCTCAAGGGGATGGAGGATCCTAGGCAGGTCACCATGCTGGTTCCTTTTACGGTTCGCTTCGCCAACGGCGGTGGTGCAGCCAAGGTTCGCAAGGATCTGGGCGGAACATCTGACCAGGAACTGACTTTCTGCAAGGCCCCGAACGGCCATGGCAGCCAGGGCGCGGCGCTGACCAACTCGGGTTCCCAGACTGTCAACACGCAGAGCGTACAGACCAACAAGCCGGGCATCTGTGGATACCTGCCTCCGGTGCGCAAGGATGTCATTTCGGAGGCCGGCCAAGGCGGGGAGCAGGCCAGTGTTGACGGCAAGGTGGTCTTTCCTGGTCAGAGGCTGGAGTATCAGCTGGACACCCAGCCCAGCCTGCCCGACAATCTGGCCTATCCTGTCAAATCAATCATCCTGACGGATGTCTACGATCGCTGGTTTTTGCCCGACAAGCAGACTCTTGAAGTGACTGACCTGCAGAGCGGCGACGTCATCGCCAAGACCGGATACGCCACAAAGTGGAAAGACAAGGAGCACAGCCTTCGGATGACCTTCACCGACCCCGCCCGGATCAGCCAGTGGCGTGCCGGGGGCAATCCCAGGATCCGTCTGCGTTTTGAAGGCAGGGTTGATCCCAAGGCTCCAACGGATCATCGTGTAGGCAATCAGTGGGTACTGACGCTGAACAACTCGTTGACCCCCTCCAACCAGGTAAGCAATCCACCGGCTGACTTCCACCCCTCAAAGAACGATGTCAGCGCATATGATCCAGGAGTCAGCATCGACGGCAAGGTGCTTTTTGTGGGCGACCGAGGGGCCTACCGGATCAGTCTGGACGCCCGTCGCAAAGACACCGCCTATCCGGTCTGGCGGCTGGGTATGACGGATGCCTACGACGCTCGTCACCTGGATATCAATTCCAAACATATCGAAGTTTTGGGTTCCGACGGCCGCGATTACACCAAGGCTTTCAATATCCAGGTTGAAAACGGTGTAGTCCTGGTCTTCGCCAAAACCGTGGATACCTATGTTCCTGCCACCGGCGTCACACTCAAAGGGGATCCTCAGCCTACCGATCTGGCTGCCTATGCTGCTGCCCGCGGTCATAATCCCCTCAGAGAGCCGGCTATTGACCAGGGACTGCTGGGACGCACCTACGATGTGGTCCTGCCTTACACGGTCATCCGCGCAGAATCAGGTTATGTAGTACGCAACCAAGCGACCCAGATCGTCAACGACCTGCATAAAGCGACCAACGTGGTTACCAATCCGGTCAAGTTGCTCAATCCCGCCAAGGATGTGGTGGTCGCCGTGGGCGGGAAAAGCGCACATGGCGGCAGTATCTACCGCGATCGGCTCTTCCTCTATCGCCTGGACTCCAGTCTGCTGCCGGCCGGAAGGGCTTACCCGCAAGTGAAAACCTGGCGGATTGAGGATCGGCTGGACCCCACGGTGGATCGATTCACTGGCCATTGGGCCGTCTACGCAACCCAGGACCTTTACGAGAACGGGCACATCCTGATTCATCATGGACAGATTATGGCTGGTTCGGACATGTCTGCAGACATTCATGGCGATCCCTTGTTTACTATGACTGCGGATCCTGCAGGCCTGGTCAAAGTGGAAGCCACACCTCGATATTTGGTCTTGGTCAGCGCTTCAGGCGACCGCCCGATCGGTTGGAGGGCCTACCTGCAATGTAGGCGGCTGAAGAACGTGGAACGTCATGAGAACCGATTCGCTGAGTTCTATCAGGACAAGACCCTGGTCTCCAACACAGTTTGGACCAGAACGCCCGATATGACCCCGGCTCTGCATATCGAAAAATTTGATCAGGCTGGTGGCATGCCCATGGGTGATCGGGATCAGCCGGAACAGGCCCTCCGGACCCATGAGGATGTCGCCATTGTTTTCCGAATCACCAATGATTCCCCTCGCGATCCCGGCGATGGGACCGGAGCCATCTTCCCCGCCCGGCAACTCCATTTGGAGGATCAGACGGTCGTCGGTCAGGGACGGGTGACCGGGATCCGCTATCCCGACAACTGGTCGACCCTGATGCTCCGACCTGGCCAGTCTGTAGACGTGCATGCCACAGTGATGGGCATATCAGGTAGGCACACCGACAGGGCTCGGGTGGTAGGCAGTCCTCTGGTGCCCTGTCCAGTGCAGGATCAGGCCTCCCTGCCTCAACTGGAGAATGGCCAAAAGGCATCTGGGCGAGCGGATTCGCACGGAGTGGTAGTCGATGGTCGCCGGCTCTGTGCCGATCGATCTGTCGAATCCAACAGTGATGACTGGAACGCTCTGAAAGTCGCGCTGCCTAAGACCGGATCTGCGGTGGTGCTTCCCCTGGCCCTTGCCACTGCGGCGGTCATGACTGGGCTTATCATCTTCCGCTTGGTCAGACAGATGTCCGCCAAAAACCGCGAGAGGTAGTGATCCTGGAACAGGCGAGTGTTTAGCTGATGTTGCTTAGGAAGTTTCATACCGGTGAAGGTGGCAGATCTTCAAGGGGTCTGGCACCTTCACCGTCTTACCGATGATTCGTCGGTCAGCCTTTCAGCTTGATTTCACCATAATCATTGAAAAGAAGATGCTGTCTTGGTGTATCTTCTTCGACGGAAATCAGTCGAGGTATGTCTTCCAGAAAACGATTGTCTGTTTTGTCGTTGTTGGTGGATGATACTTCGAACAAGAGGATTCTGCCGGTCCCAGGCACTCCTTTCCATTGATGGTATGTTCCTTGCGTCATGGTGGCACTCCGCCCGGGTGGCAGTTGAATTACTGAGCCTGCGGGGACAGTGAATCGCTCTCCGTCGGAGACATAAGTTACTGGCTTCTGTTTGTCTAGCTTTTCGTCGGCATCAGCTTTATAGACGGTGATTTCCAATGTTCCTCCACCTCTATTGATGATGTCCTCCATTTTCTTTCGATGGAAGTGATAGGGCAACTCTTGTCCATCTTCTATTACGAAGAGTTTCTCACAATAAGGCTTGGGATATAGGTCGGGGTGCTCATAGTTGCCATTCCGGAAAGTGAAACTTACCAATCCACGTCTACTAAAGTTTCCTTCGCCGAAATCAGTAACATCCCAGCCCAGCATGTTGTCGATGATCTCTTGGGA
Source organism: Bifidobacterium sp. B4142 (assembly GCF_026537325.1). Lineage (GTDB taxonomy): Bacteria > Actinomycetota > Actinomycetes > Actinomycetales > Bifidobacteriaceae > Bombiscardovia. The sequence goes on from NZ_JAFNMJ010000001.1 coordinate 198,214, forward strand.
ATTCTTATTCAGCTTTTGCCAATCCTCTGCCGTGTAATAGGCAAAGTGCGGGAAAACGAAACCCCGGTTGGTGCTGAACTCTAGAGCTCGATCGATAATGTGGTCAATCTCAGAGCGTTTCGTGTCTATCCTCCAATTCCTGTCGGATTTGGCTGATGAGTCGGTTATTAACGTCATCTTTGCCTGTTATTGGGTTTTGCGGGTTGTTAATGAAAGCATCATCCCAATCGTCGTCTTCAGGTTTCTTAGGGACCAGATGGAAGTGCAAATGGGAAACGGTGTCACCGTATATGCCATAGTTGATCTTTTTGCATCCGGTTATGGATTTAAGAACTCGTGCGACATCTGCGACTTCCTGGATATATTGAGTAAGTTCTTTCCCTTTCAATTCAAAGAGTTCGTCAACATGCCAGTTCAATGCAACGATGCAGCGTCCCGGATGAGTTTGATCCCTGTTGAGGAACACAGTGGATGTTGATAATTCTGTAATGAAAATCATCCTAGACCGTTGTATTTCACTATGTTCGCAGTAAAAGCAGCCTGGACGAACACCCTGCTGGTGCATGGCAACTTCTGATTTACTCATCGTATCGACCATCGTCGTGAGTGGCATCACAGTCAATCATGACATGGATGACGTCAGCTTGCGTATGGTTCCGCAATTTGAAGGCCCGGGCAATTTGAGAAAGCGGGAAGATGTTGGTAACGGTTCGCTCGGTGTTGATTAGTCCATTGAGCACCATGTCTCTTCCCTCTCGTAGCAGTCGATGGTTGTCGATGTCGCGTTTGGGTTCTGTGGTCAGTATGTCGACGCGGCGACGGTGCATTTTGAAGAAATCGATGGTCTTCGAGGTTTTCCCGATGCCTCCGTACATGATCAATTTGGCATTCTGTGCGCAGCAATCCAAGGCATCGATTATGGCGTCGCCTTCCAGCAGTGCTGGGATCACGACATCAAAGCCATCTGGGAAGTTTTTGCCTACGATGTCCATGGTTGGCGTGTCCTGTGAAGGGATTCGGTACGTTCGAGTAGCTCCAAATTCTCTGGAAAGCGCCAGCTTTTCATCGAATAGGTCGGTTACTACAAGGTTCCTTGGGCTGTATAAATGTGCGACCTGTGTCAGTTGCAATCCACTTACGCCTTGACCCATAATCAACACGTTCTTGGCTTGGCTGATTTCTGCGCGTTCCATGCCGTTGAGTATGGTCGGCGTGATTTCGATCAGAGAACCATGCATGAGAGGAAAATCTTTGGGCAGCAGCACCGCTGAGAATGGATCACAAGTAATGTACTCGGCAAAAGCTCCCCACACGTACCGCAGTGCAACATGATCGCCAACCTTAAGACCAACCACATGTGAGCCCACTTCATCGACAATCCCTGCAACTTCATGACCCAACCTCATAGGGTAGGAGAGAAATTCAGGTGTTCTAGCCCCTCTATATACTTCCAAATCTGAGCCGCATATGCCCACCCATTTGACATCTACGCGTATTTCATTGTCCTTCGCATGGGGAATTTTGGCATATTTGATGTCGATATCTCCCACTTTTTCCATAACAGCAACTTGTTGAGTGCCTTCGCTGTGATGGTCAGTCCATTCCATCTCAGGAACAATCATTTTTCTTACCATGATATTGCCTCTTTCTTATTGGTTGTTATTTAACGTGCGTTGGTCTTTTTCAAAAGCATGACTAGACATCCAGCCAGAATCAGCGATGCAGCTAGGAAGTACATCCCGCTTACTGTGGAGTTTGTCAAATCTTTCAGCCAACCGACTACATAAGGGCTGACGAATCCTCCCAAGTTGCCAATAGCATTGACAATGCCCAAACCGACTGCTGCGATACGAGGATCAATGGCCGTGGTGATTGCCCAATAGGGTCCAGACCAAGCGTAAAGGCCTATTGCAGCAAGACAGATGAACACCATAGCTAAATATGGATTAGGGATTAGGGCAGATGCGAGTAGGCTGAATCCACCGACGATGGCACCAAGGGCGGTGTGGTAATAGCGCTCTCCTGTCCGGTCTGATGACCGGGCATTTACGACCAGAGCCACTGCTCCCAGAAGATACGGTATGGCCGTTAACCAGCCCACAGTCATGGTGGAGCTGCTGGAAGAAATCGACTTGATCATCTGCGGAAGCCAGAATGTGATGCCATATAACCCCATGACATAGAAGAAGTTCATAAGGGTTACGATCCAGATCTTCCTATCTAGGAATGCCTCTTTAAATGGTGCGGCGATTTCGCCCTCTTTGGAATTTTCCTGGTTGTCTTTGTCCAACGCGTCGATTAACCATCGGCGTTCTTCAGATGTCAGCCACTTGGCATCCTGTGGCTTGTCATTCAGATACCAGTATGTGAATATTCCCAAGAGCACAGCCGGCAATCCGACTATCAGAAAAAGCCAACGCCAACCGGATAGATTTAAGAATTGGTGGATGTTGCTGATTATGGCAGTCGCTACAGGTGCCCCGAATGAATTCGCCAGAGGAGGCGCAATCATGAAAAGGGCGATGGCTGCAGCTCTGGTTTTGCTGACAAACCAGTAGGTAACGATCAGAGTCATACCGGGGAAAAGCGCAGCTTCGAATACGCCAAGCAGGAAGCGCAATATTGTAAGTTCGACTGCTGATTGCACAAACCCGGTCAGCAGGGTTACTAGCCCCCATAGTATGAGAATGAGGGCGATCCATCGCTTTGCACCGACCTTTTCGAGGATCATATTTCCTGGGATGCCAAACAAGAAATACCCAATGAAGAATATGCCCGCAATAAAGCCATATGTGGTTGCAGTCAATCCTAGATCTGCATCCATGCCGCCAATGGAGGCGTAAGTGATACTTGAGCGATCAAGAAAGGCCACAAAATAAATGATGAATAAATAGGGTAGAATATGCCATCGAACCTTTTTCTGTGCCGTTACGGCAATTGTGTTCGTGTTCATGAAACCATTCCTCCAAGCAAACTGCAATGTTTACGTGATAACGTGTGATTGGTTGAACAGCAGCTGTTCTGGAAATCATGCTATGGCTCGAATTTGAGCATGATTCGCCGATTATGATTATCCCAATCGCCGTATCTAGAACAGTGAGGAGAAGGTATGCGAGACAAGGACGTCCGGATTCTCTGGATCAGTGGAAAGTCCTATCAGCTGGGTGATGAGATTGCTAAACACAAGCATAAGTTCTGTCAACTGCAATTCTTCATGTCCGGCTCTGAACAGTTGACATATGATGGACAACTCATTGATTTAAAGAAGAATCATTTGTTCATTGTATGTGAGGGTACTTCTCATGGTTATGTGTTTTTGCAGGGTTCGACGGTTTTGGATATAAAATTTGTGATCGAATCTGGACTTTACGAAATTATCCGTCCAGTTCTTGAGTGTAGGGATTTTTATATTGATGCTCCTATGCTGCTGATGATTATTCAGCAGCTGCATACTGCTGCAACGGTGGGTGGGCGTGAACTGGGGGAAGTCCGTCCATTACTGATGGACTCGTTGCTTAAGCTTTTGCTCTTGGGGTTGTATCAGGAACGGATCGAGCGTCAGCCCTTTTCTTATGTAGAGCCTCTTTTGGCTAAAACACAGGATAACTCAAAGATTAAATCCATGATTGGTTATTTGACTAATCATTACGCCGAAGAGATTAAACTCGAGGATCTTTCTAAGCATTTTCATTTTAGCGAAAGTTATATAACAAGAATCTTCAGAGATGCTATTCAACTGACTCCCAACCAAGTCCTTCAGGAAATACGCTTAAATCGAGCAATGAACTTGTTGAAATCCACCAATTATCCGGTGGAACGAGTAGCGCAATCAGTAGGATGGTCATTCAATTATTGTTCGCGCGTATTTAAACGACAAAAGGGGATGACGCCTACAGACTATAGAAATATGAAGCAAACTATTGTGGATGGATTGACATTATCCAAAGATTTTGATCTTTCATTAGAACCCACAACAGAGAAGCTATCATGAACTCTATTTCATATAAGGTGGTCCAAGCCGGTTATGGGCGTCAACCGAATTAATTCTCCTTCGCGTCCAGCAGCACTACGCCCTGGGGTGGATTGCTGTCAATGGCTCCCACGGTTTCATGAGGCAGATAGGGTTCCTCCATGGAGGAAATCTCCTCAGGTGTAAGCTCCAAATCCAGCGCAGCTGCGGCATCGTCAAGGTGCCGGGCCTTTGTGGCGCCGATGATTGGTGAGGCTACGCCTTTGGCCCACTGCCAGGCAATGGCTACCCGGGCCATAGGTACGTTGTGCCGCTCTGCCACTTTCTGCACGCGGTCAATGATGGCCAAGTCGTTGTCTTCGGCCCGGTCGTACTTGCCGCGCGAGACCTTATCGGTGGCGCTACGAAGGGTGTCAGCGGTCCAGGTGGGCCGTGTCAGATGGCCAGCGGCCAGAGGGCTGTAGGGCATGAGCGAGACGTCCGTCTTTCTGCAGAAGGGTATCAGGTCCTTCTCATCCTCCTGGTAGAGCAGGTTGTAATGGTTCTCCATGGCGCTGAAAGGGGTCCAACCGTTGTCATGGGCGACTTTCTGCATGCCCTGAAACTGGCTGGCGTACATGGCCGAGGCGCCCAGCGCTCGCACCTTGCCGACCTTGACCAGATCGTTGAGCGCTTCCATGGTCTCCTCGATTGGCGTTTCATAGTCGAACCTGTGGATGATGTAGAGGTCCAGGTAGTCGGTGCCCAGTCGCTTGAGCGTCCCATCGATCTCGCGATGGATGGCCTTGGATGAAAGCCGTCCCTCGTTGAAGTAGACCTTTGAGGCGATGACCACTTGGTCGCGGCTTGTATACTTTCTCAGCGCCTTTCCCAGATATTCCTCACTGGTCCCGTCCGAGTAGCCGTTGGCCGTATCGAAAAAGGTGATGCCCAGATCCAGTGCGTGAGCAACGACTGCGTCAGTCCCTTCCTCATCCAGTGTCCAGTCATGCATGGTGCCTGGCTTGCCGAAGCTCATGCACCCCACGCAGATCTTCGATATGTTGATGTCCGTCTTGCCCAGTTGTGTGTATAACATGATGAGCCCCCTGGCTTTCCCTGCTGGAGATGCAATCATGCTAGCAAGTTCAAGTCGGTGGAAGTCTACTTCTTTGGTTTTCGTGGCGAACAGGACACCCAACGAACCGGCAACAAACCTTGCCTATCGCTTATCTGTCACGAATTTTGACTAGCAACATGGAAGCAAGGAGCTGAGTATGAGTGGATTCAGTCTTCATCGGCAGCAAGGGCGGTATTCGGTTTAGAGACTAACCCTGTTGTTTTTTGCAATGACTTTTGGGCGAGCGAAATCGAGTGGATACTGTCTTGGATTCCACAGCTCTCCCGCCCTTCAGTCGGGACAAGCAACATTGCTGATCGACGACCAGGCAATCGAAAACAATTAAATGTGTCCCTTTATAGGAATTCATCTGCCTTGCAGTTGGAGCATATAACAAAGGACTAAATCAAAAAAGTCTACAGTGGAGAAAGCTGCGGCAACCCTCCCTCCGACAGGCCAGCGACCGCGTACACCGCTGTCTCCAGGGTGAGTTTGCAGGTGCTATGCAGTGTGTGAGCTGGATTGAGTGCGTCCCATATTGGTCAAACAGCTAGAAGAGCTAAGGCAAGATGACCCAGGGTGTTTGCTTCTTTGACTAATGCTTAGGGGGTGAATGCCGAAGATTTCGCAAATGCCGACGATTCCAGTGCACTCAGCCTGAAATAGAATTTCGGACATAACCGCTCCCACAGGTTACGATTGATGGTTGATGATGTACACGTGCGTCGTCCCTTGCGCATTTTGTTCTTTAGGACACGGACGCAATCTGAGCAATGCGGCAAGGCTAATTGTCGGCTGAACGTTCCCGCTATTCTCCGTTGATATGATTAGTGTAAAAGCTGAAGTTAACCTTTAATGAAACAGGCTCGCGTGGCAAATGGAAATGACATGAGTTGCGTTGCGTTTTCGCACTTGTTGCGTTTCAAGCACTCACATTATCCGTATTCCGATAGGTACCTTCGTGAGGTGAGGAATTCGCCGGATACACATGCAAGAACGGAAAAACAGCTTATGGTGCAGTGGTTTGCAGATAATGCCACCTATGGATCGGGTTCCTATTCCCGGCAGAAGCCGAACAATAGCGCAAAGGAGTGCTTCAACAAATTGGAGAACGCTGCGTCTTTACTCTGGATTGCAGAGGCGGCTGGCATTGAAGAGCGATCGTAGCAGCAGCTTTTGAGACTGCAAGGCAGGCGGGAGACTATCGTCAAGCTTGTGGAGTGATCCGGAAGATCATTACCTGGTCCATGATTGTTGAATCCTTGTAAGGGATCGACATAGAGCATGAATAGTTCTTCATTAGGAGTCGCGGCCACTCGGTTTCCAGTATGGACTGCTCAGAGCAGGAGTGGCTTTGTTTAATGCAGGATCAGGAAGAAAAGGTTGCCCGTGATGAAAATCATTTAATCCCAATGGGCATCTGCATTTACCTTTGACGAGGCCGGGTATGCCGATATCCTCATGAACGGCTTGAGCAGGATGAATGCGAGAATAGCAAGGTTTGCGAATTGGACCAAACACAGGCCTGATAGACGTTGCAAATGAGCAGCTGAAGTCGCAGCTGCAAGCGGTTGTTGCAAAAAGGACTCAGAGATAGCGGAGTTGCAGAGCAAGGTCCAGGCCAAGTCCCTCAAGGAGCGTTATGAGGTCCAGATTCAGGATCGTGATGAGCAGATTGAGCGGCTGCGTGATCTGAAGGCGAAGCTGTCCCCCAAGATGGTGGGGGAGACGCTTGAGCAGCATTGCCAGATCGAGTTCAACAAACTACGGTCCACGGCCTTCCCCAATGCCTACTTTGAGAAGGGCAACGATGCGAGGACGGGCAGCAAGGACAGGCGGGGAAAGCACTGTGAGTATGCCATCATGGTCTCCCTGCTGGAGCCTGACAGCGACCTGTACAACACGGGCATCGTGGACGTCTCCTATCGCTATGAGAAAATGTATGTCGTCCGCCCGCAGTTCTTCATTCCGATAATCACCCTGCTTCGGGATGCTGCCAAGAACTCCCTGCAATACAAAAATGAACTTGAAGAGGTGAAGGAACAGAACATCGACATAACTCATTTTGAGGAAGAGCTGGACTCTTTCAAAAATGCTTTTGGTCGCAATCATGAAATCGCTTCGAAAAAGTTCAAGAATGCAGTAGAGGAGATCGACAAATCCATCAGTCACCTGAACAAGATCAAGGACGCCCTGCTGGGCTCCGAGAACCAGCTTCGTCTGGCCAACAACAAGGCGCAGGATGTAACCATACGAAAACTGACCAGGCATAATGAGACCATGAAGGCCAAGTTCGACGAAGTAAAGAAGTCCAAATCCATTGGGGCCTGAGAATGTGAACCGTGCAGTCGAGTCGCGGGATGGATGTAGACGGTTTTCTCTGATTCTGAGGTTGGGGCATCCATCTGTATCTGACTGCACCATGCTGGCCAGTGTTTCGATCTGCCCCAAGTAGGGGCCTATAGGAACTAAACGTGGTGCTTAAGTTGCTGGTTTGGCCTTGTGGCAGTAGGCGTGTCTGGGTGGTATTAATGGGACGGCCCATTAATGCGGGCCCTGCGGGTCCCTTGGACGGGCTTTCCTGTCCTGTTCGATGGGGGCATGAGGACCAGATCGAAGAGGGCCAGGCATTGCCCGGTGTGCCATGGGCCGATGAAGAAGAGCGGGCGCACCACTGCCGGTTCCCAACGCTGGAAGTGCACGGCCTGCGCCCTGAGCTCGACCGCCGTCAGAAGGGACCGGGCCCGTGACTTCCAGCTGCGCGAGTTCCTGGACTGGCTGCTGACGGGCAGGACACAGGAGCAGATGGGCCCCACGGGAGCCCGGGCCTTTCGCAAACGGGTCGGCTGGTGCTGGAACATCGCCCCGGCCATCGAGCCGGACGGTGTGGTCCACCACACGGTCATGGCGGACGGCACCTGCATGGCCCACGGCTGGTGCCTGATCATCGCCATCGACGGGGCCAGCGGCCAGGTCATCGACTGGCAGTGGTGCCACCATGAGAACACGGCGGCCTACACGGCCCTGTTCGGCCGCATCCCCCGACCCGACGTGCTCATCACGGACGGGCTGCGCGGCGTGGAGAGGGCCTGCGCCGCCGTCTGGCCGGGCACGCGCATCCAACGCTGCCTGGTGCACGTGCAACGCAACACCAGGACCGACCTGACCAGCCGCCCCCGCCTCCAGGCCGGCAGGGAGCTCAAGAAACTGAGCGACCGGCTCACCCGGGTCCACGACCCCGAGGGGGCCGCCCGGCGGGCCGGTGCCCTCCACCACCAACCGTTTGGAGGGCGGGCTCAACTCACCCATCAAACGCACCCTGCTGCAACACCACGGACTGCCCGAGGAACACATGAGACGCGCCTGCGAATGGCACTGCTACATGAAAGGCCCCAACCCCGACCCCACCGGCCTCATCAAAGACACACACCACCAACCACAACCAGCACCAGAACAGAAGAGCGGACAGGAAACGGGCGAGCCCGAAAGCTACGGCACCGCCATCGACTGGAACGAACTCCACACACCCGTCAGATACCCCGACAGCACACTCTGACAACCACAACCCAAAAAACGGCTTCTAAAGCACCACGTTTAGTTCCTAAAGGCCCAAGTAGGCTGAAATAGAAAACAGGTTGGAAAAACAAAGGCCCGGAGTCCAGACGATTCCGAGCCGTACTGGTAGCGGGGTCAGGATTTGAACCTGAGACCTCTGGGTTATGAGCCCAGCGAGCTACCGAACTGCTCCACCCCGCGTCGGCTGTGCAATACAGCAGTTATCTATGTTACGGATTCCGCTGCCTTTGTCAAGTCCGTGTGTGGGCATTTGTTCCCAGGAGGATAATGGAGTCATGCCTATCACCATCCCCACTGGATTGCCGGCCAGATCCATCCTGGATTCGGAGCGCATCTTCGCCCTGGAAAGCCACGAGGCGGAGCGTCAGGAGATGCGTCCGCTCAGGCTGGTCATCCTCAACCTGATGCCCACCAAGGTGGAGACCGAGACCCAGCTGCTGCGGCTGATCTCCAAGTCGCCACTTCAGGTGGAGATCGACTTCATGAAGACTTCAACCCATCAGGCCGTGCACACAAGCATGGATCACCTGGTCAAGTTCTACGAGAATCTGGACTCCTTCCAGGACAACTGTTATGACGGTCTTGTCGTGACGGGCGCTCCGGTGGAGCAGATGGACTTCGAGCAGGTCGACTACTGGGAGGAACTTACCCACATTCTGGACTGGGCGTCTACCCACGTCTTCTCTACTATGTATCTGTGCTGGGGAGCCATGGCCGGGCTCTACCACCGCCACGGCATCGCCAAGCGCGACCTGGATCGCAAGGTCTTCGGGGTCTTTCCTCAGTATCTGCAGGACGAGTACTGCTTCATCACCAATGGCTTCGACGAGATAGCCCTGCAGCCCCACTCCCGCTGGGCCGGGGTGGACGAGGACCAGGTGCGGGCCTGTCCGGATCTGCAGGTGCTGACCTGGGGTCCCCGGTCTGGCCCGGGGCTTATCAGCACCCGGGATTTCTCAGAGATTTTCGTGCTGGGTCACTGGGAGTACGACCGCGACACCCTGGCCCGCGAGTACCAGCGCGACATGGCCAAGGGCCTGGACCAGGTGCCTTTCCCGGTCAACTACTATCCTCACGACGATCCCACGCTGGAGCCGGTCTTCTCCTGGCGGGCCCATGCCAATCTGCTCTGGCGCAACTGGCTGAACTGGGTCTACGAGACCACCCCCTACGACTTGGACCAGGTGCCGACCTTGCGGGCGGCGGGCCGTCTAGGCACGGACCGGTCCGTCAGACACGCGCCTGAATGCCCGCGGGCTGACGGATACCGGCCCATGGCGGGTGATGGGTACGGGCTTGTTCCCGGCGCTGTTGACTGTCGATGAAGATTGGACGAATTTCGTCACCAGCCTGTCCACACCGCGGAGCAAATCCTGCCCGCAAACGCTATCTGTGACACACTGGTTGAATCCATGGTCGCCGTGGTGTGGGTACACTATCGACACGGTGCAGCCATGAGTCGCACACGCGCTATAGTGTTCACTGTGTCGTTCAGGAGGCGATAGATGCTAGAGGCAATGGGAAGTGGAGCTTTCAGTCTGGCCATGGCCAAGCCGAGCGAGCTGCCTTCCATCGAGGATTTCCTGCCTCCTGAGATTCTTTTCCAGGGAACGCCCTTCGCCATGAACCGGATCATCCTGGTCAGATTCGTGGCCATGGTCATCATCCTTCTGGTGCTGGGAATCACCGCCGCAAGGGCCAAGCTGATCCCCTCCCGCTGGCAGGGGGCCATCGAGTGGGTCATCGAGTTCATCCGTGACTCGGTCGTCTACGACACCTTGGGCGAGATTCGCGGCAAGCGCTACGTGCCCATGATTACGACCATCTTCCTGACCATCTTGGTCTTCAACCTCTGTGGCATTGTGCCGGGCATGAACATCGCAGCCACTGCGACCATCACTATGCCATTGGTCTTCGCCATCTGGACTTTCTGCCAGTACATGGTGACGGGATTCCGGGAGCAGGGTGTCTGGGGCTATTTCAAATCGGAGCTCTTTCCGGCTGGAGTGCCTTGGCCTCTCTATATCATTCTGACGCCCATCCAGCTTCTGGAGATGGTCATCGTCAAGCCGGCCTCCCTGACCATTCGACTCTTTGCCAACATGATCGCCGGCCATCTACTGGTGGCGGTCAGTCTGGCCTTCACCCAGTTCTACATCATTGAGGCCGGCAACAAGTCCCTGGCCCTGGCTGGCGTAGGCTGGTTCGCTCTGGGCTTCGCCTTGACGGCCTTTGAAATCTTCGTGGCGGCCCTCCAGGCCTACATCTTCGCTATCCTTACCACGGTCTACATCTCCATGAGTTACCCTGAAGAAGGTTGAGGGGAAAGGACAAGCCGCGGTTGGCGTTACAGGCCGTCGCAGCCCACATATTCGTCGGTTCCGACCAGTAGACGGGAGTCGGGGCTGAACCACAATCCAAGAACCGGCAACGGTGGAGGAAAGGAAAATAAATGGACATCATCACACTTGCTGAGGTCTCCGGCAATCTGAGCATCCTGGGATACGGCATTGCAGCCCTCGGCCCCGCGCTGGGTTTGGGCATTGCCGTCGGCAAGACCGTCGAGAGCATGGCTCGCCAGCCTGAGATCAGCGGGAAGCTGCGCACCACCATGTTCATCGGCTTGGCTTTGATCGAGGTGCTGGCCCTGCTGGGTTTCGTGGCGCTCTTCATTGCCTGAGCCGTGCGATTCTTGCATGATCCGGCTTAGATAAGGGAAAGGAGGAGCCAATGTACGCTCTAGCGGCAGACAAGGGGATTCAGCTGTTCATTCCCCAGCTTTATGACATTGTGTGGTCGCTGGTCATCCTGGTCATCCTGGCCGTCTTCTTCTACAAGTTCTTCATGCCCAAGTTCCAGGCCATCTTTGATGAGCGCTCGTCCAAGATCGAGGGCAACATCCAGAAGGCCGCTAAGGCTCGTGAAGAGGCGGATCAGGCCCGCAAGCAGTATCAGGATCAGTTGGGCAAAGCTCGTGTTGAGGCTTCCCAGATCCGCGATGACGCCCGTGCCGAGGCCTCTAGGATCGTGGCCGATGCCAGGACCCGGGCCGAGACCGAGGCCAACCAGATCACTGAGAACGCCCAGCGATCCCTCAAGTCCCAGCAGCAGCAGGCGCTGGTCTCGCTCAAGGGCGAGGTGGGCACGCTGGCTACGGCTCTTGCCGGCAAGATCCTGGGCTCGCAGCTTCAGGATGATGCCGTGCAGTCCTCCATGATCGACTCGATCATCGCGGACCAGGGTGGACAACCCTCGGACAAGCGGCAGGCATGATGACTGATCAGAGGACGACGGGCGCGCCCGTCTCGCGAAAGGGGAGGTGACATGCGAGGAGAGACTTCGCTGAGCTCCGATAAGGAGACCAGGGCCAAGTATGCCCCCTTGCTCAAGAGCAAGGGGAAGGATGCCCTCCGCGTGGCCATGGACCTCTATACCTTCGTGACCCTGCTCGATGCCAACAGACCCCTGGAGCGTGCGCTGACCGACCCCTCCCGTCCGGCTGAGGACAAGTGGCGTGTGATCGACACCATCCTGGCTGACAAGGCTGATCCTCTGACCGTGGATATCCTCCATGATTTGACTGATCATCAGTGGAGCCGTGTGGTGCACATTGCCAACGCGGCCGAGGACATGTCGGTGGATGCCACTGCTTATTACGCCGATGCTCTGGGCATCACCAACCAGGTGGCCGGCGAGCTGGCTGAGATCCATTCGGCCCTGCTCGGGATGCCTCTGGTGCTCTTCCGGCTCTCCGACGAGTACAGTGATTCCAAGGCGCGAGCCGACCTGCTCAGGGCGCTTCTTGATGGGCAGCATATGCATCCGGTTACCGAGCAGATGGCCCTGAACGCCACCATCGATCTGCGCGGGCGGCGCTTCCCTGACACCATCGTTTGGTTGGTGGATCGCTTCTCTGAGCATATGGATCAGATCATGGTCACCGTCACCACGGCGGTCTCCATGAATGACCAGCAGGTCAACCGCCTGCAGGAGGTCTACGGGCGCAAGCTTGGTAAGCCGGTCCACATCAACTCGGTGGTCGATCCCTCGGTCCTGGGCGGTATGAAGGTCCAGTATGGATCGGTCTCTACAGACGGCACGGTGGCTACGCAATTGAAGCACCTGAAGCGGCGCATGGCCGTGGCAGGATGAGCGGAGAACCGACAGACTTGAACAAGAACAGAAATAAGGAGTGATCATGGCAGAAATGACCATTGATCCCGCCGTGGTGCGCAAGGCGCTCGACCAGTTCGTCGAGTCCTACAAGCCGACGGACACCCCCACCCAGGAGGTGGGTTACGTTCGTACGGCCGGTGATGGCATTGCGCATGTGGAGGGACTGCCTGGTTGCATGGCCAACGAGTTGCTGACCTTTGAGGACGGCACGCTGGGTTTGGCTTTCAACCTGGATGCCCGAGAGATCGGCGTGGTCATCCTGGGCGACTTCGCAGGTGTCGAAGAGGGCCAGGAAGTCCACAGGACCGGTGAGGTGCTTTCGGTGCCCGTCGGCGACGGCTATCTGGGGCGTACGGTCAACCCCCTGGGCGAGCCCATCGACGGCCTAGGCGAAATCAAGAGCGAGGGCCGCAGAATCCTGGAGGCTCAGGCTCCTGATGTCATGCATCGGCATCCCGTTGACGAGCCCCTGGCTACCGGCATCAAGGCCATCGACGCCATGACACCTATCGGCCGCGGTCAGCGCCAGCTGATCATCGGCGACCGGCAGACCGGCAAGACGGCCATCGCCATCGACACCATCATCAACCAGAAGCGCAACTGGGAGTCAGGAGACCCCAAGAAGCAGGTGCGGTGCATTTACGTGGCCATCGGTCAGAAGGGCACCACCATCGCCTCGGTCCGTTCCTCTCTGGAAGAGGCCGGCGCCATGGAGTACACCACCATCGTGGCCTCCCCGGCTTCCGACTCCGCAGGCTTCAAGTACATAGCCCCCTACACCGGTTCGGCCATTGGACAGCACTGGATGTACGGCGGCAAGCACGTCCTGATTGTCTTCGACGACCTGAGCAAGCAGGCTGAGGCCTACCGGTCCATCTCCCTGCTGCTGCGTCGTCCGCCGGGGCGCGAGGCTTACCCTGGCGATGTCTTCTACCTGCATTCGCGTCTGCTGGAGCGCTGCGCGAAGCTCTCTGATGACCTGGGAGGCGGATCCATGACCGGTCTGCCCATCATCGAGACCAAGGCCAACGACGTTTCGGCCTACATTCCGACCAATGTGATCTCCATCACCGACGGCCAGATCTTCCTGCAGTCCGATCTGTTCAATGCCAACCAGCGTCCCGCTGTGGACGTGGGCATCTCCGTCTCCCGCGTGGGTGGCGCTGCACAGACCAAGGCTCTCAAGAAGGTCTCCTCGACCCTGAAGATTTCGCTGGCCCAGTACCGCTCTCTGCAGTCCTTCGCCATGTTCGCCTCTGATCTGGATGCGGCCTCCAAGGCCCAGCTGACCCGTGGTGCCAGGCTGACCGAGCTGCTCAAGCAGCCTCAGTTCACGCCTTATTCCATGGAGAAGCAAGTCGTCTCCGTCTGGGTAGGCACCCACGGCAAGCTGGATGATTTGGACCTGGAGGACGTGCTGCCCTTCGAATCCGGGCTCCTGGACTACCTGGACCACAACACCGACATTCTCAAGACCATCCGCGACACGGAGGACTTCACAGACGATACCGCGAAGGCCCTGGACAAGGCCGTGGACGAGTTTGCCAAGACCTTCGTGACTCACAAAGGCCAAACCCTTGACGGCCACAAGGCCGATCCGGATCAGGAGCAGCCGGTGGCCGTCCAGCAGGAGAAGCTGGTAGCCGATGGCAAGAGCGGCAGCAAGGCCAGGAAGCGGTAGACCATGGCCTCACAACTCGCATTCAAGTCAAGGATCGCCTCCACTTCGGCATTGGAGAAGATCTTCAATGCCCAGGAGATGATAGCCTCCTCGCATATCGCCAAGGCCAGAACCGTGGCCCTGGAAGCGAAGCCTTACTCCGATGCGATCTTCGATGCAGTCCAGGCCCTGGTGGCCCACACGGACGACATCCGCCATCCCATTGTGAGGAAGGACGAGAAGAACCCACGCGTGGCTGTGCTGGCTCTGACGGCCGACCGTGGCATGGCCGGGGCCTATACCTCCTCGGTCATCCGCGAGACGGAGTCCCTGCTGACCCGACTGGACCAGCAAGGCCGACAGCCCCAGCTCTTCGTCTATGGTCGTCGTGGCGTCTCTTACTACCGCTACCGTAACCGCAGCATCGTCAAAACCTGGGAAGGCAACAGCGATCGGCCCGGCGTTGATGTGGCTAGGGAGATCTCCCAGGCGCTGCTGGAAACCTACATGACTCCAGCGGCCAAGGGGGGCGTCTCCGAGCTCTACATCGTCTTCACTGAATTCATCAACATGGTGGTGCAGAAGGTTCGGGTGCTGCGCATGCTGCCTCTGGAGCTGATCAGACCGGACCAGGAGCAGCCTGAGGAGGCCATTGATGCCCCCGTGCCGAACGACGAGCATGGAAGCCAGGGTGACCGCTATGTGGGCCTTTACGACTTTGAGCCAAGCCCGCAGGAGGTGCTGGATGCCGTTCTGCCCAAGTACATTCAGTCGCGTATCCATGAATGCCTGCTCACCTCGGCCGCCTCGGAGACCGCCAGCAGGCAGAACGCCATGCACACCGCCACCGATAACGCCAAGGGGCTGATCGACGACCTGACCCGCAGGCTCAATGCCAGCCGTCAGGCGGCCATCACGCAGGAACTTACCGAGATCGTCGGCAGCGCCGATGCGCTCAACAAAGAGGAAGAGTAGGAACGCCAATGGTTGCACAGCAAGAACAGCCGACCACAGCGAGCCACAAGCCGGATTCGGCCTCCAAGGGGCGCGTCACCCGAGTCCAGGGTTCGGTCATAGATGTGGAGTTCCCGGCAGGTCACCTGCCGGACATCTACAATGCCCTGACTGTGAATCTGAACAAGTCCTCGGACACCGAGGGCGAGTCGCTGACCACCATCATGCTGGAGGTGGAGCAGCACCTGGGTGATTCCACCGTGCGTACGGTGGCCTTGAAGCCCACGGATGGTCTGGTCCGTGGTGCCACGGTCACCGATACGGGAGGCCCCATCGAGGTGCCCGTAGGGGATGTGACCAAGGGGCACGTCTTCGACGTGGCCGGCAACATCCTCAATAAGAAGCAGGGTGAGCAGATCAAGGTCACCGAACGGTGGCCCATCCATCGCAACCCTCCTGCTTTCGATCAGCTGGAGTCCAAGACTCAGATGTTCGAAACCGGCATCAAGGTCATCGATCTGCTGACTCCCTACGTTGAGGGCGGCAAGATCGGCCTGTTCGGCGGCGCAGGTGTGGGCAAGACCGTGCTCATCCAGGAGATGATCCAGCGCGTGGCGCAGAACCACGGCGGCGTCTCCGTCTTTGCGGGCGTGGGTGAACGCACCCGTGAGGGCAACGACCTGATCGGCGAGATGGAAGAGGCCGGCGTGCTGGAGAAGACCGCGCTGGTCTTCGGCCAGATGGACGAGCCCCCGGGGACCCGTCTGCGTGTGCCACTGACCGCCCTGACCATGTCGGAGTACTTCCGCGACGTGGAGAACCAGGATGTGTTGCTCTTCATCGACAACATCTTCCGATTCACCCAGGCCGGCTCCGAGGTCTCCACCCTGCTGGGCCGCATGCCCTCGGCCGTGGGCTACCAGCCCAACCTAGCCGACGAGATGGGTGCTTTGCAGGAGAGAATCACCTCAACTCGTGGCCATTCGATCACCTCCTTGCAGGCCATCTATGTGCCGGCCGATGATTACACCGACCCGGCCCCGGCCACCACCTTCGCCCACCTGGACGCCACCACCGAGCTCAGCCGTGACATCGCCTCCCAGGGCATCTATCCGGCTGTGGATCCGTTGGCATCCACCTCCAGGATTCTGGACCCGCGCTATGTGGGGCAGGCTCACTACGACTGCGCCAACCGGGTCAAGGCAATCCTGCAGAGGAACAAGGAGCTCCAGGACATCATCGCTCTGATTGGCATCGACGAGCTGGGCGAGGAAGACAAGACCACCGTCAACCGCGCGCGCAAGATTGAGCAGTTCCTGGGCCAGAACTTCTATGTGGCCGAGAAGTTCACCGGCCGCAAGGGTTCCTACGTGCCTGCGGACGAGACCATTGAGGCCTTCACCCGCATCTGCGACGGCGCCTACGACGACGTGCCTGAGCAGGCATTCTCCGGCATCGGCGGCATCGACGACCTGGAGCACAAGTGGCACGATATGCAGAAGGAATACCGGTAGCCATGGCGGACACAGGCAAGGCCTCCATGCAGGTCAACATCGTCTCGGCGGACAGGCCCATCTGGTCGGGTCAGGCGCGGTCGGTCACCGTGCCCGGCACCAAGGGGTCCATGGGCATCATGCCCGACCACGAACCGGTGCTAGCCCTGCTGCAGGAGGGCAACATCCGGGTTCAGGCCACCGACGGCGGTCGTCAGTCCTTCCATGTGGACAGCGGATTCGCCTCCTTCGACAGCAACAAGCTGACTGTGGCCGTGGACCACTACCTGGAGGATGCTGATCAGGGACAGCAGTCCTGACTTCCTCTCCTTTTCCACCCGGCCGGTGCACTTGCATCGGCCGGGTTTTTCTTTCCCGCCGCGGAACAGCGACTGATATATTGGCACCTGTGCGAATCATTGTTGCCGACTGCTCCGCCGAATACTCCGGGCGTCTCAATGCCAGCCTGCCGCCGGCCAGGCGCGTTCTGCTGATCAAGGCCGACATGAGCTGTCTGATTTTTTCGGAGCTGGGTTCCTACAAGCCCCTGAACTGGATGTGCGCCCCCTGCACCATCAGGGAGATCGAACCCGAGGAGGCAGGCAAAGAGGGCACGGGCACCAAGGCTGATTCCGTCGCCGGGACTGGATCGGATGAGGTAGTCGAAGCTGCCGCGCCCGATGCGCTGATCGCCCAGGAGCAGGATCAGGACCAGACTCGGCCTGTCCGTAGAGTTCTGCGTGTTTCGGCCGTGAAATCCAGTGATGTGCTCACCATCAGGCTCTACCAGGTCTATGCCGACGACAGCTATGATCTGGGGACGGACCCGGGATTGGTCAAGGACGGTGTGGAAGCGCACCTGCAGCGTTATCTGGCCGAACAGATCGACCGCATCGGCCCGGGAGCCACCCTGGTGCGCCGGGAGTATCCCACGCCCATCGGCCCAGTGGACATCATGGCCGTGGACAGCCAGGGGCGGCATGTGGCCATCGAGATCAAGCGGCATGGCGGCATTGACGGGGTGGAACAGCTGACCCGCTACTGCCGCCTGCTTAACCGCGACCCCCTGCTGGCCCCTGTCCGTGGAATCTTTGCAGCCCAGACCATCACCCCCCAGGCCAGGGTCCTTGCGGAGGACAGGGGATTCGAGTGTCTGATTCTGGACTACGAGGCTATGAAGGGCGCTGACAGCGATGAACTGACCCTCTTCTGAGGCAGTTTTCGGTCTTAAATAACATGTATGTAAGATAGCTCACATATATGCTCTCTTAGATCCACAAGACTTGAAAGGCTACTAGATATTGGGGTTGACGGCCTGACACGCCACTACCTGTGGTATTGTGCTCGCGCCTGGGAGTGTGTAGAGTGCAATCATCAGGTTCCAAGAAGAGGGCTATAGAGCTTGGAACATCACGGCTACATGTAAGGGAGAGGCGATCATGTCCATCACGGTCTACACCAAGGCGCACTGTCCCCAGTGTGATGCCACCAAGCGTCAGTTGACCAAGCAGGGGCTGGAATTCGAGCAGGTGGATTTGACCGAGGATCAGACCTTGATCGACCAGTTCATCGCCCAGGGATTCAAGCAGACCCCCATCGTAGTCACTGACCAGGAGACGTGGAGCGGGTATCGCCCCGATCTGATCAGGAAGGCAGCACAGAGCGTCAAGGTTTTTGCCTGATCAAGGCACTCGGAGCCCGGTTCACGGATATGTGGACCGGGCTTTTTTGTTAGCTTGGTGAGCAGTAGGGTTGATCGAAAATACAGTGTGCGCCTACTTGGTTGGTAGATGCCAGGTAGGCAAGATTTGCAGGTGCCGGCCAGTCTTTGCCGGCTAGGGCCACCCTGCCCGCACTGTCCAGTTGCTGGATGGTTTCAGTCTCATGATGAATCGCCGTCCGGGTGGTTGTGAGAGCGGATGATAACGCGGTATCCGGTATTCGTATATCGAAAAGCAAAGAAAGACGGCTCGCGTTCTCTAGGATTGTCGACTGTATGTCGCAGTGGCGGGAAGCGGGCGAGAAGCAGTGAAGAGGAGACGATGAACAGGACGAGGGCAAGTAGGGAGGTGAGGGCATGAATTGGACTTTCATGGCGCAGAATCTGCACTTCTTCGTCAATGCGGCCTATGTAACGGTCTTCATCTCCTTCTTTGGCGTGGTGTTCTCCATGCTGATCGGGCTGGTCTGCGCCGGGTTGGAGGTCTTCAGGATCCCCCTGCTCTCGCAGTTGGCAAGGGTATATATCGAGCTGTCAAGAAACACCCCGCTCCTGGTTCAGCTCTACTTTCTCTATTTTGGGTTGCCCAAGCTCGGGGTCAACTGGAGCGCCCAGACTTGCGCCATCGTCGGGCTGGCCTTCCTGGGCGGTTCCTACATGGCCGAGGCCATGCGCGGTGGGTTCGAGGCCGTGCCCCAGGTGCAGATCGAGTCAGCCCGTGTCCTGGGATTCACGCGTGGGCAAACGCTGTCGAGGATCGTGCTGCCTCAGGCCCTGAGCAGCGCCATACCGGGCGTGGTAGCCAACATCATCTTCCTGATCAAGGAGTCCTCGGTGGTCTCGGCCATCGCTCTGGCCGATGTCATGTATGTCACCAAGGACCTGATGGGCACCTCCTACGACACCTACGAGTCGCTGACCCTGCTCATCGTCACCTACCTGGTCATCCTGCTGCCCATCTCCGTCATCGGAACCGTTCTTGAGCGGAGGTTCGACTATGCACGGCGTTGAGGTGCTCTTCCAGCCAGGGGTCATGCCCAGGCTCTTCCAGGGGCTCTGGGTGACCGTCTGGATAGCCGGCGTCTCGGTCCTGCTCTCCCTGCCCCTGGGGTTGGTAGTCGGATGGCTGATGACCCGGCGCAACCGCCTGATCCGCTTCCTGATGAGGATCTATTTGGACTTCATCCGCATCATGCCCCAGCTGGCCCTGCTCTTCATCGCCTTCTATGGGCTGTCCAGGGCATGGAACCTGAATCTGGATGCCACCGGCGCCTGCCTGCTGGTCTTCGTGCTCTGGGGTGGGGCCGAGCTGGGCGACCTGGTCCGCGGGGCCCTGGAGTCCATTCCCTGTACCCAGGTGGAGTCGGCCTACGTGCTGGGACTGAGCTCCTGGCAGACCTTCTCCAGGATCATCCTTCCCCAGGCCCTGCGCCGACTGCTGCCGGCCAGCGTCAACCTGGCCACCAGGATCGTCAAGACCACCTCTCTGGCCGCCCTGCTGGGCGTCATCGAGGTCATCAAGGTCGGCCAGCAGATCATCGATGCCAACCGCTTCGCCTACCCCCAGGCGACCCTGTGGATCTATGGGGTGATCTTCTTCATGTATTTCTTCATCTGCTGGCCCCTGTCCCTGGTGGCCCGGCATCTGGAAAAGAGGTGGGCCCATGACTGAGGGGCAAACGACGGCGAATCAGCCACAGGATGACCAGGAGGAAGGGGCGGTACTGACCGTCGAGCACTTGGTCAAGCAATATCCGCAGGCGCAAAGCCCTGTGCTCAATGACATCTCCTTCCAGGTGCCCAAGGGCAAGGTCTTTGTGGTCCTGGGCCCCTCGGGCTCAGGCAAATCCACCCTGCTGCGGACCATAGCCGGATTGGAGCCCATACAGGGTGGCCGGATTCTTCTGGATGGTCAGGAGGTGGAGACCGGTCATCCCCTGGGCAAGCACAGCGGAGGTCCTGGCGGCCTGATGTCAGGCAGCCGCAGCTCCGACCTGCGGACCAGGATCGGCATGGTCTTCCAGAGCTACGACCTCTTCCCCAACAGGACCGTTCTGGATAACGTGACCCTGGCGCCCATCCTGGTACAGAAGCGCAAGCGGGACCAGGCACGTCAGGAGGCTCTGGAATTGCTGGACCGGGTGGGTCTGGCCGACCGCCGGGATGCTTGGCCCAGCCAGCTCTCGGGCGGCCAGCGGCAAAGGGTGGCCATCTGCCGGGCGCTCATCCTCCACCCCGAGATCATGCTCTTCGACGAGGTGACCGCAGCTCTGGATCCTGAGATGGTCCGCGAGGTCCTCCAGGTCATTCTGGAGCTGGCCGACCAGGGGCTGACCATGATGATCGTCACCCACGAGATGGCCTTCGCCAGGGGCATCGCCGACCACATCGTCCTCTTGGATGGAGGCGTCCTGGTCGAGCAGTCCGACGACCCCGAGGCCTTCTTCACCCACCCGGCCACTGACCGGGCGCAACGCTTCCTGTCCACCTTCACCTATGAGCGCAGGCGGGAACAGGACCAGGATCAGAAGTCCTGATGGGACTGCGCATATTCGTCCGGCGGCATTCGCCGGAACCGCCCACTGGGGCGGCCATAAGAAAGATAAGAGGAAAAGAGGGATCATGACCGCAAGGGTAATGAACCGATTGATACGGGCGGCGCTGGCCACGGGGGCGACGATCGCGATGATGGCTTCCATGGCAGCCTGCGGTCCTTCGGCGGCCACCCCCAGTGATGCCGGAAGCGCCTCGGGGGGCAATTCCGGCTCCTCGGCAGCATCCGGGTCTGCACGAACCCCGGAGCAGATCACCAAGTCCGGCAAGCTCAGAGTGGCCGTCTTCACCGACAAGGCCCCCTTCGGCTACGTGGACAAGGATGGCAAGAACCAGGGTTACGACATCGTTTTTGCCGAGCGTCTGGCCAAGGATCTGGGCGTCAAGCCCGAGTACACCTCGGTGGATCCGGCCGCCCGTGTGGATGTGCTGTCCAGCAATAAGGTGGACGTGACCCTGGCCAACTTCACCGTTACCGATGATCGCGCCCGCAAGGTGGACTTCGCCAAGCCCTATATGAAGGTTTTCCTGGGCGTGGTCTCCCCGGATTCGGCGCTGATCAAAGATGTGAAGGAGCTGGAGGGCAAGACTCTGATCATCGCCAAGGGGACAACGGCCGAGCCTTACTTCGAGCAGCACTATCCTAAGGTCAAGCTGCAGAAGTACGACCAGTACGCGGATGCCTACAACGCCCTGCTGGACCACCGTGGCGACGCTATGAGCACCGACAACACCGAGGTGCTGGCCTGGGCCAAGGCCAACAAGGGCTTCTCGGTGGGTATCACCAAGCTCGGGGACGAGGCGGTTATCGCCCCGGCTGTGCGCAAGGGGAACAAGCCCTTGCTGGACTACATCAACAAGGAGCTGGTCAAGCTGGGCCAGGAGCAGTTCTTCCATGAGGACTACCGCAAGACCCTGGAGCCGGTCTACGGCAGTGCGGCCAACCCCGACGAGATCGTAGTCGAAGGCGGCAAGGACTGACCTGGTCGTCTCGCTTATCACAGGGGCCCGTGCCCATCCAGTCGCATTTGGATGAGCACGGGCCCCTATTTGCCTGAGTTGGTGGATTGACAGGTCAGTAGGCGGCCAGGATGTCAACCACGAAAATCAGGGTCGAGTTGGCCGGGATCTTCTGCTGTTGCTGGCTGCCATAGCCCAGGTCGGGCGGAACTATCAGAAGAACCTGAGAGCCCACCGTCTGGCCGGCCAGACCCTGCTGCCAGCCCTTGACCACTTGGTCCAGGCTGAAGTCGCTGGCCTGCCCCCGGTCCCAGGAGGAGTCGAACTGCTTGCCGTCGGAGGCCAGCCAGCCGGTGTAGTTGGCACTGACGCTCTGATGCTGGCCGACCTTGGCCCCCTTGCCCTTAATCAGGGGCTGGACGACCAGTCCTCCCTTGGGCTGGTACCCGTTGAGGTCCAGGGAGGGCTTGCCCTTGTCGTCCAAACTGATTTTCGGCAGGTCGCTGGGCAGGTCGGTCACCTTCTGACCCTGGGCGCGGGTCAGGTTTTTGGACCGGGAGACGAAGGTCAGGGCCATAATATAGGACTCGGTCGCCTTGCTGCTGCCGGAACCTGACTCATCGATGCCTACGGCAACGGTCGAGTTGACCTTGAGGCCCTTGAAGGTGTCATAGTATGCTGGGATGGATTTCTTGCTGATGACGATGGAGCACTCCGGGCTGCTCTGGTCCCATGTCGAGTTGATCACCTTGCCGGTTTTTGCATCCAGGGCCAGGCTCCTTGTGCATACGCGATCCCCATCGCGGATGACCTCGCCATCGCCATTCTGGATGACCTGATGGGTCTGGTTCTCGACCTTGAAGGGAGTCTTGAAGCTGATGTCGGGCTTGCTGCCAAGTTTGCCGCTGGCTGATACGCCCTGCATGGTGTCGCCCGAGTGGCTGCCCCCGTCAGATTTCCCGCCGCAGGCCGACAGTCCAAGACATAGGGCCAGAGCGGTCATGGCGCCCAGCAGACGCGTGCTGCCTGATTTTCTTGCGATGATGGTCATAGAAGCCCAGTTTAGGGCTTATGGGTGATTTCCCAGTGCCGGAAACCAGATCATAGGGAGCCGACGGTAGAATGTCGATAATATGGAGCAAGTACCCGAAGAACAAGATGAGATGACGCGGCCTGACAAGCCTTCGCGTCACAGCATGATCATGCGCGGCATCGTCACCCCCATCTTCGGACTGCTGGCTGTGGCGGCCATTGTGCTGGGCATCATGAACGCCACGGTCTGGAAGCCTTCGGCTCACGTGGATGCGCATGGGCGCACGAAGGCGGCCTATGTGGTGACCGATCCAGGTGTGCTTCCCCTGGTGGACAGCAGGGTGACCATGCGTGTGGATGCGGCCTCTGCCGGGGCCTCCGGGTCCACAGCGCACAAGTCGCAGAAGCCGACCATCTGCATGGCCCTGACCACGGCCAAAGATGCAGCCGGCTGGACGGCCGGGCATGATGTGGCCCGGGTGCGTGGCCTGGATGATTGGCAGACCCTGTCCGTTGGCAGTGACACCAGCCCCGGCAAGGCCGTCAAACGTGATCAGGGCGTGGCCTTTCAGGATTCGGATATGTGGAAACAGGTCACCTGTTCTGACAGCAGCGTGTCGATGTCCCTGAAGACCGACGACCCTCAGGCCGTCCTGCTGGTGGCGGTCCCCCAGGGCTCCCCTTCCCTGGGGCTGGAGATGCTTTGGCAGCGGGACAAGCTGCCTAACTTTGCCATGCCCTTCTACTTTGCCGGTGGGTTGCTGGCCCTGCTGGCCGTTCTTTCGGCTACGGTCTTCGCCATGGATCCGGCCAAGCGCCGCAAGCAGAACGAGCCCGAGCAGGAGTCTGAGGAAACTCCCGAAGTCAGCGTGGCCCAGGCCCTGGGAAGCGCCATTCTGCCTGGCCTGGGGCAACGGCGCAACTCGACCTCGGGCCGGCGTCGGCGTCATGCCCGCGGCCAGGCGCGACAGGGGGATCCAGGACCCCCGCCCAGGCCGCCCGTGGTGATTGACCCGCGCAATCGGAATATGGTCGCCGACCAACAGGAAGATAGTGACGGCCGCACCGTCAGCGGCGATCGGGGAGCCGACGATATGTCGTCCACCAGGGTCATCAGCAGTCAGGAGATGGCCTCCTACCTGGCCAGGCTTGCCCACGAAGGGGAGGAGGAGCGCTGATGAGTATGAACAAGCCGATGAACAGGGTGGCGGCTGCAACGGCACTGGCCTTATCCCTGGTCCTCCTGCCGGGGCTGTCCGCCTGCGAGGGGCAGGTTCCCCAAGCTCGCCGGACCGAGCCTCAGAGCACCGCAACCACGGCTCCTGAGCCCAATCTGACCCCTGCCCAAGAGGCCCGCATACGCAAGAGCATCGGGGCTGTTCTGGACCAGGCCAACGAGGCCAAGGATCCGGCCGGGCTGGACCAGCGGGTCACTGGACCCCAGCTGGAGATCCGCACCAGCGAACTGACCATTGCCCAGGCCACCGGGCAGCTGGATCCGAAGACAACCATTCCTACCACCATCGCTCAGACGGTCATCCCCGGCGATCCTGGCTGGCCGCGCTCGGTCTTTTCGATCACCACCACCACGCAGGATCAGCAGTCCAAACGCCTCTTGGTGCTGGACCAGGAGTCCGCCCATGAGAACTACAAGCTCTGGGGGGTGGCCCGGCTCTTCCAGGGAGCCCAGCTGCCCAAGTTCCCGGTGGCCACCATCGGCGCCAGGATGGGGCAGGGCGACGATCAGGGGCTCAAGGCTACGCCGGTGGAGGCCGTGCGCCGCTATGCCGACCTCCTGCAGAATCCCCAGGGCAGCAAGTATGCCAAGGAGTTCGCCCAGGATGACTTCCGCACCTCCCTGGGCACGCTGACCCAGGTGGTCCAGCAGGGGATCGAAGCCAACAAGGGCAACCAGTCGCAGACCTTCACCCCGGCACAGGGGCAGCTGCGGGTCATGCACTCCTCCGATGGAGGCGATCTGGTCGTGGCCCGGATCGATTCGGTCTGGACCAGGCAGGCGGGTGAGGGCCGCGAGTCCTCGCCAGCCTCGGATGCCGAGAAGGCCCTCTTCGGACAGGGCAAGCCCACCAGCACCATGAAGGTCACCTATGTCAACGTGATCGCCCTGTACATACCTTCGGCGGACTCGCATGAACCCATCAGGGCCGTGGGCGCCGAGCGTGAACCCATCAAGGTGGAAGCGGTCTGAAGGGCGGGATTGCGCTGGGTGAACGCCCGACCCTTGGACTAGATTGGCTTCCAGGAGTATGCAATCGAGGGCGGGCCGAAGCTGCAGTCGGCGGCCGCGAGGTTTAGGAGGACTGACATGGCGAACAAGAACGGGCAGGGGCAGCCGGGCGTCTCGCTGGCAGGAGCGGTCGACCTGGGCGCGCTCAAGCATCAGGTCGATGCTCAGCCAGGCCAGCAGGGAGGCGCACCAGCTGCCGGCGGCTACGTGATCGATACCACGGAGGCCAGCTTTCAGGCTATGGTCCAGACCTCAGCCACCTTCCCCATTCTGATCCTGCTCTGGGTGCCCACAGACGACCGTCTCTTTCCCCTGGCCACCCGCCTGGCCCAGGCCGTCAATGCCCAGGAGGGGCACATCCAGCTCTCCCGCATCGACATCGCGTCCAATCCGCAGATCGCCCAGACCTTCCAGGTGCAGGGCGCTCCGGCCCTCTTTGCCCTGCTGGCAGGCCGACCCATGCCCATCCTGCAGGGGATGCCCACCGATGAGGAGATGAACCAGATCACCGATCAGCTCATCCCACAGGTGGTTCAAATGGCGCAGAAGGCCGGCATTACTGGCAGCGCCCCCTACCAGGAGACCAACGACCAGGGGCCAGATGAGCAGGCCGGCCAGACAGCGGCTGATGCCATCCCTCCTGCCCATCAGGAGGCCCACCGGCTGGCTCAGGAGGGCGACTATGCAGCTGCGGCCGAAGCCTATGACAAGCTGGTCCAGGCTGACGCGACCGACGATCTGGCCAAGCGTGAACAGGCCAAGTGCCTGCTGATGGCCCGTTCAGCCACGGCCGATGTCCGCAGGGTCCGTCAGGCGGCCGCCGACGCCCCTGACGACCTACAGGCCCAGTTGGATGTGGCCGATGTGGACATGATCGGCGGCCAGATCCAGGATGCCTTCGATCGTCTGCTGGACTTTCTGGCCGGGCACCGGGATCAGACCGATCCCATCCGCCGCCGTCTGCTGGAGTACTTCGTCATTCCCGAGCCGACCGATCCTCGGCTGGCCAAGGCCCGTCGCCGTCTGTCCACACTGATGTACTGAACCGCTCCTGGGTCAGGAATCCCGGTTCTCGTCGAAGTTGGTGAGGAAGCGCGGTCCGCTGGCTTTCAGCTCCCGGTCGAAGTTGGCCGCCCAGTCGCCGAAGGGATGGTCGGCCAGCCCATCGTTGGAGAATCGCGGGTCATCGGTGATCTCCGTGGCGCAAAAATCAGGGATGGTCAGGTCGGTCACCGGCCCGGTCCGCTCCACCTCGGCTACCACCAGGGGGGCGTTGCCGTCCCCAAAGACATCCAGGTTCCACCAGTCCTCGTCCAGCCAGACTCCATACCGGTTCTTGACGATGGGAATGCCGCCGCGCAGGATCAGCTCCAGGGCGATGCCCGGGTCGATGGCCCTTTCGGCCTCGTAGCGGGTGCCGCCGACGGAGGGTCCCTTAGCCGTCATTGAGGCAGCCTCGAAGTGGTCGCCTTCCTCAAGCAGGGTGTGGAGGGCATCGGTCCGGGCCGTCATGGGCACCACCGGGTCCACCTGCCCCTGAAGGCGAATCCGCAGGGCGAAGTTGTCCTCATGCACGTAGTAGCTCTGCACGATCAGGGTCGGCCGACTCTCCCCGAGCAGCTCCCGGGGGAGGTCCCGGCAGAAGAATCTGCGCTCGAACTCGAAATCGTCCTCATCCTCATTCATGGCCATGCATCCCATGGTACGGTAGGCCGGGTGCGGTCACTGTGTGCTGTCCACAGCGCATCCGAGTTGTCCAGGTATGTGAAGGTCGCTTGTGATGGCCGGGTGAAGGAACTAGAGTGTGAATCATCCCGAGAGAAGATCATCCGGGAATGTTGGCGGCTTCGCGCCACCGCATGAGGATGCAATGGCGCAACCGGGGCGGTGACACGAAGCCATGCCATCACGATACCTATGAAACGCCTGAAATCTTGGGGCAACACGCCGAGAACGGCGGGGGCTGGACCGACACGTGAGGACGCGCATGGGTGCGAAAATGCGCAAAGTGTCCTAGTATGGTCTCTGTTGTCCACTGGAAAGTGGCTGTCGGGTTCGTAGCTCAGCGGATAGAGCGTCTGTCTCCGGAACAGAAGGTCGAGGGTTCGAATCCCTTCGAGCCCACCAAGATGAAATCCCTGCAGCCAGGAAGAGCGCGGGGGTTTTCTTTATACGACTCCCGTCTGTCATCGTGCCTTGGATTATGATCAGAGCATTTACTGGACGAAATAAGCGCACGCGATGCGTCACGATATGTGTGGTGAATCACTAAGCTTTTGAGGAACATGGCCCTTGGCCCGCTCGTGTCCTCGTTCTCAGGTGTCATAGTGAAAGGGTAAGACCGAACGTCGGGGAGGACCGACGCTTCCGCGTTGTGGCGGAGCCTCCTTTCCCCGGTGAAGCAAAGGAGTTCACATGGCCAATCGAATCAATGCAGGGGATGCTGTCCTTCACGTCCTGGAGCAGTGGGGGGTGCCGCGCATCTATGGCCTGCCCGGCGGTTCCTTCGACTCCATGATGAACGCCATCCACAACGAGCGCGAGCGCATCGACTTCATCCAGGTCCGTCATGAGGAGGCCGGAGCTCTGGCTGCCGCCGGCGAGGCCAAGCTGACCGGCCGGATTGGCGTCTGCTTCGGCTCGTCGGGCCCAGGGGCTGTCCACCTGCTCAACGGCCTCTATGATGCCCGTGAGGACGGCGTGCCGGTGCTGGCCCTGGTGGGCGAGGTGCCCCAGGCCTTTATGAACATGGACTTCTTCCAGGCCATGGACGAGGTGCCTATCTTTACCGATGTGGCCGTATTCGCCAGGGCCGCCACCAACGCCCAGGGGCTGCCGGCCCTGGTGGACGAGGCCATCCGCCGCGCCTATGCCAGCAACGGGGTCTCCGTGGTCATCATCCCCAAGGATCTGGCCTGGGCCGAGATCGACGACCGCCCAGTGGCTTCTGCGCCTAACTTCCGCAAGCCGGAGCCTTTGAAGCCCGCGGCCGACCAGGTCAGCAAGGCGGTGGAGATTATTCAGTCCGCCAAGGCGCCGCTGCTCTACTTCGGCCAAGGCGCTGCCGGGGCCCGCGATGAGCTGGTCGCCATGTCCGAGCGTTTCAAGATGCCCATGGTCTCCACCTTCCCGGCCAAGGGGATTGTGGAGGACACCTATCCTGCCTACCTGCAGTCGGCCGGCCGTGTGGCCACCAAGACCGCCACCGAGGCCATTTACACCTCGGATCTGACGGTCTGGGTTGGTTCGGACAACCCCTTTGGGTCCATGTTCGTCACTCCCAACACCAAGGTCATCCAGATCGACCTGAACCCGGTCAAGCTGGGCAAGCGCTTCCAGGCCAATGTGGTCCTGGCCATCCAGGCCGACGCCCGCGAGGCCCTCAAGGCCATAACCGCCGCCGGCCAGGATCAGGAGGAGTCCGTCTTCTACAGGGCCTGCCTGCGCAGCAAGGAGAACTGGGATCAGTGGGTGGCCTCCTTTAACGAGGACACTCGCACGCCCCTGCGGCCCGAGCCTGTCTACCACGTCATCGATCAGCAGCTTGAGGACAATGACATCGTCATCCCCGATGTGGGCAATGTGGATATTGACTTCCTGCGTCTGCTGCATCTGAAGCCCACCAACCGCTGGACCGTCTCCGGCAAGCATGCCACCATGGGCTACGCCGTGCCGGCCGCCTTGGCTGCCAAGCTGGAGCATCCGGAATCGACCGTCTACTCCCTGAGCGGCGACGGCGGGTTCGCCATGCTCGGCGAGGAGGTGCTGGCCCAGCTCAAGTACCATGCACCGGTCATCAACGTGGTCTTCTCCAACCAGTCCTTGGGCTACATCGAGGCCGAGCAGCGCGACGACAGCCATCAGCCTCTGAGCGGAGTGGATCTGCCCGACACCGACTGGGCCAAGGTCGGCGAGGGCATGGGCGCCCTGGGCTTCACCGTGCGTACGGTGGCCGATGCCCGCCACGCCTTCTCCGAGGCTCGCAAGGCCGACAGGTCTTCGGTCATCGACGTCAAGCTGACAGGAGCCAGCCCTCTGGACACCCGCTATATGCGGTTCCCGGAGACCTGCTCGGATCCGGACCAGGTCGAGAAATTCGTCAAGACCTACGAGGCCGGCGATCTGCGCTCCCTGGCCTACTGGATGGGTCAGGAGGCTCGCAAGGGCTGAGACTGATGCCGCTTGCGCCGGGCGGGCACTCCTATAGTGGACGGTGTCCGCCCGGGCTTCGGCCCTGCATGGGTGTGGCGGACCTGAAGGAAAGGACGGACTCATGGAAGATGGACCGGAAGAGATCGGCACGCCATATGCGCCCCAGGCCTTGGGGGCTTACAGTCAGGCTGTGAAGGCCGGGGGCTTTGTCTTTGTCTCCGGACAGTTGGGTATCGACCCGGACACCGGCGAGCTGGTGGAGGGCACTGCGGCTGACCAGGCCACCCAGGCCCTGAAGAACGTGAAGAACATCCTGGATGCAGCCGGCAGCGGCATGGAGAAGGTGGTCAAGGCCACTATTCTTATGCGGCGGGTTGAGGATTTCACCCAGGTGGACCAGGCCTACTCCCAGGTTTTCATTGGCTCGGTGCGGCCGGCCCGTGTGGCTTTCGGCGGCGCGGACATCCCCAAGGGGGCCCTGGTCGAGATTGAGGTCGTGGCTCTGGCCTGAGACAGGCCGGCTGCTGGTCCCCGCCGTCGCTAGACTTGAGGGCATGAGTCCTGAAGCACTTGCCCGTATCATCTCTTCGACCGCCGTCAAGATGGCCCAGTCAGGCCGCCTGGGAAGCCTGGAGCCCGACATGGTTCCTGATGCCGACCATCTGGCGGTCATGCGTCCCAAGGACCGCTCCCACGGGGATTGGTCCACTAACATCGCCATGCAGCTGGCCAAGAAGGCCGGCATGAGGCCTGCGGAACTGGGGCAGGCCTTGGCTGAGGCTCTGCGGGAGGACGACGGGATCGCCCAGGTGGATGTGGCCGGTCCCGGCTTCATCAATATAACCTTGGATTCGGCCTCGGCGGCCGCTGTGGTCGATGCGGTCCTGGAGGCGGGCTCCGCCTATGGGAGCAACGATCACCTGAGCGGGCGCACGCTGAATCTGGAATTCGTCTCGGCCAATCCCACGGGTCCCATCCACATCGGCGGCACACGCTGGGCGGCTGTGGGCGACTCCATGGCCCGGGTTCTGGAGGCCAACGGTGCCAAGGTGGTCAGGGAGTACTACTTCAACGATCACGGCACGCAGATCGACCGCTTCTCCCGTTCGCTGGTGGCGGCGGCCCACGGCGAGCCCGTGCCTGCCGACGGCTACAAGGGATCATATATTGACGAGATCGCCTCGCGTGTGGTCAAGGAGGCCGCCGACGAAGGGCAGGACATCCTGGCCATGCCCAGGGTGCGCGACGAGGACGGCGCCGAGGGTGACAGCCCCCAGCGCGAGGCCTTCCGCACCCGGGCTGTGCCCATGATGTTCGCCGAGATCCAGCAGTCCATGCGTGACTTCCGGGTCAATTTCGATGTCTGGTTCCATGAGAATAGCCTCTATGAGTCCGGCCAGGTGGACCGGGCCATTGACGAGTTGCGGGCCAAGGGCGACATCTTCGAGAAGGACGGAGCTACCTGGTTCCGCTCCACCACCTACGGCGACGACAAGGACCGGGTGATCATCAAGTCCGACGGGCACGCAGCCTATGTGGCGGCCGACATCGCCTACTATCTGAACAAGCGACGCAGGGCCAAGGATCCCTGCGACGAGGCCATCTACATGCTGGGCGCCGACCATCACGGCTATATCGGCCGGATGATGGCCATCTGCGCGGCCTTCGGGGACACCCCCGGCGTGAACATGCAGATCCTGATCGGCCAGCTGGTCAATGTCATCAAGGACGGCCAGGCCGTGCGCATGAGCAAGCGGGCAGGCAACGTGGTCACCATCGACGATCTGGTGGATGCCGTGGGTGTGGATGCCGCACGGTATTCCCTGGCCCGCACCGACTACAACCAGAGCGTGGACATCGACCTGGACCTGCTGGCCTCGCACACCAACGACAACCCCGTCTACTACGTGCAGTACGCGCATGCCCGCTCGACAAACGTGGATCGGAACGCAGCCCAGGCGGGCATCGACCGGTCCGGGGCCGACCTGTCCCTGCTGGACACTGCCGCCGACAACGATGTTCTGGGCGTCCTGGCTCTCTATCCCAATGTGGTTCAGACTGCCGGCGACCAGAAGGCCCCCCATCGGGTGGCCCACTACCTTGAGCAGCTGGCTGGGGTCTATCACCGCTGGTACAACCTGGAGCGCGTGGTGCCCATGGAGCCGACCGGCCGGGCGGATCTGGACCAGGATGAGGACAGGAATCCGCAGCCGGCCCGTGCGGCGGCGCGTCTGCGGCTCAATGACGCCGTGCAGCAGGTCATCGCCAACGGTCTGGGGCTGCTGGGCGTCCAGGCTCCGGACCGTATGTAAGCCCTCAAGGTCACCGGGAGGTCGTTGATGGAAACAGGGATGTGCGGGCTAGGGCCCGACGGGTTCTGGCCCGAGGCTTTGCAGCGGGACCACCAGGGCATGCTGACCATGCATGGGTGCTCTGTGGAGGACCTGGCCAAGCGTTACGGCACTCCTATGTATCTGATGGACACCGCGATGATGGCGGAACGGGCCTCGGCCTTCCGCCAGGCGGCTCTGCGGGACCTGGGCGGTGCGACCACCAGGGTCAGCTATGCCGGCAAGGCCTTCCTCAGCAAGGAGATCGTGCGGATCATGCTGCGCCAGGGGCTGGATATCGACACCTGCTCCCTGGGTGAAATGCTGATCGCCCAGGCTGCTGGTGCCCCTGGCCGTCGTCTGGTCCTGCACGGCAACAACAAGTCCGATCAGGAGATCGACCTGGCTGTGAAGGAGGGCTACCGGGCCATCGTCATTGATGCGCCTGACGAGCCTGGACGAATCGCCGCTGCCGCAAGGGCCCAGGGGCGTCGCGCCAAGGTCATGCTCCGGGTGACCGTGGGTGTGCACGCCGGCGGCCACGAGTACATTTCCACTGCCCACGAGGATCAGAAGTTCGGCATCCCCCTGCTGCCCCAGGGCACCGATGTGGGCCTGCTGGACCTCGGGCCTGAGCCTGGATCCTCCGGACAGGCTGGGGCAGCGGCTTCGGCGGCCACAAAGAGTGACGCCTCCTTGGCTCCTGTCGATTCCGTGGTCTCACCCACCTCTTCAGCCCTGTATTCGGCCGCCAACGGGCCCGCTGAACCTGCTGATCCCGCCCGGATCAAAGCCATGTCCGCCCTGGCTGACGGACCGGCTATCGCCCTGCTCAAGGAGATTCGCTCCCACGAGAAGGAACTGGAGCTGGTGGGCATCCATACCCATATCGGCTCCCAGATCCATGACTCTTCGGCCTTCATCGAGGCCGCCCGGCGCATGATGCTGCTGCGGCACACCTTCTGGGCCACCGACGGCTACCTGATGCCCGAGGTGGACCTGGGCGGCGGCTTCTCCGTGCCCTACACCCCGGATGAGGATCGGATGGACCTGGACCAGACCCTGACCAGCCTGGGGGCTGACATGGTCGCCATCAACCGTCGCCTAGGCATGCCCATGCCGGTCATCGCCTTCGAGCCCGGCCGCTGGATCGTGGCACCCTGCGGCATGAGCCTGTATCGGGTGGGCACCGTCAAGCCCGTCCCCCTGTCTGACGGAAGCGTGCGCACCTACGTTTCGGTTGACGGCGGCATGAGCGACAACATTCGTCCGGCCCTCTACGAAGCTCAATACACGGCTGTCCTGGCCAACCGGGATGGCAGCGGGGACCGTATCCAGGCCCGTGTGGTCGGCAAGCACTGTGAATCGGGGGATATCCTGGTGCAGGATGTGGCCCTGCCAGCGGACATTCGCCGGGGTGATCTGCTTTTGGTGCCGGTGACCGGCGCCTACGGGCGGACCATGGCCAGCAATTACAACCAGGCTCTGATCCCCGCCGTGGTAGGTCTGGACCAGTCCGGTGCCCATCTGATGCTGCGGCGGCAGACCATGGATGACCTGCTGGCCTTGGATCAGGGATGATGCGCTCCGTCTTGGCGGAAGCAGGCGCCGGGGTGGATGCGGGTGTCGGATTGGCTTTCTAAGATGGAGCAACACCCTGCGACAGGCCCCGATGGGGCGGATGGAGGATCCATATGCCTGAACGCATGCAGCAGCAGGAGGCCGTCAGGCCCATCCGCATAGCACTTCTGGGGGCTGGGACCGTGGGCTCCCAGACCGCCCGCCTCCTGGTGGAGCAGAGCCAGGACCTGGCCAGCCGAGTGGGCCGTCCCCTGCAGCTGGTGGGCATCGCCGTCCTCCATCCTGACAAGGTCAAGGCTGATTGGATCGATCCGTCCCTGCTGACCACAGACTCAGCCGACCTGGTCACCCGGGCGGACATCGTCATCGAGCTGATCGGCGGCATCGAGCCGGCCCGCACCCTGCTGCTCAAGGCCATCGAGTCCGGCGCCAGCGTGGTCACCGCCAACAAGGCCCTCCTGGCCCAGCACGGCCCTGAGCTCTACCGGGCTGCCGAAAAGCAGGGCGTCGACATCTACTTCGAGGCGGCCGTGGGCGGGGCCATCCCCATCGTGCGGCCCCTGCGCGAGTCCCTGGTGGGCGACGGCATCACCAGCCTGGTGGGCATCGTCAATGGGACCACCAACTACATTCTGGATGAGATGACCACCAAGGGTCTGCAATTCGACCAGGCTCTGCGCGACGCCCAGGCCAAGGGCTTCGCTGAGGCGGACCCCACCGCCGATGTGGACGGGCTGGATGCAGCCGCCAAGGCCGCCATCATGGCCACGCTGGCCTTCCACACTGATGTGCGCATGGATGATGTGCCCGTGGAGGGCATCCGCACCATCACCGCCGACGATATAGCGGCCGCACAGACCGAGCACCGGGTCATCAAGCTTCTGGCCGTGGCTGAGCGCGGCGAACAGGGCATCTCCGCCCGGGTCTACCCGGCGTTGATCTCCGACAGCCACCCCCTGGCCTCGGTCCATGGCAGCTTCAACGCCGTCTTCGTCACCGCCAAGGCCGCCGACGACCTCATGTTCTACGGCCGGGGTGCCGGCGGGGCGCCCACAGCATCAGCCGTTCTGGGGGACGTGGTCACCGAGGCCCGCCACATCGTCCAGCATGGCATGGGTCCGGGGATCCCCATGTACGCCAACATCCCCATGGCCCCTCTGGATTCATCCCGCGCCGCCTTTGCCGTCCGTTTCCTCATTCACGACAAGCCTGGCGTGCTGGCGGCCATCGCCCAGGTCTTTTCCGAGGCGGGCATCTCCATCAACGGAGTCAACCAGGACATCAAGCCCACCCTGCATGACCCGGGCTACAGCGGCGAGATCCAGCAGCTGCGCGTGGTCACCCACCTGTGCGACGAGGTGACCCTGCGGCAGGTGGTTGAGCGGATCTCCACCTTCGACTCGGTCACCGGGCAGGCCTCCATCCTGCGCGTCTTCGATCGGCAGGCCCAATGATGGCCGTTGCTGCAGAGGGTCCGTCTACTGTGCGGGTGTGCGTGCCGGCCACCAGCGCCAACCTGGGTTCAGGTTTTGATGCGGTCGGCCTGGCGCTGGACTACCATGACGAGATCGTCTTCACCCGTTCCGTGGACCCGGGCGACACCACCGCCTATGTGGTCATCAAGGGCGAGGGGGAGCGGACCCTGCCCCGAGACGAGACCCATCTGGTCGTCTCTACTTTCAGGCGGGCCTGCCAGGTCTTCGGACTGCCAAGGTTCGGCTTCATCATGCGCGCGGTCAACCGAATCCCCCAGGCCAGGGGGTTGGGATCCAGCGCCGAGGCCATCGTGGCTGGTATCGCGGCGGCTGCGGCCTTCGCCCACACTGGCCCACTGCGCCGTGATGCCGTCTTCGCGCTGGCAGCCCAGATCGAGGGGCATCCCGACAACGTGGCGCCTGCCGTCTACGGGGGGCTGACCGTCTCCTATGATCTGGCCACTGGCGAGGGGGTGGGTTCCCTGCCCATAGCCGGGGGCGCGCCCTTGGAGGGCGGCTACCACACCCTGCGTTACCAGGTGGATCCGGCCATCAAAGCCACGGTTTTCGTTCCCGGAGCCCATCTGTCTACGCAGAAGGCCCGACAGGCCCTGCCCAACCGGGTGCCTTACGCGGATGCCGTTCACAACCTGTCAAGGGCGGCCCTGATTCCTGGTGCTCTGAACCCAAGATCCCTGGATGACCTGGAGACAGAGGCAGCCGAGCAGTCTGCCAGAGCCAACGCCCTGCTCTTCGTAGCCACCCAGGACCGGCTCCATCAGCCATACCGGGCCGGGCTCATGCCCTCCTCAACCAAGCTCCTGCAGCTCCTGCGCAGTCGGGGCTACGCGGCGGCCGTCTCTGGAGCCGGTCCCTGCATCATCGTCCTGCATTACGGTGATGCCGAAAATGAGCTGCGGACCCTTGCCAAGGACTATCTGGATTCCGGCCGCTGGCGGATCCTGCCCTTGGACGTGGACTGCCGGGGGGTCCAGGTGGAACGGGACCAGGAAGGCAATCGTGAACACTGAAGACAGGCATACCCCGCTCATTCTGGCATCATCCTCCCCCTCCCGGCGGCGGCTCCTGGTCCAGGCGGGCATCGACCCCATCATCCGACCCTCAAAGGTGGATGAGCCGGCCGTCCTGGCTGAACAGGCCCGTAAACTAGGCCGCCACCTGGAGGACCTGGATGCGCGCGAGCGGGTCGCTATCTTGGCTGAGGCCAAGGCTTCGGCTGTCCAAGCGACCATGGATGCCGTCAAGGATGCCGAACGGCGCTCGCGGGGCGACCTGGTCACGTTCAGGCCTCTGAGCCAGGGTGATCCGGATGCATCCTCCAGGGATTCCATGAGCCAGGTCATCGGAGCCTGGGGCGGGATGCTCGGATCCGGGCGTGGGCCCCTCCTGCTGGGGTGCGACTCGCTGTTCAGCGTGGACGGGGCCGTCATGGGCAAGCCTCACCAGCCGGAGCGTGCTCTGGAGCGGTTGATGGCCATGCGCGGCCGAACAGGCACCCTGGTCACCGGTCACTGTCTGATCGATCTGGCCACCGGCCGACGGGTTCGAGCGGTCAGCAGCGCCCAGGTGACCTTCGGAGACTATGACCGGGCCTCCATGCAGGCCTATGTGGCCACCGGCGAACCCTTGGAGGTGGCCGGATCCTTCACCTTGGAAGGATTGGGCAGCGCCTTCATCCAGGGCATCCAGGGCGATCCCAGCGGAGTGATGGGATTGAGCATGCCCGCCCTGCGCGCCCTGGCCCAGGAGCTGGGCGTCTCCTGGCCTGACCTATGGGCCGGACGAGTCATGCCCGAGCGGCGGCAGACCGCCGGATCGACGCATGGGCCTGAAGGACTGGTCGCCCCAGTGGAGAACGTCCACCAGCCTGGCGACGGGTGGGTGGACTGCGCCTGCGGCAAGCGGCACTGGGGGCTCAACGGGGCTGCCGGCGTCTTGCTGGCCCGGCGCGATGCCCGCACGGGCGCGCCGATCAGCGTGCTTCTGCAACACCGGGCCCGCTGGAGCGCCGAGGGCGGCACCTGGGGTGTGCCGGGCGGCGCCATCTCGGACGGGGAGAACCCCCTGGAGGGCGGCCTGCGCGAAAGCTATGAGGAGGCCAACATCCGTCCGGAGGACATCCAGGTGGTGGGCTCCTACCTGGAGGACCACGGCCCCTGGGGCTATACGACCATCCTGGCCTTCGAGCGCCCCGGCCACCAGGTCGAGCCCCGCATGAATGACGATGAGAGCATTGCCCTGGAATGGGTGGATCTGGACAAGGTCGCGGACCTGCCCCTGCTGAAGGCCTTCGGCCAGGACTGGCCGCACTTCCTGCAACGCTTAAAAGCTCTGGCTGCCGAAGGCTGAACAGAAGGCCTGGTCCGGCGCGTCAGCTCAGGAGCAGAGCGACCAGGGCGATGATCACGGGCGAGCTGATCGTGCTCAGCAGGATGCCGTCCCTGGCGAAGGTGGTTCCCACCTCGTAGCGGGCCGCGTAGTTGTAGACGTTCTGACCGGTGGGCAGGGCCGCCAGAACCACGCACCCGTACAGCTCCACTCCGCTGAAGCCCATCATGAACCGGGCCAGCAGGTAGGCGATTATGGGCATGACCAGATTCTTCAGGATCACCGCGCAGAGGGTGGCACGACGGTCGGTGCCCCGGCCCATGGGCCGCGAACCCCGCAGGGACATGCCGAAGGCCATGAGGATCATGGGCACGGCCGACTGCCCGATCATGTCGATGGGCTTGTAGACGAAGTCGGGGATGATGAAATGGCCGGCCCGGGCGCTGATGGCCGAAATCACTATGCCGCCTATGGAGCCGATCAGGATGGGCTGCTTCAGGGGCTGTTTGAGGATGGTCTTGATCGAGAGCTTGCCAGAGGTGGTCGCGTCCAGAACGGTTAATCCAATAGGGGTGAACAGGGCCTGTTGCATGACCAGGATGGGTGCCACCAGTGTGGGATTGCCCAGAATATAAGTGGCTACAGGCAGCCCGATGTTGTTGGAGTTCAAATACAGGGAGTCCAGAGCGCCGATGGTGGCTTCGGCGGCCGGCAGGTGAAAGCTGGCCGCGTTCAGGGCCACGAAGAGCAGACCCACGGCCGCCGCCGACAGGAAGGCCACGATGATGCTGGGGTGGAAGATGACCGACAGCTTC
Source organism: Bifidobacterium sp. B4142 (assembly GCF_026537325.1). Classification (GTDB taxonomy): domain Bacteria; phylum Actinomycetota; class Actinomycetes; order Actinomycetales; family Bifidobacteriaceae; genus Bombiscardovia. The sequence goes on from NZ_JAFNMJ010000001.1 coordinate 236,357, forward strand.
TGCTTGGAGAGGATGGCGAACATCAGGCAGGGCGTCGAGACAAAGAAGGAGTACTTGTTGAGCACCAGCTGGGCCGTTGGACCGCCTACATGGAAGCGGGCGGCCACATACCCCACGGCGATGACCACGCCGATGATGAAGAACCCCTCCATGGCACTGAGCAGTCCAGGCACTCCGGCATCCTCCTCGTCTCGCATGGTGGACGGCGGCCTCCCAGGCGGAGTGCCACCGCTTCTGTCGTCCCCATTGTGCCACCCGGGCCTCATGCTTGCGGCTGCAAGTCCACCTGCGATTCCCAGCCCGCTAGCATGGCACTATGGCCAAGAACACACAGACCGATATTGATCTTCTCGCCGGCGTACAGGGGGCTGAACCTGCCCGGGCCCTGGCAAGGATACTGGAGTCCATGACCGCCCTGAACTCGGTCAGCGGCCAGGAGCGCACCCTGGCTGATGCCGTCCAGCGGGCCCTGTCGTCAAGGGCTGACCTCTTGGTTCGACGGCTGGGCGACACGGTCGTGGCCTCCACCCAGCTGGGCCGTCCCCACCGCATCGTCCTTGCCGGTCATCTGGACACTGTCCCCGTGGATGGGAACCTGCCCCCGCGCTGGCTGGAGCCCGGCGACCCGGCCATCCGCGCCGACCTGGCTGCCGCCCACCCCGGATCCCGGGTGCTGCATGGCCGGGGCGCCGCCGACATGAAGGCTTCAGATGCCGTCTTCCTTCACCTGGCGCTCACCCTGCAGGAGCCGGTCTATGACCTGACCTTTGTCTTCTACGACCATGAGGAGGTCCAGGCCGATCTGAACGGGCTGGGCCGGGTGGTGGCTGCCCATCCTGACTGGGTGCGAGGGGATTTCGCCATCATCGGCGAGCCCACCGACTGTGCCATCGAGGCCGGCTGCAACGGAACCATGCGCTTCGACCTGATCACCCACGGGACGACGGCCCATTCCGCCCGGGCCTGGATGGGCAGCAACGCCATCCACGCTGCCGCACCCATTCTGAACCGGCTGGAGCAGTACCGTCCGGCCACGGTGAAGGTGGATGGCCTGGACTATCGGGAAGGGCTCAACGCCACCATGATCGAGGGCGGCCTGGGCACCAACGTCATCCCCGACCGTTGCCGGGTGCACGTCAATTACCGGTTCGCCCCCGACAAGAGCCTGTCCCAGGCCAAGGAGCTGATGATGGGCCAGGGGACGGGCGCCGAGCTCGGCAATGGCGAGCATGTGGCCCTGGGCGGAGTCTTCCAGGGATTTTCGGTGCGCATGTGCGACGAATCGCCCGCGGCCCGTCCTGGTCTGGACTCGCCTTGGGCGCGTTCGCTGGCGGACCTGGTCGCCCGGACCACGGGTCAGCAGCCTCGCGCCAAACTGGGATGGACCGATGTGGCGCGGTTTTCAGCCCTTGGCCTACCGGCTGTCAATTTGGGGGCGGGGGACCCCCTGCTGGCCCACAAGGCCGACGAACAGGTGCCCCTGGATGACCTGGTTCGGTTGGAAGCCATACTGGTCGAGTGGCTCAATGGACCTGATGGCCGCTGATCTGTGACATACTAGAGGACGGTGGTTCTGCCTGACCACTTGCAGCGTAGGCGTTGATCCCCCCGGACGGAGACCCAGTGATCCGTGCGGGCGTCGGTGTCCGCCTGCGTCAGGAAGACTTTTTGCCAAGGCGTTTCGATCGGGCGCACGCAGGTGCGCGGCTGCAGTGAGAGTGCAGCGTGAGGACGGATCGGAACCGTGAGAGCGGCGCGAGGCGGCGTGCCGCAAGGAGCATTGTGCCCGAAAAAACGAATACTGAGGATACCCAGGATAATAGGTCCGCCACCAGGGATGGGCAGGAACGGCAGGTCGAGCAGACCGCTGGCTCCGGCACCCGTCGCCGTGCTGGACGGCGCGTGGTCAGAGTGGCCGGCGCCGCCGGCGCCGACGTGCCCGTGAAGGTCGAGGCCGAGAAGCGCAAGGCCTCTCGCAAGGCCAAGGAGGAGGACGACGAGTCCAAGCCCTCCGCCACCCGTCGCCGTCGCACCCGCAAGCCCAAGGAGGATCAGTCGGTCGATCAGGACGTCCAGGTGGATGAGAGCGAGTCCAAGCCGACCAGGACGACCACTCGTCGTCGCACCCGCACTGCTGCCCGCCGACGCGATGAGGAGCATGCCCAGGAGGGTGAACCTGATCAGGAGCGTCAGGAGCGTGCCATTGAGGCTGTGGAGGCACTGACCTCGGGCCGCAGCCAGAGGGCAGGCCGGAAGGCCGAGGAGCAGGATGAGCGCCCGCGCGCCTCCCGTCCCCGTCCTATGACATCCCTGCTCTTCCAGGAGCCCGTCATACCCGCCTCCCGGCCCGAGCATGATGGGCGCGAAGAACGGGATGATGAGGACGAGGATGCCGAGCAGTCGCCCAAGACCTCTCGCCGCAGCAGGTCCAGGAACACTTCGGAGGGCGGTTCACGCCGTTCCCGCAGGCTCAACGCCGAGGAGCGCAGGGCCGCCGACGAGGTGGAGCGCATCGAGGAGGATCTGGACCATGAGGGTATCACCTTCGTGGTCGACGAGGACCAGGAGCAGGACGAGGAGCCGCAGGAGTCCGGCACCCGCACCCGTCGTCGCCGCCGTGCCAAGGGCGACGAGGAGGACGCTGAGAAGTCCGTTTCCACCCGTCGTCGCCATCGCGGGCACGAGCAGGAGAAGGACAAGGATGATGAGGACGAGGCCCCGCTGACCCGTCGTCGCCGTCGTCGCAGGGGTGCTAAGTCCGCTGAGGGCGAGCCGGAGGTGTCCGGCACCCGCCGTTCCCGCAAGCAGCAGTATATTGACGAAATCACTGACGTGGAGGGCTCCACCCGCCTGGAGGCCAAAAAGCAGCGTCGACGGGACAACCGCCGCGAGCGCTCCCGTCAGTCCCAGCTGGTCGAGCAGGACTTCCTGGCCCGCCGTGAAAACGTCAACCGTCTGATGGTGGTGCGCGAGAAGGAGCACCACACCCAGATCTCGGTCATCGAGGACGACATCCTGGTCGAGCACTATGTCTCCGACATCCAGGAGGTCTCCACTGTCGGCAACATCTACCTGGGCCGGGTCCAGAACGTCCTGCCCAGCATGGAGGCCGCCTTCGTGGACATAGGCCAGGCCCGCAACGGCGTGCTCTATGCCGGCGAGGTCAACTGGGACTCCACCCGCCTGGAGGGCCAGCCCCGCCGGATCGAGCTGGCCTTCAAGTCCGGCGACCCCGTGCTGGTCCAGGTCACCAAGGATCCCATCGGCCACAAGGGCGCCCGGCTGACCTCGCAGGTCACGCTGGCCGGCCGCTTCCTGGTCCTGGTGCCCTCGGGCGGCATGACCGGCGTCAGCCGCAAGCTGCCCGACCGCGAGCGTTCCCGCCTCAAGAGCATCGTCTCCAGGGTGGCTCCCAAGGACATGGGCGTCATCATCCGCACCGCGGCCGAGGGGGCCAGCGAGGAGGCCCTGACCAAGGATCTGGAGAACCTGCAGCGTCAGTGGAGCAAGATCGAGGACAAGCGCAAGGAGTTCCTGCACGGCAAGCGCCCCAAGCTCCTGCAGGGCGAGCCGGACGTGGCCATCCGCGTGGTCCGCGACATCTTCAACGATGATTTCGCCAAGCTGGTGGTCCAGGGGGAAGGGGTCTACGAGCGGGTCCGCAACTACCTGGAGACCATGGCCCCCGACCTGGAGGAGAAGCTTGAGCACTGGGACCCTGCCGAGCACCAGGGCAAGGATGTCTTCGACCGCTGGAGCATCGACAGCCAGCTGCGCAAGGGCATGGAGCGTCAGGTCTACCTGCCTTCCGGCGGCTCCCTGGTCATCGACCGCACCGAGGCCATGACCACCATCGATGTGAACACGGGCCGCTTCATCGGCAAGGGCAAGTCCCTGGAGGAGACGGTGACCCGCTGCAACCTGGAGGCTTCCGAGGAGATCGCCCGGCAGCTGCGCCTGCGCGACATCGGCGGCATGATCATGATCGACTATGTGGATATGGTCATGCCGGCCAACCGCGACCTGGTCCTGCGCCGCCTGGTGGAGTGCCTGGCCCGGGACCGCACCAAGCATCAGGTGGCCGAGGTCACCTCCCTGGGGCTGGTCCAGATGACCCGCAAGCGGGTGGGCCAGGGGCTGGTCGAGGCCTTCTCCGAGGAGTGCCCCACCTGCCACGGCCGAGGCTTCATCCTCCACGACAAGCCGACCATCTCCGCCTCCTATGCCGACCCCTATGCGGTCAAGGGCGGCGACCCCTTCGTCAAGACCAACAAGCATGGTCATGGCTCCTCTGCCAAGGAGACCCTGTCCACCGGCTCGACGCCTGCAGTCAAGGCCAAGCTGGCCAGGATCGCTGCGGCGGCCCAGGCGGCGTCGGACGAGGACGACGCCCAGGCTGAGACGGCGGATGTCGCCAAGGAGTCATAAACTGAATTTCGTTTTGTCGGCGGGGCAGGCACATTTGACGACGCGGTGTGTTTGCTTCTATACTGGTTAGCTGGTGTCTGGACGGGTTCGTCAATTGCATGGCAGGACTCGGATGCCGGGCGCATACAGCTTTGGACAACAGGCAAGGTAGGGCTATGTACGCGATTGTGAAGGCCGGAGGCCATCAGGAGAAGGTCGAGGTCGGTGACCAGATCACGGTCAACCGTCTGGCTGCCAGAAAGGGCGAGTCGGTCGAGTTTCCGGTCGCGCTGGTCGTCGACGGATCCAAGGTGACCATGGCCGCCAAGGATCTGGCCAAGATCTCCGTCAAGGGCGAGGTCGTGGACGACGAGGCCAAGGGCCCCAAGATCAACATCCAGAAGTTCAAGAACAAGACCGGCGTGGCGCGCCGCAAGGGTCACCGCCAGAAGCAGACCGTGGTCAAGATCACGGCCATCGCCTGAGGGCCTAGGTCGAGGTAGGAAAGGAACCAGACATGGCACATAAGAAGGGCGCGTCCAGCTCACGCAACGGGCGCGATTCGAATGCACAGTACCTGGGCGTCAAGAAGTTCGGCGGCGAGGCCGTAGTGGCCGGCAACATCATCGTTCGCCAGCGTGGCACCAAGTTCCATCCCGGCCAGAACGTCGGCCTGGGCAAGGACCACACCCTCTTCGCCCTGACGGACGGAACCGTTCGGTTCGCCAACCGGCGCGACCGCAAGGTCGTTGACGTGCTTACCGCCTGATTGCTCTTTATCGGCATCGGCCAAAGGCCATCCCTGTCATGGGGGTGGCCTTTTGCATATGTATGAAGATGCCGGGCATTCAGCTCTCAGGGGCCGCATGTCAGGCCGGATTGAGTACCATGGGCCCCTATGAGCGCATTTGTGGATCAGGTCACCGTCCATGTCAAGGGTGGCGACGGCGGCAATGGGGCGTCCTCCATCCGCCGCGAGAAGTACAAGCCCCTGGCCGGGCCCGATGGGGGCGACGGCGGCCAGGGCGGCTCGGTCATTCTTCAGGCCGACGCCAACGCCACCAGCCTGCTGGACTACCGCTTTCTGCCGCACCGCCAGGCCGAGTCGGGCACCATGGGTCTGGGCGGCGACAAGGACGGCAGCCGTGGCCAGGATCTGATTCTGCCGGTGCCGGTGGGTACCGTGGTCTTCACCGCCAAGGGAGGCCAAGGCGAGCGCAAGCAGCCGGGCGAGCGCCTGGCTGACCTGGCCCATGCGGGGGACCGGTTCGTGGCGGCCCAGGGCGGCGTGGGCGGACTGGGCAACCGCTCCCTGGCCACCAAGGCCAGGCGGGCTCCCGGCTTCGCCCTGCTGGGGGATCCGGGGCAGGAGCGTGACCTGGTGCTGGAGCTCAAATCCATCGCCGACGTGGCCTTGGTGGGTTTCCCCAGCGCAGGCAAGTCCAGCCTGGTAGCAGCCATGAGCGCGGCCAGGCCCAAGATCGCCGACTATCCATTCACCACCCTGGTGCCCAACCTGGGCGTGGTCCAGGCAGGGGAGAGCCGCTTCACTATGGCCGACGTGCCAGGGCTGATCCCGGGAGCCTCCCAGGGCAAGGGCCTAGGGCTGGAGTTTCTGCGGCACATCGAGCGCACCGAGATCATCGCCCACGTCATCGATTGCGCCACTCTGGAGCCTGATCGGGATCCCATGAGCGACTATCGGGCCCTGGAGGAGGAGCTGTCCCGCTACGCCGACCGCCTGGAGCTTCCGCTGGGGGTCATCCCCATGGCGGAGCGGCCCAGGGTGATCATCCTCAACAAGGCCGATCTGCCGGAGGCACGCGAACTGGCCGAATTCGTCCGTCCCGACTTCGAAGCCCTGGGCCTCAAGGTCTTCATAGTCTCCACAGCCTCGCATCAGGGGCTCAAGGAACTGGGCTACTACCTGGCCGGTCTGGTGGATCGTCTGCGCAGGCAGCTGCGTGAGCAGCAGGAGGCCAGGCAGGAGGAGCGCGTGGTCATCCGCCCCCTGGAGCGGCGGCGCAGGAGCGGCGACCAGTCTGGGGACTTCACCCTTGAGCGGCATCAGACCCGATCCGGACAGACCTGGTTCAGGGTCTGCGGTGCCAAGCCCGAGCGCTGGGTTCGCCAAACCAACTTCGACAACGAGGAGGCCGTGGGCTATCTGGCCGACTGCCTGGCCCGGATGGGTGTGGAGGATGCCCTGCGCAAGGCCGGAGCCAGACCTGGGGACGAGGTTCGCATCGGTCCTGGCGACGATGCGGTGGCTTTCGACTGGGACCCGAGCGTGGCGGCCGGTGCCGAAATGCTGGATGGCACCCCCCAGGTGGCCCGGGGCCGCGACCTGCGGCTGGAGGAGAGCCAGGGGCTCAACCGCCGCCGCACCAACAGCGAACGCCGCCGCCAGTACCATCAGATGATGGACGCCAGGCAGGCGGTGCGTCAGGTCATGGAGCAGGAACGGCGCCAGGGTCACTGGGCCGATCCCTCCGTGGATGACGATCCCCACGACAGGCAGGGCCTGCTGGGGCGCGGGGATACGGATACCGCCAGTTCGGAAGAGGCCGGGCAATGACCGACGGGGAGGAATCCGACGAGGCCGCGGTCCGTTCCCGGGTGGCCCAGGCCCGCACCATGGTGGTCAAGGTAGGTTCCAGCTCCCTGACCGATCCCCACGGGCACCTGGACCTTGGCCGCCTGCGTTCGTTGGTAGGCGCCCTGGCCTCGGCTGCTGTGAATGGCGCCCGCCTGGTTCTGGTTACCTCCGGGGCCATCGCGGCCGGCTTCGGCACCCTGGGGTTTGACCAACGCCCTGACGACGTGGCCACCCAGCAGGCCACGGCCTCAGTGGGCCAGGGTCTGCTCCTGGCCCAGTATGAGACTGCCTTCGCCCGTTATGGCCTGCGTGTGGGCCAGATTCTGATCACCGCCCGCGACACCACCCATGCCGTCCAGTACCGCAACGCCCGACGCACGCTCTGCCGTCTGCTGGATCTGGGGGTCATCCCCATCGTCAATGAGAACGATGCCCTGGCCAGCAACGAGATCCGCTTCGGCGACAACGACCACCTTTCGGCCCTGATCGCCAACATCGTCAGCGCCGACGCGCTGGTCCTGCTGACTGACGTGGATGCCCTCTACACCGAGCCCCCCTCCAGGCCAGGGGCCCGCAGAATCGGCTTTGTGCCCGATGTGGCGGCCATCATGGATCAGGTGGATGCCCAGGGGTCCGTCTCCGGTCTGGGGACCGGGGGCATGTCCACCAAACTGGAGGCGGCGCGGATTGCTGCGGCCTCCGGCATGCCTGTGGTGCTGACCCGCGCCGATCTTGCAGGCCCTGCCCTGGCTGGCGACCGGGTGGGCACCCTCTTCGCCCCCATCCGTCCGCGGGGCTCCTCGCATCGGCTCTGGATCAAGTTCGCCTCCCGTCCCCGGGGCGGCTATCTGGTGGATCAGGGGGCTGTCAAAGCTTTGCGCGGCGGTCGGGCCAGCCTGCTGGCGGCTGGTGCCAGGTCGGTCCAGGGCGAGTTCTCTGCCGGGGATCCGGTCTGGATCCACGATGAGTCTGGACGCCAGGTGGCCAAGGGCTTGTCCGGCTACGATTCCGAGGAGGCCCAGGACATGCTGGGCCTCAACACCAAGGAGCTCCGCCGCCTACTGGGCGCCCACTATGCCCACCCGCTGGTGCATCGGGACTCTCTGGTACTGGTCTGAGCACAGCCCTGGGGGTGCTGGGCGGTAGCATGGCAGCATGACTATGGCGCAATGGCAGACCCTGAGCAGACGCATAGACGCAGTGGCCCCCAGTGCCACTCTGGCCGTGGATTCAAAAGCCAAGGCCATGAAGGCCCAGGGCATGAATGTGATCAGCTTCGGTGCCGGCGAACCCAACTTTCCCACGCCTGACCACATCGTGCAGGCGGCGGCCCGCGCCTGTCTGGACCCGCGCAACCACCGCTATACGCCCACGGCTGGTCTGCCCCAGCTGAAGCAGGCCATCGCCGACAAGACCCTGCGCGATTCGGGCTATCGAATCGACCCGGATCAGGTGGTGGTCACCAACGGCGGCAAGCAGGCCGTCTATGAGACCTTCCAGATCCTGCTGAACCCCGGCGATGAGGTCATCATTCCTGCCCCTTACTGGACCAGCTATCCCCAGATGGTTCTGCTGGCTGGCGGCCATCCGGTACCGGTGCTCAGCGGAGCCGACCAGGGCTATATCCCCAGCCTGGAGCAGCTGGAGACGGCCCGAACCGAGCGCACCCGTGCCATCATCCTCAACCTGCCCGCCAACCCAACCGGGGCGATCTGGGACGCCGGCCTGGTGGCTGCCGTGGATCGCTGGGCCATCGAACACCAGATCTGGGTGATCAGCGACGAAATCTATGAGCACCTGACCTACCAGGGGGCGCATACCCCCTATCCGGGCGCTCTGGTGCCCCAGGTGCGCGATCAGCTGATCGTGGTCAACGGCGTGGCCAAAACCTATGCCATGACAGGCTGGCGGGTGGGCTGGCTGGTCGCTCCCCTGCCGGTGGCCCAGGCGGCTGCCAAGCTTCAGGGGCACATGACCTCCAACGTGGCCAACGTCTCCCAGCAGGCGGCCCTGGCTGCCCTGACCGGCGGTCTGGAGGACGTGGAAGCCATGCGGTCGGCCTTTGCCCTGCGTCGACAGGCCATTGTGGATGCCCTGAACGCCATGGAGGGGGTGACCTGTCCTGAACCCTTGGGCGCTTTCTATGCCTTTGCTGACGTGACCGGTCTGCTGAATCGTCCAGTGGGTCCACAAGGAACGATCTGCGCTACCTCGGGCGAGCTGGCCGAGGTCATTCTGGAGCAGATCCAGGTAGCGGCCGTACCAGGCGAGGCCTTCGGCGCGCCCGGCTGCCTGCGTTTCTCCTACGCGCTGGCTGACGAGGACCTGGCCGAGGGTATGAGGCGCCTTGCGCACTGGGTCGGTGCCTGATCCTGATCTTGGGCGAAATGCTGTTGGGGCAACACGGTTGGACGCAATCCGTCCTTTAGGCTAAACTCGAGATTTGGCGGTTTTTCCTCCCTGCCGAGTAGGCTGGTGGGAAGTTCCGATAGGGAAGTGGCGCAATTGGTAGCGCAACGGTCTCCAAAACCGTAGGTTGTGGGTTCGAGTCCCGCCTTCCCTGCCAAGGCTTGCAGCAGATGGTGCAGAACAAACGAAGGACGGATGACCATGGCACAGAAGGATGGGGCTGAGGAAGCCAGGCCGAACTTCTTCATGCGTATCGGGCTCTTCATCAAGCAGGTCATCGATGAGATCCGCAAGGTGGTGACTCCCACGGGCAAGGAGCTGGTGGGCTGGTCCGTGGCGGTTTTCATCTTCGTGCTGTTGCTGATGATCTTCGTAACCGTAATGGACTTCGGACTGGGCAAACTGGCCTTCCTGATATTCGGCTGAGCTGTGACAAGGTAGAAGGTGGAGTGATCCATGAGTGATGATCTGACCAGAGAGGGACTGGACCCCGATCAGGCCGCTGAGTCGGCCCCGTCGGCATCCGATGATGCCCCCACGCAGGAGGATGCCCAGGTCCAGGATCAGCAGCTCGGAACCTCTTCGGAGCAGGCCGAGCAGGACAGCACACCCGCCGAATCCGCCCAGGCCAAGGACACTCAGGACGATTCTTCCGATTCCGGCGACCAGCCCGACCAGGAGGATCCCGGTCAGCGTGCCGTGGACGAGTTCTCTAAGAAGCTGCGCACCCTCGAGGGCAAGTGGTATGTTCTGCACACCTACTCCGGCTACGAGAAGCGCGTCAAGGCCAACGTGGAGTCCCGCGTGGCCTCCTTCGGCTTGGAGGACAAGGTCTTCCAGGTGGAGATTCCCATGGAGGAGGTCGAGAAGCACACCGACAAGGGCAAGAAGGTCGTCACCCGTGTGCGTGTGCCTGGCTACGTGCTGATTCGCATGTGGCCCGACGAGAACGCCCGCCGCATCATCCGCGACACCGAGGGCGTCACCGGATTCGTCGGCCCCAACAAGGAGCCGGCCCCGCTGACCCGCAAGGAGGTCGTCCAGATGATGGCCCCCATGATCGCCTCCGAGGCCCTGAAGGCCGCTGGAGACAAGCCCGAGGCCGCCAAGAAGCGCACGGTGGAGGTCTCCTATGCCGTTGGCGATCAGGTCACCGTCACCGAAGGGCCTTTCGCCACCATGGCTGCCGTGGTCTCCGACGTGGAGCCCACCACCCAGAAGCTGACCGTTCTGGTCTCCATCTTCGGCAGGGACACCCCTGTGGAGCTGGGCTTCGACCAAGTCGAAAAGATCGCCTGAAAGCCTTCGGTCGGTCCTCGGTCAATGCGATAATCATGAAGCTTGTGCTCTCCTGTGGAGCGCATTTGGAAAGAACAGGTTGCGGGAGGGGATCCATGGTCTCCGACATCACCGCTTCGTAGAAAGAAGAACCAGCATATGGCTGCAAAGAAGAAAGTCACCGCGCTGATCAAGGTGCAGATAGAGGCCGGCAAGGCCAATCCTGCGCCCCCGCTGGGTCCCGCACTGGGCTCCCACGGCGTGAACATCATGGACTTCTGCAAGCAGTACAACGATGCCACCAAGGACAAGATGGGCCAGGTCATCCCCTGCATCATCACCGTCTACGAGGATCGTTCCTTCACCTTCATCACCAAGACTCCGCCGGCAGCCGACCTGTTGCGCAAGGCCGCCGGTGTCTCCAAGGGTGCCGGCAACCCGCTGACTACCAAGGTGGGATCCGTCACCAAGGCCCAGGTCCGCGAGATCGCCCAGACCAAGATGGAGGATCTGTCGGCCCGTGACGTCGAGGCCGGGATGAAGATCATCGAAGGCACCGCCCGTTCCATGGGCATCACCGTCACCGACTGAAATTTTTGTTGTGAGCGGTAGGGCATACGCTTGCCCGCACCGCGACTGCTGATAGGAGAAGCAGATGACCAAGCGTTCCAAGAAGTACCGCGAGGCGGCCGAGAAGGTCGATCGCACCAACCTGTACACCCCTGAGGAGGGCATCGCCCTGCTCAAGAGCATGCCCAAGCGCGGGTTTGACGAGACCGTAGAGGCCGTCTACCGTCTGAACGTGGATCCCCGCAAGGCCGACCAGCTGGTCCGCGGCACCGTCAGCCTGCCCAACGGCACCGGCAAGACCGTGCGCGTTCTGGTCTTCGCTCGTGGTCCCCAGGCGACTGCAGCCGCCGAGGCCGGAGCCGACGAGGTGGGCGACGACGAGCTGGTGACTAGGGTCGCCGGCGGCTACCTGGACTTCGATGCCGTGGTGGCTACCCCCGACATGATGGGCAAGGTCGGCCGTCTGGGCCGCGTGCTGGGTCCCCGTGGCCTCATGCCCAACCCCAAGACCGGCACCGTGACCATGGATGTGGCCAAGGCGGTCACCGAGATCAAGGCTGGACGTATCGAGTTCCGTGTGGATAAGAACGGCAACCTGAGCTTCCCCGTGGGCAAGGTCTCCTTTGAGCAGCAGGCTCTGGAGGAGAACTTCCACGCGGTCGATGAGGAGATCAAGCGCCTGAAGCCGGCCACGGTGAAGGGCCGCTACATCACCAAGGCCACCGTCACCACCACCATGGGCCCGGGCGTTCCCCTGGACATCGCGGTGCTCTGAGCCGGTTCTGCTGTAAGCTTCCAGGGCGGGAGACCTCCGGGTCCCCGCCCTTTTTATATCTTGGTCTGGCGGCAGTCGGTCGGGCAGCAGTCAGTCGGCGCGCGGATGCGATCTGCGGATTCTGCCGATGATCAGGGCCGCCTGGAGGACGAAGGATTCCCGTGGGTCCATGGCGTCCCAGCCGGTCACCTCCACACAGCGCCTGAGCCGGTAGCGCACGGTGTTGGGATGGATGCCCAGCTTCTTTGCGGTGAGCTCCAGCGAGTTGCCAGAGCGCAGGAAGGTGAGCAGGGTGATCGGCAGAGGCCCGTCCGGATCCTGCCCGGCCAGGCTCAGATAGACTTCCTGGTAAAGCTGGTCGGCAGCGTCTGTGTCCCCGTTGAGGGCTCGTTCGGGCAGCAGGTCGTCGGCGTGCAGTGGCCTGGGCAGGGCGGCGGTGATGGGGTCGGCCACTGCCGGGGCCGCCGCGTGCGTGCTCAGGGCGGCTCGGATGGAGGCTCCCGCACCGGAGATCCCATGGTTCAGGGGCCCCATGCAGACAGCTGACTCGTCGGCGAAGAAGCGCAGGATGGACGCGCAGAAGTCGGTCGGTGTGCCCGAGCGGTTGGGGTCGATCAGGACCACCATGAGCCCCTCGCTCTCGCCCACCAGAGCCCTGCCGCCTTGACGGGCCGCCGTGGTGTGTATGGGCTGGCGTGCGTTCTCCATGCCCTGTCCCTCATCGTTGCACCGGGCCTCGCCAGCGACGGCGAAGCAGTCGAATTCGGTCGGCCAGCCCAGCCGGGCCAAATCGTCAACAGTGCGTGTGTCCGCCGCTTTCTCAGTCACATGCCGGATGATCCTGGACTCCGTTGCGGCATTGCGCCCGTTCCTTGCCTCGGCCAGATCGGCGTAGAGAGCGGCTGCTGAGGTGGCGGCATGACAGGTGTAGACCAGCGTGGACCGCTCCCCCTCGGCACCCATGGTCCGGCCGGCCTCCTCAAGCATGTCCAGAATGAGTCGGGTCAGCTCCATGGCCCGGTGCGAGCCCAGGCTCCGGGAGAGCTCGGCTGGTACGGGGGAGGGGATTTCGCTGCCTTCTGTGCCTGGGGTGTCAAGTCGGGAGAGCAGGTCGTCCAGAGCTGTTCGTATGGCCCCCTCCAAGGTTCTGCGGCCATCGGCGGGCAGGGACCTGGCCCAGGGCAGCGCCTCCTCCAGATGGTCCAGTGTCTTCCGCAGAATCTGCTCCACGGCGGCATCGGAGGCGTCAGGTGCCTGGTGACCTTGCTGCGCTTCTGCAGGGTCGTCGTCCTGCGGCCTGGACCGCTTCGACTGGCCGATCATGTCGGCCGGTCCATCGGGTTTTCGACGCGGGCACGACGGCTCTGCCGGACCATGTCCAGGATCAGGAAGGGCACCACCATGTCCACCGGCAGCATGTGCCGTTCGAAGTTGTTGGCGGGGGCGGTGATCATGACCCCCATGATCAACAGGAGAGGGAACCAGCACAGGGCCCCGCGCCAGCGGCCGGCAGCCAGACGGGCCATGATCAGCAGCAGGGCGGCCACCACCCAGAAGTTGGCCCGTGCCACCAGGCCCAGCAGGGGGGTGTCGGCCCAGGTTCTGACGAATCCGGTCACCCCGTTGCGCCAGTTGTGGCACCAGGCCGCCAGCCAGGAGCCCGAATTCTGCACGTAGCCGTTGTTCAGATAGTAGGACATGGCCACGTAGGCAGGGTCGCCGGGGTCGAAGTAGCCGTAGGACTCGGCCATGAAGGCATCCAGGTAAATCACCGGGTTGCGCAGTCCCACCTGAAGCCAGGCTCGGTTCAGCCGGGACAACTGCTCGGGCGTGACGGTCCTCCAGCGATAGACGATCAGTTTGGGCTGGTTGCCCGAGGACTTGACCCGGTCGGCCTCCCAGGGGGTGTATTGGATGGCGGCATTATCCAGGTCCATGATGGGCTCAAGGTCGGCCCTTGCCTGGGCCGGAACCCCTCGGGGGTTGAGCTTGGCCACCCGGGCGATTTGCTGCAGCTGGATGCTGCGGCTCTCTACAGGGTCACCCTGGATGACTGTCCCTGTGGCCGTCAGGGCCCCGGTCACCCCTGTGAACAGGACCAGGGGCAGCAGGAGTCCTATTAGGATGGTGGCCCACTGGCGGCGGTGGATGATCAGGGCCAGGACCAGCTGGGCCAGAATGATGTAGAGGGCGTACTTGGCGCTGATCAGCATAATCAGGGTGCTCAAGGCGAGGCCGGGCCGCAACCGGGCCGCTTGGCTGGTATGGAGTGGCAAGTTCTTGCCTCCTGACTCCAGCTGGTGCCAGATGCCGAACCACCAGATGAAGGCGAAGGCGAAGAGGGGGGACTTGGTCAGGCTGAAGGTGCTGAAGACCACGAAGGGGGAGAAGAGGAAGAAGAGCATGACCAGGGTGCGGGCCAGGGCACCGACATGTTCAGTTTTGTCGCCGCGCAGGAAGCGATCGGCTGTGACGGCGCAGCAGAAGGCCGCGAAGACAACCTGCAGCCCTGCCAGAAGCACGATGCCCGCATCATAGGATCCGGTCAAATGGTTGGAGGCCATGATGGTCATTCCGTAGAACAAGGTCAGCACCATGTTGTGCTGGTCGGTCAGGAAGGCGGGGTGCCCTGGCCACAGGTAGTGGCCGATGGGATAGACGTCCATCTGGGTGAAGGCATTGCCGCCGTAGGGGGGCTGATCGCCCTGCAGCTGGGCCAGGAAGTTGGCGCATTCCTGGGCCTGCGCGTACAGGTCGGCCCCGTAGGCGGCCAGCAGGGTAAGGAAGGCCCAGGCCCAGCCCAGCAGGAGCAGACGCATGATGGGTCGCCAGCCGCTGGTTTGTCTGGTGATGAAGGCCGCGTAGGCACGCATCCACGGGCGCTGTGCCAGGGCGGTCAAGCGCTGTGGCATCCGGGGGGGTTCGCAACCCAGTGAAATCCGGCGGCAGGCCAGGACCAGGATCAGGCAGACGGCCAGGGTCCCCAGCATGATCAGCACCTGGGGCAGGCCCACCTGTGTCAGCGAACCCTGCTGACGGTAGAGGGGGCCCAGACCGGTGCAGCAGGCAATCCAGAGGCAGGCCAGCAGGGCCAGGACCAGGCCGACGGTCCGGGATGCACGGGAACCAGGCCTTCCGGTCTGTAAGGCTGACGTCTGTACAGGTTGCTCGCCCGTCTCTCTCGGTTGCGCCCTTCCGCTTTCTGCGTTCAAAAGAACCCCTTTCGCGGGTCATGCCTGGTGGACGGTTCCCCCATTTTATCCAGTGCTCGCCCGAGGATGCGCTCAGAGATGTCCAAGGATCTCCTGTGAAAAGATACAAAAACCGGCCGTCGCTTTTGTGGGTGGTCCGCTACCGGGGCTGACCCCTTGTGCCGTATAGTGGAACGCGTGCCTCACCAGAATATCAAGTGGCAGCCATCGGCATCGCTGGACAGTGGCGTACTCTCCTCGATCGTGGTGCTCGACACCGTCGATTCGACCAATACGCTCGTGGCTCATGCTCTGGAGGCCTCGACGTATTCGGATGCGCGCGACCGGGTCGAGCGGCTGTTTGGGGGCAGTGAATCGACAACGAGCACGGAGACCGTGAAGGGACTGGCCTCTGGCACAAGGGGAAAAGCCGAAGATACGCCTCGAAAAAATGCCTGTCAGGGTGTTTCTACGACTACAAGGTACGAGGGAAGAGTCGCAAGTAAAGGTATTCGGCGATGGCCGGGCGCCGGGGGGAGCACCATGCCGCTGAGCGTAGCGGTTGCCGATGCGCAGTCCCGGTGCCGCGGTCGTCTTGCCCGAACCTGGGTCAATCAGCCCCGACGTTCCTTGCTGGCCACTTGGGCCTTGCCGCTGCCCACCAGCCTGCTGGCTGGACCCTTTGGCGGATGGATGCCCATGGTGGCGGGGTTAGCCGCTCTGGAAGGCCTGCAGGACGTGCTTGGGTACCACCGTTGCCTGCTGGCTGACGGCGGCGACCCTGAAGAGGTCCTGATGCTCAAGTGGCCCAACGATCTGTTCTGCCGCGGGGCCAAGCTGGGAGGCATCCTCTGTGAGCTGGTCCGGGTGGATCAGGACTGGTCGGCCTTGGCTGTCGGCGTTGGCATCAACCTGTTCCTGCCTCGGCAGGCGTTGCCTATTGTGGAGTCCACCTCCCTGCAGCTCCACTACCAAGACCTGCCCGATTACCAGACCTTGCGCGACGATCTGGTCGACGCCATCAGCTGGCGCCTGAGCGGGGAGATGGCCCCCCTCGGCGTTGACGGGTCGCTGGACAGGTCCTTGAACGGGCCCCAGGGGCTGCGTTCGCGGATTGCCACGCTCAGCTGGACATTGGGCAGGCGGGTCAGGGTCGTTCCCGTGGCCGGTGAGCCCGTGGAAGGCCGTGCCCTGAAGATCAATCCGGACGCCTCCCTACGGGTGCAGTTGCCCGACGGCAGCCAAGTTGACGTGTCCACCGCCGACGTGGGAGTCCTGCCTGAAGTGGCCGCTGTGGGGGCCTAATCCCCAGCCTGTCCATGTTTTCCGCCAGTTCAATCACCCTTGTGCAACCAGTGAGGAGAGGGGAATGAAAAAACTGCTGATCGCCAACCGCGGCGAGATAGCCCTGCGGGTTGTGCGCACCGCCCAGGAGATGGGCATCGCCACTGTGGCCGTCTACGCCGACCAGGATCGGGATGCCCCCTATGCCCAGATGGCGGACGAGGCCTACCTCTTGCCTGGGGACACCAACATGGAGACCTATCTGAACGAGGATCTGATCGTCTCCATCGCCCGCCGGGCCGGCGTTGATGCCCTCCACCCGGGCTACGGCTTCCTGTCCGAGTTCTCCTCCTTCGCGCGGAAGGTGATTGAGGCGGGCATCACCTGGGTGGGGCCGGATCCGGAGGTCCTGGACGAGTTGGGTGACAAGATCACCGCCTGCAAGGTGGCCGAGCGGGCCCGGGTGCCCGTGGTGCCGGGCCTGAGCGAGCCCGTCACCGACATGCGTCCCCTGCTGGACTTCGCCGACGAGCATGGCTATCCGGTCATGATGAAGAAGGCTGACGGCGGCGGCGGCCGAGGGATCACCCTGATCAACGACAGCGATGAGCTGCGCACCTTCTACATGAACCATGATGCCCTTCAGGGCGGCGACCTGGGCGACTACTTCATCGAGAAGTTCGTGGACCGGGCCCGGCACGTGGAGACCCAATCCGGCAGGGACAGCCACGGCCAGTTCACCGTCTACTCCACCAGGGACTGCTCGGTCCAGCGACGCAACCAGAAGCTGGTGGAGGAGGCCCCGGCCCCCTTCCTGTCCGACGACGTGATCGCCCAGCTGGAGGGATTCTCCCGCCGCCTGTTCGACACGGTGGGCTACGTGGGCTTGGGCACATGCGAGTTTCTGGTCACACCCAGAGACGACGTCTACTTCATGGAGGTCAACCCCCGGCTGCAGGTGGAACATACGGTCAGCGAGCAGGTCTGCGGGCTGGACCTGGTCCGCGAGCAGCTGCGGATCGCTGACGGCGGCTCCCTGAACGTGGCGCCTCCGCCCCGCGGCCACAGCTTCGAGCTGCGCATCACCAGCGAGGATCCGGCCACCAACCTGACCCCCAGCTCAGGGACCATCGAGTCGATTCAGTGGCCCTCCGGCCCCGGCATCCGCGTGGATTCGGGCGTCGAGGTGGGCGACACGGTCTCACCTAGGGACGACTCCATGATGGGCAAGCTGATCGTGACCGCCCAGGACCGTCCGGCGGCTGTGGCCAGGGTTCGTCGGGCCCTGCGCGAGATGAGCATCAGCGGGGTTCCCACCCCGGCCGGCCTCTTCCAGAAGATCTTCACCAATCCTGAGTTCACTGCCGAGGATGGGCACTCCTTCGATGTGTCCACCAAGTGGCTGGAACGGGTCTACCTGAACGTGGAGCCTGCCTCCAACGGCAGCGGCCAGCCCGCCTCGGTCTCCAGCGCCTCCGCCCAGGAACAGGACCGGGACAGTAATCCCATGGAGACCTACAACGTGGAGATCGACGACAAGCGGGTCAAGCTTTCCCTGCCCCAGTCACTGCTGGGAGGCATGGGTGGAGTCGGCGGCCACGGCGGCATTTCCAGGCCCAGGCAGCCCCTGCGAGGGCGCGGGCTGCGAGATCAGGAGCCTTGCGCACCCCGGCAGGACGCAGCCCGGTCCGGCGTTATAGTGGCCACCATGCAGGCGGTGGTCACCCGCATCAACGTGGCCCCCGACCAGGAGGTGGACAAGGGCGACCTGCTGGTGGTGCTGGAGTCCATGAAGATGGAGAACTACGTCTATGCCCCGGCCAAGGGCCGCGTGAAGGCCATCGATGTGTCCGTGGCCCAGGGGGTGGATCCGGGCCAGACCCTGGTCACCCTGGATCTGGGAGGGGAGGATCAGGCATGAGCGCCACCGAATCCACCTTGGGCTCCCAGCCGGTGCGCCAGGGCATCCATCGGGCCGCCGCCCTGGCCAAACAGGCTGAGGAGCACGCCCGCGACCGTCAGCATGCCAGGGGCAAGCAGACTGCCCGGGAACGCCTGGACCTGCTCTTCGATAAGGACACCTTCGAGGAGGTGGGCCGCTTCGCCGGCGGTGACATCGCCGGGGATCGAGCGGGCTCTGCAGTCATCACCGGTTTCGGCCTGGTCTACGGGCGCAAGGTCGGCGTCTACGCTCAGGACTTCTCTGTTCAGGGCGGCACCCTGGGCCGGGCCGAGGGCGAGAAGATCTGCCGGCTCATGGATATGGCCCTGAGGATCAAGGTCCCCATCGTGGCCATGATCGACTCGGGAGGCGCCCGCATCCAGGAGGGTGTGGCCGCTCTGACCCAGTACGGCCACATCTTCCGCAAGACCTGCCAGGCCAGCGGATTCGTCCCGCAGATCTCCCTGATCCTGGGGCCCTGTGCCGGCGGTGCCGTCTACTGCCCGGCCCTGACCGATTTGATCATCATGACCAAGGAGAACTCGGACATGTTCGTCACCGGTCCCGACGTGGTCAAGGCTGCCACCGGCGAGACCATCAGCATGGACCAGCTGGGCGGAGGCTACGTGCACAACACCCGTTCCGGCGTGGCCCACTACCTGGGTGAGGACGAGGCCGACGCCATCGACTACGCCCGGACCGTGCTGGCCTACCTGCCTTCCAACAGCGCACAGGAGCCTCCCCGGTACGCCTTCATCTCCGGCCATGCCGAGCGCCAGGCCGCCAAACGTTTGGCCACGGTCATCCCTGAGAACGACCGGCAGCCCTACGATGTGCTGGACGTCATCCACGCCATCGTCGATTACGGCGAGCTGGTCCAGGTCCAGGAGCTCTACGCCAGGTCCGTCGTGGTGGGCTTCGCCTGCCTGGAGGGCCGGCCGGTGGGGATCGTGGCCAACCAGCCCATGGTGGACGCGGGCAGCCTGGATGCGGAATCCTCTGAGAAGCTGGCCCGTTTCGTCCGACTCTGCGACGCCTTCAACCTGCCGGTCATCACCCTGGTGGACACCCCTGGCTACAAGCCGGGCTCGGACCAGGAGCACGCCGGCATCATCCGTCGTGGGGCCAAGGTCATCTATTCCTACGCCAACGCCCAGGTGCCCATGGTCACCATTGTGCTACGCAAGGCCTTCGGCGGCTCCTACATCGTCATGGGCTCCAAGGCCATCGGCGCGGATCTCAACTACGCCTGGCCCTCCTCGCAGATCGCAGTGCTGGGAGCCCAGGGAGCGGTCAACATCATCCACCGGCGCGACCTGCAGGAGGCCAAGGAGGCCGGCCGGGACGTGGATGAGCTGCGCAGCCGGCTGGCCCAGGAGTACGAAACCAGCACCGTCAACGCCAACCTCTCCCTGGAGATGGGCGAGCTGGACGGCATGATCGACCCGGAGCAGACCAGACCGGTCCTGATCCAGGCCATGGACCTCCTGGCAGACAAGCAGCGCGTCAGGGTCAACGACAAGCACCACGGCAATCAGCCTCTGTGATCTTCCTCGTCATTATCAGCAATCCCCAACTCTCTATGAATAGGACATCATGACCAGTACATTCTTCATCAACCGTCTCGCCGAGCAGCCGCACGCGCTCATGTTCGCCGGACAGTCCAACCCTTGGACCGTGGCCCTGGCCGATCTGCAGGGCGATCCCGACATCGACAAGGCCTTGAGGGAGCGGATGGCGGCGGCCACCGACCTGCTCAGGGCAGTCAAGCCCGACCTGCTGGCCACCAACGGTCGTCAGCTGGACCTGTTTGGCTACAAGCCCGACCCGGTCAGGCTGGGGCCGGCCGCCGACGCGGCCGTCAGTGTGCCCGGCATCGCCCTGGTGCAGCTGGGCGCCCTCATGGATATGGATCAGCTGGGCTATGACGCGGCCCAGGCCCGTCCCGTGGCCCTGCTGGGACACTCCCAGGGCATCATCGGCGTCCACATGGTCCAGGAGATTCAGGCTGCAGGGTCCCTCAAGGCCGCCCAGGGCGCCATCGACCAGATTCTGGCCACCGCCATGCTGATCGGCGCGGCCGGAACCCGCCAGGCTCGTCGTCTGGGCATCCATCGCCAGGGTGAAGCCACGCCTATGCTCTCGGTGCGCGGCGCCACCCGCCGTCAGGTGGAGGTCCTGGTCGACCGGGTGCCTGGCGCTCGCGGCCCCATCAGCGTGGCCGTGACCAACTCGGATCGCAACCTGGTCCTGTCCGGCTACCCGGAGGATCTGGCCGCCTTCGCCATCGAGGCGAGCAAGGAGAGCGAGCACCAGCTCCAGCTACGTGAAGACAAGGTCCGTGGCGGAACCGCCTTCTCTCCGGTTCTGGAGTACCTGGATGTGACACTGCCCTTCCACTCGCCGCTCATGAAGGAGGCTGTAGATCTGAGCGTGGACTGGGCCTCCCGCTGCGGTCTGGACACCGAGCGCGCCCGGGTCCTGGCCGAGGAAGTCCTGCTCAACCATGCCGACTGGGCAGGCCGGATCGCCGAGGTCATGGACCAGCAGGATGCCGCCTCCCTCTGGCTGGTGGATCTGGGCCCGGGCGAGACCCTGGGCAAGCTGGTGGACAACCTGGTCCAGGGCACCGGTGTGGGCGTGGTCGAGGCCTCCAACCAGGCCCGGCGTGCGCAGCTGTCCACCATGGAGGAGGACCCGGTCAGAACCCAGGACTGGTCCAAGCTGGCCCCACGCCTGCTTGAGACCCCGGCTGGCCCTCGAGTGGAGACCGCCTTCAGCCGGTTGACCGGCAAGCCCCCGGTCATGCTGGCCGGCATGACCCCGACCACCGTGGAGCCCGAGATTGTTGCTGCGGCCGCCAACGCCGGCTACTGGGCCGAGCTGGCCGGTGGCGGCCAGGTGACCGCCGAGGTCTTCGACCGCCATGTGTCCCAGTTGGAGGACCAGTTGCAGGAGGGCCGCACGGTCGAGTTCAACGCCATGTTCATGGACCGCTACCTGTGGAACCTCCAGTTCGGCAGCCAACATATCGTGCCCAAGAAACGTGCCTCCGGCACACCCATCGACGGGGTGGTCATCTCTGCCGGCATCCCCGAGCTGGACGAGGCCGTGACCCTGATCCGTCAGCTCAACGAGGAGGGTTTCCCCTATGTGGCCTTCAAGCCCGGCACGGTAGACCAGATCCGTCAGGTTGTGGCCATCGCCCGCAAGGTCGCCCCCACCCGCATTCTGATGGAGGTCGAGGGCGGGGCCGCCGGCGGCCACCACTCATGGGAGTCCCTGGACGACCTGCTTTCGACTACCTACGCCGAGGTTCGCGCCTGCCCCAACATCGTCCTGGTGGCCGGCGGCGGCATCGGCACCCCTGAGCGGGTGGCCGACTACATCAGCGGCCAGTGGTCCCGCGCCTACAACCTGCCGGACATGCCTGTGGACGGCGTCATGATCGGCACAGCGGCCATGACCGCCAAGGAGGCCCATACCAATCCCGAGATCAAGCGGGCTCTGGTAGCCACTCCCGGCATCGACAGCTCGACTCCGGATCCGGACCCCTTCGCCCCCATGGGCGAGAAGTGGGTGCCCAGCGGCAAGTCTGTGGGAGGCGTAGGCTCCGGCCTGAGCCATCTGCACGCCGACATCTACGAGATGGAGAACTCCTCCGCCGAATGCGGCCGCCTGCTGGTCCGAGTCATGAAGCACCCCGAGGAGCTGGAGACCCGCCGTGGAGAGATCATCGAGGCTCTGAATAAGACCGCCAAGCCCTACTTCGGCGATCTGGAGACCATGACCTACCAGGACTGGGCCCAGCGCTTCGCCGACCTGGCCTGCCCCTGGGCCGATGACACCTACATCGACCGCTTCCTGCACCTGCTGCGGCGCATTGAGGCCCGTGTCTGCGAGCGCCAGAGCGGCGAGTTCGACTCCATCTTCGTCTCCAGGCAGGATGTGGCCGAGCCCGAGCAGGCGCTTCGTCGGCTGCATGAGGCCTACCCTCAGGCAGCAGAGCTCAAGGTGGTGCCCACCGACGTGGCCTGGTTCCCCGCCCTGGTGCGCGAGTACCCCAAGCCCATGCCCTTCGTGCCGGTCATCGACAACGATCTGCTGCGCTGGTGGGGTCAGGATCAGCTCTGGCAGTCAGAGGACCCCCGCTACGGCGCCGACTCGGTCAGGGCCATCCCCGGGCCCATCTCCGTGGCGGGCATCACCACGGTGGACGAGCCGGTGGCCTCCATTCTGGGACGGTTCGAGCAGGCGGCCATAGACCGGGTGCGCGATCTGGGCAAGGGCCCAGCCAAGGCTTACAGCCAGCTGGCAGGCGCCGCTGACGCGCAGGAGTTCATCCGCCGCAGCCCCAATATCTCCTGGGTGGGCCACCTGATGGCCAATCCGGCTTACGGGACGGCCATGGACGACCCCAACTACACAATCACCGCCACCGGCCAGGACGACCAGGGCGAGCACTACGACCTGGACATCCATCTGGACACCTACTGGGATGACGACCCTGACGGCGGTCTGGACCGGCATGCGGTGCGCGACATCGTCGTGCCGCTGACCCTCAAGAGCGACCAGGTCGGACTCTTCCCTGTGGTCGACCGCAGCCGCCTGCCCAAGGACGTCTACGCCATGCTGGCCGATACAGCCGGCATCGGCAACACCACCATCACCGGCGACAGGCTGGAGGCCATGCCTGTCATCGAGAGGGACGATGACGACCCTGACCACCCCTTCGGCCTGGCCCACAGCGGCTACACCCTGGCATCCAACCTGGGCTTCGACCATGAGGCGGCCACCGGAGGCACCCTGCCCGATGCGCTGATCCCCTCCGGTTTCGCCCCTGACGCCCTGGTAGGTCCGGCCTGGCCGGCCATCTACGCAGCCCTGGGATCCGTCTATGTGGATGGCTTCCCCATCATCGAGGGCCTGCTCAACGCGGTCCATTTGGATCACCTGATTGAGCTGGAGGTCAGCGAGGAGCGCTTGCTGAAGTACACCGGCCAGCGGATCGAACTGACCAGCTGGGCCGAGCCCTACCAGGAGTCCGCCTCCGGCCGGGTGGTGACCATCCACGTGGTCCACGCCGCCCAGGACGGGACCGTGCTGGCCCGCGAGGTCGAGCGTTTCGCCATCCGTGGCCGCGCCTACAGCAACCAGCTGCCTCAGGAGGCCCCCGAGTACGGCGGCATCCGTGCCGACACCGTGGATACACCCCGCAGGCTGCTGCGCCGCGTCACCGTCACCGCCCCCAAGGACATGACCGCCTTCGCACGCACCTCCGGGGACTTCAATCCCATCCACACCTCCAAACGAGGCGCTGCTGTCTCCGGCCTGTCTGCGCCGCTGGTGCACGGCATGTGGCTGTCGGCCACCGCTCAGTACGCGGCGCAAGCCACCGACGAGCAGGGCATCCACTACGAGATCGCCGGATGGACCTACAACATGTACGGCATGGTCCAGCTGGGCGACAGGGTGGAGATCAGCCTGGAGCGTGTGGGCAAGGTCCGCCATGGCGGCCTGGTCCTGGAGGTCACCTGCAGGATCGACGGCCAGCTGGTCTCCCGCGGCACGGCAATCGCCCGAGCACCACGGACCGCCTACGTCTATCCCGGCCAGGGAATCCAGCAGCAGGGCATGGTTCTTGACGAGCGGGCCAAGTCTCCGGCCGCCCGTGAGACCTGGGAACGGGCCGATGCCCTGACCCGCAGCAAGCTGGGGTTCTCCATCCTGGCTGTGGTGCGTGATAATCCGCATACCCTGACGGCCAAGGGGGTCACCTACCACCATCCGGAGGGGCTGCTCAACCTGACCCAGTTCACCCAGGTGGCCCTGGCAACCGTGGCCTTCGCACAGACCGCACGCCTGCGTGAGTCCGGCATGGACATCTGGCCCGCCTACTTCGCCGGCCACTCTCTGGGCGAGTACAATGCTCTGAGCTCCTTCGCCGGGGTCATGTCCCTGGAGACGGTCCTGGAGCTGGTCTTCCACCGCGGGTCCACCATGCACTCCCTGATCGAACGCGACGAGCAGGGGCGCAGCAACTACCGGATGGGCGCCCTGCGTCCCAACCAGTTCGGTGTGGGCGACTCCGGTGTCAAGCAGTATGTGGAGTCCGTGTCCAAGGAGTCCGGTGAATTCCTTGAGATCGTCAATTATAATCTGGCTGGTCAGCAGTACGCCGTGGCCGGTACCATCGCCGGCTTGGAATACCTGCGGGCAGATGCCAACCGCCGGGCCAAGGAGGCGGGCGGCAAGCCGGCCTTCATGTATGTGCCCGGCATCGACGTGCCCTTCCACTCCACCCTGCTGCGCAAGGGGGTGCCTGAGTTCCGCGACACCCTGGATGCCCTGCTGCCCGAACACATCGACTATTCACGCCTGGAGGGTCGCTACATACCCAACCTGGTTGCACGGCCCTTCCAGATGACCAAGGAGTTTGCGGCCTCCATCCTGGAGGCGGTTCCCTCCGAACGCATCAAGCAGGCTCTGGACGATCCCCAGATCTGGGACCAGTATGCTGCCGACGACCAGAAGCTTGGCCGCCTGCTGCTGACCGAGCTGCTCTCCTGGCAGTTCGCCTCTCCTGTGCGCTGGATCGAGACCCAGGCGATCATGTTTGACGCCCCCGAGCAGGGCGGTCTGGGCGTGGAGCAGCTGATCGAGGTAGGGCTGGGCCATTCGCCCACCTTGGCCAACTTGGCTACCAAGACCCTGAAGCTGCCCGACTTCCGCGAGCGTCATGTGAGCGTCTACAACCTGGGCAGGGACGAGAGCCGGGTCTATCTGACCGACACCGATCCCATGGCCCCGGTGGAGGAGGAGATCACGGCTGCTCCGGTCCAGGACCCCATCCCTGATCCAGCTCCGGCACCAACGGCTGCCCCTGAGTCGGCTCCAGCCCCGGCCCCTGCTGGAGACGGCTCGGCTCCGGGTCAGGCGACCGGCGGTCCATCGGGCGCCGATATAGCCGACCTGCCCTTCAGGGCCTCGGATGCCATCGCTGTACTGCTGGCCTACTCCACCAAGATTCGCCCCGAGCAGATCGGGCAGACCGACACCACCGACACCCTGACCAACGGCGTCTCCTCCAGACGCAACCAGCTGCTGATGGACATCAGCTCCGAGCTGGGCGTGGCCAGCGTGGATGGTGCGGCCGAGGCCAGCATGACTGACCTGAGCGCCCTGGTGAACAAGGTGGCCCCCAACTATCGGCCCTTCGGCCCGGTGCTCTCCGACATCGTGCGTGAGCGCATCCGTGACCTCTTCGGCCCATCAGGCATCAAGCTGCAGCAGGTTGAGCAGCGGGTCACCGATGTCTGGCAGCTGGGTGCTGGCTGGGTCTCGGCCACTGTAGCCAGCCTGGTCCTGGATACCCGCGAGGGTGCCTCTTCGCGTGGCGGCGACCTGGCCCTCCTGCCTACTGAAGCCGTCTCCACTGTGGCCGCGGCCAATGCTCTGATCGACCAGGCCGTTCAGCAGGTGGCCCAGCGTCACGGCGTCACGGTCTCCATGCCCTCTGCAGGTGGTGCCGCTGGCGGTGCCGTGGTCGACTCCGCCGCCTTGGATGCCTTCGCGGCCCAGGTGACTGGCTCTGAGGGTGTGCTGGCCTCCACCGCCCGCTTCCTCCTAGACAAGCTGGGGCTTAAGCCCCCGACCGTCCAGCCCGGCGAGAATGAGGATGCAGCCGTCGTGGCCGCCGTTGATGCCGAGCTGGGCAACGACTGGCCCGAGCAGGTGGCGCCACGGTTCGAGGCCTCACGCGCCGTCCTCTTCGACGATCGCTGGGCCAGCGCTCGCGAGGATCTGGCTCACATCTACCACGAGCATGATGATGACCGCAGCCGCCTGAGCTTCGTAGGAGCCGGGCGCGAGGTGCATGATCAGGCCGTCTGGTACGCCAAGCAGGCAGGCAAACGCGGCGAGCAGGATCTGGCCCGGGTCTTCAGCGGAATCGCCGACCAGGCCATGACCCCTGCCGACTCGGACCAGACTGCCGCACGATTCGCTAAGGACGTGGCCGTGGTCACCGGCGTGGCATCCAAGTCCATCGCGGGATCTCTGACTGCCGGCCTCCTGGAGGGCGGTGCGACGGTCATCGCCGTCTGCCACTCCCTGAAGCCGCAGACCGTCATCTGGGCACGCGACCTCTACCGTCGCCATGCCGTGGGCGGTGCCCGTCTCTGGATCGTGCCCGCCAACCTGTCCAGCTACCGGGATGTGGATGCCCTGGTCGACTGGGTCGGCAATGAGCAGCGCAAGACCACGGGTGCTACGACCACCGTTCTCAAGCCTGCCTACGAGCCCACCCTGCTGCTGCCTTTCGCAGCCCCCGCCATGCACGGGACCATGGCCGACTCGGGCCGGCTCTTCGAATCCCAGGCCCGGCTCATGCTCTGGAGCCTGGAACGCCAGATCGCCGGGTTCGCCAGCATCGGGGCGGACACCGATGTCGACCACCGCCTGCATGTGGTCCTGCCCGGCTCCCCCAACCGTGGCATGTTCGGCGGCGACGGAGCATACGGGGAGGTCAAGGCTGCCCTGGATGCCATCGTCAACCGGTCCCGCCCGGAACAGGACTGGTCCGGGCGGGTCACCTTCGCCCATCCGCTGATCGGCTGGGTCCGTGGCACCGGACTCATGGGCGGCAATGATCCGCTGGTCCAAGTCGTGGAGCGCCATGGCATCCGCACCTACTCCACCGAGCAGATGGCTGATTCTCTGTTGGAGCTGTGCACTGTCCAGGCTCGCCAGCAGGCTCTTCAGGCCCCGCTTCAGGCCGACCTTACCGGCGGCCTGGGCTCCAGCTCGCTAGATCTTAAGGCCCTGAAGGCCGAGGCTGCCCAGGACGACGATTCGTCGACGCCGACTCCAGCCGGAAAGCCCGGGGATGCGCTTGCAGATGCCGAAAGGGATCCGGACCGGGTCATCAAGGCCCTGCCCACACCCCGGGTGCCTGCTCAGGCTCCGGTAGACCTGCAGGATTGGCAGGGCGTGACCGCTCGGCCCGAGGATCAGATCGTTATCGTATCCATCGGCGAGATGGGCCCCTGGGGTTCCGGCCGCACCCGCTTCGAGGCCGAGATGGGCATCCATTCGGATGGCCAAGTCGACCTGAGCGCCGCCGCCGTCCTCGAGCTGGCCTGGAACATGGGCCTGGTCGAGTGGCAGGACAGCCCCAAGCCGGGCTGGTACGACACTGACGGCGAGCTGGTGCCTGAGCAGGACATCGCCGAGCGCTACCACGACCAGGTGGTGGCCCGCTCCGGCATCCGTCCCTTCGACGACGGCATGGGCTCTGACTACCGCCAGGGCACCAACGAGGAGGAGGTGGACGTCTTCTTGGATCACGACGTGGCCTTCTCGGTGCCCACCAAGGACATGGCCGAGGAGTACGTGGCCCAGGATCCTGACCACACCAGCATCGCCCGCGACGAGCAGTCCGGCGAGTGGACCGTCACCCGCCTGCCCGGCTCCCGCATCCGCGTGCCGCGCCGGGCCACCATGTCCAGGACCGTGGGCGGCCAGTTCCCCAAGGGCTTCGACCCGGTCAAGTGGGGCATTCCCGCCTCCATGGTCGGGGATGTGGATCAGATCGCCCTCTGGAACATCGTGACCACCGTGGATGCCTACCTGTCGGCCGGATTCACCCCGGTGGAGATCCTCCAGGCTGTGCACCCCTCCAAGGTGGCCTCCACCCAGGGAACCGGCTTCGGCGGCATGGCCTCCATGCGCAAGCTCTACCTGGACCGCTTCCTGGGCAAGGAGATTCCCACGGACATCCTCCAGGAGGCTCTGCCCAACGTGGTGGCTGCGCACGTCATGCAGTCCTACATAGGCGGCTACGGCAACATGGTCCAGCCGGTCTCGGCCTGCGCCACGGCTGCGGTCTCCCTCGAGGAGGGCGCCGACAAGATCGCCCTGGGCAAGGCGGACTTCGTGGTCACGGGTGCCATCGACGACATCGGCGTGGAGTCGGTCATCGGCTTCGGCAACATGAACGCTACCGCCAATTCCGCCGAGATGTACGCCAAGGGCATCCAGCCCCGGTTCTTCTCCCGGGCCAACGACCGTCGGCGCGGCGGCTTCCTGGAGTCCCAGGGCGGCGGAACGATCCTCCTGACCAGGGGAGACATCGCACTGCGCATGGGTTTGCCCGTGGCTGGCGTAGTTGGATACATCCACTCCTTCGCGGACGGCGCTCACACCTCCATCCCCGCACCTGGGCTGGGGGCTCTGGCCGCCGGCATGGGCGGCAAGGACTCGGATCTGGTGCGCTCGCTGGCCAAGCTGGGCGTGGCCCCTGACGACATCGCGGTGGTCTCCAAGCATGACACTTCCACCAACGCCAACGACCCCAACGAGTCCGAGCTGCACAACACCCTGGCCCACGCCATCGGACGGACGGACGGGAACCCGCTCTACGTCATCTCCCAGAAGAGCCTGACCGGCCACGCCAAGGGCGGTGCCTGCATCTTCCAGATCAATGGACTCACCCAGCTCTTCCGGTCTGGAGTCATTCCGGCCAACGCCTCCCTGGACTGCGTGGATCCGGTCCTAAAGCGTGACGACCATCTGGTCTGGCTGGAGCAGCCCCTCAAGGTGGGCAAGGTCAAGGCCGGGCTGGTCACCTCCCTGGGCTTCGGCCACGTCTCCGGCATCGGGGTCATCGTCAGCCCTGGAGCCTTCGAGGCGGCAGTGCTCAAGGCTTTCGGTCGGCAGGCCCTTGATGCTTGGCGTCACCGGGCCAACGACCGCTTGGCCTCTGGACAGCGCCGCCTGGAGGAGGGGCGCATGGGCCGGGTCCCGCTCTACGAGTCTATTGACAATCGTCGTTTCCACGAGGACGGCCACGGCTACGTCGGCCACGAGGTCGAAAAGGCCATGCTCCTGGATCCGAATGCCCGCCTTGGTGCTGACGGATACTACGACCGATCCTGAACCTGACGGCCTGCGACGGCCTGCTCCTGCTCGGTTTATGCCGGGCCGGAACAGGCTGTTTTCTTGTCTGGCAGTGGTTGATTTGTTCGTCTGGGCGTCAGGCAGGTGGTTGCAGAGGCTGATAATGGTGGATTCTGTGTAGATGGCAACGGGGTAGGTGATTCGCGTTCTCAACGGAGTCCGCCTGGCTCATACCATGATGGATATGAGGACCGGATGGCCTTCTTTGCAACCAGAAGGGAAGAGGTCGGACAATGGTTGATCAGGATAACCGGGACCAAGGCAGTAGTCAGTTGGATAATCATGGCGAGATGAAGGCCGATGGTCCGGACAGCCGCCCGGTCAGCTCCATGGCCATCGTCAGCCTGGTGTTGGGAATCGTCGCCCTGCTGGCCTCTTTCTTCAAAGAGATTGATCTGGTGGCCCTCTGCCTGGGCGGCCTCGGGGTCATCTGCTCCCTGCTGGGGTTCTTCTTCGCCCGGAGCGGCGGTCGGCACAAGGGGAAGGTCATGGTCATCTTCGGCCTGGTGATGAGCCTGCTGGCCATCGTCATTGCCTTCTTCATGCATGGCGGGATCAGCCAGCCCTTCGTCATGCCGACCTTCCGGTTCTGATCTGTCGGCAGCCTGGGATCAGAGTCAATTCTGAACCGGGGCTTGGGCGGCCCTTGACAATGGGGATGACCAGTGGTTCCGGACTCCGGACGAGCCATCAAGGGTCTCTGGTGCTGAGATGGAATGTCTGGTAGTGTTTGTCTCAACTGGGTAATACCCGTAGTGTGGCGGGCATTGCATGGTTCAATCCTGATAGGGGAAGCCATGAAGACAAGACTGCTGGCATTGGTTCTGACGATTATGTCCGGGGCTGTTTCCCTTGCTGGGTGCGGGGGTTCCACCCGCTCGGAGCCGAGCCTGGAAGATGTCAGCGGCAGATTCGCCGCAATGAAGACATACGACCTGACCGGGGATGGCGGCAAAGTGACTATTTCCGCCAAGAAGCAGGGTACTGTCTACCTCCTCGCGATGAGGCCGGACCTGCGCAAGGTGGATGCCGGGCGGTGCACTGTCGACGGCAAAACAATGCGGTCCTCCTCTTCAAACCTCAATTACCCCGCAGGACAGGGGAAGAATTTCTTTGTCTTTGCCGAGTCCTCGATCGTCGGCGGCAATCATCAGCTCGCCTGCACCCAGAACGAGGGGACAAGGTTGCTGGCCCTGTTCGAACCTGCTTCCTGATGGCTGCGACGTGTCCGGTGATATGGCACGGCAGCCATGAAACAGGATTGAAATCCGGATTGAGATGCCATGTCCGACCGTATTGCCACCAGATGCCTTATGCGCCATGAAGCCGAATGCCTGCTATATGTGGAGCGACCGCCTGAAGCTGGGGATGGCGCTTGAAAGGGCCGTACGGGTCTGGTCGCGAAGGCAGTAGGAAGGCTGGTCCCACCAGGTGTATATCTAAGCTGACCTCCAATCCCTGCTTTTGACTGACGACCCAGGACTTGCCGATGGCCTTCCATCAAGGGCATACTCATATCATGGGTTTTTCGGGTGAGAAAACTGTGTTGGGACTGGGGCATGATCTGGTCTTCATAGCCGATTTCGCCGAGCGGTTGGCCATGCCAGGTACTCGGATGAGCAGTTTGTTTTCAGTCCGTGAGCGACGGCAGTCCCAAGAGCGGGCCCGGGTCAAGGGCGATGATTCCGAATCGCACCTGGCAGTCCGTTGGGCCGGCAAGGAGGCTGTTCTGAAGGCCTGGTCTGAGGCGCTTGAAGAGAGGGGTGCCCCCTATGGCCTGGATGACTTCCCTTGGGGTGCAATTGAGATCCTGGATGATAGCCGGGGCAGACCTGGTGTCTATTTGGCGCAAGATCTGCAACTGGCTCTGTCTGATTCCCTGGGCGCTGATGGAAACGATCGGCTGGCATGGCATATTTCCCTCACCCACGACGCAGGACTGGCTTCCGCGGTTGTCATACTGGAACGGCTCTTGTCGTGAGTTGAACGCCTCTGCTGTTCACCCCCTGAACTTCGGAAAACGGCGGCAATCTGAATCCGGGATGTCAGCCTGTTTTTGTGACTACCGCCTACCTGGTGGGATCCGTATGTCGCGGCTCTTGCGCGACGCGTGGATTCCCAGCAAGGCAGGAAGAGATGCCAGGCTA
The DNA here is from genome assembly GCF_026537325.1 of Bifidobacterium sp. B4142. Classification (GTDB taxonomy): domain Bacteria; phylum Actinomycetota; class Actinomycetes; order Actinomycetales; family Bifidobacteriaceae; genus Bombiscardovia. The sequence continues at coordinate 267,918 of NZ_JAFNMJ010000001.1, forward strand.
CGACTTCTTGGAAAGGATGATCCTCAGATCATCCAGATCGGTCCGCTCCATCAGTCGGGCCAGCTGGACACGGCTCAAGTCCAGTCTGTCATATGCTGCCGAGAGGAGGGTCGACCGTTTGATGGACATGGTTTTGGCGATTGCGGCGTTGGCCGTGCCTTCCGCGGCCAGGAGGCGGCCTGACGTTTGCGCTCGCTCAACGAGTTCAACATGGCCCTTGCCTGGTTCCTTCTGATCATTGGACGGCTGTCGAACAGGCTGTGAATGAGCTGACGGGTGCTGACGGCGTTGAATTGAGGTCCACCCCTGCAGGCCTTGATGCTCTTGGTGATGATCTCTTTCGATGGGTCCGTCTTCACAACAAATCCCCCGGCACCGGCTTCAATGGCTTTTCTGCCATGCGGGGTCGGGGAGCCTGCGGATCCATTTGGTGGCCTCAACGCGATCGCATTCAGGATGACAGGCACTGGCAGTCGAGATGTCGCACCCTGTGGTAAGCTCTTTACCGAGCCAACGGCTTTGCGGGCGTAGCTCAATGGTAGAGCCTCAGTCTTCCAAACTGATTACGCGGGTTCGATTCCCGTCGCCCGCTCCATGGCAATCGTTGATATTTTATTCAGCAATTGGGCGAATATCTCGTAGGTTTTCTTGCCGAGGAGATAAGAAGCGTCTCATATTTCAGAGCAAAAAACAATCCAATATCAGACGCAATCTGGGGAACAGCACATAAAGTGGCAAGTTTATTGTGTTGCTGCTTCAGGTGCTGCTGCTGTTTTTGGACCTATTGCGTATGTTCAAATTCGTTGTAGAGAAAGGGCGAAATGAGCAGTTTAACAGGTAGTGGTTCGGGCGGCCTGAGTTCATCCCATAAGCACACTTCTGTGGCTGCCTTTACCGATTTATGAGGTTGCAAGGTCTTCGAACTATGACAGGGTGATTTGCTACGAGGTCAATAAGGGAACACTCGGACCCATGGATATTGCCGGGTTTGAACAAGTGTTGGGTCTGGGCTATGATTTGGTCGACCTGCAGGAGTTTGGTCGGTAGCTAGCCGTGTCAGGCACGCGCATGCTCAGTTTGTTCTCGACGCGAAAGCGGCGACAGGGTGAGCCGAGAGCATTGATCAAGGATGACACAGCGGCGCACTAGGCATGCGCTGGGCCGGTAATAAGTGGAATCGGTGCTCAAGCCTGGCCTCAGGCACTGGGGCCTGAGCCATCACCCTATGAGTTGGATGACTGCTCCTAGAGCTGGGCGGATATTCCGGACGATAGTAGAGGTTGACCGAGTGTCCGCTTGAATTCCTCTCTGGCAGCCAAGCTTCATGATTTCTTGCCTCTAACCGGTGGTCAGGTCAATCGAGTGCAGTTGTGCTGGCATATCGCTCTCAGTCATGATGGACCGGTAGCTTCGGCTGTTGTGCTTCCGTGCAGACGCGTCTGGAATGAGGTTAAGGCATCAGCTGTTTGGATGAATTCCTGGCTAGTTCGTTGGGCTGTCCAAAACAGCAGTTCGGCAGACAGGACGATGTTGGAAGTCGTATCGGTTGCCAATGGTCTCAAGAGCGGTCAGCAGCGTGCATTACAGGCGTTTTTCAGGCGAGCGACCACGGTTTCGGTGTAGACTGACTGCACGTTGCCTCTTCTTGAGGTGTGCTCCCCACATTGTAGGGGGATGGCCCCGCCTATATCGCGGGGCAAATAGACCGTTCCCCGTGCTCCCCGCATACGCGGGGATGATCCCAAATGGCGCCACTGCCAGACAGCGCACCACAGGTGCTCCCCGCATACGCGGGGATGATCCCCACCTCTGATGGCTTCCCAGATACGCTGTCCAGTGCTCCCCGCATACGCGGGGATGATCCCCACATGCGTACACCTGTGGCCTTGTCCTCCATGTGCTCCCCGCATACGCGGGGATGATCCTCCTGAGCTGAGCTTCGGGTGCGGCCACCGGTGGTGCTCCCCGCATACGCGGGGATGATCCCGGGCTGCGCATCAGCGAGGCGCTGGGATTGAGGTGCTCCCCGCATACGCGGGGATGATCCGCCCGCCTGCACCTACAGCTGCTCCCACAGCCGGTGCTCCCCGCATACGCGGGGATGATCCCGACGAAAGCGAATGGTCGTTATCCGACATCGAGTGCTCCCCGCATACGCGGGGATGATCCCCCCTGCACGAACATGCCGGCAATCCTGTCAACGTGCTCCCCGCATACGCGGGGATGATCCTCGACTGTTGCGCCATCGTCCGATTCCATCCTTGTGCTCCCCGCATACGCGGGGATGATCCCGCCTGCTGGGCTTTGTCCTGAGCAGCCTGGACGTGCTCCCCGCATACGCGGGGATGATCCGCCGTCGCTCACCCGCTGCCCATCCACATACAAGTGCTCCCCGCATACGCGGGGATGATCCCACGTCGGTCACTCTTATGCCTTTCCCGGGTCGGTGCTCCCCGCATACGCGGGGATGATCCTGACCTCCTGCATAGACAAGGACTTAAATTTCAGTGCTCCCCGCATACGCGGGGATGATCCTTCGGCCTTCATCATCACAGTTACGTGGTAAAAGTGCTCCCCGCATACGCGGGGATGATTCCCGTTGCAAACCGTCAATACCAGTCCCAGAGGAGTGCTCCCCGCATACGCGGGGATGATCCCGACACGGAACGCCGCTACGTCGCGCACCTCGCGTGCTCCCTGCATACGCGGGGATGATCCCTACTACGGCTCAGACTCGGCATCGGCGCATCGTGCTCCCCGCATACGCGGGGATGATCCCAGAGTCAGGCTTGCGTGCGATCGGCTCTGCGGCTGCCGTTGTTGTTTCTTTAAGCCCGCGCTGCGAATGCAAAAAACCAGTGAAACTTCCCGATGTTTATTAGGTGTAGGTAGGTTAGTTGGTGCTCATTTGTTCAGATACTCCCTGAAGGGTTCAAGCTCGAAACTAGAGGTAGTTGGCCATCTTCCTGACTTGGGCTGTGGAAAGTCGCATCAGCTTGGAGTGGCCGCATGCGGCGTCGAGCACGCTCTCGATGGCTGTCGGCGACTCACTTGCTGTGAGAGCATTCTTCGTGTCGTCCTCGATGTATGTCCAGGCTTTGTCGGGCAACTGCCATCATGGCATCAAAGCGGATGTCAGTCATCCATGTCCTCCTTTCAGTGTCCCTGCCTGCTAGGCCATGCTTCCCGCATCCGGACGTGGTGACTTGTTGTCTGCGTTTCGCTGTGGTTCGGGACGCAGACCAAGATTTTTTGGTCTTGTCCTTTATATGCTGTTCGTGGCCGTTGCTCAAATTTGTGAAGGCGTGAACTTCTAGCTGGGTTCTTTAAGGTGGAGAGCAGTGAGTTCGGATGACTTGTTCTTGGCATCGGGCTCTCGAGTAGCGCCTTCAAATGTTTGAGAGCCTTCGCATCCATCGAGCTTAACTTGCTGGCGGAAATACACAGTTGACTGCAACCTCTTTCTTCCGACAAGCTGGCATCCTTGCAGCAGCACGGCATATTCAGTAGACCGGAATTAATGTCCAGCCTTTCCGGTTTGTGTTGTATCGCCTGCACAGATCAATATCAGAAACTCGAATAATCGAAGAGATTCATGCTTTGTAATCGTAATAGGGCTAAAATACTGGATGAATGATTAGCTGGGCCAGAACCTTACGTGCTGCAGGTATGCACAATGCGCAAAGGGGAGAGCCTCCCGAGCACTCATATTTTTTGATGATTATATGAATACCATTGACGGGGATCCGACCACAGAAAAACTGATGCCCCTGATCGAGGAGGCAGGATCTTTGGATATCGACGTGTTCTACTAACCGATCTATTCAAGCTGGGATCTAGGTGAAGCGCGCGATATAGACAGAGCACTCGCCTTGAAGGAAGATGCGACTGCTGTGTTTGCTGGCAAAATTTTGCGGCGGCAGGCAGATTAACAGCAGGAAGCAAGAACAGGATGATGCGATTGTAGACAAGAATAAAGAAGGTATGAGAACGGACATCCATGGCAAATTGATAATTCGTGGATCCGTTCCCAAACCTCAGTGGTCAATGGTTTGTCTGTTCTTAGTTTTGGGGCTTTCTGAACAGGATTTGACTTTTCGATGCATGTGCATGTGTGTCTTAGTCGTCTAGTGATGAAAAACGAGCGGCAGGGGAATATGGCAACTGAAGTGGATGGTCAGCTGCATCAGGTCTATGCGATGACTTTTGCGTTTCTGGGCACGAGTGCGCTGCCCGGTATAAGCTGTAGGCGATGTGTTCACGAGTGGCGGACTTGGAGGTGTGGTCGCCGATGGAACAATTCGACGATACGAATGGTGCGGAATCCGCCAGAGGCGATGCAGCTGGTTCCGTAGCCGTGCCGACGCACACGGATGAAGCGACTGCTGTGAACAGGGTTTCGGCCCATCCTGAGGCCACTATTCCAGATTCGGAATACTCGCTGGCTGAGATCGAGCAGCGCCGTGCCCGTCCGGTCCGCTGGGTCGTCTTCGCGCTGGCAGTCCTCTTGGCCATTGTCATTCCTTACGGATACGGTCGCTCGCTGGCCATCAACCATACCCAGGGCGTACTCCACTATGCCTCGGTCCTGGATCCGCGAGGCATAGCCCTGATTGCCTGGACGGTGACCGTGCTGACCTTTATGGGTATCGCCATGTCCATCATTGAGTCGTCCTCCTGGTTCTGGCGGGTGGTCTTCGTGCTGGGGCTAGCCGCAGAGCAGCTGATCGCCGGCCTCTGCCTGCTCAAGATGAATTTCTGGTACAGCACCTTCGTGGTCTACCAGCACCAGGCCATCCTGGCCAACGCGGCCAACCTGGGCATCATCGCGGCCGGACTGGGAGTGGCGGTCTTCGCCATCCTCTTTGTGGCCATCCTGGTCTGCGTCAAGAAGGATTCCCCCTGGAACGCATTGACCCACAGCTGGTCGGCCCTGTCCATGTTCTTCATCATTGAACTGATTGCCATAGCCATTGTCCTCTTCGGCGGTCTCATCACCGCGGTTTGATTCGTAGGGTTGCTAATTCGTAAGAAATAAGTCGCTTGACATGCTGTAACCGACGAGTTGGGGTTTTCAGGTTGGTTTTCGTCTGCCCACGGCAATAGAAGCGGCCGTAAGACCACGATGCCATGTCCCATTGATTGCTGCAGAGCATTTGACCTTCGGGGATGAGTTGTTGCATGTGATTCTATTCTGCTAATTCCCGATCCAGGCAGTGGGCTATCCAACCACTGTAGAAGATGTCTATGGTGGATATGCTCACGCCGATTCCTGCGAAAATGAGGATGGGCCAGTTCAAGTAGGTCTTGACCCGTTCGGGAAGGGTGAAGAAGTCGTCAATGAAAGGGTAGGCCATCATCAGGACGAGTGCGGTGTACGCGAGGACGTGGATGGAGTAGGGGATGGTGGTCCCGGTGGTGTATCGCATGCCGATCAGGTAGTTGTTGAAGGCAGTTTGGAGTTCGCGGCTGCTGGCCGGGGTCATGCGGTGTGGGGGGAATTGCCGGTGGGTGGCCCAGGCCCATGTGCCGATGCCGAGGGCGAGGCCCAGGAAGCAGCAGACGATCTCAGAGGTCAGTGGGGGCATGCCCAGGAGGACCTCACCGCCCTGGAGGGGACGGTGAGGTCTGGAGCGGTGCCATGCGCGGGCTATTCTGAAGGCGACCAGGAGGATGGTGACGATCAGCGCGGTGACGTATATGGGTGCGGCGTAGTGTTGCCTGTTGTATTCCCTGGCTTCCGGGGTCCGGTAGCGCATGGGGGCTTTGAGGGGCTGGTTGCGGACGCGGTCCCAGTAGACGCGGGTGAACCGGTCGGGTAGGTAGCCGATGGCTTCGTAGCGCCACCATGCGGGGCGGCGGGCGCGCCAGTGCGGTGTCGGCCGTGTCCTGCGGCGGACGGGGTCATCCCGCTGGTGGTTGTGGGCGAGGGCGCGGACCCGGCGGGCGCGCAGGAGCCTGGTGACGGGGTTGTCGGGCCCTTTCCAGACCAGGAGGCTGATCTGGTCCTGGGTGAAGGTGACCAGGTCAGGGTCGGGAGTGTGGCCGACGCCGACCTCGGGCAGGGGGATGTCGCCGCCGGGGACCACGCCGGAGCCGCAGGCAGCGCCGCCCACGGAGCAGATCCTGCCCGCGTACCATGGGCCGGTGGCCTGTTCGGGTGGTTGCACATATTGGCCGACCAGGCGGACCACCAGCCCGTCCTCTCCCGGCTCGTCGAACAATCCGCTGCCCCTGCAGGCCCCGGATACGGTTGCGGGCCCGTCGGCCAGGACGACCAGTGATCCCAGGGGCAGGACCTGCCCAGGTCGGGGTTGGCCGATTCTGCCGCGCCGCCGCCACACGTGCCCCTGGTAGGTCGGCAGGCACAGGCCCCGCGCCAGGAGGTAGGGCGCCAGGACACGGTCCATCAGCCGCCTCGACCTCACGCATTGAACGACACCACGGCAAACAACCAGACCAGCACCGCCCCGAAGAGCAGCAAACCGACCATCAAATACAACATGAAAATCCTTTTGTAAGCCTTAATTCCAAGAATTGCTTTCTCCGGCATTCACCAAACGTTATCCTGAATATGGTCCCCCAATCCATCTCCCTGGCCGCGTTTGACAGAGTTGTCGTAAATGCTGTTTCCAAATGCCGGTATTGCAACGCCAACTATTAAGCTAACTATCGCACCTGCTATTGTGCCGACTCCGGGAGCGAAGGCGGTACCGACAAGAGTGCCTATATAAGCGCCGGTTGCGGCTCCGCTAATTCCTTCCACTGTGGTGATAGCTCCATGAAAGAGCATCTTGTGTTGCAACATGCTCTCCATAGGCTTCTTTCCGCTCAAAGTAAGTTCCGGAAGCGTCAGCCACTCCGCCGACCAAGCTGCCAAAACTGCTTATCCTCCCAGCTTTGCTTGCAGCTTTTAATATATTTCCGGCTGTTTTAGATGCTGGTGCAACAAGATCACCACCCTCAACGAGTCCACTAATAATAGGAGCATACCAATTCCCTGATAATCCTTCTCCAATGAGGCCTGCGGTCTTCAGCCCCTCAATAAGGACCGGATCGGCTTTCATGAGCTCAGCGATTCCGCTCAGTACTTCAAAACCGGCTGAGAGACCACTGCCGTCCGTGGAAGAGTGGTTCAATGTGCTCAGTTGCATAGCCTTGGCGGTTGCTTCATCAACGCATCCGTCAAGTTCGTTTTTGGTTTTCCTGGCAGCGTCCTTGTATTGTTCCCTGGCCTGGCTGACTTCAAGCTTCAACCGATTGATTTCGGCATTGTCGTCGGCAATTTGCCCTCGGTAACGAATTATGCTCTCGTTTGTCGAATCAATGATACCAAGCAGACGATTGGTATCCAGCGACATGCTGTCCCCGTTGGTTTGCCTGGCCCTCTCCAGATTATCGCTGGTTCTTTTCAGTGACTGCTTCGCCTGGTCGATTTTCTTCCGATTCCTCGCGGTTGAGTCGCGAAGGTTCATTGCCTTTCGGCAATCTCTGTATGCGGTATCTTGGCTCGTGTCGACTACAGACCCCCAGCTTCTTAATGCTTGGTCGATGCTCCCGTAGACCTCTGAAAGGCGTCCGGCAAACTGTGCCACTTGAGAAAGGGACTGTTGGAGCTGTTCTGCTGAATCGCCTTTGGAATCAGGTGCCTTTCCGCAAACGCTGGTTATGGAGTGACTCACTTCCTGCAACGTTTACCGTTCTCGGGAAACTGCGAGGCCAGTGCGTCGATTGTGCTCTTCCCTCCTGGTACAGGGTTCTTTGATAGGTCTAGAGCCGACCAATCCAAATCTGAAGCGCCCATGATGCCGTATCCTTAATAGTGTCATCCCGGTCAATGCAAATATCAAAAAATGTGATTTTTGTTATTTGCGCTTTTTGATTTCAACGCTCAGCTTGTCATCGACATTGCTTGTCTGCATGGTTACCGATTCAATGAACTGATTAAGAACGTGAACAGATTGCTGAAGGTTCAACATATGCTGTTTTAGGTTGTCATTGGCCCGATTCGTACTGTCGGTTACTGAGTCGTCCCCTAATCCGTCTTCACCCTGAACGCTGTCGACGTTAATGGTGTTTACTTCATACTCCCAGTTTTGTCGGCTTGGTTCAAGGTTCTGCACATGTCGCCAAGCTGACCGTAATCCACGGAAAAGTCCGCCATGGTATTCTCCCGTCTCTCCCTTTTATCAAGTATGTCCTATGTGGCCGGTAGCTGAATCAGAGATGAAGGTGGGGGTAGTCGGTTGATTTGGTGACTTCATTAAATGATCGTTCATAGGATTGTTCCTCGGCATTGATGTATCCCATGAACACTTTTTCCGTCACGTCTGGACGGTTGAAGAAAATCGTCTTGGCCGGATAGGTCATGCCATATGGGAATTGTACGGCACCATAGTCAAAGTAACCCGTTGTTCCATTCATGACTGTCAACGGAGCGCGGGCGATGATAACCAGCAGGGTACCTGGGTCCCTTTTGGTCCTCACCACGGATCCCAAAGGAAGAATGGTGTCTTCCGATTTGATGGAGCTCTGATCGGATTGTTTCATTGGGTGCTCTTCTTTGATGGATGGATGAAGGTACATTCCTTCAACTTCTTTAACAACCTATGGTGGCACTACGCAGTACATCACGGTCGTCTCATGTAACACAATACAACATCTTCTCTACGGTGCAAGCGATAACCACGTTCAAGGCAGCAGCGTCATAGTTGGGGAAAGGAATCGATTGTGTTGATTCGTCATGGCCGAGCAGGGAAATTGGCGGAGTGGCACATGTGCATTCACGTAGTACTGACTTCCTCCATTTTGCTGATTCCGTCACTGTTTGCTTGGTCCGCAAAATGTGTATAATAGTTCTTTGGCGTGTTTCGCCCGCGGAACCAGAGCGCTTCGGCATTGGGCCGGTGCACCGCGTAACGGAAAGAAACAGAGGAGGAGCCGTGGCTCTTACGACTGAGCAGAAGCAGGCAATCGTCAAGGAATACGCGACGCACGAGGGCGATACGGGTTCCCCCGAGGTCCAGGTGGCCTTGCTGAGCAAGCGCATCTCCGACCTGACTGAGCACCTCAAGGAGCATCAGCACGACCATCATTCGCGCCGCGGCCTCCTGCTCATGGTCGGCCATCGTCGCCGGTTGCTGGACTACCTTAAGAAGGTGGATATCAACCGCTACCGTTCCTTGGTGGAGCGTCTTGGACTGCGCCACTAATATGCATGCTTTCGCCCGGGCCTAGCGCTCGGGCGCTTTTGCATGACTGAACCAGGCGCCGTCGACCCCGGGATGGGGTTACAGAAGATGGTGCCGAATTGAAATGCAAGGCTGGTTCGCAAGGCATGAAGATAGCCGGACACGGGGTTCGGCAGGGCCAGGCCGAAGTACACGGATCTCCGGCAGTTAAGTGATGCCGAGCATCCTGACATCAGGTAGTAAACAAGCAGTAAACAAAAGGAGGAACCCTATGGAGGGTCCCGAAATCACGGCTGTAGAAGCCACGATCGATAACGGATCATATGGCAAGCGCACGGTGCGCTTCGAGACGGGTCGTCTCGCCCAGCAGGCGGATGGGGCAGTAGCCGCCTATCTTGATGACGATTCCATGGTGCTGTCCACCACCACCGCCGGGTCCAGCCCCAAGGAGAACTACGACTTCTTCCCGCTGACCGTCGATGTGGAAGAGAAGATGTACGCCGCGGGCAAGATCCCCGGGTCCTTCTTCCGCCGCGAGGGCCGACCCTCAAACGAGGCCATTCTGGCCTGTCGGCTGATTGACCGCCCCTTGCGCCCCCTCTTCCCGCACACTCTGCGCAACGAGGTTCAGGTCGTGGAGACCATCCTGGCTGTCAACCCCGAGGATGCCTACGACGTGCTAGCTCTGAACGCGGCATCCGCCTCTACCCTGATTTCAGGTCTGCCCTTCGAGGGTCCGGTTTCGGGTCTGCGCCTTGCCCTGATCGATGGTCAGTGGGTGGCCTTCCCGCGCTGGAGCGAGCGCGAGCGTGCCGTCTTCGAGCTGGTCGTAGCCGGTCGTGTGGTCGATGGCGGGGATGTCGCCATCGCCATGATCGAGGCAGGCGCCGGCAAGAACGCCTGGAGCCTGATCTATGACGAGGGCCAAATCAAGCCCGACGAAGAGGTGGTCGCCCAGGGCCTTGAGGCTGCCAAGCCCTTCATCAAGGTGCTGTGCGAGGCCCAGAGCGAGCTCAAGGCCAAGGCCGCCAAGCCCACCAAGGACTTCCAGCTCTTCCCTGAGTACACCGACGAGCTTTATGCTCGCATCGACCAGGTGGCTCATGCCGACCTGGACCAGGCCCTGTCCATCGCGGAGAAGCTGCCCCGCCAGGATCGCATTCACGAGATCAAAGAGAAGGTCCGCGAGGCCCTGGCTGACGAGTTCACCGACATGGACGAGGCCGAGAAGGACAAGGAGCTGGGCAACGCCTTCAAGGAGCTCCAGCGCCAGATCGTCCGCCGCCGCATCCTGACCCAGGACTACCGCATCGATGGCCGTGGCCTGCGCGACATCCGCACCCTGTCCGCTGAGGTGGACGTGGTGCCCCGAGTGCATGGTTCCGCCCTCTTCCAGCGTGGCGAGACCCAGGTGCTGGGCATCACGACCCTGAATATGCTGAAGATGGAGCAGACCATCGACGCCCTGTCTGGCCCCACCACCAAGCGCTACATGCACAACTACGAGATGCCGCCCTATTCGACCGGCGAGACCGGCCGTGTGGGTTCGCCCAAGCGTCGCGAGGTGGGTCATGGCAACTTGGCCGAGCGCGCCCTGATCCCGGTTCTGCCCAGCCGCGAGGAGTTCCCCTACGCCATCCGTCAGGTCTCTGAGGCCATCGGCTCCAACGGGTCCACCTCCATGGGCTCCGTCTGCGCCTCCACCCTGTCCCTGCTGGCTGCCGGCGTGCCCCTGAGGGCTCCTGTGGCGGGCATCGCCATGGGCCTGGTCACAGGCGAGGTCGACGGTCGGCCCACCTACAAGACCCTGACCGACATTCTGGGTGCCGAGGATGCCTTCGGCGACATGGACTTCAAAGTGGCTGGCACCTCCGAGTTCATCACTTCCCTGCAGCTGGACACCAAGCTGGACGGCATCCCCGCCGACATCCTGGCCGCCGCCCTGCAGCAGGCCAAGGAGGCCCGGGCCACCATCCTCGACGTGATCAACGAGTGCATCGACGGGCCTGCCGAGATGAGCCCCTATGCGCCGCGCATCATCACCACCCAGGTCCCGGTTGACAAGATCGGCGAGGTCATCGGTCCCAAGGGCAAGATGATCAACCAGATCCAGGAGGACACCGGCGCCGACGTCTCCATCGAGGACGACGGCACGGTCTACATCGCCTCCGAGGGCGGCGAGGCTGCAGCCAAGGCCAAGGAGGTCATCGACCAGATCGCCAACCCGCACGTGCCCGAGGCCGGGGAGACCTTCAACGGCAAGGTGGTCAAGATCACCAGCTTCGGCGCCTTCGTCAACCTGACACCGGGCACCGACGGACTTCTGCACATCTCGCAGATTCGCAACCTGGCCAACGGCGAGCGCATTGACTCCGTGGAGGATGTTCTCAAGGAGGGCGACACCGTCGAGGTCATCGTCCAGGGTGTGGATGACCGAGGCAAGATCTCCCTGGCCATCCCCGGCTTCGAGGACCAGGAGTCCGCAGGAGGCCGTGACCGTGGCGGCCGTGGAGACCGTCGTGAGCGCGGCGGCCGTGGTGACCGCGATCGTCGTGATCGCCGCAGTCGTTCCTCCGAGCGCGAGGATCGGTATGAGGCCCCGCGTCGCTCCCGTTCCGAGCGTGATGATCGCTACTACGATGACGAGGACCAGGAGGACCGTCCCCGGCACCGTCGTCAGAGCCGCGACCGCGACTATGAGGATGACGGTGACTGGTTCGAGGACGAGGACCGTGGCTCCCGTCGTGCTCGCCGTCGAGTCTCCCGCGATGATGACGAGGATCGTGGCGGCCGGGGCCGTGGCGAGCGTCGCGGCCGCAGCAGCCGTTCCGAGCGTGATGGCCGCAGTGATCGTGGCGGTCGTCATGAGCGTCGCTCTTCCGGACGTGGCGGCTATCGTGGTCGCAGGGAGAACCCGCGCTATGCGGCCGACGAGCACTACGACGAGTACCGTGCCGACCGGGAGGAGCGTTCCGAGCGTCCCCGTCGTCGGGTGCGCAGGGACTTCGATCCCTTCGACAGTGAGGACTGATTCCCGCTGATGACAGGACCCCGTCTGTTGGACGGGGTCCTGTTTTGTCTGCAGACCCTCCCGTGAGAGAATGGGAAACATGTCCGTATCACTGATTGTGCTTATCGTCATCGTCCTGCTGGTCGTCTGGGGCATCGGGGCTTATAACGGCTTGGTTAATCTGCGTAACCGGGTGGCCAATGGCTGGGCGCAGATCGACGTTCAGCTCAAGCAGCGTGCCGACCTGGTGCCCAATCTGGTCCAGACGGTTAAGGGCTACGCCTCACACGAGTCCACCGTCCTGGAGGAGGTCACCAAAGCCCGCGCTGATGTGGCCCAGGCTCAGACGGCTGGCGGGGACCAGATGCAGGCCCGTGCCGATGCCGAGCAGCGGCTGGGTCGATCCCTGGTCACTCTGATGGCTCGTGCGGAGGCCTACCCTGAGCTCAAGGCCAACCAGAACTTCCTGGACTTGCAGCGTCAACTCAAGGACCTGGAGGACAAGATCGCCTACGCCAGGCAGTTCTACAATGATGTGGTTCAGAAGTTCAACACCCGCATCGAGACGGTCCCCTCAAACATCATCGCATCCCTCTTCCACTTCCGTCAGGCCCAGTACTTCCAAGCCGACGAGGGCAGCCGTCAGGCGCCAGTTGTGGACTTCGGACAGTGAACGCCCCAGCAGCCTCCTCCGGGAAGGCGGCCTCGAATCATCCCTCCTCGGGCCATCCCTCTTGGAGCACCTCACGCTTTCTCGGGGCCTTGGCGCTGGCTCTGGTGGCAGCCTTGGTGACGTGCCTCGCTGTCCTGTATATCTCCAACAGGAATCGTCCCGACCTGGTATACGATTCGGTGGATTATGATGTCCAGGTCCTGAATAATGGGGATTTGCGTATCAGTCAGACCCTGACTGTCACCATGAATTCCCGCGAGGACGACCACGGCAAGAAACGCCCTTGGCGGGAGCTCTACCACCGCTATCAGATCAAGCCTGACCGGTTGACCGGCATAAGCGACGTAAGCGTGACTGACCTGACTAATGGCTCCACATATAGGCAGACTAACCCGCTAAAGTATCCTGATGATGTCAGGTACATTCACGACTGGGACAAGAACTGGGCTGGCACCTGGTATATGGGCATAGTCTCGGACTCAGAATTGGAATCCTACGAGCCGGGCGACCCGAACCAGGGGTCCGCCTGCGGCGATCAAGGGAACCAGTGCCAGGTGGAGCTGGGCTGGAACATTCCGCAGACTGCCAAGGATTCAGGACGGCGCTTCCGCATCGACATGACCTTCCACGGGGTCACCACTGCCCATCCCGATGTGGCCGAATTCCAATGGGAGCCCGTGGGCGACACCAACCAGATTCCCGTTGAGCATATGAGCGCCAATGTCAAGCTGCCCAAGCAGACAGGAACGGAGAAGGACAAGGACGCGAAGGCCTGGCTGCACTTCGTTGGCAGGGGTTCCTACGATGTGGTAGATGACAGCCGTATCCGATTCTCCGCAGACCACATCGAGCCGGGCCAGCATCTGGATTTGGTGGTGCTCTTCGATGCGGGGAGGACTTCCTCGGTGGTCAGGATCGATTCCCGACCGGCGCGTGTCCGTATTGTCGATCAGGAACGCCAGCAGTATGATCGCTGGCACGCTGAGCAGACCAGACGGGCGCGGATCGGACTCTTGACGGGCGTCTTGGTGCTCTTGGCTGCTATCGCGCTGATTGCAGTAATGCTTTGCCATGCCTTCCGCAATTATGGAGACTCCCAGTACCAAGGCGATATCATCTACTACCGTCAGCCTCCTGATCTGTCACCCGCCGTGGCCGCCGTTATCAACGATGTGATGCTGACCCGAGAATCCCCTATTGACAGGCAATTGTCAGCAACCATTCTCTCCCTGGCCTCCAAGCGGGCCATCGCTCTTGTTCCCGTCAAGTATGAGGACCGGGCGAGTTTCTGCGAAGGATCCGTGACCACCCAGGTGAGGCGCTTGCTGCTCAAAGGCAAACAGCAGTCCATGGAGGTGGTCATCAATCCGGTCTGCAGCAAGGATCGAGCATCCCTGGCCCTGTCCTCAAGCGAGGAAGCCTGCCTGAGCATGCTGGAAGGTGCCTCCACTCTGATTGGCTCCGAGAATGAACGCTTCGACCTGTATGAGATGATTGCGCTCTTCGCCAAGACTGAATCCGATAATGGCAGGGCCTACCTGGATGCTTTCTACCAGGCTGTCGAGTATGAGACCGACAATGCCGACCTGCGCGCCTATCGTCATAATGTAGGAATCTTTGCCTTCCTGGCTGTGCTCTTGGCTGCTTTCATTCTGTTGGCCGGATTCCTGCCGGGCACCGTACTGGTACGTGCGCCCTTGGCCATGCTTCTGGTGGCTGTGGTGACATTCTCCTTGCGCTATAACTGTTGGCGGGTGCTGAGCAGGAATGGACAGCCCATGGCCGGGCAGGTGTCGGGACTTCGGCGCTATCTGCTTGACTTCAGCGATTTTAGCCACCGTGGTGTGGAGGATCTGGTGCTCTGGGACCGTTACCTGGTTTACGCTACGGCCTTCGGCATAAGCGACCGGGTCGTCACTCAGCTGGCACAGGCCAGCCCTGAACTGACCGACTCCGACTGGCTGAATGACAATGCGCGCGGCAGCCTGCTCTACTGGACCTTCCTGCCTTACAGCCAGGATGTTGCGGCGGCTTCCTCCCTGAGTGACCCTGAAGCATTGGCTGTCAATTCAGCGCTCGGCCAAGGTGGCGTGATTGATTTGGGTACTCAATTGACCCAGGGACTCGACCAGATTGGCGGCCTGATTGGCATGGCCAGCGGCAACGGCTCTGGCAGTGTTATTGGTGGGTTTGGCGACGGCGGTGGCTCCTTCGGCGGTTCCGGTGGTGGTTCCGGTGGTGGTTCCTTCGGCGGCCGCTGAGACCGGGCCGCCAGTTAAGCTCGATGGGAGGCCGGCGGTGTCGAAGCCGGCCTCAATCTACAAGACGGGAGTACATGCATGACATCGTCGATGCGGGCCTTGGGGCCCTTTACTGCGACAGCGGTCGGACTGGGCTGCATGGGATTGTCCATCGAGGGCAAGCCGGACCAGGCAACGGCCATCGACGTCATCCACCAGGCCCTGGATGCCGGTTGTCGACATCTGGATACCGCCTGGTCATACTACGAATCGGGCGGCCCCGAACAGACCAACGAGCGACTGGTTCGCCAGGCTTTGGACTCCTGGAAGGGCCCCCGTCAGGACGTGCTGGTGGCCACCAAGGTTGGGCACTACCGCAACTTCACCGACGGACGGCCCACCTGGGCTGTGGACGGTCGGCCGGAGAGCCTGATCCGGCACGCCAAGGAGTCCGCTCAGGCCCTGGGCGTGGACACCATTGACTTGCTCTATATGCACCGCCCTGACCCGCAGGTGCCCTACCAGGAGTCTCTGGAGGCCATGGCTGAGCTGGCCAAGCAGGGCGTGGCCCGGACCCTGGGTGTCTCCAACGTAGATATTGAGCGGATGGACCTGGCTCGCAAGATTCTGGGCGATGACCTCGTAGCCGTGCAGAATCAGTTCTCGCCTACCTTCACCAGTTCCCGCCAGGAGCTGGACCATGCGGCCGAACTGGGTCTGGCCTTCGTCTGCTGGAGCCCCCTGGGAGGGTTCCGAGCGCCCAAGGACGAAACCCGTTATGATGCCTTCCGGCAGGTGGCTCAGGAGCGCGGCGTCTCCCACCAGCGCGTGGTCCTGGCCTGGGAACTGTCCCAGAACAGCAACATCTTTGTGGTTCCCGGGGCTCACAGGGCGGCCACCATTCTGGATTCCCTACAGGCGGCTGACATGGAACTGAGCGAGGACGAGATGGACCGCCTGAACCGGGCGGCGACTGCATGAGTCCCAAGCCTGAACCAAGAGAGCAGGGCAGCCAGAGCGCTCAGGGCCAAGCCTGGGATCGGGAACGGACCCTACTGGACAGCAGTCCCCTGTCGCCACTGGACGATCAGGGCCGGCCGATCCCAGTCACCATTCCCATTGCCTTAGCGCCTGGGATCAAAGTGGTCTACACCACCAGGCTGGGCGGGGTCTCCTCGGGCGATTATGCCCAGCTGAATCTCGGCGGCAAGGGGGGCGACGACCCACAGGCGGTGGCTGCCAACCGTCAGGCCCTGCGCCGCCAGCTGGACCGTCCCATGGTCCTGGTGGATCAGGTTCACTCAGCCAGGGTCTGGGACGCTGACCAGGGTCAGCCCCAAGGGCGCTGCGAGGCCGATGCGCAGGTGACCACCCGTCGTGACCTGGCCCTGGGCATCTTCGCGGCCGATTGCCTCCCTGTGCTGCTGACCGACCCCCAGGCCGGCGTGACGGGTGCGGCACATTGCGGTCGTCGTGGTTTGGTGGCTGGCGTCATTCCAGCCACAGTCCAGGCTATGGCCGACAAGGGCGCCAACCCCTCCAGGATCGTGGCAACGCTGGGGCCTCGGATCTGCTCAGACTGCTATCAGGTGTGTTCGAACCTGGCTGATGACTTCGAGAAGCGCTTCCCTGGCGCACCCGGACCATGCCGATTCGGCGGAATCGCCATCGACATCGCCGCTGCAGCCAGAATGGAACTGAAGGCGGCAGGAGTGACCCGTATCGTTGACTCCACCCCGCGGGTCGCTGCCGCCACCAGTTACCTTTGCCAGGATCCGGATCTGGAAGAGCTCTGCAGCCATGACAATGAGGGCCCCTCCCTGTCGAGGCGTCTTGAGGACCTGCGCCGACCCTTGTGCACCCTGGAGAATCCGCTCTGGTACTCCCACCGCCGGGCCTCGCTGGCCAGCAAGGCGGGGGAGGGGCGCATGCTGGCCCTTATTCTGGCCGACGACTGATGCAGTATATTGATTGATTGGCTTCTGACAGCTGGAGCAGGCCTCGGGTGCAGATGTTCGGTGCAGATAGCACCGGGTCTGCGCCCCTTCCTGTCCTGGCGTGAGTACCGTTGAGTTTATGAGTGAGAGCAGAGCATCAGCAGCCCCGTCCGAGGTCAGTCAGGATAACGCCGAGCCAGAGGAGCAGATTCAGCCAGTTGTGGCGGTGATTCTGGCGGCCGGGCTGGGCCTTCGATTTGACGAGAGCAACCCCAAGCAGCTGGTGCAGGTGGGCGGCAAACCCATCATCACCTGGTCAATTGACGCCTTCCAGTTCAATGCCCGCGTCACCGACATTCTGGTCGTGGTCAACGATCGGGTGCGGGAGGCTGTCGAGGCCATCGTGGGCGATGACACCTACGACAAGGTCCGCATGGTCATTCAGGGCGGCATCGAGCGCATGGACAGCACCGAGGCGGCCCTGCAGACCCTGGCCGAAGCGGAGATCCCCCAGGATGCCAAGCTGCTCATCCACGATGCCGTACGCCCCTTCGTCAGCCAGGAGTCCATCAATGGCTGCATCGATGCCCTGGATACTTTCAACGCCGCAACCGTGGCCGTGGCCTCGACCGACACCATGCTGATGGCCGGGGATCTGGGGGATCGCAAGGTGGTCCGTCAGGTGCCCGACCGAGACAACATATTCCGGGCCCAGACCCCGCAGGCCTTCCGCTTCGGCACCCTCCGCAAGGCCTATGACCTGGCTGCCGCAGACCCCGACTTCCATCCCACCGACGACACCCGGGTGGTGGTGGATCGCCTGCCCGAGGAGCCGGTGGCCATCGTGGCCGGCAGTGTGACCAACATGAAGATCACCCTGCCCTCGGACGTGCCCATGGCTGAATGGATAGCGCGCTCCCTGGCCGGGTGAAGCCCTGTGTACCATGGGGCACATGGAGCAGATCAAGGTCATCGTCGCCGGATACGATCATTACGAGGGTGTTGATGTCAACCCCTCCTATCAGGTCTCACAGGCTCTGGCCGAGCATGGCATGGAAGGCATGCGGCCAGTCGGCCCCACCGAGGAGGATCCTCTGGAGGGCGTGGATCTGGCTATTTCCTCCGTCACCATGCCTGTCAGCTTCGCCAAGGCCTGGCCCATACTGCATGAGGCCATAGAGCGTGTGCGTCCGGATATCATCATCGCCACAGGGCTCAAGCGTCGGGCTCGCGGCATCGCCATGGAGCGCTGCGCCGTCAACCTCAAGGAGGACGACGCTGACGATCGTGAAAACCTGGGGGAGCAGGAGTCTCGAGATGCCGTCCGTCATGCCAACCGCCAGCCCATCGACTCCCAGGGCCCGGCCGCCTACTGGACCCGACTGCCGCTGAGGGCCATCCTGCACGACTTCGGCACCTGCGGAATTCCTGCCACGCTGAGCTCGGACGCGGGCACCTATGTCTGCAACGCGCTCTTCTACAACCTGCTGGCTTGGGCAGCAGGACACAAGGATGTTTTGGCCGGATTCGTCAGCCTTCCCCTGGTCGACGAAAGCGGCGGTCAGGAGTGCGGCCTGCCCCTGGATCAGCAGATAGAGGCTGTGCGCGAGGTGGTCAATGAGACCATTCGCTACTATCGCAGGCCCTCCTCCAGCCCCATTCTTATTGCCTGAGACCCGTATGTAAGGCCAATGTGTCGGCGGCAGGTCAGACGGCGACTTTTGGTCGGTCATGGGGTAGAGTCGAGGTAAATCCACCGGACCGAAGACATCTTTGTCACGGCCCGGCATGTCCTGGTGGCGAAGAGGAGTGTTTCCATGGCCGAAGATCAGTTTCCCGTTGTCCTGCGAGGCTATGACAAGGAGCGGGTCGACCAGGCCTTGGCGGCCTCGCGGAGCAATCTAGCCCGGCTGCGTCAGCAGATCAAGGCCGATGACGATCGCATTCTGAAGCTGGAGGCGGAACTCCAGGAGGTCAAGTCCCGCAAGCCCGAACAGCCGCGCAATTCTTTCGCTTCCCTGGGGGCCAACGCCCAGCAGCTGCTGGCCTCGGCCGAGCAGACCAGCACCGAGCTGCTCAACCGCGCCAAGCAGGATGCGGCATCCACCAAGACCTCCGCCCAGGAGAAGGCGACGACCCTGGTCAACAAGGCTCAGCTTGAAGCCAAGCACATCGTGGACGAGGCCAACGCCAAGGCCAAGTCCATCGTCGAGGCCGCCAACGACGAAGCCAGGACCGTCACCACCACCGCCAAGCAGCAGAGCGAACAGAACAAGGCCGCAGTCGATAAGGTCGTGGCCGAACGCCGTCAGGCCCTGGATCTGGAGCTGCAGAACTCACGCGAGGAGCATGAGAAGCGGCTGGCCACCAGCAAGGCCACCCAGGACAAGGAACTGTCCGAACAGAAGGCCAAGGCCGCCAAGGAGATTGCTGACAAGCGGCGCAAGAGTGACGAGGAGATCGCCAAGCTCAAGAAAGAGGCCAACGATCAGATCCAGAAGGCCCTGGCCGAGGCCAACAAGAAGCTGGCCGACGTGCGTGAGCAGGTCTCCAAGAGCCTGAATGACGCCCGGCGGCAGGCTTCGGAAATCACCGACAAAGCCAAGTCCGAGGCCCAGCAGATCGTGGACGAGTCCAAGGTCACCAGCGCCGAGACCATGGCCAAGGTCAACGCCGAGGCCGAGCAGGTCCGCTCCGACATTGCCGCCCAGCAGGAGGATGCCACCAAGAAGGTGGGCGAGCTGCTCAAGAACCTGGAGGATCGGCGGGTCAAGACCGAGAAGGAGACCCAGGAGCTGATTGAACAGGCCAAGGCCACCCGCAAGGATGCCGATTCGTTCGCCTCCTTCAAGCGGGAGGAGTCCGAGCGCAAGGCCAACCAGTTGCTGGAGGAGGCCAAGCAGCGCGCCCAAACCGAGATCGAGGACCAGCGCAAGGCCGCCCAATCCGAGCTTGACGGGCTCAAGGACCACATCGCCAAGCTGCAGCACCGGGAGGCCACCATTACCTCTCGGGTCGACGAGCTGCGGAACATCTTCTCCAAGTCCTTCGGCAATTTCGACGGCTTCCATGATGAGGCTGTGATCAATGACCAGGACGAGGGGCAGGCGCCCAGCGTGCCAGTGGTCAACGCTGTACCTGCTGCGGATCCGCTGCCGGCCCCTGCTTCGTCGGCTTCGGCGACATCCTCGGAGGCTGAAGGCGAGGATCAGGCCGTCGATCAGCCCCTTGCCGATGCCCAGGCAGACGCCCCTCAGATACCGGTCGATCCGGTTCCAGCCAGCCAACCGACCGATGGCGTGGCCACTGATTCCACCAGTAATTCCGAGGATGATGCCAACGTAGCTGCGTCTGTCAGGTCCTCAGCCAATATGCCTACTCAGGTTCTGCCCTCTCCGGCGCCGAGCGCCCTTCCCGATGCATCCGCCCAGGCCGATGACGCGCCGGCCCAGGATGAGGCCGGACAGGTGGAGAAGGCAGTCACCGATCAGGAAACTACGGTTATTCCGCCCATCAACGACGACGCTACCCCGACCGATCGGGACTGATCAGCAAAGGACATTGTTCCTTGGGGCCGGATCGCAGGCATGGTCTGCGATCCGGCCCTGTTGTTCTGCCTTGCTTGGAAGTTGGGTAGCCGTCAATCTCGGCCAGAACCCCTGCTGAGGCCTAGAGTCGATAGTGAAGAGGTGCAGGCCAAGGGTCACGGGGTTGGGAGAGCGTCATGCAGCAATCACGGCACGCGTCATCACATGTGTCTGGCACGGGGTCGTCCGGGTCGGCTGCGGCTTCTCGCCCATGGAGCGCCCAGGTGCGCCGTGGAGTGGACCTGCAATCCCTCTATGCCCTGGTGTATCTGGTGGTGGCCAACCTGATCGCAGGGGTTCTGAATCTGCCCTCGGTGGCTGCGGCCCTGGGCATTGCCCGTCAGCCAGGGCTGGGGGATCTGCTGGGCGATCTGGTCATGCTGGTCTTTCTCTTCGGCACCCGCGGCCAGGATCTGCTCGGGCGCGGTTCCAACCCTGTGCAGTACAAGGCGCAGACCAATCCTGGTCCGGCCGTGCTGATCGGGGCCATCCTGCTGATCATGCTGGCCAGCAGCATCGAGACCGGCTTCACCTGGGTGGTCAACCAGGGATCACAGGCCCTGGGGCTGGTCTACCACTCCACCACCTCCCAGATCGCGGCGGGCCAGCATGGGTTCCTGTCGCCCCTGGATACGGCCATCCTGGTCCCCGTCGTCGAGGAGTTCCTGCTACGCGGCGTGGTCATGGGCAGGCTCAAGCCCTACGGACGAACCTTCGCCATCATCACCTCCTCCTTTATCTTCGCCTGCCTGCACGGAGACATCACCCAGAGCCTGTTCACCTTCCTGCTGGGTCTGGTTTTGGGTGTCATCGCCATGGAATACTCCATCCTCTGGTCCATGGCCCTGCATATCTTCAACAACCTGGTTTTGGCTGACGCCATGATGTGGCTTACCCAGACGGTGCCGGCCCGCACCGGCATGATGATCAACCAGGGGATGACCCTTCTGGGCTTGGTTGGGGGACTGGTCGTCCTTTGGCTGATTCGTGGACAGCTGGCAGACCGCCTGCGCGCCAATCGCTCACGCCCCGGAACCTACAAGGGCTGGATCTCCCTTGGGCTGGCTGTCCTGGTGGTCCTGGCAGTGGTCAATGCAGCCCAGCGCTTCTCCCTGGCCTGACAGGTACAGTTGTCCACATCCTCCGCCAGACGAACCCTCAATGACCGATTCCCGCTATGCTGGATGCAGGGATGCAGATACATCCGCATGAAAGGAAACAAGGACAGACCGTATGACATCAGCACTGACACCACTGGATCAGAACCGCTTGGAGGACCTGCGGACCGCCTTCGATGAGCGCGAGGCCAACCATGTCGCCATGAACGCCGTCACTCAGGTAGGCATTGACGAGGTGGCCCACAACTATAATCGCTCCCGCCTGCTTCAGCACCGATTTTCGGTCAGCATCGACAATGGCACGGTCACCTCGCAGGCGCACTCCGGCCGTTGCTGGCTCTTCAGCTCGCTGAATGTAGCCCGGTTCGTGGCCCGCAAGGCTCTGAACATTGATGGCGAAAGCACAGCCAACCCCATGGGCGACTTCGAGCTGTCCCAGAACTATGCCATGTACTATGACAAACTTGAGCGCGTCAACTACTTCCTGCGGGATGTGGCGGTTCTGGTGCGGGCCGGCGAGTCTGTCGACTCCCAGCTCATGCGCTTCCTGATGGGCGATGTCATGGGCGATGGCGGCCAGTGGATCATGGCCATGAACATCTATAAGAAGTACGGCGCAGTGCCCAAGCAGTTCTATCCCGAGACAGCCTCCTCCCAGAACACCAGCCAGATGAATGATCAGCTGCGTCGCCTGCTCCATCAGGCCACGGCTCACATGGTGGCCAACCCGGACGGGATCGACGGGATCATCGACCGGACCCTGGAGGCCGGTCACCGTATCCTGACCATTCATCTGGGCACTCCGCCCACCAGCTTCGACTGGGAGTGGACCGACAAGGATGGCGTCTTCCACCGGGATGGGCGGATCACCCCGCAGGAGTTCTGGAAACGCTACGTGAATGCCGGGCTTGAGGACTATGTCTGCCTGGTCGACGATCCGCGCCCCGAGCACCCCAAGGGCCGCAAGATTGGCATCGAGCACCTGGGCAACGTGGCTGGCGGCGATCCCACCGAGTACCTGAACGTTCCGGTGGAGGTCATGAAGGACTGTGCTCGTCGTCTGATGAGCGAGCATGGTCTGCCGGTCTGGTTCGGCGCCGACTGCCACCCCATGATGGACCGCAAGGCCGGTCAGTGGGCCACCGACCTGTTCGAGTACGGCCGGGTTTATGGTGTGGACTTTGACATGGACAAGGAGCAGCGGGTGCGCTTCGGCGATTCGGCCCAGAACCATGCCATGGCATTCGTGGGCGTAGATGTGGCCGATGACGGCCGGACCACCAACCGCTGGCGGGTGGAGAACTCCTGGGGCGGGGACATTGCCAACAAGGGCTACTTCATTATGAGCGACGACTGGTTCAGTCAGTATGTCTATGAGGTGGCCGTGCCCAAGTCCATGCTGTCCGAGGAGTATCACCAGGCCTTCGATCAAGAGGCCATCATGCTGCCCGCCTGGGATCCCATGGGTGCCCTAGCCTGATCAACGTCATCAATTTATCCATCTAATTGTTCGTTTCCGTGGTCTGCATGGATCGCGGGAACGAACCGTCCGCATTGGTCCGGATGCGGGCGGTCATAAGGAATTCGGGCAAGATCGTCGCAGTACGACAGAGAGGAGAGCGACCGTGGCATTCGTCAAGGAACCGGATATCATCCCGGAAGAGGAGCGGCAGTATTTTGCCGATACGGCCGTCTTTCCCGAAACAGTGGACGTCAACATTCGTCAGCTGGATCCCATCCCGGCACCCAGGGTCTTTCTGCGCTCGCGGCCCCTGGATTCGAAGCGTATGGAGCTGGTTCGGGACTCCCGCCAGGCCATTCGCGATGTATTGCATGGGCGGGACGACAGGCTGCTGGTCATCGCCGGCCCCTGCTCCATCCACGATCCGGAGGCTGCTCTGGAGTACGCCCGTCGTCTGTCGGCCGTCAATGAGCGGTTGAAGGATCGGCTGCTGATCGTCATGCGGGTCTACTTCGAAAAGCCCAGGACCACGGTCGGCTGGAAGGGCCTGATCAACGACCCTGACCTGGATGGAACGTTCAACATTCGCAAGGGGATTCGCCTGGCCCGTCAGATCCTCTGGCAGGTCTTGGGTCAGGGGATTCCGGCTGCCACAGAATGGCTGGATCCCATCACCCCGCAGTATCTTTCTGATGAAGTCAGCTGGGGGGCCATAGGCGCTCGGAACACGGAGAGCCAGGTCCATAGAGAGCTGGCCAGCGGCATGTCCATGCCCATGGGCTTCAAGAACTCGACCGAGGGCAGCGTAGAGGCTGCAGTCGATTCCTGCTTGGCAGCGGCATCCGAGCATCACTTCCTGTCCATCAACCTGGATGGCCATGTCATCGCTGCCGAGACCAGGGGCAACCCTGATTGCCATATTATTCTGCG
Source organism: Bifidobacterium sp. B4142 (assembly GCF_026537325.1). Lineage (GTDB taxonomy): Bacteria > Actinomycetota > Actinomycetes > Actinomycetales > Bifidobacteriaceae > Bombiscardovia. The sequence goes on from NZ_JAFNMJ010000001.1 coordinate 292,066, forward strand.
CGGTTCCAGTCATGGACCCAATTACGATCCGGAATCCGTCCGGTCCGCCCTGAAGTTCATGCATCAGGCGCCGCTGGGTCCTGGTGCCTGCCGAGGTCTGATTGTGGACGCAGCCCATGGCAACTGCGGCAAGGACCCCGTACGTGAGGCCCAGGTGGTCGAGGAGTTGGCAGACCGTCTCGCCAAGGGCGAGCAGGGCCTGTCGGGCATCATGATGGAGAGTTTCCTTAAGGGCGGTCACCAGAAGCCGGCCCCACTGGATCAGCTGGTCTTCGGCCGGTCCGTCACTGATGCCTGCATTGCCTGGGACAGGACCGAGGAGCTGCTGCAGATCCTGGCCGAAGCCGTACAAGCCCGTCGGGAAAGGATGAAGGCATGAGTGGGATGGATGAGCCACAGGAGCGCCTGCCCCGACCCAGCAAGGCCTACGAGGTTGAACTGGTGCACAAGGCGCTGGCTGCCGGTGTCAACCCCCTGCAGTCGGGGAACCTGCCCAGGTGGGAGGACGAGGTAGGCGTAGGACGGATCGTCAACAGGCGGGTCTTTGAGCTTGACCGCCTGCCTTCCCCTGCGCAGATGCTGACCCGATACCCCTTGGATGGACCGGCCAAGGATCTGGTCATCCGCTCCCGGCAGGAAGTCGTGGACTGCCTGCATGGGCGGGACGACAGGCTGCTGGTCATTGTGGGCCCCTGTTCCATCCATGACCCGGAGGCTGCTCTGGACTATGCCCGTCGTCTGTCGGCCGTCAATGAGCGGTTGAAGGATCGGCTGCTGATTGTCATGCGGGTCTACTTCGAAAAGCCCAGGACCACGGTCGGCTGGAAGGGCCTGATCAACGACCCCGACCTGGACGGCAGCCACAACATCCAGAAAGGTCTGGTTCTGGCACGGCGCATTCTGCTGGGTGTGCTGGAGGCCGGGCTTCCAGCGGCCACGGAATTCCTTGAGCCCACATCGCCCCAGTACATTTCTGATGCGGTCAGCTGGGGGGCCATTGGCGCTCGGAACACGGAGAGCCAGGTCCATCGGCAGCTGGCCAGCGGCATGTCTATGCCCATCGGCTTCAAGAACGCCACGGACGGCAGCGTGGATGTGGCCATTGACTCCTGCTACGCGGCCTCTCAACGTCACACCTTCTTCGGCATAGACCACGAGGGCCAGGCCGCAGCTGTCGCTACCATGGGCAATCCCGACTGCCATTTGGTGCTTCGTGGCTCCAAGTCCGGCCCCAACTACGATCAGGCCTCGGTGCGGGCGGCCCTTGCCGTGCTTCGCCAGCGCATGCACAAGGACAGCGCGGCTGCCCACGGGCTGCTCATCGATGCCTCCCACGGGAATTCCGGCAAGGACGAGCGGCGTCAGATCCAGGTCGTCCATGAGTTGGCCCAGCGGATAGGCGAGGGCGAGGAGGGCTTTACCGGACTGATGATGGAGAGTTTCATACGTGGCGGCAATCAGAAGCCGGCCCCGCTGGACCAACTGGTTTATGGATGTTCGATTACTGACCGCTGTATCTCCTGGCCCGATACTCAGGATCTGCTGGAGGAGCTGGCACAGGCAGTGGACCGTCGTCGCAGCACGGCTCGTTGACATATGGCCTGCAGTAGGCTGGTCGGGCCGCAGTCGCGGGTGAAATCATAGATAAGGAGTCAAGCATGTGCGAAACAGACGGTTCCCAGGAGGGCGAAGATCGACAGCCGGTTGTCGTCATAGGAGCCATGGACGAGGAGGTGGCCCTGATCGGCCAAGGTCTGAAGCAGGCGGATCAGGATCCCCGCGCCAGTGATGCCGGGCTGAAAGTCATATGCGGCACTCTTGATGGGTCGCAGGGCCCGGTTCGGCTGGCCGCCACCGTGGGCGGCATGGGCACCGTCAACATCGCCGCCACCACACAGTATCTGATCGATGCCTTCCATCCCAAGGCCGTCATCTTCTCCGGCATTGCCGGCAACCTGAACAAGGATCTGCATATCAATGACGTGGTCCTTGGAGGCACCCTGCGTTATTTGGACACCGACATGCGATTGGTGGCCCAGTCGGCCCCCGGCACCGAGGAGTTCCATTCGGACCCTCACCTGCTGGATCTGGCAAGCCGGACCTTGGACTCCATGGGAATCAAGCATATCGTCGGTACCATTGCCACAGGCAACTACTTTGTGGACAGCCCGGAGAAGATCGCCCAGGTCAAGGAGCAGACCAGGGCCGATGCGGTCGAGATGGAAGGGGCAGCCGTCTGCCACGTGGCGGCCCGCAACAAGGTTCCGGCCCTGGTTATTCGCGCTCTGAGCGACAATGCCGACACCGACTATGAGGTCTTCCGGGAGTTCGACATCTCCGAATATGCCGACACGGCCGCCAGGCTGGTGCTGGGCATCGTGCGCGAGCTCTGAACGCCGGTCAGCAAGGAGCCCTCGGCCGTGCAGCTTGGCACCTATGGGCTAGCGATTTGATGGGTTGCGTCCGTCGTGGCCTGGGTGCCATGAATCTGCTGAGGTCCTGCAGTCCGCAAATCTGGCTGGAGGCGAGCTCGTTGCGCCTGCGAACTTGACGGCTGCAGCTGACCTGTGTACTATTGCCCCTTGCATACCAAAGACCGTTGGTCGGGACCCTTGGGTCTCCTAAGTTCGGTTGATCGAGCCAGCACAGGTTGAGTTTCAAATCGGTCCTTGCGACTTGTTTTCTGCTCTGCCTGTCGGCAGGGCTTTCTATTTGCCTGTCATGCTCAGTCGTCCGGCTCCCTCCAGAGGTCTGTCTAGGAAGGAACGCCATGAAAAGGCCCGAAAAGGAAGAGGCTGTCGCCAGGCTGACGGACAAGTTCCGTGACGCCGATGCCATCATCCTCACCGAGTACCGCGGGCTCAGTGTTCCGCAGGTCGCCGATCTGCGAAACAAGCTAGGCCGCGATACTTCCTACAACGTGGCGAAGAACACGCTAGCCCGGATTGCGGCCAAAGAGGCTGGAATCAAGGGTCTCGATGAGATGCTTGCCGGCCCCTGCGCCATCACCTTCGTCAAAGGTGATTACGTCGATGCCGCCAAGACGTTGCGTGATTTCGCCAAGGACAACCCGGCACTGATTGTCAAGGGCGGCTTCATTGATGGAGCTGTCGCTGACGCGGATGCCATGGAGAAAATCGCGGATCTGGAATCCCGCGATGTTCTGCTCTCCCGGATGGCCGGCGCGCTCAAGGGCACCATGTCCAAGGCCGCCAACCTGTTCGTCGCTGTGCCTACCAAGGCCGTGCGCACGTTCGACGCCCTGCGCGAGAAGCAGGAAAAGGCCGCCTGAGTCCACGGCCATTGGCCCGGATTCATACGGTAAGCATAAAAAGATGTTCGGTGATCGGTCTACCAGAATGCCGGTCGCCACAAATGAAAGGAAGCCATTATGGCCAAGCTCTCCGCTGACGAGCTCATCGACGCGTTCAAGGAAATGACTCTGGTCGAGCTGTCCGACTTCGTCAAGAAGTTCGAGGACGAGTTCGACGTCGAGGCCTCCGCCCCTGTGGCTGTGGCGGCTGCCGCCCCCGGTGCTGCTGCTCCGGCCGAGGAGGAGAAGACCGAGTTCGACGTCGTGCTCTCCGCCATCGGCGACAAGAAGATCCAGGTCATCAAGGCTGTCAAGGCCATCACCAACCTGGGCCTGGCCGACGCCAAGGCTCTGGTCGACGGCGCCCCCAAGACCGTTCTGGAAGGTGCCAAGAAGGAGGATGCCGACAAGGCCAAGGCCCAGCTGGAAGAGGCCGGCGCGACCGTCGAGCTCAAGTAGTCATCGGCTCTTTCTGAGCCCTTGCATGCTGGAAAGCCCTGTGTCGTCACCGACGGCCCGGGGCTTTCCCATACCCTGGGGGATTGGTGTGCCTGTTGGGTCGGCCTTGGACCAAACGATTATGAGTCGTTTGCTATCCGCACAAGAGTGGATCGAAGTGTCTGAATTGATTCATGGCAGGCAATGAGCCACCTGCCGTTTACCACAATCAGACCTGCAGATACTCCCGATCCGGACGGCTCCAAGAGGTGCGCTATGCCTGCGAGCCTCTCATGTGTCCTTTATCAGGTAATTCGGCACGCAATCAATCCTATCTCTGGGTTTCATGACAGAATAGGCGGTAGTACCGAGTGAAGGCGGCTGCAGATTTGGGAGGTCGAAAACGTGAGTGACGATCGGCGACCGGGGCAGGTGTGGATAATCAAGTTCAATGGGGCGGAAGAGACCCGGCTCAAGCCTGGCGAGACCGTCGAGATTGGCCGCAAGCCCCTGCGTCCGCTGGCCGATGACGGTCGGCGCCGTCTGGAGGTGCCCGATCAGACTAAATCCATGTCCAAACGACATGCCATTTTTTCCGTTGACCAGGACGGTCTGGCCACCCTGCGCGATATGGGTTCCACCAACGGCTCCTATCTGATCCAGTCAGACGGCTCCCTGGTCAGGCTGCCTGTGGACGCCGCCTTCCCCCTATCCAGCAGCTCGGCTCGCTTCCAGTTCGGTGATGTCCCCGTCGACTTCGTGCGCATCAACAATCCCGAAGAGGATACGACCAATCCCTCGCCCCAGGTGCCTGACCTCTTCTCATACTCCACACAGCCCCGGGGCATGGTGGAGCCTGATGCGGCTGAAATGTCTGTCGATGACATTCTGGACATGCGCGCCGGCGAGCCCACTGGCATCTTCAAGGCCGACGGGGTTCGCAACCGGGTCACTGCCCTTCACGATATGGCCTTGGGCGCTGCCAAGACAGCCGATTCTTCCCCAGAGGCCGGCGGCGCTTCACCAGATCGTCCCAGGAATGCCCCAGCCACTCGCGGTTCGGAGGGCAATCCGTCGTCGACTTTCTCAGGTAGGCCGGAACCAGCAGATTCCCGAGGCCCGCAAGTTCGGTATTCTGACAATGCTGATTCAGCCGAGCATGGCCAGACCGACAGGAGACCGGCCGATGTCGGTTCGGCTGAGGGCCAGGAATCATACCCTCGCGGAGCCCATTCCGACCAGCCGGATGATGGAGTATTCGAGGACCGCGAAGGTGGCCGGCGTGGTGGCGATGCTCGCCAGCCTCTGCCATGGCAGGAACGCGAATCCGAGCAGAGTCTTCCCTTGGTCGGTACTCGGGAGGAGGATAGCCAGCCGGTCGATCGCGATCTTTTCGCTGATGCTCGTCGTTCCCGTTCCGCTGAATCGGCCCCCGATCAGGATCGCTATGACCAGGATGCTCGCGATGATCGCCGTCATCGTGATGATCGCGCAGTTTCCGGCCGCAGGGGTTATGCAGATGGTCAATCTCGGCAAGGCCGGGTGAGCGAAGCGGACACGGGCCAGGGATTCACTCCACTGGGGGCCGTAGAGCTGGCCCGCCTTTCCAAGAAGGAGTCAGATCAGGATCGACGTCCTCAGCCAGCGGATCAGCCGGATGATGACCAGCGGTATCAGCCTGCTTTCGAGCCTGGATCCGTTTTTGAGCGGGTTTCCAAGGGTGACTATGACCGTGGTCAGGAGGCCATCGAGGTGGATGGGATGAGCTCCGATGATGCCAAACGCACCGGGGATTTCGCCCTGCAGTTCGCCATGGCCAAGCATCGCCAGTTGCTGCCCTTCCTGGCGATGAATCCGGCCCTCTATGATGATCTGTACGCCTGGTTGGAGGCTCAGGGCGACCAGGACATCGACGCGGCCCTGCGTAACAATGACGGGTATCACGAATATCTGAACGCCGTGCGGAAGTGAGTGGACGGATGAGCGAGACGGTAATGAGCACCGGTGGATCGGAAGAGGACAAACGGGCTGATGCACAGGCATCAGCGGCTGGGTCCTCCTCCGAGCGTGCGGCAGAAGAGGTCAAGGCTCCGTTGACTCCCCTGGAGCGAATCCGGGGATGGCGCCAGGACTATCAGAACCAGGTGGGACTGACTCCCTTGGAGAATGTGTCGCAGCTGGCCGCGCAGATGGATCTGACGCACGCGCATCCTTCCGGGATTGCCCAGCTTTTCGCCAGCGGCCAGGTTCATCTGGATGCGCTTTTCCGGGATCGCGGCATGCTGCGTGCGGCTCACCGTCGTATGGAGCGGGTTCTGGATGATCAGGCTGCCAAGGAGCGTGCCAGCGGTTTCGCCCAGCTCTCCATGGTGGTGGGGGTGGCTGCCTGGCAGGGGCGCGACATGCCCGTACTGCTCTATCCCGTGCGCATCGATGAGAGCACACAGGGGGCATCCAGGGCCTCTATCAGATTCACAGGCAAGGTGGATCTTAATCCTGCTTTGATCTCGGCCATGCGCGAGCGGGGCATCACCCTGGATCCGGATCGTCTGTTTTCCGCCTCCCATTATCAGGGCGGCACACCTGAAACCTCGTCGCTTTTCAAGGACATGACGGCCCTGATCACGCCGCATATCAGCGACTTCACCATTGGGCGGAAAATCGTTCTGGGGTGCTTTATTGAGCCATCGGCACAGCTGTTGGGCGAGAGCCTGCGGATTCTGGACCGGATGACCGCTGGATCCACCGGCAACGATTTGCTCGATGCCCTAGCTGGCGACCAGGCAGCCTCCGAGCGGCTCAAGGGCGGACCAGTGCCCGACTACAGCCCCTTCGATGCTGACCCTCACAGCGAGTTTGAGGCTGGAGATGTGGACAACCGGGTCCGTTATGCCGCCCAGCTGGTGGCGACCGGGCACAGCGTGCTTGTGGATGAGCAGACCGGCCGTCACAGCGCCGATGATGCCCTGGCCATCGCCTCGCGCTGCGTCACCGCCGGCAGGACCGTGCTCTATGTGCCCTGCGTGGTGGAGGAGAAGCGGCGTTTCCAGCATCGTTTGGATGCCGCTGGGATGGCTGACATGGCCCTTGATCTGACCGACGACCAACTGGGCAGGATCCTGGACCAACGACTGATCGATGCAGTGGGGTTCAAACCCGGCAAGTCCAGCGAGCATTTTGATCAGGTGGCTGACGAGCTTGTGGGTGTCCGCTCCCGACTGACCCGCTACCTGGGCGATTTGCATGGGGTGGATTCCAGTTGGGGGGTTTCGGCCTACCAGACCATTCAGAATCTGGCCAACATTGCCAATATGCCTACGCATCCTGCCACCCGTGTCCGTCTGGGCGCGGCCACGGCCCACAACCTGCAGCCCGAGCTGGATACGTGGGCGGACAAGCTGGAGAGGGCTGCCGAGCTGGGCGAATTCGTCATCGGTCCCCAGGACACCCCCTGGTACGGCGCCACCCTGGTCAGCGAGAACGAGGCTGTGGACGCTTACTCCCGCGTGGTTCGTCTTCTGCAGCGGCTTCTGCCGGACACCCGTGAGCAGGTCAAATCCACTGTAGAGACCTGCGGATTCCCTGTGCCGGCCACCGTCAAGGATTGGGGGCGGCAGGTGGTGGTCCTCAAGAACCTGCGCCGGGTCCTGGATGTCTTCCAGCCCTCCATCTTCGAGCGTGACATCCCCGCCATGATCGAGGCCACCAAGTCCAAGGCCGATCGCAAGGCCAATGGCACCAATCTGGGATTCTGGGAACGTAGACGTCTGGTCAAGGAGGCCAAGAGCCTGCTCAGGCCCGGTGCCCAGGTCGAGGATCTGCATGAGTCGCTGGTGGTGGTCTCCAAGCAGGCCGAGCAGTGGCGGACCTTCGTCCCTCACGGTGGCTGGCCGGTCCTACCGCCCAAACTGGACGTCATCATCGACACGCAGGAATCCCTGATCCGCGACATGACAGCTCTGGACACCGTCTTGGATTCGACTCCGGCAGGCGGCGATCTGGAGACCATGGACTTCAACAAGGTGGAGGAGCGGCTCAAGGCGCTCTTTGACGACCATACAGCCTTGGATACCTTGCCCGAGCGCTGCGCTTTGGAGGGTGAATTCAGCGAGGCAGGGCTGCAGGACCTGGTCCAGGACCTGCGCAACCGTCAGGTTGAAGGCAAGGCGGTACGGGCCGAGCTGCAACTGGCCTGGTGGACCACGGTCTTCGATGACATCATGCGCTCCTCGCAGATCATCTCCAACCAGGATGGTTCCGCCCTGTCCAACGCAGCCGACCGTTTCAGCCAGGTGGATGCCCAGCATGTGGCCAGCGTAGGGCCCATGGTTGCCCAAGAGAGCGAAAAGCGTCTGTCTGAGCTGCTCTTTTCGCGCACCCAGGAGGCCAATCAGCTGCACACTATGCTGGCCGGCAACCTCGGTGCCTCCCTTGCGGTCTTCCAACAGGCCCACCCTGGCATACTGTCGGCGGCCAAGCCCATCATCATCGCGACTCCGGCCACGTTGGCAACGAGGACCAATCCGACACAGCTGGCCGACACGGTCATCATCGATGCCGGGGCCCATATGCCTTCCATCCAGGTGCTGACTGTGCTGGCTCGGGCACGGCAGGTGGCGGTCATCGCCCACCGGCCTACCATCACTTCGGATGGCCTTCTGCAATTGATCGACCATCTGGTCCCGGTCACCGTCAAAGCCCGCCCCTCACGCCGCTCGACTCGGTTAGGCGCCTTCCTGAAGGATCACGGCTATGGGGATCTGTCGGCACCTGTCCCCGATTGTCGGGAACCTGGCAGGGTTACCCTGACCAGGGTGGAGGGCGCTGGCGTCCCAGTCATGGCCACCGGTCTGGTCGAGTCCAGTCAACAGGAGGTCGCTGCCGTTGTCGACATGCTCAAGCGCAGGGCAGGATCCTTCTCCCTGGTGCCGAACAGTTATCTGCTGACTGTGGTCACCCTGTCGGCAACCCATCGTTCCCGGCTAGGTGCCGAACTCAAATCGGCAGCAGCCAAGGACAGGGTTTTTGCCAAGTTCCTGCGGCATGTACGCATCGTCGGCATTGACGAGGTTTGTGGTGCTCGAGCCACGGATGTAATCCTCACTCTGGGCTTTGCCAAAACCACCCACGGTCGTCTCCTGCAGCAGTTCGGCGATCTGGAAGGCGAAGGGGGCAAGGGCATGCTGCTGGATGCTCTTGTTCTGCCGGATCGGAATCTGGACATCGTCGCGGCATTTTCCGCCGAGGATCTGGAGGACGACCGCCTTCACCAGCCCGGGCCGCGTCTGCTCAAGGATCTGCTGACCTGGGCTGAGCACCCTGATGCGGAACCGGTCCGACCTGAGCAGGCCGAGCAGTCCACCAATGTGCTCTTCCGGGATCTGGCCCAGCGGCTGCGGACCCGGGGACTGGATGTAGCCCTGGATTACGGGTACGACCAGGCGCCCAGAATTCCGCTGGTGGTCGGGCTCAAGAACAAGCCCTATGCTTTGGCGGTGCTGACAGACGACGCCGAGTTCATGCATACCCAGTCCACCCGGGAACGACACCGTTTCACCACCGAGGACCTGCAGTATCTCGGATGGTCGGTTATGACCGTCTGGAGCGTTTCGGCCTTTGTCAACCCTGACAAAGAAGCCGACAGGATCGTCGCTCGCCTTGCCGATATCTACCAGCAGGCGCGTTAATGGCGAAGGATGATCAGCCAGAACGCGGGAAGCAGACCGGTGAGCCCAGTGAGCCTGCAACTTCGCGCCCGCGTCGGCATCACCGGGTGGTTCGCCCAGGCAGGGAACGGTTCGATGTTGATGGCACCGAGGAAGATCCTCAGGACCGGGTCTGCGCGCAGGATCGTCTTGACGGGGATGACCGGAGGATCCTGGGCGAGCTGCCTCCGCATTGGGGGCTCTTCCCCAATGAGCGCGGCGACTGACCGCTGATCCTAATCCTGACCCTTGGGCAGTTCGGTTCCATCCTGTTGCCTGTCTGTACCTGTTGACCGGTGGATATCGTCGGCGATCTGGCGAAGCAACTGCAGGCTCTGGTCTTGCGGGCTGGGTGCATTGGGCTGGTCCTTGATGTCCGAGGCCGCCCGGCTCAGTTGCCGTAGCTTGTTGATGGGCATGATGATGCAGAAGTAGACGGCGATGGCGATTAAGAGGAAGTTGAGCAGAGCCGTCAAAATGGCGCCAAAGGAAATAGTGGCGTTCCGGTAGCTGATGGTCAGGAGTCCCGACAGGTCCGGTTTGCCGAAGATCATGGCGATCAGCGGGCTGATCAGATTGTTGACGATGGCGTTGACCACGCTGGTCACCGCCGAACCCATGACCACGCCCACGGCCATATCCACCATGGATCCGCGCGAGATGAACTGCTTGAACTCGCCCAGCACGCCCTTGTTGCTGATCTGTGAGATTTTGTGGACTGCTTCGGCGGTATCCTTGGCCGCCACCTGATTGATCGAGGCCATCCTGCATCCTTCCGTAGCTGATGTCAGGCATGGAACACCCATGCCTGCTTCTTCCTCCATTATCGCGGGCCCAGAATGGTTTCGGTTTTCCGACATGATTAGAGAGTGTTGATGTGGGAGTGCTGTCGGGGCGGATGGCGATGACGGGGGTGGATGGATCCAGCGACAACAAGAGCAGAGCCTGACCAGCGTTCAGGGCGAAGACGGCCTGGGATGCTTGCCGGACTTGGTCGCCCTCCCGTCCTTCCAGGTCGGATCGATCCCTGGGGATTGTCTGCGCCGGTTGTAGCGCCAGAGCTTTCTCGGCTATCATGCAGTTTCCGCTGCCTGAAGTTTGTCCGGAAGTCGGCGTCTGCAGGTCGCTGGCTTGCTGGCTATGGGGAAGCCCCGGCGTCCTATCAGAACCTGGTCGGTCTTGGGCGGGATGCGGGCTGGCGGCGGCTGGGCAGTTCCCTGAAGCCAGCAAACTCACCTGGTCGCCAGCCTGCAGGTTGCCCGGATCGTCGGCAAGGCGGACCGTCACCGGGGTCGTTCCGGGTGGCTGTGCCGGTCTACTACTGATCATGGCCGTGGTCAGCGGTTGCCCCGAATGGACGCTGATCATCAGCCGCCGTCCGCGAACTTGTGCAAACGAAGAGATCAGGCCGGGCAGACCTTCCCTGCCATGCATGATCCGCGTTTCAACCAAGGCAGGTTCGATGGCTGATCCTCGTGCAATGGGTCGTGCGGCGACCAGTATAGACAGGCGGCCCTGGGCCTGGATCAGGATCTGCAAGGTGCAGAAAACTGCCAGCCCCAATGCCAGGGCGGTTCCCAGGCGCCTCAGCCGAAAAAGTCGTCGTCGGCGGGTCAGGGATCCGGTTGCCGCTGAAGGCTTACCCTTGTTGCTGAAAATGGAAAAATCGACCATGCCCCCAGCCTGCCAGAAGCTTGGCCGACGTCAGGGTCTGCATGGTCGATGTGGTCGAATGTGCCTCTTGGTCTACTTGCTGCTTGTGGAGCTCGAAGAGGAGGATGAGGCTCCATCGGTCCGGTAGAAGCCATGGCCCTTGAACTCGATGGGCACTGCGGAGAAGATCTTACGGACCTGCTGTTGCCCGCACTTGGGGCAGATGGTGATGGGTTCGTCGTTGAAGGACTGCTCCTTGGTGAAGTCGTATCCGCAGTTCTTGCAGCGATAATGATAGGTGGGCACCGTTCTTTCCCTCCGCTGATGGTCGGTTCGCGCGACGATTGGTTCAACACCCAATATCCTAGTGGTGGCTTCGACCAGAAGAATCGGTACCGGGCCTCTCGTCAGCCTTGTCCATCACCATTATGGCCTGTGCCGGGCTTTCGTGACAGACCTGTGGCTGTGGGCGTGAAACCTTCAGGCGTCAGGACTGCATCCACGGGGAGATCATGGTCGAGATGGGGCAGGGGGGCTTCCACGAATTCGCCGGGCCAGCAGATGCCCACCACTGGGGCCTGTTCGGCACGCAGGCCTAGGGCGCGGTCATACCAGCCGCCGCCCCGACCCAGACGAATGCCGGCATGGTCAATGGCCAGCGCTGGCACCAGAATCAGATCGGCCTTACCCAAGACCTGTGCCGGTAGGGCAGGCATATCGGGTTCGTCGGGCCGCCAACCTGGAATCCGCTTCATGTCATCCAGATCCTGCCTTGATTGCAGTCGACCCCAACCTACCTGGGTGCCTGTTCCCAGCATGGGGATGAGCACCTGGTCGCCCCGGCCCAGTAGCAGGTCCAGGCTGGGATCCATGGCTATCTCCCCGCGAATGGAGGCGAAAGCAGCTACGGTCAGGCTTTGGCCGCCTCGGGAGCGTCCGATCCTGGCAAGTACCTGGCCTGCCAGCAGATCGGCAAGCTTGCGTCCTGCGTCCAGGCACTGGGCCGGGTCGATACGTCGTCGGGCTTCAAGCAGCCGGCTGCGTCGATCCTGCTTGTCCCTATCGATGCGTTCCTGTTCGTTCATGTCCTCAGTTCTACCAGCAGGGGGTTCTCCCTGGTGGACGCATGTCTGCCTCAGCTGACGTTCGGTGAGAACATGGAGTCATGTCGGTTCTGCATACCTTCCGCCAGGTCTGGCAGGGTTCCCGAGCCCGTTCGGACCATGCCCTGGATTTGCCTGACGGTCTGACTGCGCCCCCGGGTCATGGGGACTTCCTACTGAGGCCCATCCGCGAGGGCGACCAAGCAGCCTGGAACGCGGTCCGATGGAGGAATCGCGATTGGCTGGCCCCATGGGAGTCAGGGGATCCCCGCCACGGACCTGACATGACCTATGCCCAGTGGATGCAGGAGCTGGAACGTGCCCGGCAGGAGGGGACTTCCGCGGTCTTTCTGATGGAGTTTCATCAGAGCATCGTGGGGCAGATTTCCCTGGGCGCCATCCGCTACGGATCCATGCGCACAGCGACAGCGGGCTACTGGGTGGATCAGGACTGGATTGGTCATGGGTTCGCACCCCTGGCTCTGGCCATTCTGGCTGACTGGGCATTCAGAGACAGGAGGGGACCCCATCTGCACCGGCTTGAGGTGGCGATTCTGCCTGAAAACGAACGATCCCTGCGCGTAGTCCAGAAGCTGGGCATGGAGCCGGAGGGGCTGCGCCGCAGTTACATGTATGTCAACGGACAGTGGCGGGATCACCTGACCTTTGCCTGGATCAGCGACCAATTCGATCCGGATTTGCTGGCTCGTTTATGAGCCCCTGGGACGGACATGGTCGACACGCTGGGTTTGACTTGCCGCTTGGGGCATACCGTCAACTAACGTAGTACCTATGGTTTATGAATCACTCAGCAGCATCGTGGTTTTGGTGATTGCAGTGATTCTGGTGCTGGGTTGGTTGCCGTTTCGCACCGTCAAGGGCATGAAGCGGGCCTCGGAGCATCGCCAGGACAGGCTTTCCGCCTCCCTGCATATGGTGGGTCGGGAAGACGGCATGAGGTTCTGCGACAGGCAGTCGAGGACGGTGAAAGGGTTGGTCATGCAGCAAGGGCAGCAGGATGGCAACCGGCGCAGTCAAGCCCAGCGCATCAAGCAGATCAGACAGTTGCGCCGCGCGGCCATACGTCGTCGTCGCATCCTGGTCCTTGCTCTCTTGGTCGTCACCCTGCTGGTGGCTGGTTGCTCCTTCCTTATGGACTACAGCCCATGGTTTACTCTGATTCCCTTGGCGCTGGTGGTGGTGGTGTTGGTCGCTGGCGCGCATGCTTCGGCCCAGGCCCGGGCCTGGGAGCGCAATTTAGCTCAGCGGCGTGCCCGGCAGCGTCGTCAGCAGGCAGCCATTCTGACTAAGAGCAGGACTCCTAGCAAACCTGGGCAGGCCAAGAATGGAGGCGGCACGGAAACTGCCACGGATGTGCTTGATCAGGGTGAGATTCGTCAAACACTGGCCCAGGCCAAGGCTGATCAGCAGGCAGCCCTCAAAGCCAGGCAGCACAATTCGTCCAAGCCTGCAAAGTCTGCAGTCAGTAGCAGCAAGGCCAAGAGTTCAGCCGGGTCCGCCAAGTCGAGCGAAAAGACTGCTGCACAGACCGCACATACGTCGAACAAGCCGTCCGCCGCCAAGAAAGCCTCTGAACGGACCCCAGCCAAACAAGCGGCTTCTCGACCGGAGGCTTCGAAACCGGCAACTACCAAATCTTCGAGGGCCCAAAAGGCTGCCTCCAAGCCGGCGGTGCCCAAGTCGTCAGTGGACAAGTCCGCCGCCTCTCCGCAGTCGGCATCCGTGCAATCCGTCGCTACTCAGTCGGGCAAGTCTGGATCGGCCTCTGCGTCTGCCGGCAAAGAGCGCCCAGCTTCGTCGACTCAGTCCTCCACATCCGGGGGATCATCGTCCTCGGCAAAGGCTCAGGACGATGCCACCAATGAACTCAAGCGCATCAATCCCTCTCCGGCCTTGGACGCCTTCGGCATGGCGGCGGGCCAGGATCTGATCTCCTTCTCCCTGGGTTCAGCCCGTGGTGAGGGATCAGACAAGGGCGGCAAGAATAACGAAGACGAGGGTCCTCACAGCCTGGAGATCAAGTCCACCCGGCAGGTCTCCGTGGCCCGTCCCCCCGAAAAGAAGAAGGCCGATGGGCAGCCCGACGACTTTCACAAGAGGGAGATGCAGGCTCAGGTCGAGGTGCCCGACCGCAGCGAGGACTCCCTGTCCATCGGCGTGGAGGCCATATTGGCTCGGCGTCGTCCGGCAGACAAGTCCTGAGGGACCAATCCGCGATCATTCTTTCACCACCAGCGTTAGCACTCAAGTTGGCAGAGTGCTAATTTCGCGCTACTATGACTTGTAGCGCAAAGGAATGCGTGGTGAGTGTTCGTCAGCCTCTCATCGACGTTCCGGCGTGGGTTCATTGGCTGTTCTCACAAGATGTAGGAGGTCCACAGTGTCGATTTCACTCACACCGTTGGAAGACAAGATCGTCATCAAGCAGGCTGAGGCGGAGACTAAGACCGCTTCCGGGCTGGTCATCCCCGATACCGCCAAGGAGAAGCCCCAGCAGGGCGAGGTGCTGGCGGCAGGCCCCGGCCGTCGTGACGACAAGGGCGAGCGCATCCCCATGGATGTCAAGGTTGGCGACAAGGTTCTGTACTCCAAGTACGGCGGCACCGAGGTCAACTACGGCGGCGAGGACTACCTGATCGTGTCCGCACGCGACGTTCTGGCCATCCTCAAGTAAAGAGGCGGTGATAGTGGCCCCTGGTCCTGCGCAAGGACCGGGGGCCATTCGCGTCTCGGGAGGACCGTGCAGCGGAACAGACACCGCAGGAGCATACGGCGGCCACTAGCATGGTGCCCATGTACTATCGTCATCGCGCCAGCATTGATTCCCTTCCCGGATACCGGCAGGGCAGCCCGGCACCAGCCGTTCCCGGGTTGACCAGCTACAAGATCTCCAGCAACGAGAACCCCTATCCGCCCCTGCCGGGCGTGGTTCAGACCGTCTCCGAACAGGCCTTGGGCCATCTGAACCGTTATCCGGATATGCGTGGCACCCGTCTGGTAGAGCGGCTGGCCCAGCTGCACGGGGTGGATCCCGCATGCATCCAGCTGGGATGCGGGTCCACTGAGGTCATTACCCAGCTGGTTGACCTGGTGGCCGGCCATGGCGACCAGGTGGTCTATCCCTGGCGCAGTTTCGAGGCCTATCCCATCATCGTCACCTCGGCTGGAGCCACAGGGGTGCCCGTGCCCTTGGATAAAGAGGGGCGGCATGACACCGATGCCATGATCGCCGCGGTCAACGACCACACCAGACTGGTCATCGTCAACAATCCCAACAATCCGACCGCGACCAACGTCGACCGCGACCAGGCCGAACGTCTGCTGCAGGCCCTGCCCGCCGACCTGCCGGTGCTCTTTGACGAGGCCTATATACAGTTCAATGACGACCCTGACCGCGCCGACGGATTGTCACTCATGCGCGAGCATCCCAATGTGATAGTGGCCCGGACCTTCTCCAAGGCCTACGGACTGGCGGGGCTGCGGATTGGATACGCCGTGGCTGCCGAGCCGATCATTGCCGGCATGAACAAGGTGGCCCTGCCCTTCGGCGTCTCCGATGTGGCCCAGACGGCGGCAATGGCCAGCCTGGACGCACAGGACCGCCTGGCCGAACGGGTCCAGGCACTCAAGCAGGAACGGGCCAGAATCCTGGCTGGTTTGCAAGAGCAGGGGTGGAACATCCCCCAACCCCGAGCCAACTACTACTGGCTGCCTCTGGGCCAGGCCTCCACGCAGGCTGATCAGCGTTTCCGCGATGCAGGCCTGTCGGTCAGAACCTTCCCTGGTGAGGGCATCCGCATCACCGTGGGGGAGAGGGAGGCCAATGACCGGGTCCTGGAGGTTTGCGCCGACCTGCGGCGACAGGGTCTGCCTCAGGGCCCAATCTCTGACTGACGGTCGCCATGGTGCGACTGTAAAGGCAAATGCTTGCCGTCTCCGTCCTTGTATGGAATCTCACAGCGGAGGTGGTTTTGCTTCTGTGAACTTGTGTCGTCTTGGATAAACCTATATATTGTGGTTGGCTGGCCAAGTCAATCCAATATATAGTGTTTACCAAGGAGCAGCAGTCCCTATGTCTTCAGCAGATATGGATCGGCACGATCCTCCCGATGGTGCCTCCAGGCTGGTGTATTTCTCCAGCGTCTCCAACAACACCCACCGCTTTGTGCAGCGGCTGGGCGTGGAGGAGCCCATCCGCATCCCCCTCTACGAGCGGCGCCAGCCCATGCCCGTTATGGATGCGCCCTACCTTCTGCTGGTGCCCACCTACGGCGGTGGGTCAGCCAAGGGGGCCGTGCCCAAGCAGGTCATCCACTTCCTGAACAATCCAGTCAACCGCGGACTGATCCGCGGGGTCGTCACCTCGGGTAACCGGAATTTTGGCAGCGCCTATTGCGCGGCCGGCCCGTTGATAGCCCGCCGGTGCGGTGTTCCTGAGCTCTATCGTTTCGAGCTGCTGGGCACCTCGGAGGATGTTCAGGCGGTCAGAGCCATTTTGGCCGGAATGGGAGTGCAGCTCCAGCAGCAGTCGGCTGATTCACGAAAGGCGGTTTTGTCATGAGCCAGCAGGAAAGCACCAAAGAGAGCACCAAGTCAGAGGCCGGTATCTATGCCGACGACGAGATGATGCGCAAGTCCATCACCCCGCCCCAGTACCGTGTCACCCCTGAGGCCAGGATTCGTCCGGTCAACTGGAACAACATCACCGACGAGAAGGATCTGGAGGTCTGGAACCGCTTGGTCTCCAACTTCTGGCTGCCCGAAAAGGTGCCGCTGTCCAATGACATCCCATCCTGGAATACCCTGACCGATCATGAGCGTCAGACCACCGTCCGCGTCTTCACCGGATTGACCATGCTGGACACCACCCAGGCCACCATCGGCGAGCTGGTGCAGATCGATCACGCCCGCACCGAGCAGGAGCAGGCCATCTATACCAACATCGCCTTCATGCAGTCGGTCCACGCCCGGTCCTACTCCTCGGTCTTCTCCACCCTCTGCTCCAGTGAGGAGATCGACAAGGCCTACCGCTGGGCTGTAGCCAACGACGTCCTCCAGGAGCGCGTCCACACGGTCCTGCACGAGTACGTCAGCGAGGATCCCCTGAAGCGCAAGGTGGCCTCCACCATGCTCTCATCCCTCATGCTCTACGCAGGCTTCTATCTGCCCCTCTACTTCTCCAGCCATGCCAAGCTGATGAACACGGCTGATATGATCCGGCTGATCCTGCGCGACAAGGCTATCCATGGCTATTACTCGGGCTACAAGTATCAGCGGGGTCTGGAGGAGAGGACCCAGGCCGACCAGGCCATGCTGGAGAAGTTCACCAACGATTTGCTGGACAAGCTCTACGATCTGGAGATGGTCTACTCCGGGCAGATATATGACGGCTTCCCCTTCGTCGATGATGTCTTCGCCTTCGTTCGCTACAATGCCAACAAGGCGCTGATGAACCTGGGCTATCCGGCCCGGTTCGCAGCCGACCAGACCGATGTCAGTTCGGAGATCCTGGCGGCCCTATCGCCATCGGCCAACGAGAACCATGATTTCTTCTCGGGTTCGGGCTCTTCCTACGTCATGGGGCACTCCGAGTCCACGGACGACGACGACTGGGACTTCTAGGCGAGTTGGAATCGGTGTGATATTGGGCACAGAAAACCCTAGATATGCTCACCGTTTCCGATATCAACAGCACATATAGTAGTTCAGGCTCGCGCTGGGCGGGTTCTGATCGGTCCGTCCTCAGGGCGGGCATCATCGTCA
Organism: Bifidobacterium sp. B4142; assembly: GCF_026537325.1. GTDB lineage: Bacteria > Actinomycetota > Actinomycetes > Actinomycetales > Bifidobacteriaceae > Bombiscardovia. The sequence goes on from NZ_JAFNMJ010000001.1 coordinate 310,062, forward strand.
AGACAGGCTCTGGATGGCCTGATCAGGAGGAAGCATGGAGCAACAGCAGACCGCCGGAACTGATTCGGAGCTCAGTGCTCCCGAGTTCGCCGCCCAGGGTCAGCGCCTGGGGGCCGTGGTCTACTTCTCGTCGGCCTCGCGCAACACCGCCCGGTTCATTGCCAACTGCCATTTGGATGACGAGGGGATTGACGTCTTCCGTATCCCTCTGAGACCCAAGGATCCGCCGCTCAACATCCGGCAGCCCTACATCCTGATCGTTCCCACCTATGGGGGCGGATCAGCCAAGAAGGCGGTCATGCCGCAAATCAAGCGCTTTCTGAACGACCCGGCCAACCGGGCCGGGATTCGTGGGGTCATCGCCTCGGGCAACACCAACTTTGGGGAGGCCTTTTGCATGGCGGGGGACATCATCTCCCGCAAGTGCAATGTACCCTTCCTCTACTATTTCGAGCTCATGGGCACCAAGGAGGATCAGGAGAAGGTCCGCCGTGGGGTTGTGGATTTCTTCCGCAACCACCCCGAGTCCTGAGCCAATTTCATTACACGCACTATCACCGCAATACTCATGAAAGGACACCCGATGGGAGCAAACGAGGACACGTCCCTGGCCCTGGATAGGACCGCATCCGAGGATGAGGAGACCTTCGATCCGGCTCACGACTACCATGCCCTGAACGCCATGCTGAACCTGTACGACAAGGACGGCAGGATTCAGTTCGACAAGGACCACGAGGCCGAGCGCCAGTACATGGACCAGCACGTGCGGCCCAACACCATGACCTTCCCCTCCACGGCTGAGAGGATTGCCTACCTCCTGGATCACGAGTACTATGACCGGAAGGTTTTTGATCGTTACACACCGGAGTTTCTGGACAAGATCTATCAGCATGCAGCCGAGAGCGGCTTCGAATTCGAAACCTTCCTGGGGGCCTTCAAGTTCTACACCTCCTATGCGCTGAAGACCTTCGACGGCAAGCGCTACCTGGAGGACTTCCCCCAGCGCTGCGTGGCCGTGGCCCTGGAGCTGGCCGACGGGGACGAGCAGGCCGCCATGAAGTACACGGATGAGATCATCTCCGGCCGCTTCCAGCCCGCCACCCCCACCTTCCTGAATCTGGGCAAGGCCCAGCGCGGTGAGCCGGTCTCCTGCTTCCTGGTGCGCATCGAGGACAACATGGAGTCCATCTCCCGCGGCGTCAACGCCGCCCTGCAGCTGTCCAAGAGGGGCGGCGGCGTGGCCCTGCTGCTTAGCAACCTGCGCGAGATGGGTGCACCCATCAAGCACATCGAGAACCAGTCCAGCGGCGTGGTCCCGGTCATGAAGCTCCTGGAGGACTCCTTCTCCTATGCCAACCAGCTGGGTGCCCGCCAGGGTGCCGGCGCCGTCTACCTGTCGGCCCACCACCCCGACATCATGCGCTTCTTGGATACCAAGCGGGAGAACGCGGATGAGAAGATCCGCATCAAGTCCTTGGCCCTGGGCGTGGTCATCCCCGACATCACCTTCGAGCTGGCCAAGCGCAAGGAGCCCATGGCTCTCTTCTCGCCCTACGACGTGGAGCGGGTCTATGGCAAGCCCTTTGCTGACATCTCCATCACCGAGCACTACGAGGAGATGGTCAAGGACAAGCGGATCCACAAGAAGTACATTGACGCCCGTGACTTCTTCATGACCCTGGCCGAGATCCAGTTCGAGTCCGGTTACCCCTACATTCTCTTCGAGGACACGGTCAACAAGGCCAACCCCATCGACGGGCGAATCACCATGTCCAACCTCTGCTCGGAGATCCTGCAGGTCCAGGAGCCCAGCACCTACTCCGAGAACCTGGACTATGAGCATATCGGCCGCGACATCTCATGCAACCTGGGGTCCCTGAACATCGCCAAGGCCATGGACGGCGGCCTGGCTGACACGGTCGAAACCTCGGTGCGGGCACTGACCTCCGTCTCCGACCACACCAACATCGAGGCCGTCCCCTCCATCAAGCGGGGCAACGATGAGGGCCATGCCATCGGCCTGGGTCAGATGAACCTCCATGGCTTCCTGGCCCGCGAGGGCATCCACTACGGGTCCGAGGACGGGCTGGACTTCACGGACATGTACTTCATGACCGTGGCCTACCACGCCTACAGGGCCTCCCATGCCCTGGCCGTGGAGCGGGGGAAGGCCTTCGCCTCCTTCGCCAAGTCCGACTACGCCAAGCCGGCAGGCCAGGGGAACTACTTCGACAAGTACACCGAGGGCAGCCGTTCCCTGGAGCCCAGGACCCAGCGGATCAAGGACCTCTTCGACCAGTACCAGGTCCACATCCCCACGGTTGAGGACTGGAAGGAGCTTCAGGCGGCCATCCTCAAGGACGGCATCTACAACCAGAACCTCCAGGCCGTTCCTCCGACCGGGTCCATCTCCTACATCAACCACTCCACCAGCTCCATCCACCCGATTGCCTCCAAGATCGAGATCCGCAAGGAGGGCAAGATCGGACGCGTCTACTACCCGGCTCCCTACATGACCAACGAGAACCTGGACTACTTCGAGGATGCCTACGAGATCGGCTGGAAGAAGATCGTGGACACCTACGCCGAGGCCACCCAGCATGTGGATCAGGGGCTCTCGCTGACCCTCTTCTTCCCTGACACGGCCACCACCCGCGACCTGAACAAGGCTCAGATCTACGCCTGGCGCAAGGGGATCAAGACCCTCTACTACATCAGAATCCGCCAGCAGGCGCTGGAGGGCACCGAGGTCGAGGGCTGCGTCAGCTGCATGCTCTAAGGCATCTGCCCTAGGCATATGCAATCCCAGGTCGGTGCCGTCTTTGAGGGCGGCGCCGGCCCTTTGGTATCCACATCCACAGGCCGGGTCCGTCCATGCGGTAGACTGACGGTCCTGTCGTGATCCGCGTCGCACTGTCGAACACTTATCCAACAAGGAGCAATCAACCATGGTCCCACCCATTTCCATTCCCCGGCAGCCGCTGAAGCTGATTGACCGGGTCTCCGCCATCAACTGGAACCGTCTGGAGGACGAGAAGGACCTTGAGGTCTGGGACCGTCTGACTGGCAACTTCTGGCTGCCCGAGAAAGTTCCCGTCAGCAATGACCTGCCCTCCTGGCAGGCCATGAGCGAGGAGGAGCACACCCTGACCATGCGGGTCTTCACCGGGCTGACCCTTCTGGACACCATCCAGGGGACCGTGGGCGCCGTCAGCCTGATTCCGGATGCGCTGACCCCCCATGAGGAGGCTGTTTACACCAATATCGCCTTCATGGAGTCGGTCCATGCCAAGTCCTACTCCTCCATCTTCTCCACACTGGCTTCCACCCCTCAGATCGACGCTGCCTTCGAGTGGAGCGAACACAATGAGTTCCTCCAGCGCAAGGCCCAGATCGTTCTGGACTACTACGAGGGCGACAACCCCCTGAAGCGCAAGGTGGCCTCCACCCTGCTGGAGTCCTTCCTCTTCTACTCGGGCTTCTACCTGCCCATGTACTTCTCCAGCCATGCCAAGCTGACCAACACAGCCGATCTGATCCGCCTGATCATCCGTGACGAGGCCGTGCATGGCTACTACATCGGCTACAAGTACCAGAAGGGGCTGGCCAGGGTCTCCGACTCCGAGCGTCAGGCCATGAGCGACTACACCTACGAGCTCCTGGGTGACCTGTACGACAACGAGGTGGAATACACCGAGAGCCTGTACTCAGGGGTGGGCCTGGTGGAGGATGTCACCAAGTTCCTGCGTTACAACGGCAACAAGGCGCTGATGAACCTGGGTTATCCGGCCCTCTTCCCCTCGGACACCACCGACGTGAATCCGGCCATCATCGCATCGCTGAGCCCCAACGCCGACGAGAACCACGATTTCTTCTCCGGCTCGGGCTCCTCCTACGTCATGGGCAAGGCCGTGGAGACGGACGACGACGACTGGGATTTCTGACCCGTCCGTCCCGCTCTGACGTGGAAGACACGACGTTGGAGCGTGACTTGCGGAAAATGGAAAAACATGTCATTATAGGCAAGTTGCCGTACGGAGCTCCGGTTCTAGTGCGGCATGGCGGATTTCCCAAGCGGTCAAAGGGAGCTGACTGTAAATCAGCCGCGTAATGCTTCAGAGGTTCGAATCCTCTATCCGCCACGCCTCGGTAGCTCAGTGGCAGAGCACTTCCTTGGTAAGGAAGAGGTCGTGAGTCCGATTCTCACCCGAGGCTCTCTGGCGGGGTAGCTCAGCTGGCTAGAGCGTACGACTCATAATCGTAAGGTCAAGAGTTCGAGTCTCTTCCTCGCTACTGTGGCCGACATACGTCGGTCGTGCAACGACTATAGAGGTGAACCATGGCAAAAGCCGCAGATATCCGTCCTGGCATTACGCTGGCGTGCACCGTGTGCAAGGAGCGTAATTACATTACGACCAAGAACCGTCGTAACACTCCTGACCGTCTGGAGCTCAAGAAGTTCTGCCCCCGTTGCGGCAAGCATACCCTGCACCGGGAGACCCGCTGAGTTCTTCCCGTCCTTTGGCTTCATCAGAACCCGACCATTTGGCTGGGTTCTTTTTTATACACAGGTTCTTCTTTATGCAAATCTGCCTATATGCCTACTCCGCATTATCTGAAGATACTGCTGGGAGCAGAACGGGTTTGGTGATGTAGGGGACTCAGCCTTAGAGAGTGCCCTGGTAGGCGGTCGCAAATGCCTGATCCAGATCGGCGATCAGGTCGTCCGGGTTCTCCAGGCCTACGGAGATTCGAATCAGGTCGTCGCCCACACCGGCGCTGAGGCGGTAGGGCTCTGGAACCTCCCTGTGGGTGATCCTGGCCGGGTCCACAATCAGGGTGCGACAGTCGCCGATGTTAGGCATGTAGCTCATGAGATGCACCGAGTCCACAATGCGCTTGACCTGCTCGTAGCCTCCCTGGACTTTGAAAGACAGGATCGAGCCGACGCCCTTGGGCAGCAAGGTTGATGCCAGATGGTCTTGCTGGTCCGTATCGCCCTGGTGCCGACCCCCGGGAATGCCCGAATAGTTGACCTGCTCCACCTGGGGAATGGTCAGCAGGTGGCGGGCCAGAATTGTCGCCGTCTTCACCTCGGTGGCGACCCGCTGGGCCAGGGTCTCAAGGCCGGTCAGCTGCAGGTAGGCGGTGAAGGGGCTCATGACCGCTCCGAAGGTGTGCAGGTACTTGGTATGGACCCTGCGGAGAAAGGCCATCTTGCCGAAGGCATCCAGAAAGCTGACCATGGACCCGTGCCGCTCGTCGCTGATGATCAGTTCGGGCTGGCTCATCTGTGGGAAGCGGCCGTTGCCCCAGTCGAACCGTCCTGCGTCCACGATGACCCCGCCCAGAGAGTTGCCATGGCCGCTGATCCCCTTGGTGGTCGAATGGACGACGATGTCGGCACCGAAGTCGATCGGGTTGAGCAGGTAGGGCGTGGGCACCGTATTGTCGATGATTAGGGCCAGCCCATGCCGATGGGCCAGGTCGGCAAGGCCGGGGATGTCAGCTATGGCCGTGGACGGATTGGCCACGGATTCGGCGAAGATGGCCCTGGTGTTGTCCTGGATCAGGGATTCCACGGCATCAAGGTCGTTAATGTCATCCACGAAATCCGTTTCGATGCCGAAGTTGGGGAAGAAGGTCTTCATGGCATCCACCGAGGTTCCGTAAAGATCGACCGGGGAAATTAGTCTCCCGCCGCCCTCGGCGGCACACATGAGGGCTGACGATACAGCGGCCATCCCCGAGGCCATGGCCACGGCCCCCTTTCCCCCCTCCAGGCTGGACAGGCGGTCCTCCAGGACCTTGACCGTGGGGTTGGCTAGGCGTGAGTAAGAGAACCCTTGTATCTCGCCGGCGGCCAGGGCGTCTCCTCGGTCGGCGGTGACCATGTCAAAGGCGGCCGACTGGTAGATGGGGACGCTGGCCGCGCCTCCGCCCTGGCTTTGACAGTCATAGCCGTCATGGACGGCTTTTGTTGCAAATCCTTTGCTCATGTGGGTGTCTTCCTCTGCTTATGTCCGGTCGTGAATCCTTCGCTAGCCCACCATCGAATCTTCTTTCAGGGTCTCGGGCAAGGCTCCGCTCATAGGTGTTTCTTATTGCCCGCTATCGGGAGGTTCCCTTGCCCAGGTATGCCTGGCGAACACGTTCATCATTCAAGAGCTGTCGGGCGGGCCCCTCCAGACGGATTAGGCCGTTCTGCAACACGTACCCGTAGTCGGCGATGGACAGGGCCAGCTCGGCCTGCTGCTCGACCAAAAGGATGGAGATGCCCAGCTGGTCCCGAAGGGAGGCGATCTGCTCAAGCACCTGGTCGACCAGCTTGGGGGAGAGACCCATGGTCGGCTCGTCCATGCATATCAACCGGGGATGGCTCATCAGGGCCCTGCCGAAGGCCAGCATCTGCTGCTCGCCTCCTGAAAGGGTGCCGGCCTGCTGCCCACGACGTTCGGCCAGGCGGGGGAAGCGCTCATATATAGCTTCCAGATCCTCCTCAATCTGACTGCGTTCCCTTTGGGTGTAGGCACCCATGCGCAGGTTCTCTTCCACGCTCATGGCGGCGAAGACCCTTCTCGCTTCAGGCACCGAGGCGATTCCGGAACGGACCCGATCCCTGGTGGGGGTATGGGTGATTTCCCGTCCATCCAAACGGATGGTTCCCTCCTTTGGAGCCAGCAGACCCAGGATGGTCTTCATGGTTGTGGACTTGCCCGAAGCATTCCCGCCCAGAAGGGAGACGATGCCGCCTTGGGGAACGCGAAGACTGACATGGTCCAGGGCCTTGACCGGGCCATAGCTCGCATCCACGGCATCCAGGGAAAGCAAGGTTCGGTCCCCCTCGGCAGTTGGCTTCCCCCTATCGTCATCCGACGACTCAGCTTTGGTTTTTAGCTTGGTTCCTGTGCTGTCGGGATCCTGGCCATCGATCGGTTCTACAACGGTGGCCGGAGCCAGGGCGTTCTGCCGGGCCAGAACATCTGCCTGCCCGTTCACGGGGGCATCGTTGCGGGGTCTGCGGTCGCCCAGGTATGCGGTGATGACGCGGGGATCGGCACTGACCTGCCTGGGAGGTCCGGAGGCGATGATCCTGCCGCCGTCCATGGCGATGACCTGATCGCACAGTGCTTCGATCAGGTCGATCTTATGCTCGACCAGGAGCATGGTCTGCCCTTGGGCCTTGAGCTCCAGAAGCTGTTGCAGCACTTCGGCGGTCTCCGATTGGTTCATTCCTGCCGTGGGTTCGTCCAAAACCAGGATGTCGGGGGAGCTGACGTGGGCTCTGGCTATCTCGGTGCGTCGCCGGTTGGCGTAGGAGAGTGTGTAGGCGGCCTGGGTGCGATGTTCCTCCAGGCGCTCGCTGAATCTGTCAATTTCGGACTGGACGGCCTTGCGCTCGACGACCGCCTCCCTCCGGCAGGCGGGACCGGGCACCAGCGTCAGCCAGGTCTGCGTCAGCAGGGGGATCCATCGCAGGATGGGCCACCGCTCCAGGCGGCGAAAGGGTCTGTGGGCTTCCAGGCGTCTATGGAACCCTACAGCCACATTCTCCTCAACGCTCATGGTCGGAAAGACCCTGCCGTTCTGGAAGGTGCGGGACACCCCCTGCTCGGCCATGTCCGTAGCGGGCAGGCCGGTCACGGTGCGTCCCTTAAGGCTGATCTGGCCCGAGTCGGGCTTGAGAAAGCCGCAGATCAGGTTGATGGTCGTGGACTTGCCTGATCCGTTGGGGCCGATAATGCCTATCACCTGGCCGGATGCCAGATCCATGTTCACGTCGGCCACTGCCTGCAGTCCCTGGAAGCTCTTGCTCAGATTGCGCACGCTGAGCAGGGGCTGATCAGCATTGTCGCGTACAGGTTCGGGATTATGCCGGCTGCCCGTCATCATGCCCTCCTTTTGGTTGAGAACAGACCCTGTGGTCTGCAGATGATGAAGATGATCAGGACGAGTCCGTAGGCCATGATTCTCACCTCGGGCAGGATGCGCAGCAGTTCAGGGGCCCCTACCAGGATCAGGGAGCCGATCACAGCTCCGGTCGGGGACTTCATACCACCCAGGACGATGATGGTCAGAATCAGGGTCGACATGGTCGGGTTGAAGAGGGTCGGGTCGATATAGGTGTACTGGTGCGCCAGTAGAGCACCAGCGATACCCGCCGATCCGCATGCCAGGGCGTAGGCCAGCGCCTTGTAGGCCCCTGTCCTGATCCCTAGGGACCAGGCCGCTTGTCCGTCCTCGCCGATGGCTTCGAAGACGTGGCCCAGATGTGAGGACCTGATCCGAGAGATCACTGCGAGGACTAGTAGAAGAACGATCAAGTCCAGTAGGTACTGCATCTGCTGGGTGTAGAGCGGCTTGCCCAGGAATGTTGGCAGCGGAATGCCCTGCAGACCTAGCGAGCCCCTGGTCAGAGGTTCCCAGATGCGGATGATGGCGACCATGACTGCTCCCACCCCTATGGTGGCGATAGCCACATAGTGGCCACTGAGCTTCCATACAGGGAATGTCAGCAGGGATGCGGCTAAGGCGGCGATGACGGCCGCGCCCAGCAGGGAGAGCGTGAAAGGCCAATGCAGACGTATGGTCAACAGAGCCGAGGCGTAGGCTCCCACGGCCACAGGTCCCGCCAAGCCCAGGATGGTCTGCCCGGCCGAGCCCGAGATCAGCGTCAGGCCCACTGCGGCAATGGCGTATATGGCAACCTGGGTTCCGATGCCGGCCAGATGGTCGGAGAAAATGAATGGGGTGGCCAGAGCGGCTGCTGCAAGGCCGAGGTTGGCCCAAAGTGGCAGTCGAATGGGTCTGGCGGCTTCCGGGAGGGTTCCGGTCATGGGCTCCTTGCCCATGTCTGCCTTGCGGCCTAGGAATCCTGAAGGCTTGAGGATCAGAACCAGCAGGAGGGTGCCGAAGGTGATTAGGTCATGTACACCATCGCCGAAGAGTCCTACGCCGACAGCCTCGGCCAAACCCAGCACCAGGCCGCCAATAATGGCTCCGGGGATGGAGCCCAGTCCGCCGATGGCTGCAGCCACGAAAGCCGTCATGCCGATGGCGTTGCCGTCCATGGGGTTGATGTTCGTCTTGAACAGACCGATGAAAATTCCGGCGATACCAGCCAGGACCGAGCCGATAACGAAGGCTATGGTGCGAATGGAGGTGACAGGTACTCCCATCTGCAATGCGGCCTGGGAATCCTGGGAGGTGGCCCTGATGGCCTGCCCGGTCCTACCGTAGGTCAGGAAGGCCCAGAGCGCAGCCATGCTGGCCAAGGCGACCAGACCCATGACCAGGTCGGATGTGCCGAAGCTGATGCCCAGCGCATGCAGGTTGTGGGTGGGCAACAGCTGGGGGAAGGGCCTGGTCTGAGAGCCAAAGATCAGCTGCATCCCGTTATCCAGGACCTGTCCTAGACCCACGGTGCCCAGAAGGGCGGCGATTGGTTGCCGACCCTCCAGGGGAGTGATGACCAGGAGGTTGGTGATCAGGCCGACCAAGCCCGTGACCAGGACGACGGCCAGGATGGTGGGAACGAGTCCCCAGCCTAGGGAGGAGCCTACCCACCAGGCCGTCATCATCCCGACCGCTACCAGGGATCCTTGTGCGAAGTTGGCCACATTGGTCACTCCGAAGACCAGGGACATACCCACGGCGGCCAGAGCGTAAACGCCGCCGTGGATGAGTCCGGAAAAGAGCGTCTCGACCATGATCGCAGCTCACTCCTCGATCTGTTTGAATTTGCCCTGATCGACCTGGAGGAGGATGGGCTTGATCGTATCCGCCCGGCGGGTCTTGGTGTTGAACCGGAAAGTCCCTCCCTGGCCTTGGTAGAGCGGGAAGTCCTTGACCTTGCTTAGGGCCTCCTGGATGCCCTCCCTGGTGGGGCTGGTCTTCTCGCCCGCGTAGGCCAGGTCCTTGATGGCCTGGTAGGCAGTGATTTCGAAGTTGCCGGGGACGGTGTGATACCGGTCCTCAAAGCTCTTGACGAAGGCCTTGGCTTTCGCATCCTTGGTGCCTGTTGCCGAAAAGACGCCGGTAATGATAGCCCCTTGGGCGTTCGCTCCGGTCAGGGAGAGGAACTCCTTGGTCTCCTGACCGCCAAAGAAGGGTCCCTTATAGTCCAGTTTGTCCCGCAGGGTGTTGGCGATCAGCGCCCCATCTGGCCCGTAGCCGATGTCCACCACGGCCTCGGGGGCGGCATTCTTGGCCGGGATCAGTATTGGAGTCAGGTCCGTGGAATCGGGCAGATAGGAGGACTGGTAGACGATCTGCACCCCGAGCCGTTCCGCAGCCTCCTTGAAGTACTGGAAGGATTCCTTCCCCCAGTCGTTTTCTATATAGACGACGGAGATCTTCTCGGCTCGCTTGGACACCGCCTCAGCGTTGACTTCCTGGTAAGTCTTCTGCGATATTTGAGGTGTCCATACATGATCACCAGAATTCGTGAAGGTCGGCGAGGAGTTGTTGAAGCCGTAATGGACCAGCCCGGCCTGTTGGAAAATAGGCGATGCGGCTGAAGAGGCCGGCGAGGAGTAGTCGCCCACAACGGCGATGACTGATTTATCGGAGGCGATCTTTGGGGCGACGGCGGCATCCTGTTTGGCATCTGATTGGGTGTCGTAATAGTCGATGTCCAGGCGCTTGCCCTGTATTCCGCCCTTCTTGTTGACCTGGTCTTTGGCCAGGTCGAAGCCCTGCTGGAACATCTTTCCGTACTCGGCGTAGAGACCGGTCTTAGGGTAGATGGCAGCGATGGTCACATGGTCTGACGATCCTTCGGAGGAGTCCTTGTCGCCTCCCAATCCGCAGGCCGACAGCGCTCCGGCCATGGCCATGGTGGTCATGAGGGCAACCATTGCCCTGATGGTGCCACGATGCTGCCGGTGCTGCTTTGATGTGATGACCATGATGTCTCCCTTGGAGTTTGACGGTTGATGTCGGTGGGTTGTTTGTGGTTTCAGACTTGCTTGGGGGCCCGGGTTCCGCTCAGAAGGCGCAGGGCCTCCTCGTCGGCGGGCGTCGGGATGGTGCATGAGGGCGCCAGGAGGAAGGGACGGCCTTGACGGGCCTGGATGGTCTGATCCAATTCCTGGCGGATCTGATCCACGTCGCTGCCCGGATTGAAGAGTTCGAAGTCGGCTCCTCCCACGGGTACCGCTGGAAAATCGGTGCTGATTTCAGGATTGCCTGGGCGGAACTGGTCCCAGTGGAGAAAATCGGGATTCAGGGCGGTGAATTCTTCGGGATGGGCATCTTCCCGGCAGGTATGCACCAGGACCAGGGCTTCCGGATTGGCCTGTCTGACCGCTTGGATCACGATCCGGTCATAGGGCTTGGCCCATTCCTCCAGTTGCGCCTGGTTGAAGTAGCCATGGCTGGCCAGACCCGTCTCGGCGAAGAAGATGCCGTCCAGACCAGCCCCGCCCTGCTCCTTGGGGCTGACCAGCAGAGCTGCGTAGTCGGCAAGGGTCCGGGCGATCTTGTCCAGCGCTGACTTGGCCGCCTCGGGCTGGTCGAAGATCAGCGTCTGTCTGTTCAGGCCCCTGTCATTCTCCTGCGCGGAGCCCTGCCCGTCGGGATAGAGGGGGAGATCGGCCAACTGAAGGAGGACTGAGAGCGGGGAGAATACCGTGTCGATGACTGCTCGGTCCTCAAGGCCGTCTCGGATGCCTCTGGCAGTTTGGATCTGCTCTTGGAGCACCTTGTTGGTTTCGGGGTCGCGATAGTCGATGCGGGCGATATCCCCTGCCTCCTGGATGGCCGTGCGGACGGTGCGCGGGATCAGCCAATCATAGTGATCCTTGTCGTAGACTGCGTCCCAGACCTCGGCGTAGTAGATGGCCCTCGGGTTGATCTTGACCCAGTCCCAATCCCACTTGCGAACGAAGTCCAAGGTGGCTGAAGCAAAATTCTCAGCACCGTACTCGTGTCCGATGTGGTGCTGCCAGGCAGAGGTCAGCCAGGGGCGGCTTGTCTGGCCCTGGGCTATCTGGTGGAACTGGGTTCTTCTGTCTTCTGTCATTGCATGCTCATTTCCTGGTATGTGTTCTATGAACGCCCGGTCAGGTGTCCAGGTAGTTCCGGTGCCCTTCGTCCGGAAACAGGGCTTTGGAGATTCCCCTTCCCAAAGCTCTTGTCACATAAAACCCCCAGGAAGCAGGCCCGTCAACGACCTGGCATATAGGTAATATCTATCGCCGCTAATCGTCCCCTGACCCTGCGCGGGTCTTGCGAAAGCTATAGGAAAAGCTGATAGGGGGTCAGACAGGACTTCGCAGTCACCTTGATGCCCTTGCTTTGCTATCTGAGTATGACCGATTGATGATCGCCAAGGGCGACAGGGGGCATCTCAGGTCTGTCATGGCTCCTGCTCGGGAGAGGCCCTCATAAGGGGACGATGATACAGTGAATTGCATGTCTGACGTATCCTCCAGAGACACCATTCCGACCTTTGCCGATATCACCACTGTGGGTGTGGGCGGGAGCATGGCCGCCTTCGTTCAGCCCCAAAGCCGTGTGGGCATGATCGAGGCTGTGGAGGACGCGGATTCCAAGGGGCTGCCCCTCTGCCTGATCGGCGGGGGATCCAACCTGCTGGCCTCCGACCAGGATTTTTTCGGTGTGGTTGTGCGTGACACCCGTCAGGACATCAGCGTGCCCGACGAGGTGGCTCCGCCTGAAGGTGGTGCTCCCGTCGTCCACATCAACGCAACGGCTGGGACCAACTGGGATGATCTGGTCTCCTACTGCGTGCGCATGCACCTGATCGGGGTAGAAGGCCTATCCGGCATCCCCGGGACTGTCGGGGCCTCGGTGGTCCAGAACATCGGCGCATACGGCCAGGAGGTCGGCCGCCTGGTCGACTCGGTCGAGGTCTGGGACCGCCAGGACAAGGTCACTGCCTATCTGCGGGCCTCTGATCTGGATTTCGGATACAGGACCTCCCTGCTCAAGCAGACCATGTATCAGGCGCCGGCTGTGCCCGACGCACGGTTCTTCCCCACGCCGCGCTACGTGGTCCTTTCGGTCACCCTGGTCCTGCGACATGGGTCCGCCGCTCAGGTGGGCTCCGCCCAGCTGGCTAAGGCCTTGGGTGTGGAGGTCGGGGCAACCCTTCCCTTGGAGCGGATCCGCCGGGCGGTTCTGACCGTCAGAGCAGGCAAGGGGATGCTGGAGGATCCCTACCGGTACCTGACCGATTGGATGGGATCCTGCCGTCGAACCTCCGACCTGGAAGAAGCTCTGGAGGCAGTCCAGGATGACCTTCACGGCCCCAGGGGCGAGCGGGTGCTGCTTGATCGTCACAGCTGCGGGAGTTTCTTCACCAATCCGATCATCAGCCCTGAGGCCGCGGATGCCCTACCGGCGGATGCCCCACGCTATCCTGTCGAAGACTCGGCGTTGGTCAAGACCTCAGCGGCTTGGCTGATCGATCATTCAGGCTTCCACAAGGGATTCGCCCTGGAGGAGGCGTCGGCTGCCGCCCTGTCCGACGTGCACACACTGGCTTTGACCAACCGCGGAGGTGCCGGGTCCGATGACATGGTGGCCCTGGCTCGTGCCATCCAGAAAGGCGTGGATTCCACCTTCGGCATCCGCCTGATTCCCGAGCCCGTTACCCCGGGCATCGACCTGGCTTGGTAGCTCCTGCTTTCACCTGATGAGCGTATTTCGGTTTTGTACGGCACCATATCCTATGATTACTGGCCGGAGCGGGACTCGTGAGTCGGGAGCAAGATGGAGTTATTCAGGAAGAAATCGGTTGAACAGACCCTGGCAGAGACCGGGGAGGAGGGCAGGTCCCTCAAGCGGACGCTGACCACCTGGGACCTGGCCATCATGGCCGTCGCAGTGGCCGTGGGCGCCGGCATCTTCTCGGTGGGAGCCCAGGCAGCGGCCTTCCATGCGGGTCCGGCCGTCATTATCTCCTTCGTCATCGCAGGCATCGTCTGTGCGGCGGCCGTTATGTGCTACGCGGAGTTCGCATCCATGATCCCGGTTTCAGGTTCGGCCTACACCTTCACCTACAACACCATGGGCGAACTGGTGGCCTGGATCATCGGATGGGACCTGATTCTTGAGATGCTCATGGCCGCGTCGGTGATCTCCAAGTACTGGGGTGTCTACCTGAACGACTTCATCCACCTGATGGGCGGCACTTCCTTCAGCTCCAGCTTCCATGTAGGCGGCCTGGATGTGGACTTGGCCCCGTTGGCGGTCGTCACCCTCTTCACGGTCCTTCTGGTCCTGGGCACCAAGCTTTCAGCCCGGTTCGACGGTGCCCTGACCGTCCTCAAGATCGGTATTGTGGTCTTCGTCATCGTGGTGGGCTTCTTCTACGTCAAATTGGACAACTACCGGCCCTTCATCCCGCCCTCTGAGCCTGCTTCTGCCGTTCCGGGTGCCAGCGTGCCAGGGATCATGGGCCAGCCCCTTTGGCAGTGGGTTTCAGGCATGCAGCCCACCATCTACGGTATCCCCGGCATCCTCTCAGGCGCGGCCCTGGTCTTCTTCGCTTTCGTAGGTTTCGATATCGTCGCCACCACCTCCGAGGAGGCCAAGGAGCCCCACAAGACCATTCCCCGCGGAATCGGCCTGGGTATGCTGATCGTCATCACCCTGTACATCCTGGTCGCCATCGTCACCACCGGCATGGTCTCCTACAAGGATCTTGCCAAGGCCAAGAACCCCTCACTGGCCACCGGCTTCGAGATGGTGGGGGCTCCCTGGGCTGCCAAGATCATCTCCTTCGGCATCGTGGTGGGGCTGACCACCGTGGTCATGGTGCTCTTGCTGGGGCTGACCCGCATTGTCTTCGCCATGAGCCGCGACGGGCTTCTTCCGCGTGCCTTGTCCCGCACCGGCCGCCATGGCACGCCGGCCCGCATTCAGATCCTGGGTGGCATCGTGGTTGCCGTGGTGGCATCCTGCTTCCCCATAGACGTCTTGTCCGACATGGTCAACATCGGCACGCTCTCGGCCTTCCTGCTGGTGGCCATCTCCCTGCCCATCATGCGCAAGCGCCGGCCTGACCTGCCCCGGTCCTTCAAGATGCCCGGCAACCCTTGGGTGCCCATTCTGATCGCCCTGGCCTGCCTCTGGCTCATGCTCAACCTGACCGTGCTGACCTGGATTCGATTCGTGGTCTGGCTGGCTGCAGGCCTGGCCATTTACTTCGGCTATTCCTACCGGCACTCCCTGCTCGGTCGTCATCAGCTCAGTGGGAAGATATCCAAGGCCACCCAGGCGGGTCTGGACTGACCTGGAGCGTCGGCGCTGCAGTGTAGAGTGAATACTCGCATACTCAGGAGGTAACCCATGACCTACGTCATCGCTCAGCCCTGCGTGGACGTCAAGGACAAGGCCTGCGTGGACGAATGCCCGGTGGACTGCATCTACGAGGGCGTCCGTTCCCTCTACATCAACCCCAACGAGTGCGTGGACTGCGGCGCCTGCGAGCCGGTCTGCCCGGTGGAGGCTATCTTCTACGAGGATGATCTGCCCGAGGAGTGGACCTGGTACAAGGATGCGGCGACTGATTTCTTCGCCCAGGTGGGGGATGCCGGCGGCGCTGCTGCGGTCGGCCCTTACGATCATGATCCGGAGGGTGTGGCAGCCCTGCCCCCAAACAAGTAGTCGATTCAGGCTGACGAGCCGCGGATGGGAGCCATCCCTCCGCGGCTTATTTATACGAGAAAGGCTGACCATGGGTTTTCACTCCTTCGAATCCCCCTACGACTGGTCGAGGATTGACTCCTATCGGCGGCGTGCTGAGCAATGCCCCGGCGGTCTGGTCGATCTGTCGGTGGGTTCGCCGGTGGACCCTGTACCCAGGTCGGTCAGGGATGCTTTGGCTGCCGCTTCGGATGATGGTCAGGCACGAGGTTATCCCAAAACTGCCGGTGATGGATCTCTGAGGCAGGCCGCGGCCGACTGGTTCCGTCGTCGCCGCGGGGTAGATCTGAATGCTCTTGGCGCGGATCTGGTGCCCACGGTCGGATCCAAGGAGGCGGTGGCGCTCATGGCTTCCCTTCTGCATCTGGGACCGGGGGACCGGGTGGTGCAGCCGACGGTATCCTATCCCACCTATGCCATCGGAACCCAGCTGGCTGGGGCCCAGGTGACGACCGTGGACGATCCGACTGATACGGATTCATGGGTGAATCTGCTCGGCGTGCGAGCAATATGGATCAATTCGCCAGGCAACCCCAGTGGGCGGATCATCGACCGAGCCGGGCTGGCGAAGATTGTACGGGCGGCCCGTTCGATAGGTGCCATGGTCCTAAGTGACGAGTGCTACGCCCTCCTGGATTGGTCAGAATCCGCCCGGGTCGGGCAGGATGTGCAAATCACCGCCTCGCCCTGCATCCTGGAGCCCCAAGTCTGTGGCGGCGATGCCAGTGGGATACTCTGCCTGTACTCGATGAGCAAGCAGTCCAACATGGCCGGATACAGGGCAGCTTTGGTGGCGGGAGATGCTCATCTGGTAGAGGCCATGACCGCCTACCGCAAGCAGATGGGGCTGATTGTGCCAGGTCCGGTGCAACGGGCCATGCGGGCCGCCTTGGAGGATGGCGATGCTGTGATGACCCAGCGCGAAGTCTATGCCCGTCGCCTGCATGCCTTGGCTGAAGGTCTCAGATCTTACGGATATGATGCCGTCATGCCGCAGGGCGGCCTATATATCTGGGCACAAGCCCGCTCGGGCGACTGTTGGGCCGATATGGCAGACCTATCCCGTCTGGGTATTCTGGCCAGTCCCGGGGAGTTCTATGGGGATGGCCACTATCTGCGATTTTCGTCAACCATCACTGACGAGCAGCTGGAGCTGGCCTTGGGGCGTCTGCGGAGCGCCGCTTAGAGGCCCATGCTGACCGAGCCCTTGCCATAGCGGCTCCTGATGGAGTCCATGGTGGCCTCTGCCTGATCCAGGCGCTGGGCCTCGCTGCCGGTGCGGCGTTTGCTCTCGTGGATGATGTCATCCAAGGATGGCTGGATGGGAGTGTCTTCCACCCGGCTCAGACCGAATGCGCTGACACCGGCCAGGCGGATCAGCCTGGGCAGGGGCGTGTCCATGGGCACACCATCGGGCAGCCCCAGCATGGCCTTGAGCAGACCGACTGCTTGCGGATAGATGCGGTTGGCTGAGTTGACCGGGGTCTCCAGGGTGTGGGCCTTGGTCATATAGCGCAGGTCATCGAAGCGTAGTTTGACGGTGATGGTTCGAGCGATCAGGTCGTGCGATCGCAGTCCGGTCGCCACTTCGTTGCTGCAGACGCGCAGGAGGTCGCAGACCTGCTTCATGCTGGTGGTATCGTGCAGAAAGGTGCGTTCCGCGCCTAGGGACTTCTCTGGCGCTCGCGGCTGGACAGGATCGTCGTCCAGACCGTGGGAGGCCTGTGCCAGCTTCCTGGCTGTAAGGTTCGAACCTGTGGCCCGAGTCAGATCCCGCTCGCTCATGGTAGCCAGGTCGGCCACGTCCTTGATGGCCCAGGCGTTGAGCCGCTTCTCCAGGGCCGGTCCGATGCCGGGGATGCCGCGCAGGGGCATCAGCTGGACGAACTCGGCCTGTCGGGCCTTGGGAATCAGCAGCATGCCGTCGGGCTTGGCGTTGGTGGAGGCCATCTTGGCTACCAGTTTGTTGGTGGCGATGCCCACCGAGCAGGTCACGTGGAATTGGCGGGCTACGCTGGCTCGAATCCACCGGGCTATGGCCGTAGGCATGCCCCAGCGCATGAGTGCCCCGGACACGTCCATGTAGCACTCGTCTACTGAGACTTGCTCGATCTGATCAGTAATTCGTGAGAAAACCGTATCAAATATCCTTCGTGAGATATTCCGGTAATAGGTCATGTCGACCGGGAGGAAGACCCCTTGAGGGCACAGTCGTTCGGCACGTGCCAGAGGCATGGCCGAGTTGATGCCGAAAGCCCGGGCTTCATAGCTGGCCGCAGAGACCACCGAACGCCGTCCGGTGCCGATGATGACCGGCCGGCCCTGCAATTGAGGGTGTCGGGCGACTTCGCAGGAGGCGTAGAAGGCATCCATGTCAATGTGCAGCACCGTGCAGCCGGTCTCGTCATGTCCCCAGTCTTTCTTGGCGGCTGCAAGCCTTGGTGCGGTACTCATGGCTCCATGATAGAAGGGGGTCCCAGAGGAACATGCAATAAATTATTCTCAGTCGTAAATTCTTGGAAAATAATTACATTTATGGTTTTTATCCATGAAAATGAACGAATCCGCCCTGTGCTGCATTGCACCCCTGTCGCACCGGCGAGTCAGGTCGGTCTATCATGGTATTCTATTGTTTTGTTCTCGAGACTTTGGGACTAGGGTCCTGAATCGGGAGCCTGCATGGAGACGTGCCTGAGTGGCCGAAAGGGGCACCCTGCTAAGGTGTTGACTGCGCAAGCGGTCCAGGAGTTCGAATCTCCTCGTCTCCGCCTGATGACCGGTGATCGCTGATCTTGCACGATCGCCGGTCTTATTCATTACTGGCGTTCATTGCCAAAGGTGCTTATTCCCATATCCTTTGTGGAGCTCGGGCTTGGAAGGTCACGGTCTACATGGCGGAAGAGCGACGGCGTGCGGCATGAGCCTGTCCGGCGGGTAAGGCTGCAACCGAGCAATGGTTGCATGGCCCTCCCGACAGTCATGAGGCAGACGAAGCCTGGTCCCCGGACAGGGGGATCAGCCTGCGGCCTTCGCCCAATGCGTTCGGCTGGACCCGGCCTTGCAGAAGGTCGTCCAGCCTACTATGGAAGGCTGGCACTGCGGCGGGCTCCAGGTCGTAGGTCAGCTGGACCCGATCCGTGAAGTCCTCGGTCTCCACCTGTCCCCCGGAGGTGCGGATCAGACGGCGCAGGGGATCGTACTCCGGATAATCCACGGTGATCGTGAATCGCTGGGTCGGGAGCACACGTGCCTGCTTTGCCGCCTTGAGTGCCAGGGAGGCTGCTGAGGAGTAGGCCCGGATCAACCCCCCTGACCCGAGAAGGATCCCTCCGAAGTAACGGGTCACCGTCAGGACACAGTCCGTCACCCCCTGCCGACGCATGACCTCAAGTATGGGCTTACCGGCCGTCCCGGAGGGCTCTCCGTCATCGCTCATGCGCTCGCTGGTGCTGCCCTCCGGTCCCCAGATCGCGCAGTGGCAGACGTGCCGGGCCTTGGGGTGCTGCACACGGACCTCTTGGACGAAGGCCATGGCTGCCTCCTGATCCTCCACATGGCAGGCCTGGCCGATGAACTCGGACTTCCGCTCAGTCAGAGAGCCCGTAGCCGGTTTCTGCGGCGTATCCAGTATGGTGAGCAATCGGCTTGCCTCCTATGCTTATCGTCTCCTCGGTTCTTGCATTATCTCCATGCTAAAGGGGATCTCGGGCCGGGTCTTATATCAAGGAGGCGACCTAAGCTGACCGCATGACCAATCCCCAGGACCAATCGGAAACCGAATCCCCATCACCCGGCAAGCCCCATGAGGCTCTGACCGTTTTTTATGAAAGGCTCAGGCACTCCACAGATACGGCCGAGCTGCACGAATTCGCCCGTAGCCCCCTGCCCGACAGGTCCGACCAGGCCGCCTTCTCACGCTTCACGGCACTGCTGGAGGCGGTGGCTGGCAATGAGCACACGCCGGTGGAGGACAGGGTCTACCTGGCGCAGACCATGCCCTTCCCCAACATTCTGGTCAAGCTCTCCCAGGATTCCAGCGCAGACGTCCGCCGGGCGGTGGCTGCCAACAAGGATGACAAGAACTGGCTGGCCGGTCTGCTCACCAAGGACCAGGACGCCGGAGTCAGGGCTGCTGCGCTGACCAATCCCATGACCTCCTGGAAGATGCGTCTGGAGGGTGCCCAGGATGAGCGCACCGATGCCGATACCCTGGACTTTCTGGGGGCCCTGGGCACTCGCGACGAGCAGAATGCCCCCCATGTGCTGGCCGCCATGGTCCGCCGGGCGGTGGCCCTGAATCCCAACACCGGGCAGGCGACCCTTGAGGCTCTGCGCAAGGACCCTGATGGGCAGGTGGCACGGGCAGCCGCCTCGCGCTGAAACTTAGGCCGACGCGAATTTTGACGAACGGCGCTCAGGCGTTACAATAATGGATTGTTGTGTTTCCCTAAGGGGTCCTCAAAGCGCTTTTCCCACTCGCCGTCTAGGACTTTCAGGGAGCCCACGGAATACACGGCTTTCGGCCAGCATGGCAGCATGTGGCGCGGGGAGCCCGAAACACAATGCAAGGAAAAGGTTGAATCGTGAAGACTTTCACCCCGAAACCAGCCGATCTGACACATGACTGGTATATCGTCGACGCCTCCGGTGTGGTGCTGGGGCGTCTGGCAGCCCAGGTGGCCGATCTGCTGCGTGGCAAGAACAAGCCCACCTATGCGCCCTACGCCGACTCTGGCAACAACGTCATCGTCATCAACGCCTCCAAGATGGTGCTCACGGGCAACAAGAACGACAAGGTGCTCTACACCCACTCCGGTCGTCCCGGCGGTCTGCGTCGCGACTCCTACGGGCAGTTGATGGAGCACAATCCCGAGCGCATCATCATGACGGCGGTCAAGGGCATGTTGCCCAAGAACAAGCTGGCCAAGGTCCAGCTGACCAGGCTGCGGGTCTTCGCAGGCGAGGAGCATCCTCACACCTCACAGCAGCCCATTGAGTACAAGATCCACCAGGTCGCCCAGCAGGCCAAGTAGGACCAGAGGAGATAATCACCATGGCTGACAACAACAACAGCTCCGCGGTTCTTGAGGCCGAGGAGACCAGCGCTTCCTACACTTCCGAGACTAATGCCGGTGCGGGCACCGGCACCTCCGCCATCGAGCCAGGCTACGGCACCGGTCGCCGTAAGGAGGCAGTCGCCCGCGTCCGTCTGATCCCGGGCTCCGGCAAGTGGAGCATCAATGGGCACACCTTGGAGGAGTACTTCCCCAGCAAGCTGCACCAGCGGGAGGTCAACTCGCCCATCGTGTTGCTCAAGCTCGAGAACAAGTTCGACGTGGTTGTGCGCGTCGAGGGCGGCGGCGTGACCGGCCAGGCCGGCGCAGTCCGTCTGGGCGTCGCACGCGCCCTGAACGCCATCGATCGGGACGCCAACCGTCCTGCCCTGAAGAAGGCCGGGTTCCTGACCCGCGACGCCCGCGTGGTGGAGCGCAAGAAGGCGGGTCTGCACAAGGCCCGTCGCGCGCCGCAGTTCTCCAAGCGTTGACGTTCGCAGTCCTTCCATCCCCGAGGTTCATGAACCTCGGGGATTTTTCATGCTTGGACCGCCTCTGCCGAAAAACGAACGGCAAAGAGCACTTTTCTGTTTGACAAGTGACCAGGAAACCTACGGATTCCCACACGACACGCTGCAAGTGAACGTTCGCTCCGCCTGGGGCTCAATGGTTCTTCTCCTCGGTTATATTGTGACCGGTTATATTGTGATATTCGTCACCTTATGGCCTTTGCCTTTCGAGGGCTGGCGCGGTCCAGTACTGCCTCCCGGTCCTCGGCGGAGTCCGAGCAAGCACACAAGGAGGACCGGGATCTTGGCTGAAACGCGTACGCAAGGACACAGGAATCGGGCGACAGGATCAGCTGCCGGAAGCAAAAGAGCGGAGCAGGATCGAACCGAGCTGGCCCGCAAGGAGGTGGATGCCCTGGTCGCCAGAGCGCAGACCGCTCTGAGGACCTTCGAGGAGCTCAACCAGGAGCAGGTGGACAGGATCGTGGCCAAGGCCTCCATCGCGGCCCTGAACAAGCATCTGGCCCTGGCCCAGATGGCCGTTCAGGAGACAGGACGCGGACTGGTGGAGGACAAGGCCACCAAGAACATCTTCGCCTGCGAGCACGTGACCAACTACCTGGCTAAACAGCGCACCGTGGGCATCATCAGCGAGAACGAGGTGGACGGCATCATCGAGGTTGCCGAGCCGGTGGGGGTCGTGGCCGGCGTGACCCCAGTGACCAACCCCACTTCGACCGCCATATTCAAGTCCCTGCTGGCCTTGAAGACCCGTTGCCCCATCGTCTTCGGCTTCCATCCCTATGCCCAGCGCTGCTCGGTAGAGGCGGCCCGGATCGTCCGTGACGCCGCTATTGAAGCAGGCGCTCCGCAGGATTGCATCCAGTGGATCGAACACCCCTCTGTTGAGGCCACGGGCGCGCTGATGCGGCACCCAGGCGTAGCCACCATCCTGGCCACCGGCGGCCCGGGCATGGTCAAGGCCGCATACTCCTCGGGTAAGCCGGCCCTGGGGGTGGGCGCCGGCAATGCCCCGGCCTATGTGGACTGCAAGGTCAATGTTGCTCGGGCTGTCAACGATCTGATCTTGTCCAAGCACTTCGACTATGGCATGATCTGCGCCACGGAGCAGGCCGTCATCGCCCATCAGGATGTGTACGACCGAATGATCAAGGAGATGAAGCGGCGCAAGGCGTACTTCGTCAATGCCGAGGAGAAGGCCAAGCTGGAGGAGTACATGTTCGGGGTGAGGTCCCATGCCGGAGCAGACGCCCCCCAGCCCAGGCTCAATTCGGTGGTTCCCGGCAAGTCCCCGCAGTTCATCGCCCGTCAGGCTAGTTTTGAGATTCCCGAGGATGCAACCATCCTGGCTGCCGAATGCGACCAAGTCGGCCCCATGGAGCCACTGACCATGGAAAAGCTGGCTCCGGTCCAAGCTGTGCTCAAGGCCCGGAACAAGGAGGAGGGCTTCGCCCTCTGCGAGCAGATGCTGCGCTACGGGGCCGGGCATACGGCGGCCATACACACGGACAACGAGAAGTTGGTGCGGGAGTATGGCCAGCGCATGCACGCCTGCAGGATCGTCTGGAACCAGCCCAGCTCACTGGGCGGCATCGGCGACATCTACAACGCCATAGCCCCCTCCCTGACGCTGGGTTGCGGCTCCTACGGCGGCAATTCGGTCTCGGGCAACGTTCAGGCGGTCAATCTGATCAATGTCAAGAGGATAGCCCGGAGGAACAACAACATGCAGTGGTTCAAGGTGCCGCCCAAGACCTACTTCGAGCCCAATTCCGTGCGCTATCTGCGCGACATGTTCGGCATTCGCCGGGCCGTGATCGTCTGTGACAAGGTCATGGAGCAGCTGGGGGTCATCGACAAGATCATCGATCAGCTGCGGGCCCGTTCCGAGCCGGTCACCTTCCGCATCATCGACTATGTCGAGCCTGAACCCAGCGTGGAGACGGTGCAGCGGGGGGCGGCCATGATGCGCAACGAGTTCGGCCCCGACACCATCATCGCCGTAGGCGGGGGCAGCCCCATGGACGCTGCCAAGATCATGTGGCTTCTCTATGAGCACCCGGAGATCTCCTTCGCTGATGTCCGTGAGAAGTTCTTCGATATCCGCAAGCGCGCCTTCAAGATTCCGCCCCTGGGCACCAAGGCCAGGCTGGTCTGTATTCCCACGTCATCGGGCACGGGTTCGGAGGTCACCCCATTCGCGGTCATCACCGACCATAAGACCGGATACAAGTACCCCATCACCGATTACGCCCTGACCCCCAGCGTGGCCATCGTGGATCCGGTCCTGGCCCGTACCCAGCCCAAGAGGCTGGCCTGCGACTCGGGCTTCGATGCCCTGACCCACTGCATGGAGGCCTTTGTCTCGGTCTATGCCAATGACTACACCGACGCCATGGCCCTGCATGCGGCCAAACTGATCTGGGACAACCTGGAGCCTGCTGTGAGCACTGCCGGCGGTGAGGCCAAGGTACGCGCCCAGGAGAAGATGCACAATGCGGCGACCATGGCAGGCATGGCCTTCGGCTCGGCCTTCCTGGGCATGTGCCACGGCATGGCGCATACCATCGGAGCCCTCTGCCATGTGGCCCATGGGCGTGCCAATTCCATCCTTTTGCCCTATGTGATCCGTTACAACGGATGCATCCCGGACGAGCCGACCAGCTGGCCCAAATACAGCGAGTATGTGGCCCCGGAGCGCTACAGGCAGATGGCCCATGTGCTGGGCATCGAATCCGCTACTGCCGAGGAGGGCGTGGAGCTCTTGGCCCGTGCTGTGGAATCCTACAGGGACGAGCGTCTGGGCATGGATGCCTCCTTCCAGGCTGCCGGAGTGGACGAGGACCTCTACTGGCAGTCCTTGGATCAGATCGGCATGCGCGCCTACGAGGACCAGTGCACGCCGGCCAATCCTCGCATTCCGATGATTGAGGACATGAAAGACATCGCTGTGGCCGCCTACTATGGGGTCAGCCAAGGGGAGGGCCATCGGATGCGGGTTGCCCGCCAGGGCGAGGATGAGGTGCAAGAGGCCTCCCAGCGGGCCTGACAAGGCCGGAATCCAGTCGAGGATCCCCCTGGAAGCGGCGCGACACGCCCGGATTCTTCTAGGGGGACCCTCGTGCTTTAATAAGAAAGTTGCCTGTTTTGGGCTCGCATTTTGTCAATCACAATAGCGGGTGCAGCGAGGAGTCCCATCCCCACGGTTCTCCACGGCTGCGCATGGATCCGGCTGAGGCCTGTCGGGAGGAATGTCTCCTTGCGGCCGTCGTTTCGTGCCCTCGAAACAGACTGGGTAATCAGTTCATAGATCGCTAGAAAGGGCGGACGGCAATGGCGGGACAGAAAATCCGCATCAGGCTAAAGTCCTATGACCATGAGGTCATCGACCAATCGGCGAAGAAGATCGTCGAGACGGTGACGAACGCGGGCGCAACTGTGGTTGGCCCCGTTCCGCTGCCGACTGAGAAGAACGTGTATGTCGTCATCCGTTCTCCTCATAAGTACAAGGACTCCCGCGAGCACTTCGAGATGCGCACCCACAAGCGCCTGATCGACATCGTGGATCCCACGCCCAAGGCGGTGGATTCGTTGATGCACATCGATCTGCCGGCGGACGTCAACATCGAGATCAAGCTGTAGGGGAGGAGGAAACCGCATGGCTGAAGAGCAGAGGAACCGCAAGGCTCTCCTGGGCCGCAAGCTGGGCATGTCCCAGGTCTGGGACGAGAACGGCTTCTTCGTCCCGGTGACCCTGGTGGACGTGTCCACCAACGTGGTGACCGCGGTCAAGAACCAGGAGAAGGACGGCTATCAGGCCATCCAGATCGGCTACGGACAGATCGATCCCACCAAGGTGACCAAGCCGCTGGCTGGCCACTTCGCCAAGGCCGGAGTGACCCCGCGTCGCCACTTGGTCGAGGTCCGCACCGCTGATGCCGACAGCTATCAGCCCGGCCAGGAGCTGGGCATGGACCTGCTGCCCGAGGGCAGCGAGGTCGACGTGACCGGAACAACCAAGGGCAAGGGCTTCGCCGGCACCATCAAGCGCTGGGGCTTCAAGTCCTACCGCCGCACCCACGGTTCGCACAAGAACGAGCGCCGTCCTGGCTCAGTGGGCGCCTGCGCCACGCCTAGCCGCATCCTCAAGGGCAAGCGGATGGCCGGCCGCATGGGTCACGACACCTCGACCGTCCAGAATCTGACCATTGTCTCCGCAGATGCCGAGAAGGGCGTCATCGCCATCAAGGGTGCCCTGCCCGGGCCCCGCGGCGCCATCGTCCTGGTTCGTTCGGCAGTGAAGGGAGCCTGAAACCATGGCTAAGTTGACTCTGAACATCACCGACGCCCAGGGCAAGAACACCGGAACTGTGGATGCACCCGAGCAGATCTTCGGCATTGCAGAAGAGGATATCCGCTCACACGTGCCGCTGATCCATCAGGTTGTTGTCGCCCAGCTGGCTGCAGCCCGTCAGGGGACACACTCGGTCAAGACCCGGTCCACCGTCTCAGGTGGCGGCCGCAAGCCTTGGAAGCAGAAGGGCACTGGACGTGCTCGTCAGGGCTCCATTCGCGCTCCCCAGTGGACCGGTGGCGCCATTGTCCACGGCCCGCAGCCGCGCGACTACTCCCAGCGCACCCCCAAGAAGATGAAGGCCGCAGCTTTGCGCTACGTCCTGTCCGACCGGGTCAACGCCGGACGCGTGCACGTGGTCGACTTCGGCATTGGCGAGACTCCGTCCACCAAGGCAGCCAAGGCAGCCCTGTTGCCCCTGGTCGACAGTAGATTCACCACCGTCGTGCTGTCCCGTGAGAACATCAACGAGTGGCTCTCCGTCAGGAACCTGCCCACCGTCCATGTCCTCTTCGCCGATCAGCTCAACACCTACGATGTGGTCACGGCCGAGGATGTCGTCTTCAGCAAGGACGGCTTCGATGCCTTCCTGGCTGTCAAGGGCGGCGCCAAGTCCAAGACCGTCAAGGAGGCCTGATTTTCATGGCAGCTATTCACAAGCCAGCACACGACATCATTCTGCGCCCGGTCGTCTCCGAGAAGAGCTACGCCAACTCGGACCGAGGCCAGTACACATTCGTGGTGGACCCTGAAGCCAACAAGGTCGCCATCAAGCAGGCCATCGAGCAGATCTTCAACGTGAAGGTCACATCGGTCAACACCCTCAACCGGCAAGGTAAGAGGACCCGGACCCGTACGGGCTGGGGTCGTCGTGCCGCCGAGAAACGCGCCATCGTCAAGGTGGCCGAGGGCCAGTCGATCGATGTCTTCGGTACCAAAAACTGAAGGCTAGCCGAGAAAAGTTAAGGAAGAACTAGATTATGGCTATCCGTACATACAAGCCGACGACCGCGGGCCGTCGCAACGCCTCGGTTTCGGACTTCGCCGAAATCACGCGCTCCAAGCCCGAGAAGTCGCTGGTTCGCAAGCTGAGCAAGACCGGCGGGCGCAACTCCTACGGCCGCGTCACCAGTCGCCATCGGGGCGGCGGACACAAGCGCCAGTACCGCCTCATTGACTTCCGTCGCTGGGACAAGGACGGTGTGCCCGCCAAGGTGGCTGAGATCGAATACGATCCCAACCGCTCGGCCCGCATCGCCCTTCTGCACTTCGCAGACGGTGAGAAGCGCTACATCATCGCCCCGCAGGGCATCAAGCAGGGTGACGTCATCGAGACCGGTCCCCAGGCCGACATCAAGCCCGGCAACAACCTGCCCCTGCGCAATATCCCCACCGGCACCATCGTCCACGCCATTGAGCTGCGGCCCCTGGGCGGCGCCAAGATCGCACGCTCGGCCGGTGCTGCCGTCCAGTTGGTGGCCAAGGACGGTGCCTACGCCCAGCTGCGTATGCCCTCCGGCGAAATCCGCAATGTCGATTCCCGTTGCCGCGCAACAGTGGGCGAGGTCGGCAACAACGACCACGCCAATGTCCAGCTAGGCAAGGCGGGACGTGCACGCTGGATGGGACGCAGGCCCATCACCCGCGGTGAATCCATGAACCCGGTCGACCACCCGCATGGCGGACGCACTCGTGGCGGCAAGCCGCCAGTGTCTCCCTGGGGCAAGGGCGAGGTCCGCACCCGCAGGCCCAAGAAGGCCTCCAACAAGATGATTGTGCGTCGTCGTCCAAATGGTAAGAACCGCAAGTAAGGGAGTGTCGGAAAGATGACTCGTAGCATCAAGAAGGGCCCATTCGTCGACGCCCACTTGCAGAAGAAAGTCGACGAGCAGAACGAAAAGGGCACCAAGAACGTCATCAAGACCTGGTCCCGTCGTTCCATGATCACCCCGGACTTCATCGGGCACACTTTTGCTGTGCACGATGGCCGCAAGCATGTCCCGGTCTTCGTCACCGAGGCCATGGTCGGCCACAAGCTCGGCGAATTCGCCCCCACCCGGACCTTCAGGGGTCATGTGAAGGACGACAAGAAAGCACGCCGCTGAGGCGAGGGAGAGTAGAGACACATGGAAGCTAAGGCAATTGCACGTCACGTTCGCGTGACGCCTCGCAAGGCTCGCCGCGTCGTCGACCTCATCCGAGGCAAGCAGGCGACCGAGGCCGTGACCATTCTGAAGTTTGCCCCCCAGGACGCGGCCGTTCCGGTCCGCAAGTGCCTGGAGAGCGCCATCGCCAACGCTCGTGTCAAGGCGGACAAGGCCAATCAGCCCTTCCGCGAGAACGAGCTGATGGTTCGTGAGACCTACGTGGACGAGGGAACTACTCTGAAGCGGTTCCGTGCCCGCGCCCAGGGTCGTGCGGCCCGCATCAACAAGCGGACCAGCCACATCACCGTCGTGGTGGCCGACAAGGAAGGAGCCCGATAATGGGGCAGAAGATCAACCCGTTTGGGTACCGACTCGGCATCACCGAGGAGCACCGCAGCAAGTGGTACTCCGACTCCAACAAGGCGGGGGAGCGTTACAGCGACTTCGTGCTTGAGGACGACAAGATCCGCAAGGAGATGAACAAGGACCTGGAGCGCGCAGGCGTCTCCAAGATCGTCATCGAGCGGACCCGTGACCGTGTGCGCGTCGACATCCACACCGCCCGGCCGGGCATTGTCATCGGCCGTCGCGGCGCCGAAGCGGAGCGTGTTCGCGCCAAGCTGGAGAAGATCACCGGCAAGCAGGTCCAGCTGAACATCTTCGAGGTCAAGAACGCCTCCATTGATGCCCAGCTGGTGGCTCAGGGCATCGCTGAGCAGCTGACCAACCGCGTCACCTTCCGCCGGGCCATGCGCAAGGCTCAGCAGGATGCCATGCGGGCAGGCGCCAAGGGCATCAGGATCAAGCTGTCCGGCCGCCTGGGTGGAGCCGAAATGAGCCGCTCGGAGTTCTACCGCGAGGGTCGTGTGCCCCTGCAGACTCTGCGCGCCCTGATCGACTATGGCTTCTTCGAGGCCAGGACCACCTACGGTCGCATCGGCGTCAAGGTCTGGATCTACAAGGGCGATATGACCGAGCGTCAGTTCGAGGAGCAGCAGGCTCAGCAGAACAACCGCCCCGGTCGGCGCGGCGATCGTCGTCCTCGTCGTGGCGTCCGTCCCTCCGAGGGGCGTACCCGCCGCGAGCAGGATGCAGCCAAGCAGAACAGCGGTGTGGCCACGCCGCCGGCGGCGACTCAGGAGCAGACCGCCTCGGCACCCGTCGCAACCGAAGCAAAGGAGTGAGCCGTGCTTATCCCAAAGAGGACTAAATACCGCAAGCAGCATCGTCCGGGTCGTTCGGGCATGTCCAAGGGCGGCAACGAGATCGCTTTCGGCGATTACGGCATCCAGGCCCTGGCTCCGGCTTACCTGACCAATCGGCAGATCGAGGCGGCCCGTATCGCCATGACCCGGTACATCAAGCGTGGTGGCCGAGTCTGGATCACGGTCTTCCCGGATCGCCCCCTGACCAAGCACGCTCTGGGATCCCGAATGGGTTCCGGCAAGGGTGCGCCCGAGTTCTGGGTGGCCAACGTCCGTCCCGGCCGGGTGCTTTTCGAGATCGGCGGCGTGAGCGAGGATGTGGCCCGCGAGGCCCTTCGCCGCGCTACTGACAAGCTTCCCATGAAGTGCCGGATTATTGCACGTGAAGGCGGTGACATCTGATGTCAGTCGGAACAGCCGAGTATTCCATCAAGAATCTGAATGAAAAGACCAATGCGGAGATCGAGGATTTCCTGAAGAAGTCCAAGGAAGAGCTGTTCAACCTGCGCTTCCAGTCGGCCACCGGTCAGCTGGAGAACACCTCCCGCCTCAAGGCCGTCAAGCACGACATCGCCAGGATGTACACCGTTCTGCGCGAGCGCGAGCTGGGCATCAGCCAGGAGCCCGCCGAAGCAAAGGCCGAGAGCAAAGCTGAGGAGAAGTAAGCATGGCTGACAAGCAGGAGCGCAACTTCCGCAAGGTTCGCAGCGGCTACGTCGTGTCCGACAAGATGGACAAGACCATCACCGTAGAGCTGGAGCAGCGTTCGACCCACCCCCTGTACGGCAAGGTCGTCCGCAGCAACCGCAAGGTCAAGGCCCATGATGAGAAGAACGAGGCCCATGTGGGCGACTTCGTGAGTATCATGGAGACCCGTCCTCTGAGCAAGACCAAGCGCTGGCGTCTCGACTCCATCGTCGAGCGCGCCAAGTAACAAGTTCGGCCAGGCTCCGCATTTCATCCCGCCCTGGTGCGGGGTGTCTGCGGAGAACCAGCGCGGCTAAGGAGAATCAATGATTCAGCAGGAATCGCGGCTTCAGGTCGCCGACAACACGGGTGCCAAGGAGATTCTGGCCATCCGCGTGCTCGGCGGGTCGAAGCGACGCTATGCCGGCATTGGCGACGTGATTGTCGCCACCGTCAAGGATGCCATTCCCGGCGGGTCGGTCAAGAAGGGCGAGGTCGTCAAGGCGGTCGTCGTCCGTACGGTCAAGGAGCATCGTCGTCATGACGGCTCCTACATCAAGTTCGACGAGAACGCGGCGGTCATTCTCGGTACCGGCCGTGAACCCCGCGGTACTCGTATCTTCGGACCGGTTGGTCGTGAACTGCGCGACAAGCGCTTCATGAAGATCGTGTCCCTGGCACCGGAGGTGATCTGAAGTGGTAGCCAAGATCAAGACAGGCGACCAGGTCAAGGTCATCCGCGGCAAGGATCGCGGCAAGGAGGGCAAGGTTCTGCGGATTCTGCCCAATGACCGTCTGATCGTCGAGGGTATTCAGATCGTCAAGAAGCATGTGCGGGCTACCCAGCAGGGTCAGGAGTCGGGCATCGTCCCGACCGAGGCGCCCATCCATCGCTCCAACGTGATGGTCATTGACCCGGAGACCAAGAAGCCGACTCGCATCGGCGTGAACATCAAGGAGGAGGCGCGTGACGGCAAGGTCAAGGTCGTGCGCACCCGCTTCGCCAAGAAGTCAGGCAAGGAGCTGTCATGAGCGATACCACCGTTGAAGCACCGGCAGTCCCTCGTTTGCTGCAGCAGTACCGCGAGAGCATCGTGCCCGAGCTGGAGAAGGAGTTCAAGTTCTCCAACCCCATGCAGGTGCCCAGGATCGAGAAGGTTGTAGTCTCCATGGGCGTGGGGGCCGCGGCACGCGACTCCAAGCTGATTGAGGGCGCGGTCAAGGACCTGACGGCCATCACCGGCCAGAAGCCCAAGATCACCAAGGCCAAGAAGTCCGTGGCGCAGTTCCACCTGCGTGAGGGACAGGCCATCGGCGCCTTCGCCACCCTGCGCGGCGTGCGCATGTGGGAGTTCCTGGATCGACTGCTGACCTTGGCTCTGCCCCGTATCCGCGACTTCCGCGGCATCAGCGACCGTCAGTTCGACGGCCAGGGCAACTACAACTTCGGTCTCACGGAACAGTCCATGTTCCACGAGATCGATCCTGATCAGATCGATCACCAGCGTGGTATGGATATCACCGTGGTGACCTCCACCAAGAACGATCAGGAGGCCCGGGCGCTGCTCAAGCAGCTGGGCTTCCCCTTCAAGGAGAACTGATATGGCAAAAACCGCTCTGAGAAACAAGGCGGCACGCAAGCCGAAGTTCAAGGTGCGTGGCTACACGCGCTGCCAGGTCTGCGGTCGTCCTCATTCCGTCTATCGCAAGTTCGGCCTGTGCCGCATCTGCCTTCGCGAGAAGGCCCATCGCGGCGAGCTGCCGGGTGTGACGAAGTCCAGTTGGTAAAGATCGACGCTGAAGGTCCGCGGTCAGGGCAGATTGCTGCCCGGCGGCGGAAACCACGGCGAGGAAGGGCATAAGCCCACATGACAATGACAGATCCCATCGCAGACATGCTGACACGTCTGCGTAATGCGAGTGCGGCCAAGCATGAAACAGTCGACATGCCGTACTCCAAATTCAAGGCGAACATCGCGCAGATTCTCAAGCGCGAAGGCTTCATCGCCGATTATCGCGCCAAGGAGGCGCGCGTCGGGCAGGATCTGGAGATCACGCTCAAGTACGGTCCCGATGGACGCCAGTCCATTCAGGGCATCAAGCGCGTCTCCAAGCCCGGTCTGCGCCGGTACGCCAAGTCGGATTCCCTGCCCATGCCCCTGGGCGGGCTGGGAATCGCCATCATCTCGACCAGCTCGGGACTGATGACCCAGAAGGAATGCCTCGACAGGGGCATCGGCGGCGAAATCGTCGCCTACGTATGGTGAGAAAGGAGAGCTGAACATGGCATCGCATATTGGTAAGCTCCCCATCGCCGTTCCGGCAGGTGTGGAGGTGGCCTTCAAGGGCCAGGAATTCTCCGCCAAGGGCCCCAAGGGTTCCGACGCATACACGCTGCCTGAGGGCATCACCGGCAAGGTCGAGGGCAACGAGATCATCATGACCCCCGCCGACGAGGACCGCACCACCAAGGCCAAGCACGGACTGAGCCGCTCCATCGTGGCGTCCATGGTTGAAGGCGTCTCCAAGGGCTACAGCAAGCACCTCCAGATCGTCGGCACCGGCTACCGTGTGGTCGCCAAGGGCAAGTCCCTGGAGTTCTCGCTGGGCTACTCGCACACCATCACTGTCGACCCCCCGGAGGGCATCACCTTCGAGACGCCGAACGCCAACGAAGTGGTCGTCTCCGGCATCGACAAGCAGGCTGTCGGCCAGGCCGCGGCCAACATCCGCGCCCTGCGTGCTCCCGAGCCTTACAAGGGCAAGGGCATCAAGTACGCCGATGAGCACATCCTGCGCAAGGCTGGAAAGGCTGGTAAGTGATATGACGGTCTCGATACTAGGCAAAGGCAAGAAGATCGCCCGTCTGCGCCGCCATGCCCGTCTGCGCAAGCACGTCTCCGGCACGGCAGAGCGTCCCCGTCTGGTGGTTACTCGGACCAATCGCAATATGATCGCCCAGATCGTCGACGACACCAGGGGTGTCACCCTGGTCAGCGAGTCGACCATGGCTTCGGACTACGGCTCTTTCAAGGGCACCAAGACCGAGGCCGCCCGCAAGGTCGGCGAGCAGATCGCAGCCAAGGCCAAGAAGGCTGGCATCACCACCGTGGTCTTCGATCGTGGTGGCAACAAGTACCACGGAAGGGTCGCAGCGGTTGCGGAAGGCGCCCGTGAGGGAGGTTTGGCACTGTGAGCGACAACGAAACGACAAAGGAAACAACCCAGGTGACTGAAGATTCCACAAACGCTCAGTCCAGCCAGGGTGGCAGAAGGGATCGGAACGACCGGAACGATGATCGCCGAGGCGGTCGTCGGGGCGGTTCCCGTGACGGCCGTAGGGATGGCCGTCGTGGCCGTCGCGACCGCGACGAGCGTGACGACATGCTCGACAGGGTCGTGACCATCAACCGCGTCTCCAAGGTCCACAAGGGAGGTCGTACCTTCAGCTTCGCGGCCCTGGTGGTCGTGGGCGACGGCAAGGGCACCGTGGGCGTTGGCTACGGCAAGTCCCGCGAGGTTCCCGCAGCCATCTCCAAGGGTCAGCTGGATGCCAAGAAGCATATGTTCACCGTTCCCCGCATCCGCGGCACCGTCACCCACCCGGTGATCGGCCACGATGCGGCCGGTACTGTCCTCCTGCGGCCTGCAGCCCCAGGAACCGGCGTTATCGCCGGCGGTCCGGTTCGCGCCGTCCTGGAGTGCGCCGGCATCACCGACATCCTGAGCAAGTCCATGGGATCGGCTACGGCCGTCAACATGGTGCGGGCCACTGTAGCTGCCCTGAAGCAGCTGGAGGAGCCCGAGGAGATCGCGGCACGCCGCGGTCTGCCCCTGGAGGAGGTCGCCCCCGACTCCCTCCTGCGCGCACGTGCCGCCGGCATTGCCGACGAGCGCAAGGAACGCGAAGAGGCCAAGGCCAAGGCTGACGAGCAGTCGAAGGCAGGTGAGTGATGACCAAGCAGATCAAGATCACTCTGGTCAAGGGCGTGGCTCATGCCACCGACCGCCAGAAGGAGAACGTCAGGTCTCTGGGCCTTCATAAGATCGGCCAGACCGTCCTGCGTGAGGACACCCCCGTCTACCGGGGGATGGCCAACAAGGTCCGCCACCTGGTGAACGTAGAGGAGGCAGACTGATTATGGCCAGCGACAAGCAAGAGCCCACCATCCTGCAGATGCACGATCTGCGTCCTGCTCCGGGCGCCAAGCGCGACCGCATCCGTGTGGGTCGCGGTGAGGGGTCCAAGGGTAAGACCTCCGGTCGTGGCACCAAGGGCACCAAGGCACGCTACCAGGTACGTCCGGGCTTTGAAGGCGGCCAGCTGCCCCTGTACATGCGGCTGCCCAAGCTGCGTGGATTCAGGAGCCCCTTCAAGAAGGAGTACCAGGTGGTCAACCTGGGTGCTCTGGAAGGACTCTTCCCCAAGGGCGGCGAGGTCACCGTCGAGGATCTGGTCAACAAGGGAGCGGTTCGCAAGGGCCGCCCTGTCAAGGTCCTGGGTGACGGCGACGTAAAGGCCGCTTTCACCCTCAAGGGCATCAAGGCCTCGGCCTCGGCCAGAAGCAAGATAGAAGCCGCAGGCGGGTCCGTCTCCGAGAACTGATACTCGCAGGGGACAGACCGCAAGGCAGATGTGATTCCGGCCCTCCCCGCTCCAAGCGGGTGGGGGCCGGAATTCGTTTCCGACCCGGTTGCCATCATGATTTGACGGAACCATCGGTTAAGCTGGTCGGAGCAAGAAGGTGCGATGCACCGAGACCAACGCGCGGTCGCGTAGGGAGGGAACTTAGGTGAGGACGTTAATCCAGGCCTTCAAGACCAAGGAGCTGAGGAAGAAAATCTTCTTCGTTCTTGGCATCATCATCATCTATCGCATTGGGTCGTTCATACCTACCCCAGGCGTGGATTATCCTTCCGTGCAGAAGTGCATCACCACGGCCGGTAATGAGGACTTCATCGGTCTGGTCAACCTGTTCTCGGGCGGGGCTCTGCTGCAGCTGTCTATCTTCGCACTGGGCATCATGCCCTACATCACCGCATCCATCGTGGTGCAGCTGCTGCGCGTGGTCATTCCTCGCTTCGAGGCTCTGCACAAGGAGGGTCAATCGGGCGAGGCCAAGCTGACCGAATATACCAGGTATCTGACCATCGGTCTGGCCGTGCTGCAGTCCACGACCATTCTGGTTACAGCCCGCAACGGTGCGCTCTTCAACGGAGCATGCCAGCAGCAGGTCATTCCAGACAGCTCCGTTTGGAATCTGGTGGTCATGGTCCTGATCATGACCGGCGGCACCGGTCTGATCATGTGGATGGCCGAGTTGATCACCGATAAGGGCATCGGTAATGGCATGTCCGTCCTGATCTTCATCTCCATCTGCTCCGGCTTCCTGCCCCAGCTCTGGAACATCGGCTGGGGGACCAACGGCAAGAACGGTGACTGGGTCAAATTCGGCATTGTGGTGACTGTTCTGGTGGTCATCCTGATTCTGGTCGACTACGTGGAGCTGGCACAGCGTCGCATCCCCGTCCAGTACACCAGAAGAATGATCGGCCGCAAGATGTACGGCGGATCCTCCACCTATCTGCCGCTCAAGATCAATATGTCAGGCGTGATTCCCCCTATTTTCGCCTCCTCTATTCTGGCTATTCCCACCCTTATCGCCCAGTTCGGCAAGTCCGATCAGAACTGGGTCAAGTGGATCAACGCCAACATGGCCAACACGACCTCGGTCTGGTACATCGTGCTCTATTCGGTCATGATCGTCTTCTTCTGCTTCTTCTACACCTCCATCACCTTCAACCCCGATGAGACGGCTGACAATATGAAGGAGTACGGCGGCTTCATCCCGGGTATCAGGGCCGGACGGGCCACCAGCCGGTACCTGTCATACGTGATGAACCGACTGAACACGGTTGGAGCCATCTACCTGCTCTTCGTGGCCCTGATTCCCACGGTGCTGATCATGCTGCTGAAGATCAACTCTAAGCTACCCTTCGGCGGGACCACCATACTGATTATCGCCGGCGTCGGCCTGGACACCCTGCGCCAGGCCAGGGCGCAGACCGAGCAGTTCCAGTACACCGGTTTCCTGCTGGAGGGCGACCACAAGGAGGGCTGACCCTTCGGCCAGACACCTGCAAGTGGTATCAATTCAAACAGCTTATGGTCCGACCCTGTCACTTGTTGACATGGAGCCGGACCATTTTGTGTCAGGCCCGCGCCAGGAAGACAGTTCGTATGAGTTTGAGTGTGCTGAATCTGCTCTTGGACCGGGCAGACGCTAGCATACGGTAAAGAGGGTTCTGCGCGGTTTGGTCCGCCAGGATTGTAGACCAAGAACATCAAACAAAGGATAGGGAATGGCACAGCGACTGTTGATCATGGGACCTCAAGGTGTAGGCAAGGGCACGCAGGCGGCCTTGCTCAGTAGACACTATGGAATTCCGGCCATATCCACTGGTGACATTTTCCGCTACAACCTTAAGAACGGAACCGAGCTGGGTAAGCAGGCCAAGGCCTACACCGACAAGGGCGAACTGGTTCCAGACGAGCTGACCAATAAGATTGTCAAGGACCGCTTGGGCATGGATGATGCCGCCCAGGGCTGGATTCTTGACGGTTATCCGCGTTCGGCCTCCCAGGTCGAGGCGCTGGACAAGATGCTCCAGGAGCTGGACACTCCGCTGACGGCTGTGGTGGCCCTGGACGCCGACCATGACGTACTCATGAAGCGCATTGCCAAGCGTGCCAAGGAAGAGGGGCGGGCGGACGATACCCCCGAGGCCATCGCCAAGCGTCTGGATATCTATGCCAAAGAGACCGCCCCGCTGCTGAACACCTATAAGACCCGTGGCCTTCTGGTCGCAGTGGACGGCCAGGGTGAGGTCGATCAGATATCCAAGCAGATAATCACTCAGCTTGACGAGCGTTAACTCATCACCTGTCAGGTGAGAGGCCTGTCACCCCTTGAATCAGAAATTGCCAGATAAAAACCAAGATTAAGAGTGGCTGGTTCGCAAGACCCTGATAAGGCTGGCTAAGGCAAAGAAGCTGCATGACCCAAGTGGCATGACAGCTTCTTTTTGTGGAGGGCGGAAATCCCTGCGCGCCCGCCCAACACTGGCGGACAGGGTGATAGCCTTGGTGCATTCAGACCCTCTGGCGAGGGTATTGCATGTCGGTGATTGGCCGGGAAAATACAGAAACCAGTACAGTAACAGAAGAGGTCTACTTGAAGGGCTCTACGGCATCCGTGGTCAGATCGGATAAGCAGGAACCAGCGCGTCCAAAGCACACCATCCGAACCATTCTGCGCTCCCTGCGCGAATACCGGAAGGCCAGTTTTCTGGCTCCGGCCTTCGTCTTTCTGGAGAGCGTCCTCGAGATAGTGATCCCGACCATCATGGCCTCCCTGATTGACCAAGGGGTCTCGGGGAGGTCCATGCCGGCCATCTTCAAGTTCGGGCTGATCCTGCTGGCCTGCTCGGCCGTCTCCCTGTTCTCCGGGTTCATGTCCGGACGGTATGCGGCCATCGCCTCTTCCGGCCTGGCCAAGAATGTCCGCAGCGATCTGTTCGCCAAAGTGCAATCCTTCAGCTTTACCAACATCGACCGCTTCTCAACGGGGTCCATCATCACCAGGCTGACCACCGATGTGACCAACCTGCAGAACGCCTATCAGATGGTGATCAGGGTCGGGGTCAGGGCGCCGATCATGGTCATCGTGGCCTGGCTCTTCTCTTATAGGATCTCCAGGCCCATATCCCTGGTCTTCCTGATCGCCATCCCCATCCTGGGCTTTGGCCTGATCGGTCTGTCCCTGCTGGTTCATCCCATCTTCGAGCGGGTCTTCCACACCTACGACCACCTCAACAATGTGGTGGATGAGAACCTTCAGGGCATCAGGGTGGTCAAGTCCTACAACCGGGAGGACTACGAGGAGCGCAAATTCAACGGTATCTCCCTGGCTATCTACCGTGCCTTCTGCAAGGCCGAGCGGATCATGAGCCTGAACCCGGCATTGTTGAACTTCTGTATTTATGCTTCTTTGCTGGTCATATCCTGGATGGGCGCCTCCCAGATTGTGGCATCCGGGAACAATGCGGCCCTAGGACTGACCACAGGCGATCT
Organism: Bifidobacterium sp. B4142; assembly: GCF_026537325.1. Lineage (GTDB taxonomy): Bacteria > Actinomycetota > Actinomycetes > Actinomycetales > Bifidobacteriaceae > Bombiscardovia. Next base: position 347,851 of record NZ_JAFNMJ010000001.1, read on the forward strand.
GACCGCCCTGGTCACCTATGCCATACAAATCATGATGGCCATGAACATGGTCTCCATGATCGTGGTCATGGTCGTCATCTCCCAGGCTTCGGCGGAGCGCATCTGCCAGGTGCTGAATGAGGTCAGCACTGTGCATGATCCCGCCAAGCCGGTCATGAAGGTGGCCGACGGGTCCATCAGCTTCCAGGATGTGACCTTCCGCTACTCGGAGCGATCCGAACGCCCTGTTCTGAGCCATATCAATCTTGACGTTCCCTCGGGCTCCACCCTGGGCATCGTGGGTGGGACCGGCTCCTCCAAATCGAGCCTGGTCCAGCTCATACCCCGTCTCTATGACGTAACTGAGGGGTCCCTCCAGGTGGGCGGTGTGGACGTACGCCAATACGACCTGACCGTCCTGCGCGACCAGGTGGCCATGGTGCTCCAGAAGAATGTCCTTTTCACCGGGACCATCGCCGAGAACCTGCGCTGGGGTAATCCTCAAGCCACGGACGAAGAGCTGGTGCGCGCCTGCACTCTGGCCCAGGCCGACGGGTTCGTGCGGGAGTTTCCCGACGGCTATCGGACCTACCTGGATGAGGGCGGCACCAACCTCTCTGGCGGCCAGCGACAGCGTCTGTGCATAGCGCGTGCCCTGCTGAAGAAGCCCGACATCCTGATTCTGGATGACTCTACCAGCGCCGTGGACACCAAGACCGACCAGCTGATCCGTCACGCCTTCAGCCAGGAGATCCCTGACACTACCAAGATCATCATCTCCCAGCGTCTGGCCTCTGTGGAGGACGCTGACATGATCGTGGTCCTGGAGGAGGGCAGGATTCTCGACAAGGGCACCCACCAGGAGCTCCTGCGAGCATGTCAGGAGTACCGATCCATCTACGAGTCACAGACCAGGAACCAGAGCGAGGAGGACAAGGATCATGAGTGACGGATCATTCAAGGACCGCAAGCCCCGCCTGGACAAAGCCGCGCCGGGAACGACCCGTCGCATCCTGCGCTACCTGCTGGCCTACCGCTGGCAGCTGGCGGTGATCGTGGTCTGCATCATCATCAGCGCCGGAGCCCAGGCGGCATCGGCCTTCTTCCTCCAACCGCTGATCGACCATTACATCCTGCCTCTGGTCGGAGCCGCCGACCCTGACTGGGGACCGCTCATGAGGACCCTGATTCTGATGGGCTGCCTCTATGCAGTGGGGACCTTCTGCTCCTGGTTCTGGAACTGGCTGATCGTCAAGGTGGAGCAGGGCACGTTGAAGACCATCCGCGACCAGATGTTCGCTCACCAGCAGGAGCTGCCCATCGGCTTCTTCGATACCCATGAGCACGGCGACACTATGAGCCGCTACACCAACGACACGGATACCCTCCGTCAGGCCATCTCCCAGTCCTTCCCGCAGATGGTCTCCTCGGTCCTGTCCGCCCTGGCAGCCCTGATCTCCATGCTTTGGCTCTCCATCCCCTTCACCGTTCTGACCCTGGTCTTCGCGGCGGTTCTGATTGTGGTGGTCCGGGTTCTGGTCACCCGAAGCGGTCGCTACTTCGTTCACCAGCAGCGCTATCTGGGCCAGGTGAACGCCTTCGTGGAAGAGGCCGTCAACGGGCAGAAGGTCATCAAGGTCTTCAACCATGAGGATGCCACCGCCAAGGTCTTCGAGCAGAGGAACCAGGAACTCTTTCAGGCTTCGGCCCAGGCCAACACCTACGGTAACGTCACCATGCCGGTCGTGGGCAACATGGGCTACCTGCTCTATGTGATCCTGGCCATCGTCGGAGGCCTGGCTGGCATCGCGGGTATGGGCAATGTGGGACTGACCGGGGCAGGGCCGCTGACCCTGGGAACCATCGTCTCCCTCCTGACTCTTTCCCGCTCCTTCATCAACCCCATCGGCCAGGTCTCCATGCAGTTCAACATGGTCATGATGGCCCTGGCCGGCGCCTCCAGGATCTTCGATCTGATCGACCAGCCTGTCGAGTCCGACCAGGGCACGGTCAGATTGGTCAGCGTCGAACTGGCCTCGGACGGGCGGACCATGACCCCTGTCGACCATGAGACAGGGCACTGGGCCTGGAAGCGTGAGGCCGATGACGACGGCAGGCGCTCGCTGGAGGCTGCCATGAAGCTTCCAGGCGATGCCCGGGATGTGGCCCTGAAGGCCAAGGATCAGGCCATCACCTCGCCTGATGGCCGATACACCCTCCTCCAGGGGGATGTGCGATTCACCGATGTCAGCTTCGGGTATGACCCGAGCAAGCCTGTCCTGCACGACATCACCTGGTTTGCCAAGCCCGGGCAGAAGGTGGCTTTGGTCGGCGCCACGGGGGCCGGCAAGACCACGATCACTAACCTCATCAACCGTTTCTACGACATCCAGCAGGGGCAGATCCTCTATGACGGGATCGATGTGAGAAACATCCGCAAGCCTGACCTCCGCCGCTCCCTGGGCATCGTCCTTCAGGATGTCAACCTCTTCACGGGCACCGTCCTGGACAACATCCGCTACGGGCGCCTGGATGCCACGGACGAGGAGTGCATCGAAGCTGCCAGGATGACCAACGCCGACAGCTTCATCCGCATGCTTCCCCAGAGCTACCAGACCGTTCTAGAAGGGGATGGAAGCGGGCTGTCCCAGGGTCAGCGCCAGCTGATCTCCATTGCCAGGGCGGCTGTGGCCGATCCGCCGGCCATGATCCTTGACGAAGCCACTTCCTCAATCGACACACGCACCGAGGAGGTGGTCCAGCAGGGCATGGACGCATTGATGCGCGGCCGAACGGTCTTCGTCATCGCCCACCGGCTCTCCACGGTCCGTAACTCCGATGTGATCATGGTTCTGGATCACGGACGGATCATTGAGCGCGGCAATCATGATGAGCTGATAGCCAGGCACGGCGAGTACTACCAGCTCTACACCGGAGCCTTGGAGCTAGAGTAGGGTTCTCCTGAATTGCCGAACCTTGGGAGTAGGCACCGATAGTTTGCGATTCGGCAATAAGCAAAACCAGTGGGGTGGGGGCGGCACATGACTGATGCTCCCGCCCCTACGCATAGCTGATGGCTTGCTAAGTTCAATCCCCATCTGAGCTACTGGTATCCCCATGAAAAGAAGGGCCTGACCTGCAAATTCAGCAGGTCAGGCCCTTTATGAATAGGAATCAGGTTCGATCTCAGAGGATGCCCTGGGCCACCATGGCATCGGCCACCTTGGTGAAGCCGGCCACGTTGGCGCCCAGCATCAGGTCGCCCTCATGTCCGTATTCCTTGGAGGCCTGGTAGGACTTCTGGAAGATTCCAGTCATGATGTCCTTGAGTCGCTGATCCACCTCGTCGAAGGTCCACTGCAGGCGCAGGGAGTTCTGGCTCATCTCCAGGCCGGAGACGGCCACGCCGCCGGCATTGGCGGCCTTGGCGGGCCCGTAGAGCACCTTGTTATCCTGGTAGACCTGGATGGCCTCGGGGGTGGAGGGCATGTTGGCGCCCTCGCAGACCACCGTGCATCCGTTGGCGACCAGGGTCTTTGCGGATTCCTCGTCGATTTCGTTCTGCGTGGCGCAGGGCAGGGCAATGTCGCAGGGCACGGTCCAGACGCCCTTGCAGCCCTCGTGGTACTCAGCGGAGTCCACGCGGTCCGCATACTCGCGAATTCGGCCGCGGTGGCCCAGTTTGATGTCCTTGACCACGTCGAGATCAATCCCATTGGGGTCATAAACGTAGCCGTTGGAGTCGGATGCCGTTACCACCTTGGCGCCCAGCTGTTGGGCCTTTTCGGTGGCGAAGATGGCCACGTTGCCCGAACCGGAGATGACGACGGTCTTGCCCTGGAAGGAATCCTTGCGCAGCGTCTGCAAGGCTTCCTGGGTGTAGTAGCACAGGCCATATCCCGTGGCCTCGGTCCTGGCCAGGGAGCCGCCGAAGGTCAGGTCCTTGCCGGTCAGAACGCCCGAGTACTCGTCGCGAATTCTCTTGTACTGGCCGAACAGGTAGCCGATTTCGCGGGATCCTACGTTGATGTCGCCGGCGGGCACATCGGTGAACTGTCCGATGTGGCGCTGCAGCTCGGTCATGAAGGCCTGGCAGAAGCGCATGACCTCGGCATCCGAGCGGCCCTTGGGGTCGAAGTCGGATCCGCCCTTGGCGCCGCCCATGGGCAGACCGGTCAGCGAATTCTTCAGAATCTGCTCGAAGCCCAGGAACTTGATGACCGACTCGGTCACGGTCGGGTGGAAGCGCAGGCCACCCTTGTAGGGGCCGATGGCCGAATTGAATTGGAACCGGTAGCCGCGGTTGACCTGAACGTGGCCCTGATCGTCGGTCCAGGCCACACGGAACTTGACTGCACGTTCGGGCTCGACCAGGCGCTCCAGCACGCCATTGGCCTCATACTCGGGATGCCGCTCCACCACGGGTTCCAGGCTGGAGAAAACTTCGCGGACAGCCTGCAGGAATTCCGGCTGGTCGCCGTCGCGCTTCTCAACCTGCTGGTATACGCGCTTGATGTATTCGTTGGTGAGCATCTGAGCTCCTTTGACTAGGAATGGCCGGTCCGTCCGGTCCACATGCGATTGGGTCCGCCCTCAAGAGCCTGCGGGGGCTGGCGGAATCTTATCCTATGGTAAATGCCTCAAAGTTACGTCACAAGAATTCTGTCCCGTAATGTCTGACATGTGGTCATTGAAGGCCCGAAGAATGAGAGGACCAGGAAGAGCAAGCTGGGCTACTGTCAAAAGTTGAGTCTCCTAGACTCAACTTTTATTCTTTGGGTGAACATTGGGCATGAAACCCGGGGCCTGCGGTTTGGACAAAGTGAAGGGCAGGGAGCTCGGGAGGACAGGTCAGGATGTCCACCTGGGGTTCCGGTCCGCAGAAACTATGACTTAGAGAATCAGGAGATGTGATTATGGCTATGTTTCCCGCATTGATGAACAATTCGATCTTCGGCGACTTCTTCGACGATCCCTTCTTCAACAACTGGCGTGACGGGCGTCGGCAGGGCCAGGGCGCTAAGAACGCGCTGAACAGCCCCTTGATGAACACGGATGTGCGTGAGAAGGATGGACAGTACCAGCTCTCCATCGACATGCCCGGCTTCGACAAGAAGGACATCGGCCTGCGTCTGGAGGATGGCTACCTGATTGTCTCCGCCCAGAAGAACGGTGACCAGGGTGACAAGGATGACCAGGGACGGTGGATTCGGCGTGAGCGCTACACCGGATCCTGCTCCCGTAGCTTCTACGTTGGCGACAAGGTCCGCCAAGAGAACATTCATGCCCACTATGCCAACGGCACCCTGGAGGTGACTCTGCCCAAGACCAGCATCGAACCTGCTGACAACACGCAGAACATCGCCATCGAGGACTGAGGGACTCGATTCCGTAACGGACCGCCTGAATGACTGCTATACTGATTGAGTGGCAGCCGTCCAGACGGCCCTTTTGTCGTGTCAACACGCTATTGTCCAATTCTGGGTCTACTCATGCTATACTTACCATTTGGCGTGTCTTTCGATGCGCTGTGTAACCGGCCGAGGATCGGATAGAAGGCTTATGGCAAAAGATGGTGTGATCGAGGTGGAAGGGCGTGTGGTCGAGGCTCTCCCGAATGCGATGTTCCGCGTCGAGCTCGAGAACAAGCACCTAGTGCTGGCCACCATTTCCGGCAAGATGCGTAAGAACTACATTCGCATTCTGCCCCAGGATCGGGTGGTGCTCGAAATGAGTCCCTACGATCTGAACCGCGGACGGATTACGTACCGGTACAAGTAACAAGGTACACAAGCAAAGGAAAACCATGAAGGTCAGCCCTAGTGTGAAGAGAATCTGCGAGAACTGCCGCGTGATTCGTCGTCACGGCCGCGTCATGGTGATCTGCAAAAACCCACGCCATAAGCAGCGCCAGGGCTGAGCGGATTCCCAGCGGCAACGAACACCAAAGGCGCTGAGTCACAGCCGACAGGCTGAACCCCGGGTGCGCAGGCCCGGGCCGGGAGACCGGAAGACTCGGTGCACGACCTGCGTAGAACAAAAAAGGAATCGCAATGGCACGTCTTGCCGGAGTCGACATCCCCAACGAGAAGCGTATAGAGATAGCCCTCACCTACATTTTCGGTGTGGGGCGTACCCGCGCCAAGGAAACACTTGCCGCGACCGGAGTGAATCCGGACACCCGCGTCAAGGATCTCACGGATGAGCAGCTCATTACGCTGCGTGATTACCTCGAAGGCAACTATAAGATCGAGGGTGATCTGCGTCGTGAGATCGACGCCGATATTCGCCGTAAGATCCAGATCAATTGCTATCAGGGCCAGCGCCACCGCAGGGGTCTGCCCGTACGTGGTCAGCGGACCAAGACCAACGCCCGCACCCGCAAGGGACCCAAGCGCACCGTCGCCGGAAAGAAGAAGGCGACCAAGTAAGGCCGTATTGGTTCGCACTAGCAATCAGTTATTCGTGACAAGGAAACGAGGATCAATGGCAGCAGCAAAGCAGGCCGCGCGCAAGCCTCGTCGTCGGGATCGCAAGTCGGTTCCGGTCGGGCAGGCGCATATCAAGTCAACATTCAACAACACCATCATCTCCATCACCGATCCTTCCGGTGCTGTAGTGGCCTGGGCTTCAGGCGGCGACGTAGGCTTCAAGGGCTCCCGCAAGTCCACTCCTTATGCAGCGGGCATGGCCGCCGAATCCGCAGCCCGCAAGGCCATGGAGCATGGGGTCAAGAAGGTGGATGTCTTCGTCAAGGGCCCGGGTTCGGGCCGCGAGACCGCCATCCGCTCCCTGCAGTCCGCAGGCCTGGAGGTCGGTTCCATCTCTGATGTGACCCCACAGGCACACAATGGCGTTCGTCCTCCCAAGCGCCGTCGCGTCTGAGCACTAAAAAACCCATGAATCCACCCGCGAAGACCGGTGAGTGCACCACCGGTTGGAGCTGAAAGGATAGCAACAGTGCTTATTGCACAGCGTCCGACTCTTACAGAAGAAGTCGTCAATGCCCAGCGCTCCCGTTTCACCATCGAGCCGCTGGAGCCCGGATTCGGGTACACTCTGGGCAACTCCCTGCGTCGTACCCTGCTGAGCTCCATACCCGGTGCGGCTGTGACCTCGGTCCGCATCTCGGGTGCCCTGCACGAGTTCACCACGCTGCCTGGTGTGGAGGAGGACGTCACTGAGATCCTGCTCAACATCAAGGGCATCGTGCTGACCAGCGAGTACGACGAGCCTGTGGTCATGTATTTGCGCAAGAGCGGCAAGGGCGAAGCCACCGCCGGGGACATCACCCCGCCGGCCGGTGTCACCGTGGCCAATCCTGATCTGCATATCGCGACCCTGGCCGAGGATGGCGAGTTGGAGATCGAGTTTACGGTGGAGCGTGGGCGTGGATACGTCCAGGCCCAGCTCAACAAGCAGGACAACGATGAGATTGGCCGCATCCCGGTCGATTCCATCTACTCTCCAGTACTCAAGGTCAGCTACAAGGTCGAAGCCACCCGTGTCGAGCAGCGCACGGATTTTGACAAGTTGATCCTGGATGTGGAGACCAAGCCGGCCATATCGCCGCGTGACGCGGTGGCATCCGCCGGGTCGACCCTGGTTGAACTCTTCGGCCTCTGCCGCGAGCTCAACACCCAAGCTGAGGGCGTGGAGGTCGGACCCGAGCCTGTGGTGGAAGAAGCCGATCCGCAGATGTCCGTGCCGATTGAGGATCTGAACCTGACGCAGCGTTCCTACAACTGCCTCAAGCGCGAGGGAATCCACACCATCGGCGAGCTGGTCTCGCACACCGAGCAGGATCTGCTGGACATTCGTAACTTCGGCATGAAGTCCATCGACGAGGTCAAGGAGAAGCTTGAGGGCATGGGGCTGTCGCTGAAGGCCTCCCCGCTGGGCTTCGACACCAATAATCTCGAGGGGGGCACCTTCTTCTCGCCTGACGACGAGTGAGAGGCTGCAGCCTTCGTATGAGCGGGCGAGGGGAAGGGTTCCTTTGTCTGCTGACAGCAATTCCGGGAAGTCGGATGTTCGGGCGTATGCCCACCTGTCCTCCCGGGCCGTAAGGAGATAATCCAATGCCAAAACCTAGCAAGGGCCCACGTCTGGCCTCCAGCCCGGCACACGAGCGGCTGATGTTGGCCAACATGGCCACCAGCCTCTTTGCCAACGGCCGTATCACGACCACTCTGCCCAAGGCCAAGCGCCTGCGTCCCCTGGCTGAGCGGCTGATCACCTTCGCCAAGCGTGGGGATCTGCCTGCCCGCCGTCGTGTCATGCGTGTCATCCGCGACAAGTCTGTGGTTCACATTCTGTTCACGCAGATCGCCGAGCAGATGCAGCAGCGTGAGGGTGGCTATACCCGCATCACCAAGATCGCGCCCCGCCGTGGAGACAACTCCCCACAGGCCGTGATCGAGCTGGTCACTGAGCCCCTGTCGGCCAAGAAGGCCGTGGTCAAGGAGGCTGAGTCCGCAGCCAAGGTGGCCGCCAAGGACGACAATGCCGAGGTGGCAGCAGCCACCGATGCCGCTGTCGCCGAAGGCGCTGCCAAGGATGCCGTCGACCAGGCTGTCGAGGCCAATGAGTCCGATCAGGACGTGGCCCAGGCTGACCAGGCCGCCGAGGATCTGGAACAGACCGCCGACAAGGCGGATCAGGCCGAAGCCCAGGCTGAGGAAGATGCCGACGTGGCTGAGGATGCCGAGAAGTCTGCCGAGTAATCGGTTATTGCATTCGATGACGGGGTCGGGGAGCATGGCTCTCCGGCCCCGTTTGTCATTGCTGCCAGGGAGGTCTTGATGGAAGGTCAGGAGGGGAAGATGTCCCTTGTCAGGCTGCGCATGGATCTGGCCTATGACGGTGGCGGCTTCCATGGCTGGGCCCGGCAGCCGGAGCTTCGCACGGTCCAAGGTTGCATCGAGCAGGCCCTGTCTCTGATCACCGGAGCCCGCGGCTCACAAGGCGGAGTTCCTCATAACCACGACGTCTGGGAACCAAGACTGGTCGTGGCGGGCAGGACCGACACTGGGGTTCACGCATCCCACCAGGTTGCTCACCTGGACATTCCCGATCTTGTGCTCGAGTCCTGCAGGGGCCATATGGAGGTCGATGGTGTTGAGGCCCTGGAACGCCGCCTCCGGCACCTGCTGCCTGCTGACATTGTTCTGCTCGGTCTCAGATTGGCCCCAGTGGGTTTCGATGCCCGCTTTTCTGCCCTGGAACGCACCTATCTGTATCGGGTCAGCCAAGGGGGTCAGCCAGGGGATCCTCGCATGCGAGGCTTTGTGCTGAATCTGGAGGGAAGCCTGGATCTGCGAGCTATGAACGAGGCTGCAGCGGAGTGTATCGGGCTGCATGACTTTGGGTCTTTCGCCAGGCCAAACCCCGGCGGCACGACCATCCGCAAGGTCCTGGCCGCACACTGGGATCTGGTTCCGACTGCAAATCTGTTCGGTACTGCTCCGGACCAGAGCGCCGTCGGATACCTTCCGACTTTCATGGAATCCGGGCTGACCGTCTTTCGGATCGTTGCTGATGCATTTGCCCATAATATGGTCCGGTCACTGGTTGCAGCCTGCATTCAGGTGGGTCTGGGACGCCGGTCCGTGCAATGGTTTGCCGACAAGGTAGCCCACCCCCTGCGCGAGGGTTCCACCGGTCCCATAGATGCCCGGGGCCTGACCCTGGAGCATGTGGCCTACCCGCCTGATGACCAGCTGGCTGAACGGGCGCAGGCCATCCGGGCCCGCCGCACACTATGACCCTCTGGCTGTTCTTGGTAACCGTTGACTGCGCCACGCCGCTTGCCAGGTAGGGACTCTGTGGCATAATAGAAAAGTTGTTGTTCGGCAGTGTCGGGCAACGACCATGGTTGAGTGTCCGAGCGGTCTAAGGAGCACGCCTCGAAAGCGTGTGAGGGCAACTCCCTCCGCGAGTTCGAATCTCGCCTCAACCGCCCCCATTGGTCCCGGCCCGACGGTCGGGGCCTTTTTTCGTATACTGTCTGGTGAGGGTATGTGCATGAGCCTTGGTGTGCAAGACTAAACCTTAAGAAAAGGGGCTCATGTTTTCCTGCTGAAGGAGGTCCTTTGGCCGGTATCAAGGATGTGGCTGCTCTGGCGGGAGTTTCCATAAGTACCGTTTCTTATGTATTCTCGGGCAAGCGGCCTGTAAGCGATACAACGAAGATCAGGGTTCTCAAGGCAGTCCAGCAATTGGATTACCACCCCGGTTCCGGAGCCGCCATACTCCGCAGGGACCGCAGGACCCACCTGATCGTGCTGAGCTCACCCATGCATCCCTATACCGACTATTCGAACTATGCCACCTTTTTCTTCGCCGTGGTTGCCAGGGCCAGACACTACCACTACAACGTGGTCCTTTTGATGGATGAAGACGATACTGATGAACTCCTGCGGATGTCATACAGTGGCATGATTGATGGCGTCCTCCTCTTGGATGTGACCATGGAGGATCCACGTGTGGCCCAGGCACATACCTCCTTGGTGCCCTATGTCTCCATTGGATATGCCAGAGATCCGTCCAATTTGATTTCCGTTGACGTGGATTTTCATGCCATGGGCCGACGAGCTGTCGATGAGTTCTATCGAATGGGTCATCGGCATATGCTCATGGTCGGATCCAACAGCCAGTCCTATGAGCAAGGTTCCAACTTCCTGGTTCGAACCAAAAAAGCTGCCATCGACAGAGCCCAGGTGCTGGGAATAAAGACGACTTTCCTGTATTCCACCGGCGACGATGCCAGGCATGTCAGTCAGTTGATTGATCAGGCTTTTCGGCTGGACCCTGAGATCACGGCGATCATGGCTCAGACCAGCATCAGTCACATGAACAACGTCATTGTTGCGCTGTCAAGACGTGGACTTTCGATTCCAAAGGATGTTTCCATGCTGGCATTAAGTACTTTCGGCAATGCCTCCGTTCTGGAACGTCCTCTCGATGAGATTCCCATGAGACCTCATGAAACATGCTCTCGCGGGGTGGATATGTTGATGGAGTGTTTGGAAGGCGTTGGGGAAAAACCGGGAACAGTGGAGCTGATCCGTTCCGACTACAAACGCAGGGGATCTGTTGGGCCGGTCCGGCTACATAGCTGAGAACCTTAAACTGATGTTCTGTGCACCGTCGCACAGGGGATAAAACCGGGTTTCATGTAGCGTCATAGGTTATCGAAAAACATCGAAATACTATGTCAATTATAGTCAAATCATTAAATTAAAAAATGGTTGTCCAATAAGGAGAATCATCAAGCGATGAAGCTAGGAAAAGAGGAGCGATGAAGTTTCCCCGGAGAATCATGGCAGCTGTTACGGCTGTGGCAAGTCTGGCGGGCATCATGGCCTTATCCGGATGCGGCGGCAGTGACAGCGCCCAAGAGGAGCATCCTGATTCCATCAAGATCTGGTATTACGAGGAGGATAACGGCGCCCAGGGCAAAGCCTGGAAGCAGGCCATTGCCGATTTCCAGAAGAAGACCGGCATCAAGGTCAACTTCGAGAAGAAGACCTTCGAGCAAATCAGACAAAACGCCAGCCAGATCCTCAACTCTGATGACGCCCCAGATGTGATGGAGTACAACAAAGGCAACGCCACTGCGGGCCTGCTTTCAAGCCAGGGCCTGCTGTCCAACCTCAACGACTACGTCAAGAAATACCAATGGCACAAGAAGATCACCGGATCCTTGGCGGTCCCGGGCCGGTATGACGAGAAGGGCGTCATGGGATCCGGCGACTGGTACGGCATGACCACCTATGGCGAGGAGGTGATGATGTACTACAACAAGGACATGTTCGACAAGTACGGCATCGCCATACCGAAGACCATGCCCGAATTGGAGCAGGCCATGCAAAAGTTCAAGGACAATGGCGTCACAGCCTTGTCCGAGGGCGTGGCTGAATACCCGCTCCAACATCTCTGGTGGCAGTTGGTCCTGCAAAAAGCCGACCAGCGCTTGATCGACGCCTATCAGCGCTACGACGGGAAGGTGGACTGGCAAGGCCCGGCCATGACCTATGCGACTGACACGATCAAGGACTGGGTCAACAAGGGTTACATCAGCAAGGACTCGACGGGTCTCAAAGCCGAGGATGCAGGACAGAACTTCATGAAGGGGACCTATCCCATGCTGTTCTCGGGCTCTTGGTGGTTCGGACGTTTCCAAAGCGATATTCCCAATGTCAATTGGGAGATCGGCCTCTTCCCTGAAACCAAGAAGATCCCCGGCGGATCGGGCAACATCTGGGTGATTCCCGAGCGTTCCAAGAAAAAGGACGCTGCAGCGAAGTTTATCGACATAACGCTGAGCAAAGAGAATCAGAACCTGATGGGCAACTCCGGCGGATTGCCCATTGCAGCAGATCCTGCACAGATAAGCGATCCCAAGAGCAAGGAGCTGATCGCCGGTTTCAACCAGGTCATCAAGGATGATCGTCTGGGTTACTATCCGGACTGGCCTACCTCAACCTTCTATGACGAGCTCAACGCGGGTCTACAGGAGTTGGTCAACGGGACCAAGGACACCAAGGCCGTGCTGACGGAGCTTCAGGGCAAGTATGACAAAGGCGTCGAGACATCGGGGCTGAAAAAGTAGTCAAACCATAGGCCGGCGGGTGCGCTCTTGATACGGCCTCGCCGGCTTCCACCCCGCTGCCATCTGCAGCGGGCCCTGATAGACACATTTTCAGGCTGAGGAGAAACGAACAATGGGATCTCGAAGTGCAAATCCTGCACCGGTCGCTGCCAAGACCGATGAGGAACGCGGGATGTCCAGGATACCGGGCAATCCCTCAAATCGATTCTGGTGGTATCTGATACCGGGGTTGTTGGTTCTTTTATGGATCATCATCGTGCCGGCAATCTGGAACATTTATTTAAGCTTTACCAACTACCGTGGGATACGGCCTCCGCGGTGGATCGGGATTGACAACTGGTCGCGGCTGATCAGGGATGCTACATTCTGGGCTTCTTTCCGCAACTCCATCTGGATGATCGTGGCCATGGTCGTCATCCCCATTCTGATCGGCCTGATTCTGGCCTCGCTGGTCTTCGATGTGGTTCAAAAACGGTTCGGAGCCAAGACCGCTTCAACCATGCGCGCTGTTTACTACTTCCCTCAGCTCCTGCCTATCTCGGTGGCGGCTCTGGTCATGGGTTGGATCTTCCGACCCGAAAACGGCGCTCTCAATGCCATACTCAAAGGGCTGGGGCTGGGACGTTTTCAGCATAACTGGCTGGGATCGCCCGATACCGCCTTGATATTCCTGATGATCATCATGATTTGGATCCAGCTGGGTTATCCCCTGGTCATATTCATGTCCGGTCTGCAGCGTGTCGATCCTGAGCTCTATGAAGCGGCGAGTCTGGACGGGGCCAATTGGTGGCAGAGGTTCAAAGTCATTACCCTGCCGGCAATCAAGCCGGAAATCTTCGTTGTAGCCCTGACCTGCACCATCGCAGCCTTGAAGGTTTTCGCTCCGGTGTACATGCTGACCAAGGGAGGGCCGGGCGACAGCACTATCGTGCCCTCATACTATTCGTACACGCAGTTCTTCCAATCTCAACAGGTCGGCTATGGCGCCGCCATATCCACGGCTCTGACCATCGTGATCATCGTGATCTCTGTCGTTTTCACCAACGTCCAGCAGCGGGTCGAGCAAGAGGACGAGGAGTAACATCATGACAGCTGTAAGCAAGATTCCCAAGGCACGGAAGAATCGGACGACAGGAGATTGGATGATTCTGGCCTTGCTGATCGTCGGCGGACTGATCATGCTCTTTCCGTTTTTTGTTCTTCTGCTGAACGCCTTCAAAACCACGGCGGACTACAACGCCTCAGGTCCTCTTTCCTGGCCGCACGAATTCAGCGCTGTTGGACTGGTGAAATTCTGGACCAGAGTTCGATTCCCGCAGAAAGTCTGGAACAGCGTATGGATTTGTGCACTGGTGTCATTCCTGGCTGTCGGGCTGTCGGTGCTCAACTCCTTCGCTCTGGGCATCGGCCGCGTCAAGGGCAGGCGCTGGATCGTCCTGCTGATTATGCTGGCTAACATGATGCCGCAGGAAGCTCTGCTCTATCCGCTCTATATCATGTTCAAGGCCATGGGCCTATACAACTCACAATGGTCGATCGTCATCATATTCACGGTTATCCAGAGCGCGTTCGGCACCTATCTTCTGTCCAGCGTCTACGGAACCTTCCCCAAGGCCATCTTGGAAGCTGCCACAATCGACGGGGCCAGCCGGTGGAGGATTCTCAAAGACATTGTCTTCCCCATCTCCAAGCCCACGCTGAGTGTCATGCTGGTCTTCTTCTTCATCTGGACCTGGAATGAGTACATGATTCCCATGGCCTTCCTGATTGATAATTCCAAGCAGACGGTGCCCATTGCCATCGCGTCGCTGACCGGAGACAGGCTGATGGATGTGACCACCACGGCTGCGGCCTCGCTGATCAGCATCGTACCTACGCTGATCTTCTATCTGATCTTCCAAAGAACCCTTTCCAAGGGCATTACTACAGGAGCTGTGAAATAACATGAAGTTCACCAATGGATATTGGCTGACCCGGCCCGGTGTCAAGGCTCTCTACGCACGTTCTCCCTATGAACTGTCGGTAGGACCTGATGGGAGGAGCATCGATGTCCTGGCTACGACCAGGGTCGTGACCGGCAGGGCCGACACTCTGAACCTGCCGACCTTCCGGATCCATGCCACCTCGCCGGCTGAAGGGATTATCCGGGTGCAGGCAACCCATTGGAAGGGGACCGGGACCTGTCCGGGCTTCCCTGTGCACGAGCAGGATCCTGATTCCGGATTCGTCAAGGCTACCGCTCAAGGGGCTGGCGACGGCGAGGTCGGAGAGGATGGGGCTTCGGTGACTCTGACCTCGGGCAACCTGAGCCTGACCATGACCAAGGGTCCTGTTTTCGACATGGCCTTTGCCTGCGAGGGCAAGGAACTCACCCATGCCAGGGGCAAGTCTTTGGCAAGGTTCGCTCTGGCTCCCGATGCCGCCGTTAGTACACAACCGGTGGGTGAGTTCGGCGTCGCGCCCACGGCCAGGGCCTATGATGAGTCTCCGGTCTTCACTGCCATGCAACTTGGGCTGACAGTCGGGGAGAGGGTCTACGGCTTCGGCGAAAGATTCGGCCCTTATCTAAAGAACGGGCAGAGCATAGACATCTGGAACGAAGATGGCGGCACAGCCAGCGAGCAAGGGTATAAGGACATTCCCTTCTATATGACCAGCAAGGGCTACGGTGTACTGGTCAACAACCGCGGGCATGTCTCCTTCGAAGTGGCCACAGAAAACACGGAGACCGTGCAGTTCAGTGTGCCTGGCGAAGTTCTGGACTTCTATCTGATCGCCGGTCCGAACCCTGAACGAATCCTGGAGCGATACACGGCCTTGGTGGGTCGTCCGGCCAAGGTCCCCGCCTGGTCATATGGGCTCTGGCTGACCACATCCTTCACCACGAAATATGACGAGGAGACCGTGACATCCATGATTCATGGCATGGCTCAACGGCATATTCCCCTGAGCGTCTTTCACTACGACTGCTATTGGATGAGGGAATTCCACTGGACAGACTTCCAATGGGATCGACGCTTCTTCCCTGACATAGAGGGGACCCTGGGGCGCCTCCACCGGAAGAAGGGGCTGCACGTTTGCGCCTGGATCAATCCATATATCGGGCAGGAAAGTGTCCTCTTTGACCAGGCTGCAGACAAGGGCTACTTGGTTCGCAAGCCCAATGGAGACATATGGCAGACCGATCTTTGGCAGGCTGGCATGGGGTTGGTGGATTTCACCAACCCAGACGCATGCAAGTGGTTCAAGGAGAACGTCAAGCATCTTCTCAAGCAGGGCGTAGATGCCATCAAGACCGATTTCGGCGAGCGTATCCCTGCCGATGTGGTCTGGTTCGACGGTTCGGATCCCGCGAGCATGCATAACTGGTATACGCAACTGTACAATCAGACCGTCTTCAAGGCCATCGAAGAGGTCTACGGAAAAGGGCAGGCTTGCCTGTATGCCCGGTCGGCCACGGTGGGAGGCCAGCAGCAACCTGTCCACTGGGGCGGTGACTGCGAATCCACCTTCAACGGCATGGCGCAGACCCTGCGGGCTGGCCTGTCGTTGGTAAGTTCCGGTTTTGGTTTCTGGAGCCACGATATCGGCGGTTTCGAGGGAGCAAGACCCGACCCTGCCGTTTACAAACGCTGGATAGCGTTCGGTCTGCTCTCCTCTCACTCCAGGCTGCATGGCTCCACTGTCTACCGGGTCCCCTGGCTCTTCGATGAGGAGGATCAGCGCAGGGGAGTGGTCAATCCTCCGGAGCAGACCGCAGTGAGCGTGCTGCGAAAGTTCACCAGGTTGAAGATATCCATGATGCCCTACCTCTACCAGGTCGGACTTGGCGCACACGAGCGCGGGGTCCCGGTCATGCGTTCCATGTTCATGGAGTTCCCTGACGACAGGACGGCACTGGATTGCGACCGCCAGTATATGCTCGGGCCCTCGCTTTTGGTGGCGCCGGTCTTTTCCTACACGGGTGACGTGGAATACTACCTGCCCAAGGGGGTATGGACGGATTGGTTCACTGGCCGGCAGGTGGACTGCCGACAGTCTGGCCAGTGGATGCATGAAAACCATGGCTTCGACACGGTTCCGCTCTGGGTGCGTGATGGCACTGTTTTGGTCACTCGCCCGGGACAGGACTCAACAGAATATGCCTATGGAACCGATTCTACGGTCTCAGTCTTCCTGGCTCACGACGGAAGAGCCAGTGCCACGGTAACCGAGAAAGAAGGAAGCAGCCTTGTCTTCCAGGCGGAACGCTCAGGAAACGCAGTAACCATCACTTCCTCAGACGGGCGAGAATTCACCGGTTGCCTAGGGATGGGCGAGGGCAAGGCTTCCCGGAACGGGCGTCTGGTTCTGTCAGCAGATTGAACAAGTAGGGCTGCATCCGTATAGAAGGCTGTCGGTTTGCCGGCCGGGCCGGATGTTCGCGTAATACCACAGGCAGCCTGACACGGCTCTGAGCTTCGAGCTGAGCAAATGAAAAAGACCGCCCAATGCAGAAGGCGATGCGATGGCCAGCACCGGGTCGCCTCCTGCATTGCACGGGTTCATACCCCCCGCGTTCCTATGGAATGCTCCTGTGGAACACGTTCTATAGTATCACTGTCTGAACCTTTAACGCCACCCGCAAAGTTTCGTGAAATCTACGGTGAGTGATGGTTAATCTATTGTGCTTGGTGATTGATCTTCATGTTTGATCAGGTCTTGAGCACGCATTGGCAGGGCTTGTTCGTATATGCGGACGAGGAAACCTGAGGGTGCGGTCAGAGCGGCCTGCGGGCGGCTGATCCGTCTTGGAAGTCAGCGCCTTGGTGTCTGCAGCAGGGCTGACGATGTGGCTGGGTAGCCGAGGTCCATGGCCATTGACAGGTGGGCTACGATTACGTCAACCAGGGCCGATGTGGCCTCCTGGCGGCTTGTCGCGTTCTGGCTGGCATTAGTCCGTATCGTGCCTGAGGAGCCGTTCAGTTTTCTCCCTACGGTCAGAAGAGTCCGGGCTGTATCCATCTCGATCAGGGCAGGGGTGGGGGCCTGTATTCCGTTGACGGGGTCGGTGCATTCATCGGGGTGGGCCAGCAGATCGGTGGTGGGATAGACGCCCTGCCGGGGATCGTGCTTGGCATTACCGACCAGAATTTGCGCCGCAGCGGTGTGTGCATCGGCTAGGGTTAGCATCCATGCGGCATCCGTCTTGCGGGCCGCGAGGACCGAGAGCTCGAAGCCGGAACGGTCTTCGCCGGTGATGGCCTGATCGGCCAATTCGGCGGGCAGCGCCTTGGCCAGCGGATCCAGCCGCTGCACAGCTTGGACCAGTCTGAGCGTATTCTTTTGGCGGTCGGCCTGTTCGCCGTCCTGGGAGGCCGTCAAAGCCTGGGCTGCGTGTACCGTGGCTTCGTCCAGGCGCGCGGGACAATCGCGGGCCGTCTGAACCCAGGCCTGGGCTCGGCTGTCTGCCTGATCTTTTTGAAGCCGTTCCGACTGCCGGGCTTGCGTCCACGCCTGCTCGCAGGCTGTGGGGCGGAGATTGTCGGGGTCGTGCTGGCTGACATGAACCGCTGAGGGTGCGCATCCTGCGATGGTGACGGCCAGCAGCAGTACACCGATACCGGCTATCATCCGTCGTGCCAGGATCGCTGGCCTACGACTCGCCCACCCTTGGTATTCAGGAACCGGCTGTGTCTGCATGAAAGGCTAGAATAGTAGGCATTGCAGACTAAAAGAAGCGCGGCCTGAATAACTTCATAGGAGGTCTTGACATGGAACTGGACCTGGCTGAAATTCATCAGCTGGCACACGAACAAGGGATTGATGCCGAGACCTTGGATCAAGCACTGAGCGAGGCTCTTCTTCTGGCCTACCAGAAGTCGCCTCACGCAGCCAAACATGCACGGGTGGAGCTGGACGAACGTGCGGGTACTTTTACCATCTGGGCACAGGACGAGATCGCTCGAGAGTCCACCCCAGAAGAGCCTGAACCGGGATATGATCTGGGCGAGGAATACGACGACACACCGAAGGACTTCGATCGACTGGCGGCCTCGACGGCCCGCCAGGTCATCCGCCAGCTCTTCCGCCAGGCCGATGACGAGCGGGTCTTCGGGGCTTTCTCGGGTCAGAAGGGCCATCTGATCACCGGAGTCGTGCAGCAGGATGCCAGCGATCTTGGCAATGTGCATGTGGCTGTAGATAATGTCGAGGCCATTCTGCCCCGCCGCGAGCAGGTGCCTGGAGAGCATTACCGGCACGGCCAGCGGATTCGCGTCTACGTGGTCAATGTCTCCCGTGGGCTCAAGGGGCCGGAAATCATCGTGTCGCGTTCCCACCCGGAGCTGGTTCGCCGCCTCTTTGAGCGGGAGGTGCCTGAGCTGGTCTCCGGTGCGGTCTCCATCATGGCCATTGCTCGTGAAGCCGGGGCCAGAACCAAGATCGCGGTCCGTGCCAACACCAAGGGGGTCAATCCCAAGGGCGCGCTGATCGGCCCGGCGGGCGCTCGCGTCCGTGCCGTCATGGAGAATCTTGGACCTGAGAAGATCGACATTGTGGACTGGTCCAAGGATCCTGCCGAGTTTGTGGCTGCGGCCTTGTCTCCGGCTGTGGTCCGCCAGGTGCAGATCGTCAGCGAGTCCAACCGCACGGCCATTGCCTTCATCAAGGACGCCCAGCTCTCCCTGGCCATTGGCAAAGAGGGCCAGAATGCCCGTCTGGCCGCCAAGCTGACCGGCTGGAAGATTGGCATCGAGTCCGAGGAGGCCCACCAGCAAAAATTGCGTGAGCTGCAGGCGCAAACGGCTTCGGCTGCTGGAGAAGACGCCTGAGAGCAAACATCCGACGACGCGAGTATGCTGGACCCAGTATTCCGAGTCCGGTGGTTCATGCCGTCGGCCCCGGCACAGAGACGAGGTAACACGATCATGGTCGCACGATGAGACAGGATATGTTCGCCGTCATCAAAGAGTGATCGCGCCGGTCATACGCGCGGTCCGGTAAGGAGAAAGTAAGTGCCCAAAGCACGCGTGTATGAGCTGGCCAAGGAATTTGGCGTAGACAGCAAGACTGTTCTGGCGAAATTGAAGGACATGGGCGAGTTCGTCAAGTCCGCATCCTCTACTGTCGAGGCCCCTGTGGTTCGTCGACTCAAGAACGCTTTCCCTCAGAAGGGACAGGGCGACGCTGGTCAGGCCGCTGCACGAAATGCCCGCCCCGGCAGCCCTAATCATGGAGGCGGCCAGGGTCTGCATGGCCGTTCGCAGTCCGGCGGCACCCAGCAGTCCACACCTGGGCCCAAGCCCGGACAGAACCACCGGCCCTCGGACGACGGCGAGGCGCCACGGGGTCAGCAGCGTCCTGGTGGCCGCTTCCCCAAGCCCGGTGCCTCCCAGGGCAGCCGCAACGAGCATGAGCGACGCAACCAGTCCCGTGGGCCCAAGCCTTCAGCCATGGGCAGGCCCGGCCCCCAGGGCTCGCGCAGCAACGGTCGTTCCGGCGGTTCCAACGCTGCGGCGATGCGGCATGGCGCAAGGCCGGGGGCATCCACGCCTCGTCCAGGCAACAATCCTTTCAGCCGCAAACAGGGGATGAAGGCCCCTATGCCTTCGGACATTCCCAGGCCGCATCCTATGGCCAGGCCAACCGTCAACGACTCCCGCAGGGGCCGGGGTGGATTCCGCAACGGTCGTGGTGGCCGATCCGGACAGGGTGCCCGTCCAGGGCAGTGGGGCCATAGCCGTCCAGGTCAGCAGACACATCAGGGCGGCGGCGGTCGTTTCGGCGGCGCTTCGTCGGCGCCCTCAGGCGGCTTCCGCGGCGGTTCAGGCCGTGGTGGTCGCGGTCGCGGCGGCGCTGCTGGAGCATTCGGTCGCCAGGGAGGCAAGTCCTCCAAGGCCCGCAAGAATCGGATGGCCAAGAGGCATGAATTCCAGGAGATGAAGGCACCCGTCATCGGCGGTGTGCGCATCCCCGCGGGCAATGGACGTACCGTCAAACTTCGTCAGGGCGCGACCTTGGCTGACCTGGCCGACAAGATCAATGTCAACCCTGCTGCCTTGGTCACGGTGCTCTTCCACCTGGGCGAGATGGCTACGGCCACCCAGTCCCTGGATGAGGCCACATTCCAGATTCTGGGCGACGAGATCGGGTGGAAGATCCGCATCGTCTCCGCCGAGGAGGAGGACAAGGAGCTCCTTCAGCAGTTCGACATCAACCTGGACGAAGAACGTGAGGACCAGGATGACAAGAACCTGCAGCCCAGGCCCCCGGTGGTCACGGTCATGGGCCATGTCGACCACGGCAAGACCCGGCTGCTGGACACCATTCGCAAGACCAACACGACCACCAAGGAGGCTGGGGGCATCACCCAGCGCATCGGGGCCTACCAGGCCACAGTCACCCTGGACGGGGAGGATCGCAAGATCACCTTCCTGGACACCCCTGGCCACGAGGCCTTTACGGCCATGCGTGCCCGTGGTGCTGAGCTGACCGATGTGGCTATCCTGGTGGTGGCTGCGGACGACGGCGTTATGCCGCAGACCGTGGAGGCCATCAACCATGCACAGGCCGCCCATGTACCCATCGTGGTGGCTGTCAACAAGATTGATGTCGAGGGAGCCAACCCCCAGAAGGTGCGTGGCCAGCTGACTGAGTTCGGGCTGGTATCCGAAGAGTACGGTGGCGACACCATGTTCGTCGACATCTCTGCCAAGCTGGGCACCAATGTGGACAAGCTCCTGGAGGCCGTCCTGCTGACTGCCGATGCAGACCTTGACCTTCGGGCCAACCCTGACATGGACGCTCGCGGCGCCACGGTCGAGGCCCGTCTGGACAAGGGACGTGGAGCTGTGGCCACTGTGCTGGTCCAGCAGGGGACCTTGCATGTGGGCGATGCCATTGTGGCTGGATCGGCCTATGGCCGTGTGCGCGCCATGCTGGACGAGAACGGCCGGCAGATGGATGCTGCCGGTCCTTCCACGCCCGTCCAGGTGCTGGGTCTTACCTCGGTGCCTACCGCCGGCGACCTCTTCCTGGTCGCTCCCGACGACCGCACTGCTCGTCAGATTGCCGAGAAGCGTGAGGCTTCGGCCCGTGCCGCCCAGCTTGCCAAGCGCCGCAAGGTGGTCTCTCTGGAGAGCCTGAAGGAGCAGTTCGCCAAGTCCGAGGTGGAT
The DNA here is from genome assembly GCF_026537325.1 of Bifidobacterium sp. B4142. Taxonomy (GTDB): domain Bacteria; phylum Actinomycetota; class Actinomycetes; order Actinomycetales; family Bifidobacteriaceae; genus Bombiscardovia. The sequence continues at coordinate 369,601 of NZ_JAFNMJ010000001.1, forward strand.
ATGCTCAACATTGTCATCAAGGGCGACTCCTCCGGCTCGGTCGAGGCCCTGGAAGACTCCCTGATGAAGATCGAGGTCTCCGACGAGGTCGGGATCCAGGTCATCCACCGGGGCGTGGGCGCTATCACCCAGAACGATGTCAACCTGGCTACGGTCGACAAGGCCGTCATCATCGGCTTCAACGTCCGGCCCAACAGGCAGGTCCAGGACCTGGCCGACCGCGAGGGTGTGGAGATCAAGTACTACTCGGTCATCTACAATGCCATCGAAGACATCGAGGCTGCGCTCAAGGGCATGCTCAAGCCGGAGTACGAGGAGGTCACCACCTCCCACTCCGAGATCCGCGAGATCTTCCGCTCCTCCAAGTTCGGCAACATCGCGGGCGTCATGGTCCAGGACGGCACCGTCAAGCGGGGCACCAAGGCTCGCATTGCCCGCAACGGGGTGGTCACCATCAACGACCTGGAGATCTCCTCCCTGCGTCGGTTCAAGGACGACGTCAACGAGGTGTCCGAAGGCTACGAGGCTGGTATCAACCTGGGCTCCTTCAACGACATCGAGGTGGGCGACATCATCGAGACCTACGAGATGCAGGAAGTGGAACGTAAGTAGGACCTGTCGACCATCCGACCACATGTCGGAGGGTCCATGGCGATCCGCCCCGGTCCGGGTACTTCCCGGCCGGGGCGGATGTCCATGAATGCAAAGATTGGTCATGGACGGTTCGAGAAAGGAATCATGATGGCTGGAAATCCCCGCGCTGTACGCATAGCAGCCCTGATACAACGGGTTGTGGCCTCTGCGCTGGAGTCCCAGATGCACGACAAGCGCCTGGCAGGGGTCACCGTCACTGAGGTTCGGGTCACCAACGATCTGCAGATAGCCAAGATCTACTGGACTCAGCTGGGCCGGTCCGGACACGAGGCCGGGGAACGCAAGCGTGCACAGCAGGCTCTGAGGCAGGCCTCCGGCAGGCTGCGCACCCTTGTCGGTGCTCGGGCCGGTCTGCGGCTGACGCCTACCTTGCGCTTCATCTACGATGAGGTGCCTGCCGAGGCTACCGAGATTGAGGATGTGCTGACCGCGGCCCGTCATCGGGACGAGGCCATGGCCAAGGCGCGAGTCAATGCCAGCTATGCTGGCGACCCCGATCCATATAGGCATGACGATGAAGAAAAGACCGATGAGTCAGGCTCCGTCCCTGACGAACCTGCGGCAGGGGATGCGGATGAAGCCGACCGCTGAGTCGTCGGACGTGATGGATTCTGGCCATGATGAACCGACCTCGGGCATCATCCTTGTTGACAAGCCGAGCGGTGTAACCAGCCATGATGTGGTGGCAGCCGTCCGCTCTGGCCTTGGCATGCGTCGCGTGGGCCATGCCGGGACCTTGGATCCTATGGCTACTGGCCTCCTGGTCGTAGGGTTCGGCCAGGCTACGCGGCTGCTGACGGTCATCGTCGGCCATGACAAAACCTACCGTGCCACCATGCGCCTGGGACTGGGCACCACCACGGACGATGCGGACGGGGATTTGCTGCCGGCGCGTCCTGGAGCTGCGCAGAAGGTGGACGAACTGACAGCCCAGGGTCTGCAGGATTTGATTGACCATTGCTTCACCGGCTGGATCGACCAGGTGCCTGATGCCTTCTCCGCCATCAAGGTCAAGGGCAGACGGGCCTATGACCTGGCTCGCGCAGGCCAGGAGGTCAGGCTGGAGCCCCGCCGCATTCGGATCGTATCCTTCCGTCTGCTTGGTTTTCGCCGTGTAGATCTGCCCGACCAGGGCGCCAGGGTGGTCGATGCGGATGTGGAGGTGACCTGCTCCAGTGGCACCTACATCAGGGCCCTGGCTCGTGACCTGGGCGAGCGGCTGGATCTGGGCGGCTACCTGATCGCCCTAAGAAGGGTTCGTGTGGGCCCGTTCGACTTGGAGGATCCCGACCTGGCGTCCAGGGTTTTGGGCGGTCAGGTGGTCCCTCACACCTACCGGAACCGACAAGGTCAGACGGTTGTTCACAGTCGTATGGTTCCGGACCGCGACCGGCAGGGGATGTTGGATGGCTCTCTAAGTCTGGCGCAGGCGGCACGCATGAGCATGCCTGTCCTGAACCTGGATGCCAATCAGGCAGCCAGGGTGGCTAACGGAGGATTTTTGGATCTGCCTGTCGCCGGGCCCACGGCCGCCCTGGCCGGACCTGAGGGCAGGCAACGCTTGGCTGCCATCCTAGCGCCCAGTTCACGAGGCGGGGCCAAGCCGGATGCGGTCTTCCACCCCGAGGCCTGAGTGTGCAGGCTCGGATTTAGCCCAAGGGTCTTGTCAGGGTGCGACGGCGGGAATACAGTGCTTAAGGAATTATCGGTGCCCGGGTTCGGGGGCCGCCATGACTAAGTGATGGGAAGCGGATGAAGGTCAGCCAGGTCAGCCCGGATGAGTCGGGAATCGTCAGGTGGCCGGGAACCTTGGGGACCCGGCCCAGCGTGGTCACTATCGGTGTCTTCGATGGCATGCATCGGGGTCATCAGGCCCTCCTGCGCCGGGTGGTAGAGTTCGCTGCCAAGGGCCAGGATTGGCCTATGGCTCTGGTCTTCGACCCCAGTCCCAAACTGGTCCACAGCTATGCTGACAGCCATGACATGACTGAACCATCTTTAAGCCTGGTTCACCATGACCCTGACCAGATCATGCCGCTAGATGAGCGCTTGCGGCTGATGGCCCAGCTGGGGCTGGAACAGGCTGTGGTGGTGCGGTACACGCTGGCCTTCGCTGCCAAATCCTATCGGTTCTTCCTCAAGCAGCTTACCGAACAGCTGGCCATGCGCACGTTGGTCCTGGGCCGCGATGCGCAGATGGGCGCAGGGCGAATCGGCGATATCAAGGCCATTGGCGACCTGGCGGACACAGGACTGTTCGATTTGGAAGTCGTGGACGACCAGGGTCCAGGCGATTGCACCCTGCCTAACGCTGACAGCCTGGAGCGACATCGGGCAAGAGCCTGGAGCAGCTCCCACCTTCGGCAGTTGATCCTTGACGGCGATGTGGATGCGGCCCTGGATATTCTGGGCCGGCCGCACATGGTCCAAGGCACGGTGGTCCATGGGGAGCAGCGTGGTCGCCGCTTGGGCTTCCCGACTGCCAACCTTGCTCCCGACAGCCAGGGGATGATGCCCGCAGATGGAGTCTATGCAGGCTGGTTGGTCGACCTGGGTCTGCCTACGGATCCCATGGCGACCTCGGAGTGCCGGGAGGGTCGGCTGGCTCAGGGCTCGCCTTGGCGGATGCCCGCCGCCATCTCCATCGGCACCAAGGAGACCTTCCTGGCCCCAGGCGAGCAGATGCCGAGAATCCTGGAGGCCAATGCCGTCCGGCCGGATTGGGTGGACCTGTACGGTCACCGGGTACGAGTGGAGTTCCTCAGCCGTCTGCGCGGTCAGAGACGGTATGCGGGCGAGGAGCCGCTCAAACGACAGCTGGTCTTGGACGCCGATCGCACCCTGGAGCTGACCAAGGCTTCAGGAAAGGTGTTTTCCGCCAATTGAAAGCTGAAGGTACTCGGGAACTCACAGCCCTCGGAAGTGGCTGAAGAACTCCCTGGTGCGCGGATTCTCCGACTCGTCCATCACCTCTTGCGGCGTTCCGTTCTCAGCGATGACACCGTCCAGCAGCAGAACCACTCGGTTGGCTGCGTGATGGGCGAAACTCATTTCGTGGGTGGCCATGAGTATGGTGGTGCCACCGGCAGTCAGCTCCGAGACCATGGCCAGGACCTCGCCCACCAGCATGGGGTCCAAGGCTGAGGTGATCTCATCCAGCAGGAGTAGTTCCGGGTCGGTCATCAGGGCCCGGACGATGGCCACCCGCTGCTGCTGGCCGCCGGAGAGCTGGTCGGGGTATGCTCCGGCCTTCTTCCTCATGCCGATCCGGTCCAGCAGTTCTAGGGCCCGCTCCCTGGCCTGGTCCTTGGGCATGCCGTGGACCTTGACGGCTCCCAGAGTCACATTTTTCAGGACGTTCATGTGGGGGAAGAGGTTGAATTGTTGGAAGACCACGCCGATTCTGGCACGGCAGGCATCTTGGTCGATCCTGGGATCGGTGATGTCGGTGCCGCCCAGCCAGATCCTGCCGTCGTTGACGGTCTCCAGCAGGTTGATGCACTTCATCAGAGTGGACTTGCCTGACCCCGATGGGCCCAGCAGGGCCACGGTCTCATGAGGCATGATGGTCATGGAGATGCCGCGCAGAACCTTGTTGCCCCCAGGGTAGGTCTTACGTACATCCTCCAAACGGAGCACTGGCTGATCCTGATCGGCGCCTGCCTGTTCGCTCATACCATGCCTCCGCTCTGTTCGCGCTTGCGCAGCCGGTTGGAATACCAGTCGTTGAGAAGAATGAAGGGGACCGAGGTGGCGATGAAGAGCACCGAGGCCACCACGTAGGGGGTGAAGTTGTAGGAGGTGGCCACGATGATCTGGGCCGCCCTGACCGCGTCGACCGCTCCTAGAACTGAAATCAGCCCCACGTCCTTCTGCATGGAGATGAAGTCGTTCATTAGTGCCGGAGCCACCTTGCGCAGGGCCTGGGGGATGACTACCAGACGCATGGTCTGTCCCGAGGTCAAGCCCAGTGAACGCGCCGAGGCCCTCTGGGAGGGGCCGACGTCCTGGAAGCCGGCCCTCAGGACCTCGGCGATGTAGGCCGAATAGGAGAGGATGATCGCCACGGTGCCCAGCAGGGCTGCCGGGATCCGGTTGAAGATGGCCAGACCAGGGATGCCGAAGCCGATCAGGTAGAGGACCACGATCATGGGGATCCCCCTCATGATCGTGGTGTAGACCTGGGCCAGCACCCGTAGGGGGAAGAGCAGCGGGTTCCGGCTGGTGCGGATCATGGCCAGCAGGGTGCCCAGCAAGGCCACGCCGATGACCGCGAAGAAGAGGACCTCCAGATTGAGCCAGAGTCCCCGAAGGACCTTGGGGAAGGCTTGGGCGAAGTAAGCGCCGGAGAAAAACGACTGCTTGACCCGGGGCCAGCCAGGTGAGGCGTGCAGCCCCAGAGCAATCAGCAGGGCCAGTACAAGCGTGCTGGCGATGCTGACCGCCACTGAGCGCAGATTCTGCCGACGACCGTAGCGTTCCCGTTCCCGTTGAATATCGCTGACCGCGTCTTGTGCCGAGGTGGCCATGAACGACTAGGTTTCCTTTCTTCTCTCAGCCCAGGGTAGGCAGGGAGGTGTAGACATGCAGCCACTGGTTCTGCAGCTTGTCCAAGGTTCCATCCTTCTTCAGGGTGGTGACAGCCTTGGAAGCAACCGGGGTCAGTGTGGAGCCTTTGGGCAGGACTATGCCCATGCCCTCCGGGTCCTGCGAACCCTTGATCTGCCCGAGGATCTTGGCGTTCTTGACCTGCCCGGAATCGACCATGGTCACAGCTGAGGGGGTGTCCACGACAAGCGCGTCGATCTGGTTGGTGTCCAAGGCCTGGGACGAGGCCACATCGTCATTGAAGGTGTCGATGTCAGGCTTGACCAGCTTGTGGGCCATCTCGTAGGAGGTGGAGCCGACCATGGCCCCTATCTTGGCGTCCTTGATCTGGGCAAGGGAGGTGGCAGAAGCGTATGGGGAGTTTTTTCTGGCGACCAGCGACTGGGTGGAGTTGTAGTAGCTGGGAGTGAAGTCCACAGCCTGTCGACGTTCCGGTGTGATGGAGAACTGCTGGATGTTCAGGTCGTAGTCCTTGCTTCCCGGGGCGATGGCGGCATCGAAGGTGGTCCTGATCCAGGTGACGTGCGCCTTGTCGAATCCCATTTTCTCCGCTACTGCATAGGCAACGGCTGCCTCGTAGCCCTTGCCGGATTCGGGCTTGTTGTCCTGCACGTAGGGGGCGTAGGCCGGGTCTCCAGTGGCAATGGTCAGGGTGCCAGGTTTGATGGTCTGCTGGGTGATGTCCTGCTTGGCCGCTGACTGCCCACTGCTGCTCGACGAGGAGCCGCAGGCCGCGCCGACCATGAGCGTGACTGTCGTGAGTACGGCCGCCGTCAGCCTGCGTAAGGTTTTCCTGGTGAAGATGGTCATGCTGATCTGCTCCTCGTGACGATGGGTGTCGGTCTTCCAGCGACTCCATCCTAGTCTGGCAGGTTAACGAGTCTGCAGGTGAGCGCCATAGGGTGCGATAGGGCCCTGCGGCCACCGGGCTCAGACCAGCCCCAGGGCGTCCAGTGCCTCGGCCAGATAGTTGACCTCGACCACTTCCAGTCCCTGGATGGGCTTTCGGGCTCCTGAATGCCGGTCGGGCGGGACCAGTGCCCGGGTGAATCCCAGTCGAGTGGCCTCCTGCAGCCGGTGATTGAGTTGAGGCACTGGTCTGACCTGTCCGGTCAGCGATATCTCGCCCATGGCACAGGTCGTGCGCTGGATGGGTCGGGACTTGGCTGCACTGGCCAGGGCGGCCACGATGGCCAGATCACATCCGGGTTCCTTGGCCAGCCCGCCGGCGATGGTGGACACATACAGGTCCCGTGTCAGCAGGTTGACGCGACCGTGGCGGTAGAGCACCGCAGCTAGCATGGCCAGACGGTTGGCATCGATCCCGTTGGTGTTGCGCCTGGGCGTGGGCAGGACAGACGAAGTAACCAAGGCCTGGATCTCGATGGGCAGGCTGCGGTGGCCGTCCAAGGTGAAGGTCACACAGGTGCCCTCAACCTCTTGCCCGGTCGTGGACAGGAAGAGCCCAGTGGGATCGCTGACCTCCTCAATGCCCTGCTCGCCCATGTCGAAGCAGCCAACCTCGTCGGTGGGGCCGAAACGGTTCTTGACGGCTCTCAACAGGCGTAACGCGGTCTGGGAATCGCCCTCGAACTGGCAGACCACATCGACCAGATGCTCCAGGGTCCGCGGCCCGGCGATGGAGCCGTCCTTGGTCACGTGGCCAACCAGGAGGATGGGGATGTCGTGCGATTTGGCCATGTCGATCAGGCTGATGGCCACCTCGCGTACCTGGGTGGAGCCCCCGGAGATGCCGTCAACCTGGCTGGAGACTATGGTCTGGGCGGAGTCCACAATGGCCAGTGTCGGCTTCTCGCGCTCGATCAGCCCAAGCACCGTGGCAAGGTCGGTCGTCGAAGCCAGCAATAGTGGGTCCTTGAGCGCTCCCACCCGACTGGCCCGCATCCGCACCTGGGCCTGGGACTCCTCGCCTGACAGATAGAGCACCTTGCCTTTTCCGCCTCCCCGGTCGGCCACGCGGCCGGCGGTCTCCAGCAGGAGGGTGGACTTGCCTATGCCCGGCTCGCCGGCCAATAGGATGACTGACCCGGGCACGATGCCTCCGCCCAGGACCCGGTCGAATTCCTCGAATCCTGTGGGAATGCGCTTTACCTGGTCCGTGCCTACCCGGGTGATGGGCCGGGCCAGGCCTTTCTTAGGGGGCGCAGGTGCCGTATGGCTGCCGCCGGAGGTGGACAGACCCCCGCCTGCACCTACGAGACGGGCTTCATGGAATTCCTCGATCGTTCCCCACTGGCCGCATTCCGGGCAGCGTCCGAACCATTTGCCGCCGGTCCATCCGCACTCCGTGCACACATATTGCGTCGTCGTCTTGGCCATACCTGCACGCTATCGGGATTCAGGGACGATGAGCTGGGCTTTTACGGCATCTTCGCAGTGCCGACACCCTGCCCATGAGAGAATGGAGACATGGCTGACAATCCTTCTGCATCCGTGTCCTCTTCCTCTGACTCCTCCGCGCATGCCAGGCAGCGCCGTCGACGGATCGGTCTGGTCATCGCCCTTGCAGCGGTGGTCGTCCTAGTGCTTCTATCGGCCTTCGTCTGGCCTCACTGGGCGGTGCGCAGCCAAGAGTCCGTCACCCAGGACTCGGCTTCCGCTTCCTCTCAACCCCCGCAAGCCAGCAGCCCCAAGGCCACGGCGGCGCCCCTTCCTGATTCGGCTTCCGAGTTGCTCAAGGCCATGCCTGATACGGTGGGCGAGTTCGCCCGCGTCAAAGCGGATTCTGACAGCGAATGGAGCACCCGTACGCCTATCGAGGAGTACAACCTGGTCTACTCCACCGGCAGGTCGGGCGGGGATGTGAGCCTCCACCTGGCTCAGTGGTCCAGGAGCGAAGATGCCAAGGCGCTCTATGACAGCCAGTCCACGGGCATGTCCGGCAAGGAGCTGGCCTCGGGCAATGTTCGCAGCGGCGGCACGGTCACCGGATCCTACCTGGAGAAGGCGGATGGCAGCGACGAGCACAAGGCATTGGTCATCTGGCAGAATGATACGGTGGTCTTCCGCGCTCAGGGCCAGCGGGCTGCACTGGAGGCTTTCTACAAGGCCTTTCCGCTCTAGTCGTCCCGTAAGCGGTGTAGAATAAGCAAGTTGGACACTTCCAGGTAACTAAGGATCGGAGGCTCGGATGGGTTCTGTCATCAAGAAGCGCCGCAAGCGGATGAGCAAGAAGAAGCACCGCAAACTGCTGCGCAAGACTCGTCACCAGCGCAAGTAGCTTTATGACTTTGGCCCTCAGGGCCGACGAAGCCCCCCGCATCGAATGGACGCAGGGGGCTTCATGCATATCATCGCCGGTCATCGTGGCCAGCCGGATACTTCCAGCCAGGATGCGGGATGATAACTGATGCTCACTTGTTGGCGTTGGTCATGACCCGGGGCCCGTTGGGATCGCCCACGATGACCGTGTCGACCATGTTGAGGAAGAGGCCGTGTTCAACGACTCCCACGGTGGTGATCAGGTCTTGGGCCAGATCCTGTGGGTGATCAATCCGCTCCAGATGCAGATCAATGATGTGGTTGTGCTCGTCTGTCAGAACCGGCTGCCCTTGGCCGTCCATCCGCAGGACAGGGTTATAGCCGCGTTCCTTAAAGCGATCCAGGACGTGGCGCTCGCCGAAGGGGATGACCTCCACGGGCAGGGGGAAGCGGCCGATGGTGTCGACCACCTTGGACTCGTCCACGATCCAGACGATCCTTCGAGAGTTGACGGCCACGATTTTCTCCCAGAGCAGGGCTGCGCCGCCGCCCTTGATGCCGTTGAAGTCCCTGTCGACCTCGTCGGCCCCGTCGATGGTGACATCGATGTGATCCACCTGGTCGATGTCGACGATGCGGATTCCATAGCCTTCAGCCTGTTCCTTGGTCCGCCGGGAGGTGGTCACGCCGGTGAACTCCAAACCCTCTTCCTTGACGCGCCGTCCCAGTTCATCCACGAAGAACCGAACCGTGGATCCGGTGCCCAGCCCGGCGGTCATGCCGTTCTCGACCAGCTTGGCTGCTTCGATGCCGGCGGCCTTCTTCAGTCTGTCCTGCTCGGTCTTGTCCATACACGCTCCTTCATGCCCGCATGCGCTTAACAGCTGATGTCTGCGGGTCTTGTTGGTTCAGGTTCACTTCAGTTTAGACGATGGCCCCTGACGGTCCAGAAGCCGCTTAATCCTCCACTTCGATGGCATGCAGGCGGAAAGGCGCCTCCTGGATGGTCACGAAGCCGTCAGGGTCAATGTCCGCATCTATATCGATGCTGCCGACGATATGCAGGTCCTGTCCCGTGAACATGCTGCTGCCGGAAGGAGGCGGCGTGATGCGGATGCGACCGCTGGCTCTCAGTCCCCGGGCCCCGGAGTCCTTGGTCTCCTGGTCAACTGCATCGGCGTCCGAGGTGCCCTTGAAAGCCGGCCCGAGTTCGTCTTCCTGACCATCGGTTAAGTCGGGGTCGGGCATGCCATTGATGGCCTCGGGCTTCGCATCATCGTCTGCATCAGCTGTTGCTTCTACAGATTCGGCCTGCTCGGGATCCACAGCCTGGGACTCGACGGCGGTTTCGGCTAGATCTTTCTGCTCTTCCTGGTCCAGGCGAACCTTCTTGCGGCCCAGCTCGTCCAGAACTCGGGGTCCTGCGTCCAGCTCCTCCTTGACTGCGGGCGGTACCTGCGTGCCCTTGGCATAGGGGGAGGCCAGCAGCGAACGCCAGCCTTCGATAGGAAGACAGCCTTCCCGGTCGCCCTTGCCTGCAGCTGTGGCGTAGCCGCGGGCCAGGGTGTCCACTTTTTCGTTGAATGTGTTGCCGGCGTGGCCCTTGACCCAGACAAACCTGACCGATCCCGCCCGTGCCTGGATCGCCTGGTCGATGGCTTCAATAAGCGGGCGGTTCTTGACCGGCTTGCCCTGGGAGTTCTTCCACCCTTTCTTCCTCCACCCGGGCACCCAGGTGGTGGAGCAGTTGATGGCGTATTGGGAGTCGGTTTCGATGACCAGCGGGCGCTCGCCTGGGTGGGCGCGCAGGGCCTGCAGCACGGCGCACAGTTCGCCAATCTGATTGGTGCCGTTGCTGGCGCCGCCTGCATCTGCGTCGCCGCCCTGGTGATCGGCCCAAGCCCAACCCATGGGGCCATTGGGATTGCTCAGTGCACTGCCGTCGGTGGAGACGACCAGATTCTTGTCATTGGTCATAGTTTCAGTTTAAACAGGAAAATAGAGAACCCCCGCCCCAGCGATGACTGTCGCGGAGGAGGGCAGGGGTCTTGTCTGAAGCTCAGCCTAGAGCCTTGGTGACCACCTGGTCGGCATCGTCCAGAACCTGATCCAGGGTCTCAGGGGAAACGAAGGATTCGGCGTAGACCTTGTAGATGTTCTCGGTGCCGGAGGGGCGGGCGGCGAACCAGTTGTTCTCGGTGGTTACCTTGATGCCTCCGATTTTGGCCCCATTGCCCGGGGCCTCGGTCAGCTTGGCAGTGATGGGCTCGCCCGCCAGGGTGGAAGCCGTCACATCGTCGCCGTTCAACTGAGCGAACTTCTGCTTCTGCTCCAACGTGGCAGGGGTGTCCACTCGCTTGTACCAGCTTTGGCCGAAGCGTTCCACCTGCTCTTGGTGGAGCTGAGCCGGATTCTTTCCGGTCTTGGCTGTGATTTCGGCAGCCAGGAGGTCAGGGATCAGCCCGTCCTTGTCCGTTGTCCAGACACGGCCGTCCCGGCGCAGGAAGCTCATCCCGGAGCTCTCCTCGCCGCCGAAGGCCACCTCGCCCTTGAAGAGGGGGTTGACAAACCACTTGAAGCCTACAGGCACCTCGATCAGCCTGGCGCCGATGGAGGCAGCCACGCGGTCGATCAGGGAGGAGGAGACCAGGGTCTTGCCGATGCCGGCACCTTGGGGCCATCCGGGTCGGTTGCCCGAGAAGAGGTATTCCGCGCAGACGGCGATGTAGTGGTTGGGGTTCATAACGCCGGTTCCTGGACAGACGATGCCATGCCGATCGGCATCCGGATCGGTGCCGCCCACCAGGTCGTAGGAGTCCCAGGCCCCGGCGTTGAGGCGATCAACCAGACCCTTCATGGCATAGGGTGAGCTGGGATCCATGCGGATTTTCCCATCGTGGTCAATGGTCATGAACCGCCAGGTCGGATCCACCTCTGGGTTGACGATGCCGATGTTCAGGCCGTACTTTTCGTTGATCAGCGGCCAGTAGTTGACCGAGGCGCCGCCCAGCGGATCGATGCCCAGACGCACCCCGGAAGATCTGAGCAGATCAAAGTCGATGACATTGCCCAGGTCAGCCACGTAGTGTTCCCGGTAGTCGAAGCGCTCCACGAGGTCGGATTTAATGGCATCCTCAAAGGGAATCCGCTTGACCCGCTTGTAGTCGCCCAGAAGCTCATTGGCCCGTTGCGCTATGGCGTTGGTGGTTTCGGCCGAAGCCGGACCGCCTGTGGGCGGGTCATACTTGAATCCGCCGTCAGTGGGTGGGTTATGAGAGGGGGTGACCACGATGCCGTCAGCCAAATCCTTGCCGGAGAAGCGTTGGGTGCCGTCGGCCGCCCGGTTGTGTGTCAGGATGGCCTGGGAGACGGTGGGTGTGGGCGTGTAGTCATCATTGGCGTCAATGCGCACCCGTACCCTGTTTGCTGTCAGGACCTCGATGGCCGTCTTCCAGGCGGGCAGGGAGAGGGCGTGGGTGTCGCGGCCCAGGTAGAGCGGTCCGGTGGTCCCGTCCTTGGCTCGCTGTTCGGCTATGGCCTGGCTGATGGCCACGATGTGGGCCTCGTTGAAGGAGGTTGTCAGGGCGGAGCCACGATGCCCGGAGGTGCCGAAGGACACGCGCTGGGAGGGGATGGAAGGGTCGGGGATGAGATCGTAGTACCTGCCAATCAGATCGTCGACGTTGATCAGATCTTCTGGGCTGGCAGGCCTGCCCGCGTTCTGTGCTGTCATGGCTCCCATCATGCCACCCCGGCATGAGAAAGCGGACAGAGGGGCAACAGGCTCTCCCGGTCTCAGTCGGACCGGGGCACCCGCACGTTCAGGGCCCGGTGCTCCACGCTGAGCGCAATATGGCGTGTCTCGCCCAGAATGTCGCCGTCCACTTGGGCCAAAGCGGGCTTCTCCAGGCGGATCTCGGCCTTGGATCCTTGCAGCTGGACGATGGTGGAGTTGGTGGATAGGGGGCTCTGGCTGGCTTTGCGGGTGATGGTCTGATGCATGACATCTCCAAAGAGGTTGGCCCAGCCGATCAGGCCAGCTGAGGTGTCGATGATCTCGAAGTCCAGGATGCCGTCCTCATAGGAGGCGGCGGGCATGAGGGAGAATCCGGGAATCTCCCCGCAGTTGCCAGCCATGAAGGTGCGGAAGGTAACCGAGGTATTGGTCTGCGTGACCTGGTCGGGCCGTGTGATGGCGATGTCGGCCGTGTACTTGGGTGCGAACAGATGCTTAGCGCCGCTGATGAAGTATGCCAGCCAGCTGACCGTCTTCTTCAGATTGGGGTCGGTGTCGTCGATCATCAAGGCATCAAATCCGATGCCGGCGATGATCAGGAAGGCGTGGCTCCGTCGTCGCTCCTGATCCTCCTGGTCCAGCAGAGCCATGCGCCCTACGTCGACCTGGGTGGATCCGTGCGAGGTAGCCACGGCCAGGGCGGCATCCAGATCGCCTACGGGAATGCCCATGTTCCGAGCGAAGAGGTTGCCGGTCCCGATGGGGATGATGCCCATGACATGATCGCTGGATGCCATGGCGCTGGCCACGGTGCGTACGGTTCCGTCCCCGCCCACGGCCACGACTACATTGGCCCCGCGGTCCAGTGCCAGGCGGGCGCAGGCCCTCCCGTCCCGATCCAGCCGGGTTTCGATGAAGCTGAATTCGCGGATGCCCTTGTCGCGGCAGTATTGCTGGATGCGCTCGTGGGCGGCAGCCGCCTGTGGCTTGGAGGGGTTGATGACGAAAGCGTAGCTGAGCTGGTCGTCGTCCCGGGCCAGGATCTGCATGGCGAACCTATGCCGCCTTTGGACGCGAAAAACCAGCACCACCGCCGTGACGACAATGGCCGCCACCGCCAGGATGCCGAGGATGACGATCGCTGGAATTGGCATGACTCCATTGTGCGCGCGGTGCCGACCCGAAGCCCTTGGGCGTGTCCGACGTGAACGAACCCTCTACGTATGGGGGGCAACATCCGCTGATGTAACACTTCCGAGACTTATGATAAATTTTTTGATTTGTGATATGAAAATTGCAAATGTAGGATGAATGTGGTCCGCTCGGACCCGTCAGTATGGTGCAGCAGCGGTAATCGCAAAGCATGAAACTTCAACGCCTGGCGGAACGGGAAGAGGAAGTAGGCATGGGTAAATACAAAAGCGTATTTGACATCATCGGCCCCATTATGATAGGTCCTTCAAGTTCGCATACGGCTGGAGCGGTGGCTATCGGACGGGTCGGCCATATCCTTATAGGAGGGGCGCCGCGTCGAGCCGATATCCACTATTATGATTCCTTCGCGCAAACCCACAAGGGGCACGGCACTGACTACGCCATAGTTGGCGGTTTGCTCGGTTTTGCGCCTGACGACACCCGTGTTCCCGAAGCTGTCGAGATCGCCCAAAAACAGGGTATGACGCTGGCTTTTCACGAGGAAGAAGGGCCCAGTCCCATAGGCCACCCCAATACTGCAGTTGTTGATCTGCTTGGTGACGGCGGCCGGGTGACTTATGCGGCCTGTTCCATCGGGGGCGGGACCATTGAGGTGCGTCGCATCAGATTGGACGGATGCGCTATCACCCCCTCCGGGCTTCTGCCCATTCTTTTGGTGGAACGCGATCAGTCCGAAAATGACGGTGGCGGTTGGTTGGAGCAGATGCAGGACCGGCTTCAAGAAGCAGGCGTGACGAAACAGACCCGGTACGAGTCCGGGGATCGGCCTGGCATGACGCTCTATGACTTCGATCTGGACAACCCATTGTCGGCACAGATGCAGCAAGAGATCGCCGGTCACTCGTCCCGGATGATCTACATCGACTAGGAGGCATTGAAATGTTCAGCTCGATCGCCGAATTGGTGGGTATGGCCCAAGATCGCGGCCTGTCGATATCGGATATAGCGATTGACGAGGAGATGCGTCGATATCATGAGACCCGCGAGGAAGTTTGGGCGAAGATGTCCAAGAATCTGCAAACGATGAAATCAGCCGTGGACAGGGGCTCCCAAGGCAAGGGCGTGTTCTCCAAGACCGGCTTGACCGGTGGCGAGGCAGCCCTGCTGGAGCATTACAGGAAGACGCGGACCAGCCTGAGCGGCGATGCCATGCTGGAAGCCGTCGTGGCTGCAATGGCGACAAACGAGGTCAATGCTGCCATGGGGATCATCTGCGCGACCCCTACCGCGGGTTCTTCGGGCACGTTGCCTGGTGTGATCACCGTTCTCAAGAACCGGTTGGGATTAGATGATGATAAACTGATTCGTTGTCTGTTCACTGCCGGCGCCTTTGGGCTTGTCACAGCCAACCAGGCCATGATCGCCGGGGCCACAGGCGGCTGCCAGGCCGAGGTGGGCAGCGCTTCCGGCATGGCGGCCGCAGCGGCGGTAGAGGGGGCCGGGGGGGATTCCTCCACATGTGCCCAGGCCTTCGCCATCGCATTGAGCAACCTGCTGGGCCTGGTCTGTGATCCTGTCGCTGGTTTGGTGGAGATCCCCTGTGTCAAGCGCAACGCCATAGGTACTGCCAACGCTCTTGTAGCTGCCGATATTGCGCTCTCGGGCGGCGTGAGCAGGATTCCGGCTGATGAGGTTATTGGAGCAATGAAGTCCATCGGCGAGAGCATGCCCTCCTCATTGCGGGAAACGGGCATTGGCGGTTTGGCGGGCACCCCTACCGGCAAGCGGTTCCGCAGGACCGTGTTCGACAAGTAACGAAGAGGTTTGAAGAAGAAAGAAGAAAGGTTCCGGTATGACGAATGCGGAAAACCCGACTGCCCGCGTTGAAGCGGCAAAGGGGACCAAGGAATATGCTGCCAAATGGCATAAGGGCGATACGGTATGGATGCTGAGCCTGTTCGGCACCGCCATCGGAGCCGGAGTGCTCTTCTTGCCTATCGATGCGGGCAGCGGCGGCATCATCGGGCTGATCTTCATGCTGATCATCGCCTTCCCGACTACTTTCTTCGCCCATAGAGCCATGAGCAGGTTCGTGCTCTCAGCCGATAAGCCGGGCGATGACATCACTGACGTGGTGGAGGAGCACTACGGCTACGGTTTTGGCTTGATCTTCACGATCATTTATTTCCTGTCGATTTTCCCGATCCTGCTGGTCTACGGCATTTCCATCACCAACACGGCTGAAAGCTTCATCGTCAACCAGATGCACATGTCGGCTCCTCCGCGGTGGCTTCTATCCCTGGTGCTTGTCGTCGTGCTCATGGCCATTGTCCGCCTGGGCACCGCAGTCACCACCAAGGTGATGAGCATCCTTGTCTATCCCTTCGTTGCCGTGCTGGTGCTCTTCTCCCTCTATTTGATTCCTCACTGGAACACCGCCATCTTCTCCAGCTTCCCTCGCAACAGCGCAGGTGGTTTCAGCATTTCCGGCCTGCTGGAAAGCCTCTGGCTGCTCATTCCCGTCATGGTCTTCGCATTCAATCATTCGCCTATCATCTCCTCCTTCTCGGTCGCCGAGCGAGAGGAATACGGCGACAAGTATGTCGACGGCAAGGTGACCAGCATTCTCAAGCGTGCTGAACTGCTCATGGTCAGCGTGGTCATGTTCTTCGTCTTCAGCTGCGTGCTTTCGCTGTCGCCGGCGGACCTTGCCCAGGCGAAGGCTCAGAATGTGTCGATCCTGACTTATATCGCCAACCACTTCAACAATCCCATCATCAACTATGTAGCACCCTTCATAGCCTTCGTCGCCATCGCGAAATCCTTCCTGGGCCATTATCTGGGCACCAGCGAGGGATTGAGCGGCATCATCAGGAAGGTAGCCAAGAAGGCTGACCGTCGAGTGCCTGAGAAGACCATGCAGTTCATGGTGGAGGGCTTCATCCTTCTGGTGGCTTGGCTGGTGGCCTGGGCCAACTTCTCAGTCATGAACATGATCGAAACCATGATCGGCCCTATTATCGCCTTCGTTCTCTTCCTCATGCCCATGTATGCCATCCATACAGTGCCTTCGCTCAAGAAATATTCAGGCAAGGCCAGCAACGTCTTCATTGTGGTCATTGGTTTGATCGCAGTCAGTGCAATCTTCTACAATATTGTTCACTTGTTCGTCTGAGTGAGGTTGTGAGGCGCTGCGGGATCCGTCCGCTTTCTCGATGCGTTGCAGGATCCGGAAGGGTCCGGACGGATCCCGTGTCCTTTGAAAGGAATACAATTCAGATATGTTAGATATTAGATTCATTCAGGAACATCCGGATGTGGTCCGTGAATCACAGCGCAAGCGTGGCGAATCCGTCGAACTCGTCGACGAGGTGCTCAAGGCGGACGAAGAGCGCAGAGTCGCACTCCAGGATTATGAGAGCTCCAGAGCCGAGCAGAAGTCGGTTGGCAAGCGCGTGGCGTCGGCCTCCCCAGATGACAAGGCCGAGCTGTTGGCACAGACCAAGAGCCTGTCGGACAAGGTGAACGCCAGCAAGTCAGCCTCTGACGAGGCCAACGCCAAGTACACCGACCTCATGTGGAAGTTCAGCAACCTGGTAGAACCCGAAGCTCCCGAGGGCGGCGAGGATGACTACGTGGTTGTCAAGAAGGTTGGCACTCCACGTGACTTCGCCAAGGAGGGCTTCCAGCCCAAGAACCATCTGGAGCTGGGCGAGGGCGTCGCTGGAATCGACATGCGCAGGGGCGTCAAGATCTCAGGTTCCCGCTTCTACTTCCTGCGTGGCGATGTGGCACGGCTGGAGATAGCCATGCTGACCATGGCCGTGGATCAGGCCATGGAGCATAACTTCATTCCTACGATCACACCCACTCTGGTCCGTCCCGAAATCATGGCCGGCACCGGATTCCTCGATTCCCATGCTGACGAGATCTACCGTCTGCGCGAGCCTGACGACCAGTATCTGGTAGGCACCTCTGAAGTCTCCCTGGCAGGCATGCATGAGGATGAGATCCTGGATCTGAGCAAGGGCCCGCTGCGCTACTGCGGCTGGTCCAGCTGCTACCGGCGCGAGGCTGGTTCCGCCGGCAAGGACACCATGGGCATCATCCGCGTCCACCAGTTCGACAAGGTGGAGATGTTCGTTTACTGCAAGCAGGAGGACTCCCGCGACCAGCACAAGCAGCTGCTGGCCATGGAGCAGGAGATGCTGGCCAAGGTGGACGTGCCCTACAGGATCATCGACACTGCCGCAGGAGACCTTGGATCCTCGGCAGCCCGCAAGTTCGATTGCGAGGCCTGGGTGCCCACCCAGGGTCGGTATCGTGAGCTGACATCAACCTCCAACTGCACCGAGTTCCAGGCCCGTCGCCTCAATGAGCGTGAGCGGCTGGAGGACGGTTCCACTCGTCCTGTCAGCACGCTCAATGGGACCCTGGCCACCACCCGCTGGCTGGTCGCCATCCTGGAGAACCACCAGAACGCCGACGGCTCCATCGTCGTGCCTGAGGCCATGCGCTCCTATGTGGGCGGCAAGGAGGTCATTGAGCCCAGGGCCTGGGAGGGCTGAGTCGTTGTGTCAGGATTCGCCGACATTCCGGCGGTGGTCTGATGGAGTCTGATGCCGTATGATAAATGGCGTGCCTAATCGGCACGCCTAATGGACAGGTGTCTGAGCGGTCGAAAGAGACGGTCTTGAAAACCGTTGTGGCGCAAGTCACCGCGGGTTCGAATCCCGCCCTGTCCGCCTGATCAGTGCCCTGAGAGTGATCTCGGGGCATTCTCGCATCCATGGCTGCGATTTGTCATGGCATCAGGGCAGAAGCATGGGCATGGTGACGGTCCGGACTGGACTTTGGCGTCTACAATGATAAAAGGGCCCGTGATCAGTCATGGGAACCGACTGTTGTGCGTCGTCTTTGCGAGGAAAGGCCAGGCTGTGCATCTATTCATCGCCATCGTTTCGCTGCTCGGAGATTGGTTGCTTTTCAGCTTCCCACTTTTCCAAGGACTGATGGAGCTGCAGGAATATCAGGAGCTTTTGGATGGCTTCGACCAGATCAGCAAGAATTGGAGCAAAATCTCGCCCTGGTGGTGGCTGGTCCCCAGTGTCAAGATCAAGCAGGAGCGTCAACGCGGGTATGAAATTCTTCGCCAGGCTACCAGAACCAGGTCCGAGCGTCGACGCGCCCTGAGCTTCCTTGATCAGGCGACCGCCTGGTACTACGTGTCAGTTGCAGGCTGGCTGAAGATGATCTCATCTGCTTATGAACTGCTTGAAACCGTTGACATAGAAAAGAACATTTGGTTACTGATCCTTCTGGTTGTTGCGCTGACCGCCGGCGGTCTGTTCAACGCCTATTACCGCATCAACCGGAAGCGCATCGGACGGAAGGAAAAGGAGCTGAAGCCTGATTCGGAGGTGATCGATGAATGACACGGCGTCTGCGAAAACGGGAGGCCGCGGATCATGGTCAGCCCCCGAACCCGGCGTTGCTCATCTGAATGAAAAGCTTGTGCCAGCGGACGTGCGAACCCTTCTGGATGATTCAGGGGCGAGTTGGCGCCTTGCTCAGCATCCCCCTTTGGACACCATTGACCAGGGCTTGGCTCTGGGCATTGCCGACATACTGGGACTGTCTGCCGGTAACCTGTCCAAGTTCCTGTTGCTGGAGGATGCCGGAGGGCTGCTGATGCTCATGGTGGCCAAGGGCATAAGGCGTCCTGATCTGCGGCAGGTGCGGGAACTTGTCGGATGCCGGAGGCTGCACATGGCCTCGGCTGCCACCTTGCGCAAATGTCTGGATACAATGCCGGGCTGTGTCTCGCTGCTGGATCTTGTGGGTCATCAAGACCAGGTGGACACCGTCGTCCTGGACGGTGATCTGACGGCGACTGATGAACAGACCGCGCTGCCGCTGGGCTCTGATGATGTGTCTATCTGCCTGCCTGGCTCCTGCCTGCCGGACCTTGCCCGCAAGCTGGTCTCTCGGGTGTTCATACTCCCCATGAATGATGTCGTCGACTGAAATCATCCTCGGGTCTCCGCCCCGGAGGAAGCTGGAAGCTGTCGTGCACGCGGGAAGGAAGGGAGCAGGCCGGTGAGGCGGAATCTGCCTTGGAGAAGGAAGTCGGCAGATAATGAGGATCAGGATTGTCGTCACCGACCGATGCGGGTGACCAGACCAGGTCGGGCAGGCCGGTGGCTTGTGGCGTTCAGGGCGGCCTGTTGCGGACTGTTGGTGGGAGTGCTGGTGGTGCTCTACCGGCAGGGCATCGGCTATGGCACCAGGTTCGCTCGATGGGCCTACGCGCAAATGCGTGACCAGCCTCTGATGATTCCTCCATGGCTGCTGGCCGTCCTGGCGGTAGGTCTTGCCCTGGCCTGGATGGTCGGTCGGGTTCCCATGGCCTCCGGCTCCGGCATTCCGCAGGTGGAGGGGGTGGTCATCCACGGCATGCGCATGCCCGCCCTGCCTGTGCTGGGCGTACGATTCCTGGGTGGTCTGGCCTGCGGCATGTTCGGCCTGTCGCTGGGACGCGAGGGCCCCTCGGTGCAGATCGGGGCGGCTGGTTCCCAGCTGGTTTCCCGAGGATTGCGCCGAGATCGTGTGGAGGAGACCTGCCTGGTGACCTCTGGTGCGGCTGCCGGTCTGTCTGCAGCATTCAACGCGCCGCTGTCGGGGATGGTCTTCGCTCTGGAGGAGATCCACCGGTCCTTCTCTCCCATGATCCTTCTGTCGGCGGCCATGGCCTGCCTGAGCGCCGATTTTATTGCCAAGAACCGCTTCGGCCTGCGTCCTGTCCTGGACTTCACTGCGTTGCCCCAGCTGACCATCGCCCAGTATCTGCTGATGATTCCCCTGGGGCTGATGGCCGGCCTGGTGGGGGTTGCCATGAACCGCCTGCTGTTGGTTGCGCAGAGCCTATACAGCCATCTGCCCTCAAAGCTGGGACCGGTGATCTCCCTCTTCCTTGCCCTTCCGGTCGGATTGCTGCTGCCTGCTGTTCTGGGTGGTGGCGAGGACTTGATCGGCAAGGCGGAAGGCGTTCGTGAGGTGGCCTGGTCGGTGGCCATCAACCTGCTGGTTCTGCTTCTGGTCAAGATGCTCTTTACAGCCACTTCCTTCGGCAGCGGCGTCCCTGGCGGCATCTTCATGCCCATCCTGGCAGTCGGTACGCTGGCTGGATCCCTATGCGGGATGGGCGCGGCAGCCTTGGGAATGCCTGTCCGGATCATTCCGGTCTGTGCGGTCTGCGCCATGGCAGGCACTCTGACGGCCTCGGTCAAAGCCCCAATAACCTCCATCCTGCTGACAGTGGAGATGTCCGGCTCTCTGGTCCATATGCTCCCTGTGGCTCTGTGCGCCTTCACAGCCCTGATGGTGTCTGATCTGCTGGGTGTCCAGCCTATTTACGAGGCTCTGTTGGAGCGTTACCGCCGAGGGCATGCCCCCGATGCCCAGATCCCTGACAGGATCACCGTGGAGTTTCCCATAGAGCATGGCAGTCCGGCAGCTGGTCGTCTGCTGGGGCAAGTCCCCTGGCCGAACGGATGCGCCGTCGTCGGTCTGCGCAGGGGCGAGCATAGGCTGATTCCTGCAGGTGATCTGCGGTTGCTCGCTGGGGATGACGTCATCCTGCTCTGTCCGGGCGATCGACTGGATCAGGCCCGCCAGGTCATGGAAGGCCTCTGTCGCTGAGCGGTCTTCTCCCTAAAGAATGGTCAGGCAGCGCCCGCGGATTGCCACGGCCTGGGTGTTGCTGATGGCCACCATAGGTTGATCGTCGCAGTAGCGATTCAGAATGCGACCGGTCACGTCGGCGAAAGGCTCGGAATCCAGGTGGGGGAGGAGGCGGAAGTCCACCAGCCCCAAGCCGGCCGTGGAGTCCAGATCCGGGGCGGCCGAGCGTGGATCCATGGCATCCAGATAGCCAATATCGGGACCGGCCACGACCGCGCCGGCCGATTCGCCGATGTAGGGCTTGCCCTGATCCACCTGTTGCCTGATCAGGTCAGCAGCTCCCGAGCGACGCAGCTCCTGCAGCAGGAAGAAGGTGTTGCCGCCCGACAGGTAGATGAGATCATCCTCCTCCAGGCTCCGGCGTATGGCCTCAGGATCGGCGGTCGAGACTTCCAGGTCGTCGATCCGGCAGCCCATATCGGTGAACGCCTTGCGAGCTTCCTGGACATAACCATCCGAACGCTGTGGAAGGTTGGCCGTTGGGATGAAGGCCACCGTATGGTTCTTGGGGGAGCTCTCGAGGAAGGTGGGCAACCTGTCAGCGGTAGCGGGGAACGAGGATGTGAGCAGCAGCCGACGCATGACGGCTCCTTTCGTAGCAGGCGGGACTTCCGCCTTGGACAGGTGGCAAAGCATGAAATCCGATTGTTGCTGAACCCAATATATCAATGCAACGACCTCCGCTGAGTGATTGACAACATGTCGACTGGAATCTGCCCTAGGCCCTGTAGGTCCAGATGTCTACTCTGGGGACATGGCAAGGCAGCATCAGGAATTCCAACAGGGATCTGGTCAAGGCGTATCGGACGACCTGCCAGGTGAGGATACATCCAGCGATGACCGCTTCGATCTAGCGGCCCCAGGCGGGAGCATCCTCTTCGCATTGCCCGGGACCTTAGTGGATTGGGATCCGCGTCGGGCCCTGGTCGGGCAGTACCCTGACAGTGTGATCGATATGGTGCTGGACCCGAAGGACCCTTGGGGCTTCGCCTGTGTCAGCAGACAGATCAATCTGGGCGTGGACCCGCACCAAGCACTGGCCGACTATGAAACCACTCACGGGCCTGCAGTCGCCTGGGTGGTTCGCGTCTGTCTGGAAAACTACGCCCTGGCAGTGAAGGGCCTGCTTCCCGGAGCGTCGGAGCTGCTGGAGGATCTGCGGCGAGCTGGCCTGGCCCTTTGGGGCCTGGCGGCATCCACTGGTCAGCTGATCGAGTCGGTATCCGAGCTGCTTTCACCGCTCTCTGCCTTGAAAGGTGTCCTGATCTCATCCCAGGAGCATCTGGACCTCTCCGATTCGCTCCTCTATCGTCTAGCCCTGCGCCGTTTCGCCATCAGCCCGGGGCATACGATCTTCGTTGATGCAGACCCTGTGCATGTTGCTGTGGCTGACCGGCTGGGCATGGAAGGGATTGTTGCCCGTGACATCAGCAGTCTGCGTCAGCTTCTTCGCCAGCACGGCGTGGCCTGTTGAGCGGACTTTCAGACGATGCGGCGGTCAGCGGCCCAGCGGGTCAGTTCGGTTCGGTTGGATAGCTGGAGTTTGCGCAGAACGTTGGAGACGTGGGTCTCAACCGTCTTGATGGAGATGAACAGCTCAGAGGCTACCTCGCGGTAGGTGTAGCCGCGGGCGATCAGGCGCATGACCTCCTGCTCGCGTGCGGAGAGCCGATCCAGTTCGTCGTCTTCTGCCAGACCGGTATCTGCGGCCTCGTCCTCCTGGAAGGCGGAGAGCACGAATCCAGCCAGCTTGGGCGAGAAGACGGCGTATCCTTCGTGCACCTGGCGGATTGAAGAAACCAGATCCTTGGCGGAGATTGTCTTGGTCACATAACCACGGGCTCCGGCGCGGATGACCGAGCCGACGTCCCTGGGTGAGTCGGATACGGAAAGTGCCAGAAAGACCGACTGCGGGGAGAGGGGGTGGGAGCGGCTTAAGATTTCGGCGCCTCCGCCGCCCTGGCCACCGGGCACATGCACATCCAGCAGAACCACATCGGGGCGGGTCTGCCTGACCATGAGGATGGAGGATTCCACGTCTGCCGCCTGACCCACGATGTGAAAATGCGGCTGCAGGGTGGTGATGACGCCGGTACGGAACATCTCATGGTCGTCGACGACGGCTACGCGAATGTTTGCGGACCCATCCTCGGCTTGATGGGGCTCTGCTGCAGTCGTGGTCATGGGCGTGGTTCAGCCCGCCTTTCCCGACGCGGGTCCTCAAGTGCGGGTGGGATCGGACCGGCATGCGTCTGTGAATGAATGGTTCACCATGCATCCTATCATTGCTCGGCATCAGTCCCTTTTTCAGCTCGACCAACCTTGCCCTCCTGGTGCTGGCTGGCTTCGGACAGCGGCATGTGCATCCTGACCTCGGTGCCCCAACCAGGACGGGAGACGATCTCGACCCTGCCGCCCCGCCGACGAATCCGGCCGATGATGGACTCTCGGATTCCCAGGCGATCAGCTGGAATCGCATCCATATCAAAGCCCGAACCGTGGTCGCGCACGTAGACTTCGACCTGATTCCTGCGCGCCTCGCAATACACGGAGATGGGTTCACCGCCGTGGGTGACGGCATTGACCAGGGCCTGCCGGGCCGCGTTAAGCAGGGCATCGGTCTGGGCGCAGGGCATGGCATCGCCCACGGTGACCACCTCGATCGGCTTGCCGGATTCGTCCTCCACCTGCGCGGCTATCTGGCTCAGCCCTGTGCTGACTGACCGATCCGAGGGAGTGCGTTCCTGATAGAGCCAGTTGCGCAGATCGCGCTCCTGGGATCGAGCCAGGGTGAAGACGGTATGCGGGTCGTCGGCATGCAGCTGAATCAGGGCCAGGGTCTGCAGAACGCCATCGTGCAGGTGGGCTGCCATATCGGCCCGCTCCTCCTCGCGCTCCTTCATGGCGCGTTCGTCGCCCAGCTGACTGAGGATTGAGCCGATCCAGGGCACGACCACTGCGGTCACGCCCACAAGAAGCAGACCGGCCAGGACTATCAGGGTCAGAGCCCAAGACAATTCCTGTGTGGATAGCAGGAAGATCACTGCTGCCGACAGGATCAGAGCCAGGCTGCCGATCAGGGCCGACAAGTGGTAGCCGGCTCCTTGGCTTTCCGGCCTCAGCCAGGCCAGGACCAGTCCGGCACAGAAAAGCAAGCAGGGGACGACCAAGGCGGGACGCATGCCGCTCTTGAGCAGAATGACCGCAGACAGGAGGAGGATGATGCCCAGGCCTGCCAACAATCTGGTTATCCGCCCGGGGGTGATGCTGCGATTCTCCTTTTGATCTGACTGTTCAGTCAGGATGCTGGGCGCCAGCGGGGCCGACCGCGGGTCATTCGACTGGATTGCCTGGGTGGGATCGCCCTGGGGCAGCGTCAGCCAAAGAAAGCAGTAAACCACGCAGGTGATCATTTTGGGAGCCAGGAGCACCATGAGCAGGCGGATCCAGAAGACGGGAATACCCAGGTGCAGGCTGATGCCCTTGCAGACTCCGCATAGAATCCTGCCCTTATGCGGCCTCATCAGGGGCATGCGCGCAGGGTGCAGAGGAGGTGGTTCCCTCAACGTTTGTTCTTCCTGCATGGGTGCGTTCATGCCTCCATTATTGTTTCCCGAGGGTACCGATAGGGCAATAAGCGGAAGGAATCAGGGTCCAATCAGGGTGTTCCCCCATAAGATTTGCGCTCGCTGGGTGCTGTAATGAAGATATGAGTAGCGAGATGAACGGCAATGGCCCCGATAATGGTTGGCAGTGGAAGTCCGACAGGTTCTTCCGCGCCTGTAGAGAGTCCTATCTGATCCGCGACCAAGGATGGATCGGCGGTGTCTGCGTAGCCTTGGCCCGTCGGCTGGGCTGGAGCGTGACCCTGGTCAGAGCGCTGATGATTCTGGCGGTCTTTCTCTTCGGCGCCGGTGCCGCCTTTTACGGTTTTGCCTGGTTCGTCTTGCCGGACCGGCGTGGGGTCATCATCGCCCAAGAGCTGATTCACGGGATTTGGCACGCTTCCATGGTGGGTATCATCATTTATTGGCTGCTGGCCATTCTGATTCCTGGAGTCGGACTTTTTTCCTTGGCTTTGGGCGCGCTGATCCTGTTTCTTCTTATCCGGTGGAGCCGCAATAAGGCCCTGCAGCATCAAAGAGATTACGGGAGTGGGCCGAATGCAGACAGACCGGTTTCGGGTGATCCTTGGATGATGGGACCGCAGTATTCGCAACGCCCGCGCGGTGCGGATCCGCGATGGCATTCGAGTCAGCCTGAGTATCCGAGCTTTTCGGGGTATGAGGGATACCAGGATTACACAGGCACACAAAGCAATACACAGTCAGCGAGCAATCCGGGTTCGGAAGGATACAAGGACCAGCCAGAGCATTCCGATTCGTATGGAACTTGGGGACAACAAGGGGATGTGACCTCTTCTGGACCTTTTTTCGGGACAGAGGATTCGGCAAACACTGGCAGCGATTCGAATAATGCGCAGGGTGGGGAGAATCCCATTGCCGGTGCACCTTCCGGAGGCTGTATGGAGACAGACGGTTCTGCAGAACGCGCCGGGGACATGATTCAGCCGGACGGATTCGGCGCCTGGCCGGGCTATGGCGCAGCTGGATCATTCTCGGCTGGGCCAGGAATGGTCGGTAATGGTCCGTCAGTTCCGCCCAGGGTGCGGCGCCGCCCTGCCGGACCTGTGCTGGTCAGTCTGTTGTCGGGGCTGATCCTGGTCTCTGGAGCGGCAGTCTGGTTGATGGCCACGAATCCCTATCGCGGGGTGAATGCGGCCTTGATCTATGCCCTGATATGGGCTGGAGGCGTCACGCTGATCCTGGGAGTGGTCATCCTGATCCTGGGCTTGATGGGTCGCAGGGCGGGAGGGCTGACACCAATTGCTCTGGTGGCATGCCTGGTCGTCATCAGTCTGGGCATCGGTTCGGCCGTGGCAGGCATTGAGCAGAGACAGAACCGCAGGGTCATGGCCGACTATGCCGCTATTCGAGTCAACGGAGGCAATCATGGGCGCACGCTGGGAGCAAGTAGCAGCGACATGAGGGGTTACCACCGTGGCATCAAGCTGGTCGGCGACCCGCACGATCAGGGAAGCGCCGTCATCGACCTTACTGGCTACGAGCACGAACACGGCACCCACCGGGTCCAGGTGATGGCTGATGCGGCGAGTACGGTCTCAGGCTGCCCGACCGGCACAGTCCGACTGGCGGTGGTCTATGCTGATGTCCGTCTACTCATTCCTAAAGGATGCAGCCTGTTCTACCGGGAGCATTCCGACCTCTACAGGGTCTTTGGGTCAGGCGTGGGCGACTGGATAACCCAGACTGATCGGGGAAGCTGGATGTGGTGGGGCGATTCGTTGCCATCAGCTGAACGACGCGATTGGGAGGAAGACCTGCGAGCCACCCAGGAGGATCAGCAGCATATGCCTGACCAGCCTGAGTTGATCGTCGACGCCAGTCTATTGACGGGTGGCCGGGTAACTGTACAAGCCCGCGGGAGCGTCACCCAGCCGGAGCGGGCGCAGGCCGACAACGGACCAATCAGCAAATATTGGGATTACGGCTACCACGCCTGGTGGCAGGAGGAGGATCAGGAAGATGACTGACAAGCAACAATTAGGAGAAAGCCAGCCGCTGGATCCTCAGGGTCGGAACACCACGGCCATGCCGACCGCTACCCAATCGGGACAGGCGCATGACACGCAGACGCCCCCGCCGATATACCAAGTCCGGATGCAGCCGCCGGAACCGGTCCGTCCGAGCGGCCCCAGCGTTCCCACTATCATTTTGGGTGTCCTGGTCGGACTTCTGGCTCTGGCTATGCTGGCCTTGGGATTAGTCTTTCTGCGTTACGGTCCGTACCTGACCATGACCATACCCTGGCAGCGGATTCTGCCTTTCATTCTGATCGGACTGGGCGTGGTTCTGATTGGCGTGGCCATATTGTGCTGGTTGGCATCATCAAAGCGTACCCGCCAGGATTCAAACCGCCAGGACGTTCCAGAAGATCAAGCTGCCAAGGATGGCCAGTGACCCCAGCAGGGTCAGAGCCAGTGTCAGCCAGTGGCCAGCCCCTGCCACAGCTGGCTCTTTGTCGGATCGGCTGACGATAGAAGTCATGGTGCTCGCCAAGAGCATGGTGAGCACCAGGCAGAGGACCGACAAGAAGGGCCAGCAGGATGTCATTACTGAGGACAGATGGACCAGGCCGAGTGCCTGACGGACCGTAGTAAGGGCATAGGCCAGCAGGGCCGTCATCAGTCCTGCGGCGAGCAGGGCCAGTGACCAGAGCCGTCCCGTCAGGCCTTTGCTGAAACCGGGCCGTTCTCGGTCATTCTGCCGCGCTCGCAGATGTGAGCTCAAAGCTCCGATTAGAGCAGACACCAGGGCGGCAGCCAGCAGACAGGGGCCGCTGGCCATCAACATCAACAGGGCAGTCAATGAGGAAAGGAGCCCGGCGTCGGTGCGATCAGGTACCCGATTGAGCTGGCGGGGCTGGCTGCCGGCAATCATGGGAGTGGACCACTGGTCGGCCTGGGTGCCCTGTGCTACAGCATTGATCCAGTCTTCCAGATTATGGGTATATCGAGGTTCCAGGGGCAACCCGGCCTTGGCCAGCCTGCTGCCGGTGCGGATCTGATGGTTGGTGGGGTAGTAGCGCAGGGTTACGTTGTCGTTGCCGCTTGCATGGGTTCTGCGGATGATCTCGCGCGCCCCCTGCTCGACCGGCATGGAGACATCCATAGTGCCGAAGTTGATCATGACCGGCATATGCAGCTTATCCAGATAGGGCAGGGAGGGGAAGTCGGCGTATTCCAGGCCCAGAAGGGACAGGTCCATGCCCATGAGCCTAGGTATCACGTTGCGGATCCCCTTGGGTGCGCCAATCAGGTCCAAGTAGTTGGTGGCCGCCATGGCCATCTGCCGCCGCCCCGGGTAGACGGGAGGCGAGGTCAGGACGGAAAAGGCGATGCTGGGATCCTTGGCGGTCATGATGGTCGATATCCAAGTGCCCTCGGACTCGGCGTACAGGCCCACTTTGGCCGGATCTACGCCTGGCCAAGAGCGCAGACGGCTAAGGGAACGCCCGTAGTCTGCGGCCATGGCCTGATAATCACGGTGGAAAGCGGTATAGGTGTCCAAGCGCTTGTCGGGCACCAGGGTGGTGATGCCGGCTGAGGCCATGGCTGAAGCCAGGTCGCCATACACCTCGGAGGATTTGCCTGTTCCGGCACCATGAATGAACAGACAGGCTGGTCCGGTGCCCTTTCGGTCGCTTGGCTCTCTGACGATGGCTTGGACACGAACTTCTCCATCCAGAGTGATCCTGATCTTCCGTTCCCTGACTGGGTGGGTGCCCTCAGGGGTAGTGGGGCCCAAACTCGAGGCGACGGCAGTGGAGCGGGTCGAGACCTGCAGATGGTCGCGGTAGGGTTCCACCTGCCAGTCCGGCGTCATGGCTTGGCCCAAAAGAAGCATGACCAGCAGGATGACCACAAAGGAGGCGGCAGTTAAGCCCGCCCTTTTCAGCTTTTGCACCCGTCAACTCTACCCGACCGCTCGACTGGTTGCAGAGATGGACCTTATGATCGTGGTTCAGGTAGTCGGTCCTGGGCCTGTTCGGCCTCGTCCAGGGTCTCAAAGCCGTTCATCTGCACCGTGGCCAAAATGGTTTCCTCGGTGAGATTGCCGCCCCGGGCCTCGATCTGGGCCACCATGGACTGGTAGAGGTCCAGTGTTCGGGCCGAGTAGGTGCCGAGTTCGCCACGCAGGTATGTTTCGAAGGAGGTGGTCTCCGGCGTGTCTTCGCTGGTGCGCAGGACCCGCATCTCCTGACCTAGGCGGGGGTAACGCTCGCTGAAGCTTTTGGCCCAGGCCACCTGCTTTTTGATGATGCGCTCCTGCTGCTCCTGGCGATCCAGGCCCAGCCTGGGCAGGTAGGGGGCGATGGTGTCGTGGTACTGGTCCGGGGCTGTGGATTCCATCATCCGACCGTACTTCTCGGTCAACAGGTTGCGCCCCTCTTTGTCGGCCTGGTCCAGGTCGTCCGCATAGCTGGACAGCAGGGGATGCGGCCAGGTCAGAAACTGGCTCAGGCGCATCTGGTGGAACATGGGCCAGTTGCCCTGACAGTTGGCCGGACCTCCCTCATTGTTGACCTGCTGGAACTGTTCCCATTCGTGGTGGACGATCCGCTCGCGCAGAGATCCCTCATCCTGGCATTGCTCGTCGTTTGCCATCCTCGGCTCCTTTCAGATGCTGTGCAGAATCGGATCCTCGCTAGAGATGTGGGCTTCGACATAGGGGCGCTGCCATTCCAGGAAGGTTTCCGGGCTGTTGGTCAAGCCTTCGGCTTGCAACTCTTCTACGATTCTTGCGCAGATGGACTCCACAAGTTTGGTGACGCGTTCGGCGGCCGGTCGGGATCCCTTGCCGCCTTCGCCAAAGCCTTGCCCCCCGTAGCAGGCAGCCGAAGCCAGGCGCAGGATGTCTTCCAGTTGCTCGGTCAGATCGGACAGTCTGGTGGCCATTCGTCCGCTCAGTCGCCGCAGGGCCGCGAAGGTCCACTTGTAGTAGGGCAGATACCCGACTGTCAACGGATTGTTGATCAGGAAGATCAGGGAGGCACAGGCCTGCACGAATTCGTTGATTGACAGCATGGCTGCAGCCCCGTCGCCCCGTTGCAGACTCCGCGGCAGGTTGTACTGGCCTGCCTGGGCGATCATGCCCAGCCGACGGGAGATTAGGCAGAATCGCACATCGTCGGGCATCGCCTTGAACCCCTGCCGGGTGGCCAGCATCTGTCCTAGAGGATCTGCGAAAATCCTGCCGTTGGTGGCCGCCGCCAGCGTCGCCTCGTCCAGGAGCAGCCACTCGTGGGAGTGATCCTCCGGGGGCGCCTGCCGGTAGCCGGTCAGGGATTCGAAGAAGGCGCCGATCTCGAAGACGCCTACGCGCCGGTTGCTTCCTTTTGCTCTGACGCTGTCGGTCCGCGCACCGAACCCCATGAACTCAGCGGGCAGGGTCTCATAGTCCTTCTGCAGCTGGTCGCCAATGGCCTGGTAATCCTCGCTGGTCAGCCACAGACAGAAGCCCGGGCCGAAATCATGGTCTCGGGAGATGGCATCGTCAAACCCATAGCAGTCCGAGCCATGGCCCATCAAGCCCACGGCAATCCTGCCGCGATATTGAGGGTAGCGTTCCTCCAGCATGGGGCGACCCACCTGCTCCCAGTAGGCCTTGGCCAGATCCAGCCCTTGAATATCCGGGCGGGAGTCATGCCGATCGTTGTCATCGTTCTGGTACCTGGTCTTCGGCTGGCTGGATGCTGCTTCGCCAGTCTGATCGGATAGATCTTTGTCCCTGGCCTCTTCGGCTGCGTACTGGGCCTGGTCCAGATTGGCCTTTGTGACCTGGTAGTAATCGCTGCCCTTGCCGTACCGGTCCTCAATGATGGCCAGGGCCTTGCGGTAGGTGTCTGCCGACTGGCTGAAACGACCGGTCATGTAGCAGACCTGGGCGAAGCCTGCCAGGGCCGAGGCATAGTGTGCGCTGTTCTCCAGGTGGCCGGTTCGATAGATGTCCAGGGCGGTGCGGGCCTGGTTCCAAGCCTCTTGCAGAGCCTGCGGATTGTCCTTGCTCTGCATGAGCAGGAGGGCAAGATTGGTGTGGGTGGAGGCCAGATCCAGATCCCGGGAAGGATCAATACTGGAATTCTCCAGGATGCCCATGGCCCGGCGCAGCTCTTGCTCGGCCTTGTCGGGCCGGTCGGTTTCGCTGTAGAGCATGGACAGGTTGTTGTGCAGGGCGGCCAGTCGTCTGTCAACAGGCTTCAAGGTCTTCTGCGCAGAAGCCAGGGCCTGCTGGTAGAGGTCCTCGGCCTGATCATACTGCTTGGCGGCGCGCAGGCCGGTGGCCGCGTTGATCAGGGTTGTGGTCCAGGAATCGGTGCCCTCGATCTGCATTTGGGTGGCCAATTCGATGGCTTGATGTATAACTTGCAAATTCTCCGAATGCCTGCCCTGCGAACGATAGAATCCCATAGTCTCGTTGAGCACGGTCAAAAGACCTGCATTGTCATTTGCGTTCTTTGCAACCGCCAAGGCTCTGTGAAGGTAGGGTTCGGCTTCTTCCCTGGCCCCTCCTCTTTTGAAGATCCCGTCCAACCCGTCCAGGAAGGACTTGCTGTCAAAGCTTCCATCCGGCAGCACATATGTTGCGGCGCCTCCTATGGAGAATCGAACCTCCTTCAGATTTTTTTCGTCAGTGTGGTCCTTGACCTCTTTGCCGTTCATTTGGCTCCCTCGCTTCGACACGGTTGTATCCAGCTGCGGCAGGTGCCGGATGCGATTTGTGCTTCTTGATGAATCCTTCTCAATCTTACGGCCTGCGGGCTTCTCTGGCGAGGCAGATGTGCGTCGGATAGGTCACGTGCAGGATAGGGTGCAAAGAGCTCGTTTTGACTGCCCGATGAAAGAGGCATAGGTTGAAAAAGCGTAGATCGCAATATTCAACCGCAATTTTCATAGGAAAGCAGGTAATGCACATGCAAGGATGGATGTTTACCGAGACAGGGAAGCCGCTGGAAATGGTGGACCTTTCAGACCCGGAGCCTGCAGATGACGAGGTGGTGATTGAGGTCAAAGCGGCTGGGCTGTGCCATACCGATGTCGGAATCCTGCACGATCCTGCCTGGATGCCGCTGATTTCTGCGCCGGTCATTCTGGGCCACGAGAACGCAGGGATCATCAGATCCGTAGGGGCGGCGGTGTCCGGATTCAAAGTTGGTGATCGTGTCGGCGTATCTCCCCAGGATAGCGTCACAGGCAAGACTGTGGGGGCGCAGCGTAACGGGGGGTATGCCGATCTGATGGCCGTTCCTGCGCGTCAGCTGGTCCCCCTTCCCGATGAGGTCTCCTTTGAACAAGGCGCTGCTGCGACCGATGCGGGAATGTCGTCCTACCATCCCTTGTTCGTGGTCGGCGGAGCAAAAAAGGGGATGACCGTGGGCATCATTGGAGCGGGTGGTCTGGGGCAGTTCGCCATAAACATGGCCCTCATAGCTGGGTGCCATGTGTGTGTGGCTGACACGAGTCCCAAGGCGCGCGAGTGGGCCAGGGACCTGGGGGTCGATGATGTGCACGAACAGGTTGCTGACCTTCACGCCGATAAGCCTGAGCTCATCGTTGATTTCGCCGGCTTCGGCGCGACCACAAATGATGCAATTGCGGCTGTCAGGGACGGCGGAACTGTTGTTTTGGTTGGTATGGGGCGGCTCCAGACAACTATCGACACCCGGCCCCTGATACTCGGGAACATTGCTCTTCGGGGCAACTCTGGCGGCACTCCGGAGGACATCGCCAACGTTTACCGGTTCTTCCAAACCGGCAAGATGAAGCCGTCCTTGTTTGACACGACCTTCGACAGGATCCCCGAAGGTCTGGAGCAGCTGCGCAATGGCGGTGTGACAGGACGCCTCATAGCTCTCAGATAGTCAGCAAAGAATAAAGGCAGGCGCCTAGGCGCCTGCCTTTATTCTTTGCCATGTCGGGGTAGGGGGATTTGAACCCCCGGCCTCTTCGTCCCGAACGAAGCGCGCTACCAAGCTGCGCTATACCCCGCGACATGTGATGATTTTACACGGAGGGGTGATACAAGACCATTCGGCGTGGCGGTTAGGCGCATTCGAGCGGATACTGTATCGGCTTTTGCGTACACTGGTAAACTATGAGCGAGAGTAGCGATAGCGCAGATAACCTTTATGAGCAGGAGTCTGGTGACAACGGATTGGGCACCATCCGACGTGCTCAGATGCTGTTGGAACAGGACAAAGCCATTGCGGACCGGGTTGATGCCGGGGTCAGCCCCGAGGAGGCCATCGACTCCAGCAATAAGGAGTTCGGCACCCAAGCGCATCCCGAACAGGTGCGCATGCGCGTGGCCAAGAGGGCGCTCATGCTCAAGGAGGGCGTCGAACCCTACCCGGTCCATCTGGATGTAACCGATCGCATCGAGGATGTGCGCCGCAAGTATCAGGACCGCCTGGAGCCAGGCCAGGAGACCGAGGATGTGGTTGGCATCGCCGGCAGGGTACTCTTCCTGCGCGACGGCGGCGGCCTCTGCTTCGTTCAGCTGGCGGCGGGCGACGGCACCCGCATCCAGGGCATGATCTCCAAGCGTGAGATTGGCGCTGATTCTCTGAAGCGGTTCAAGCAGCTGGTCGACCTCGGCGATCACCTATACCTGCGCGGCCGCGTGGTCGCCTCCAAGACCGGCGAGCTCTCCGTCTTCGCCACCGAGTGGAACATTGCAGCCAAGGCACTGCAGCCACTGCCTGCCCTTCACAAGGAACTGACCGAGGAGCAGCGTACCCGCAAGCCCTACCTGGCCATGATCGCCGATGAGGATGTGCGGGCCATGGTCCGCCGCCGTTCCAAGGCCGTCTCCTCCCTGAGGCGTACCTTTGAGGACCACGACTTCATGGAGGTCGAGACCCCCATGCTTCAGACTGTGCATGGCGGCGCTGCGGCCCGGCCATTCACCACCCATATGAACGCCTTCGACATCGACCTCTACCTGCGCATCGCCCCTGAACTCTTCCTCAAGCGCTGCTTGGTTGGTGGCATTGAGCGGGTCTTCGAGATCAACCGTGACTTCCGCAATGAGGGCGTGGATGCCACCCATGCCCCGGAGTTCACCATGTTGGAGGCTTATCAGGCCTACGGTACCTACGACACCATCGGAGAGCTGACCAAGGAGCTGATCCAGAAGGCGGCCATGGCTACGGCGGGATCGCTGAAGGTGACCCTGCAGGATGGCAGCCAGTACGACTTCGGCGGGGACTGGCGCCAGATCAGCATGTATGAGTCTCTTTCCGAGTCCCTGGGCGAGGAGATCACCCCACAGACCAGCGTGGACCATCTGCGGACCATCGCTGACAGACTGGGCCTGGAGGAGGAGCCGGCTGAAAACCACGGCAAGCTTGTCGAACACCTCTGGGAGCACTTCTGGCAGGACAAGCTGTACGAGCCGACCTTCGTGCGTGATTTTCCTGTCGAGACCTCGCCCCTGGTCAAGGCCCACCGCACCAAGCGGGGTGTCGTTGAGAAGTGGGACCTTTATGTTCGCGGGTTCGAGCTAGCAACGGGCTACTCCGAGCTGAACGATCCGGTGGTCCAGCGGCAGCGGTTCGTCGAGCAGGCCAAGATGGCCAGCCGCGGCGATGTCGAGGCCATGGACATTGACGAGGACTTCCTGGAGGCCCTGGGCGTAGGCATGCCTCCCGCTGGTGGCATGGGCATGGGCATCGATCGTCTGCTGATCGCCCTTACCGGCGCATCCATCCGCGAGACCATCACCTTCCCCCTGGTCAAGCCGCTGATCTGAGTCAGCCTGAGATGATAGCAGGAGAGGGACGGTCATGAATATCAGGCTGTGGGTGGATGGTATGCGTCCCAGAACGCTGCCTGCCTCGGTGGCGCCTGTCTGCGTGGGCGCTTCGGCTGCACTCTTGGAACGGTCACGGCTTCTGGAACAGTGCACCAGCTCATGCTCGCCCACGCCTGTCGACCCCGCCCTGAAGGCGGCCACACCGGGACGGTTGGCCTTGATCGTTATCTTGTTGGTCCTGCTCGCCCTGTCTATGCAGATTGCAGCCAACTTTGCCAATGATTATGCCGATGGTGTTCGCGGCACTGATTCCGGTCGTGGCGGCGAAGAGGTCGTCTCCGGCAGACCGAGGCGTCTGGTGGCCGCCGGCGTGCCGCCCAGGAAGGTGCTTTACGCCACCATGATCTCGGCGGCCTTCACCTGTCTGATGGGTCTGGCAGTCATGGCGCTGACCGGTCACTGGTGGATGATTCTGGTTGGAATCTGCTGCCTGGTCGCCGGCTGGTGTTACGTGGGCGGCCCGCATCCATACGGCTACCACGGGCTGGGTGAGGTCAGCGTCTTCATCTTCTTCGGTCTGGTGGCCACCCTGGGCACTGAGTACTTTCTCATAAATAGGGTTGATGTCGCCGGCATCCTGGGCGCCTGCGCCTGCGGACTCAATGCCGTGGGCCTGCTCATGCTCAACAATTACCGGGACCTGGATGACGACTGTCGTGCCGGCAAGCACACATACGCGGTTCTGGTGGGAGCGCACGCAGCGGCTATTTCCATTTACTTGGTCTACATCCTGAGCTTGGTTCTGGGCCTAATCCAGTTCGTTCCGGCTGTCATGCGACGTGGCCTGCCCGGCTTTCCTCTTGTGCTGGTCCTCCTGCCAGTGGCCGCTGTCTTCCTGCTGATCTGCCGAGCCTTTGCCCGTGGCCAGGTGCCCAAGGCCTTCGGCATGGCAGGCAAGGGTACCCTGGTCTCAGCCCTATGCTGGTCGGCGGGACTGCTCCTGCAGCTGTGAAATCTTGGCCCTCTCGTAGGAGAGTAGCCCGACTTTCGAGCGATTAAGTGCATAATCAGGCAATCATGTTTATCACACTTCATGAATACAAGGACGCACTGCGGCCCTCGGCATTGCTCTGCTCGCCCACGCCGGTTCTGATCGGCACGGCGGTGGCACTGCGGCAGCTGTTCAACCAAGGGCTGGTGCCGGATGCGCGCTTCTGGCTGATCGTCCTCTTATGCTGTCTTACTGCTGTATTCATTCATAGCACCTGCAATCTGGCCAATGACTATTTCGACGGCATCAGAGGTACTGACGAGGGCCGGAGCAGCCTTTCGGCCGCAGGCGCTGACGGCTCGGTGCCCGATCTGCCCAGAAGAGGGGTGGCTGGTGGCGTGGAGCCTCGCAAGGTCCTGCTGTCTGCCTACCTCAACATCCTTATGGCCTGCCTGTCCGGTCTGATTCTCTGCTGGGTGACTGGCCACTGGTGGATGATCCTGGTCGGCATCTTCTGTCTGCTGGG
This sequence comes from Bifidobacterium sp. B4142, assembly GCF_026537325.1. Taxonomy (GTDB): domain Bacteria; phylum Actinomycetota; class Actinomycetes; order Actinomycetales; family Bifidobacteriaceae; genus Bombiscardovia. The sequence continues at coordinate 405,633 of NZ_JAFNMJ010000001.1, forward strand.
AGCCTGGTTTTACACGGGAGGCAAACACCCCTACGGCTATAGGGCCATGGGCGAACTGAGCATCATGATCTTCTTCGGCCTGGTGGGCGTGCTGGCCACCCAATACCTGGAGACCGGCGGCATCGACCTTCACGGGTTCATCGGTGCCTTGGTCGGCGGTCTTGTCTGCATCCCCGTTCTGGAGATCAACAACTATCGGGACATTGACGCGGACCCTCTGGCCGGCAAGTACACGCTGTCTTCATTCATCGGAGCCAAAGGCACGCTGATTCTGATGGGGTCCTGCTATGCCCTGGCTGTGATCCTGGGTGTGTTCGAGTCATGGTCCCTGTCTGACGGCCTCCTTGCAGAGGCCTGGCCCCGCCTGCTCTGCCTGCTGCCTATCCTGATCCTGGCCATTGCCACCGCAGTGGCCAGCTGCCGGAACCACTTCAGCAGGGCGTTCGCGCTGTCGGGCTATACTGATCTGCTGACAGGGTTCTGCTGGCTGGGTGTATGCCTGCTTTAAGTGGTCGCTCTGCAAGGGAAGCTGTAGGTCTCCAAACAGTCCCTCTTAGGTCTTAGAATTCTTAGTATGACCTACAAACTAGTATTGCTCAGGCATGGCCAGAGCGCATGGAACAACACCAATCAATTCACCGGCTGGGTGGACGTCCCGCTGACCGAGCAGGGCGAGCAGGAGGCTCGTAAGGGCGGCAAGCTGCTCAAGGATAAGGGTGTTCTGCCCGACATCGTCTTCACCTCACTGCTGCGCCGCGCCATCAACACCGCCAACATCGCCTTGGACGAGGCAGACCGCCTTTGGATCCCCGTCAAGCGCGACTGGAGGCTGAACGAGCGTCACTACGGAGCATTGCAGGGTAAGAACAAGACCGAGATCCGCGAGAAGTACGGCGACGAGAAGTTCATGCTCTGGCGTCGCTCCTATGCCACCCCGCCGCCCGAGATCGACCCTGACGACGAATACTCGCAGTCCCATGACCCACGGTATGCTGGAGCGCCTGTGCCTCGCGCCGAGGCGCTGGCCAACGTGGTCAAGCGCGTCACCCCCTACTGGGAGAGTGACATTGTCCCGGAACTCAAGACCGGCAAGACCGTCCTGATCGCTGCCCACGGCAATTCCCTGAGGGCCATCGTCAAGATGCTCGACAACCTGACTGAGGACGAGATCGCCAAGGTCAACATCCCCACGGCCATCCCCCTGGTCTACGAGCTGGACGAGAACTTCAAGCCCATCAAGCCTCGCGGCGAGTACCTGGATCCGGAGGCCGCCGCCGCCGGTGCTGCTGCTGTGGCGGCCCAGGGCCAGAAGTGAGATCTTTTAGATAGATTTATCCGATGATGTGAGTCGGACTTTGAATGCAGAGCATCCAAAGTTATTGAGGTGGCGTCGTCTCCTTTTGTGGAGGGCGTCACCTTTTCGTGTTCCTAATACTTTTTCAGACGGGAAAGGGCGGGAACAATGCTCTCGTTCCTGCGTGCGGGTGCCTATCTGGTCTTTATGGCCAAGGCGATACTTTGCCCAGGCTCGACTTGCTCCTCCACGCCGACTGCGGAGCCATCGTGAAGATGGATGACGCTGGCTTGGTATCGTCTGCTCTGGCCGTTGAGCGTGGCATCTTCCAGCATGGTGTTCGGTTGCATGGCAATTTGCAAATAGGCATGCAGGGGTTCATCGGTTCTGTTCGTGAAACGAAGCGTATCGTCTTCTTGCTCGAAATCGACCTGGCCGTCGCAGAAGGCCAGGTCTTTCCAGCTAAAGCGGCGCCAGGGCGTGTAAGGAGCGATTCTGATGCTGCGGGCGTCCTGGTCGCATTCGACTCCCATGATGTCGTGCAGGAAGAAACTGACGAATTCACCCGCACACCAGCCGCACTTGCCCAGGCCACGTTTCACCTTGGTAGGTTCTTGCTCAGCATGCTCGAAGGGCCACCACCAGAAGGACCCCTCCAGATCGGTGGTTCTGCGCAGCTCAAGCAAGGCATCTCTGAGTTCTTCTCGAGTATTCGCCCTGCAGAGGCCATGGATCTGGCCGGGATAGGTAATTCCGTTGCTGTCGTCAAAGTCCCAGAAGTCGATGCCGCCCGTAATCGGGGCATAATACGGGTCTCTGATGCTGTGGGCCCATCTGGCGTGGTTGCGTATGCGCTCGTCGTCACGGCTGGTGAATCCATAAACTGAGGCAAGGGTCAAGTCGCTTTCCTCTCCGTCATGGACGCCGATGATGCTCCCGTCCCTATTGGCTCCTTCCACATACATGGGCCGGCCATCAATGCTGCAGACGCATTTCTGGTCAAGCGACTGGCGAAGTTCATCGGCTATCTGTTTCAGCTGTCTTGTCTGATCGGCATCCAGAAGATCCGGGAAGTCCTCGGCCATGACCGTGGCTGCCTTCCAGGCCAGTATGTTGGACCCGGTATGGTAGTCGCCGCGTGACGGCCCGTCCGAAATGTAAAGAGTCTCATAAAGCTGTCCTTGCTCAGGTCGTTCGGCGATAAGATCAGCGGCCAGCCTACGAACGTATTGGGTGAATGTACTTTGGTCCACGGTGAATGTCTTGCGGCCATGACGATGAACCAACATGGAAGCCAGAACTGCAGCGAGGCAGGAATTGCCCAAGGAGTGTTCGAATCCGCTGGCTTCGGGGTGCATTCTGGACTCGCGTTCCCAAGCATGGTCGGGTATGCCATACTGCGCAAGGAATTCGATCATGGGATTGGCCAGGTCAGGGTCGCTGTCGACCAGACCCATGGCGCAGTAACCGAAGTCTCTGGTCCATACGTCGGGGAGTGGGTTGGCGTTGGATCCCCAGAATGAGCCAGCCGCCTTGCCGTCTGCCAGGAGGAGGAGGCTTTGTCGGGCTAGTTCCGCCGACCGGGTGATGAGCTCGCCATACCATGGGTCTTCCAGAATCTGCACCTTGCCTAAGCTGCCCTTACGGGCTTTCAAGGTAACGTTCAGAGCTTTCCGGCATTCCTGGATAGAGTTAAATATCTGAAGGTTATCCTCTTGCTCCGAAAAATCGAAGACACTGGCCACGCTCCGACTTTCTCCTGGAGCAAGTCGGAGCGTGGCCTTGCATGTGTCGCGCGCGATAGGACTGTCTGATTCACCCAGAAGATTGGATTTCAAGGGTAAAAGTTCTGTGCCATCCTTGCCCCGCGTTGACGACAGATTAAATACGTTTACGTCTAAAGACGTCGTTCCCCTATTGATGAGCCGACAAAGCTGAATCAGGCACAAAGGTCTGCTGGCGCCTTTCTGGGGCACGAAGACGATAGTCTGGCTGTGCAAATCGCTTATTGATGCATCGAAGACTGGTACTAGGTCGTCTATGAAGCTAAGCGCCGGTGATAGACATTGACGGTTCAGGCATCTGATCTGCATTCCAATGTGCCCTTGGCAGAAGGCCAGCTTTTTGTACACATAGACACCGGGAATGGTCTTGCCTCGCATATCCTGGCGCCCTACTGCAACAACCGCGCGTCGCACCTGTCCAGTCCTGTCCAGGGCAGCCAGAAGACGATTGTTGGAGATGTCGACGCTGAAAGGATAATCAGTGTATCTGCCCAGGTCGTACTCCATGACTGTATCGTCAGGCCATTCGAGGCCTGCGGCGGCAAAGAAGCTTGCACGGTTGCCAGCGGCACCCTTTGCATCGAATCCCATCAAGGTTTTCTCTGTTTTGGTTTCTTGTTGATCCGAGGTTGGCAACGGCATCAACTGCTCCTTTCAGCAAGTTTGCGGGACGCGGGTATCGCTTCATAAGCATGATCAAGGGCCCATCCATGTTCATGGAGTCCATATGGTTACATCCATGCTCCCAAGCATATGATAACGTATACATCAGCAAAGGCCAAAGACCTTATGAGCCTGCTGCCGCATCATGTGCTTCGAATGGTTTGGATTGTGAGGATTGGGCCTATGAAAAGTCGGCTCTTGATATGGCAGCTGAGAGTCAGCGCTCCGGAGGGGCGGTTGTGCTGCGAACGGCCAGGAATGATGGCTGAATTTGCACGCACGTGTCAGGGTTCTCGCCCTCTAGCAATTTGAGAAGCGTGTGAGCAGATGACTTTCCCATCTCATAGGGATCCTGATGAATAGTGGTCAACCCGATCTCACGGGCGTAAGTCGAATCGTCGAAACCTGCAATCGAAACATCTCGGGGGATTGCGCATCCCGAACGCTGCATGCAGAAAAGCAGAGGAAGGGCGTATTCGTCATTCATGCAGATTATGGCTGTTGGGCACTGGTCCAACCTGGACAGCTGGGATAAGGCGAAATCCGCTCTGGTGTCGTCCTTGGGAGCATACACGACTGTGGGGTTCACCCGATCTCCTAGCTCGGAGCATATAGAGCGGAATGCCTGCAGACGTGTCTGACCGTTCCATTTGAAATGTTCAGTCTCCGGATCCAGACAGACATAGGCGATTTTGCGATGCCCAAGGTTGACCAGATGGTCGATGACCAGTTTCATGCAGCTGGTCTCATCTATGCCTATGGTTGCCGAAAATTCAGGAATTGGCTCAGTGTTGATCCCAATAAGCGGGATGCCTGTCGTGGCTAATTTGTCGGCCTCTGTGCATGGTATTTGGAAAGAGACCACAAGCACAGCATCAGCATTGCGTTTGATAGACATATCCGAAAAGAATGCATGGCGTTCCTGCTCATCCGAAACGGCGTATAGAGCGATATCATACCCTGCGTCATGAAGGACGGAATTGAGGCCAGCCAAAACATGCGAGTCATACCAGGAGTCCAATTCTCCGCCAGTCAGGAAGGCGATTCGTGCCGACTTGCCTGATTTCAACGCTGAAGCAGATCGTGAAATGGTGTAGTCCAGGTCCTGTGCGACTTTGAGGACTTTTTCCCTTGTTTGTGGGAGAACCTTGTCGGGGAGTGTGAAAGTACGGGACACCGTTGCTATTGAAACCCCGGCACGATTTGCTACGTCTTGAATGGATGCGCTCACAATGCCCTCCTGTTTTCGCTAGGGCTTTTGCCTGCAAGATTTTATCATAGCTGCTCAAATGATGGATACGTATACATCATTTATTCATTTTTTCAAGAGAGACTTGTTTTGTACGAGGTTTATAAAGCCAGGTTTAAACGTAATATAAAGAAAGCTAGCTGAATGGCCGGGCTATTAAAGAACTTGCAGGGGGATAATTTGCGTGCTAACGTTTACATCAACTGGCCGAAATGTCAATGATGATTTCTGCATATCCCATTTTGACTGGTTTAACCACAGGTCGAGCCGTCTTATTGCAGCGTGACGGCTTGAACGGGGCAGAGGAGAAACGTCAATGAAGATGAAGAGAAACACATTTGTGCGCATGCTTGCGACAGTTCTTACTGTCGTGGCTCTGGCACCTCTGTCGGCATGCGGTGGATCCGGAGGCGTCAATGTGACGACGCTCAGCTTCTTTCAGACCAAACCAGAGGCGGTGGAAGACTACTCCAGGATTATCGCGGACTTCGAGAGACTGCATCCGGATATCAAAGTGGTACAGAATCAGGTCTCTTCAGCCGACACAGCCTTGAGAGCTCTTCTGGTCAAGGATCGCACGCCTGATGTCATAGCGTTGAATCCCAACGGAAGCATGGGAAAGATGGCCAAGGCAGGGGTATTTTATGATTTTAGCGACACGCCTATAAGGCACAGGATCCGCCCGGTCATGCAATCTGTGATCAATGGGTTGGGACGAGACGGCAAGCAAATAAATATTGTGCCTTATGCCGGTAACGTATGCGGCATCACTTATAACATCGATTTGTTCAAGCAGCATGGCATCAAGGTGCCCAAGACCTGGAAGGATCTTGAGCAGACAGTTGCCATTCTGGAAGCCGACGGCGTTGCCCCTTTCATTGGCACATTGGGCGACCCCAATCGCGTTTCAACGCCTTTCGACGGTCTGGCTCCTTACTACGACAACAACGGGTTCTGGGACAAAATGCGTGCCGAAGGTAAAAAGGTAGGGCCGGATTCGCCCGTTTCCTTCCAGAAAAACTTTAAACCTTTAATGAAACGGCTCTATTGGATTTACCAACATTCGACTGAAGACGTGAGAACCATGACATACGAGGACGGAACTTCCGCCTTCGCTCGTGGTAAGGGAGCCATGCTCCTGGCAGGGAACTGGTCAATGGCGCCGGTCCTGCAGATCAATCCGAAGATGCACGTAGGCTTCTTCCCCTATCCCACGGACAAGGCCGACAAAGCCATTCTCGTCTCTGGCGGAGATGTAGCGATCACCATGGGTGCACATCCCAAGCATGAGAAGGAATCCATGGCCTTTATCAACTATCTGTACTCGGACGAAGTTCAGCGTCGTTTCGTCAAATCACAACAGCTTATTCCTTCGCTCTCGTCTATTCCCGTGGACGAGAATCCGGCCATGAAGCCGGCCAAATATTGGATAGATTCTGGCAGGATCCAGGGATACGCGGATCACCAGATCCCCTCCAGCATCAGCTACAACCCGATATTGAATAAAGCCATGCTGGACGGCGACCTGGACTCGGCCCTCACCACACTCGACAAAGAGTGGGGCAAGGTTGCGGCCAGAACCATCGAGTGATCGGAGACAAACGCATGACTATGACACAGACGAGAGTGGCCACAGGCACTCACCGGAATCGTCGATTTGCTGAGACCACTTATTACTGGATGGTATGGCCTTTTATCATCCTTTTCGCCATCTTCCACACCATCCCCATGCTGGCCGGCATCTTCTTCAGCTTCACCAACTATGCCGGTTACGGAAAATGGCACATGGTAGGTTTTTCGAACTACGTCAATCTATTTGGGGATGACAGGGTTCTCCACTCATATTTGTTCACAATTTTCTTTTCACTGGTGGCTACAATCCTGACCAATGTCATTTCCTTGGCGATTGCGCTGGCCCTGAATGCCCGGATCAAGGCTAGGAACCTGTTCAGGGGCATCTTTTTCATTCCCTACGTGCTGTCCATGCTAATCATCGGATATGTCTTCCAATTCTTCTTCTCCAAGTCAGTACCGAAGATTTTCTCAGCAGTTCCTCTGCTCAGGGATAACGTCCTGACCAATGAGCACTGGGCCTGGGTGCCTATCGTTATCGTGACGGTATGGCAGGCTTGCGCTTTTGCGATCATCATCTACCTGGCTGGCCTGCAGACTATTCCTGTCGATATCTATGAGGCGGCTTCGCTTGATGGAGCCACAGGGTTTAAGGCCTTCAGGTCCATTACATTGCCGCTGATCATGGGCTACGTAACCATAAACGTGGTGCTCAATATCAAGAACTTCATGCAGGCATTCGATCAGATAGTGGCCTTGACCGATGGTGGGCCAGGTATGGCTACTGAATCGGTGACTCTGCAGATTTATCAGGGTGGATTCACGGGCGGCGAATTTGCCTACCAGTCCGCTGATGCAGCCATTCTCTTCCTGATCATCACTTTTCTTTCACTCGTACAGCTTCGTTACCTTAATCCAAAGGAGGATTAAGCGCCATGACCTCCAGTCAAGTTATGAATGCCATTCCGGCAAAGTCTTCAGGCATGAATTCACATACACAAAACGGTCATGGGAGGCATTTCCATAGGGTCAATTGGTGGTTGACAGCCCTGGTGGCGGTATGCTCATTGACTGTTCTTGTACCGCTGTATTTTGCAGTGGCGGTCGCGCTTAAGAGCCCTGAACAGCTGGCTAAGGGGACGGGCTTTGAATGGCCCAATCCAGTGCATTGGGGCAATTTTGCGCAGGCCTGGGTCCGAACCAATTTCCCCAGGGCGCTTATGAACACGGCCATGATCACGGTGTGTTCAGTTGTGCTGACTCTGCTGACCAGCTCAGTCTTGGCCTACGCACTAGCCCGGAATATGCACAGGCCCTTTTTTAAGATCGCTTACTACTACTTCTTGGCAGCCATGTTCATCCCGTTCCCTATCGTGATGCTCCCGGTTGTCAAAGAAACAGGATTGCTCGGTCTTGATAACCAAGCAGGGCTGATTGTGCTGTATACGCTGTACGGGTTCTCGATGAACATCTTTCTGTATACGACTTACCTGCATTCCATTCCCATGGAGTTGGAAGAGGCTGCTCGGGTTGATGGGGCATCGACTTGGAGGGTGTTCTGGCAGATTATTTTCCCGCTTCTCATGCCGATGAATGCAACCGTAGGAATTCTGACCTGCGTATGGGCATGGAACGACTTCATCATGCCGTTGGTGGTACTTACGGACCCTGGTGCCAGGACCCTGCCATTAGCTCAGTATGTATTTCAGGGGCAATACAACACCAATTACACGGTAGCCTTCGCTTCCTACCTGATGGCTATGGCTCCCTTGCTGATCGTTTATATATTCTCTCAGCGGTGGGTCATCTCCGGAGTGGTGCGCGGCTCTGTAAAATAGGCGACTCTGGGTTCAACACCACTCGAGCATAAAAGAGGAACGGCCCCACCACCCGATCGATTAACTGTCAAGCAGTAGGTCGTTCCTTTGTCGTTCATTCAGTCCAGATCGAGGTCGAGGTCCTTGGGGTCCTTGGAGGGGTCGAAACCCGAGACGATGTAGACCACGCGCCAGGCCGCCGAGACGCCATGGTCTCCCAGACGCTCCATAAACCGTGCCACCAGAACCAGGTCGATCAGCTGCTGCCTGGTCCCCTTCCAGTCGTCTGAGAGGGCATAGCCGAATGTCTGCTGGTGGAGCTTGTCCATCTTGTCATCGCTGACGATGATCTGCTCGGCTATGGTCGTGTCCCTGTCGGAGAGCATCTCGACCAGACGGTCGGCCATGACGTCCAGAAAGTCCTGCATCTGCTTGAACAGGGGGATGACCTCGTCGGGCAGGGTCGGTTCGGGGTAGGAGCGCCTTGCCGTCTCGGCGATGTGCCTGGCCAGGTCTCCCATGCGTTCAAAGGTGGCTGACAGGCTCAGCGTAGAGACCACCACCCGCAGATCAGTGGCCACTGGGCTCTGCTTGGCCAGGAGCCTGATGCATTGATCGATGATGCTGGACTGGAGGTTGTCTATATCGGCATCCCCGTCGATGACTTGCTGGGCCGTCTCTACGTCGCTGTCCATTAGGGAGCGCCCGGCTTTTTTGATGGCATCGCGGACCTTGGCGGCCATCCGATCGAGATCGTCGGCCACCAGCCCCAGCTCTTCGTTGAAAATCACGCGCATTGTTCTTCCCTTTCGGCCTCGGTCAACGATATAACTCCAGTCTATGTGAGCAAGGTGGCAAGAAAAAGCTAGTTTCGAAGAATGTCGGACCATGGGAGCGACAATCAATGTCGGATATGCGAGAATAAATCCGGAACTGCAGATGAGACTTGGTTGATGTCGCAGCGTCCGGGATCGGCACCGGACTGGAAGGAAGTCCTTATGAGACGGTTCATGGACCGCCTTCGCAGTCTTATGGGCAACTGGAGCAAGGATGGTGAACAGGCTGATGGTGAGGCATTGGAGGGTTCGACACAAGCACTGCTGGCGCTCATTCCCGCCGCCACGGTTGTGGTCAATGGCGATGACGACGTTGTTCGCTCCAGCCCGGATGCCTACAGGCTGGGAATCGTCAGCAACGATGAGATAGCGAATCCGAAGATCATCAAGGCCATTGCGCAGGTACGCCGCTCGGGCGGTCGACGTACCTTCAATCTGACCACGCGAACGCCTATTGAATTTATTCTGGATGCCGCAGCCGAGAGCCCCGAATCCGATGATTGGGATATTGAGGATGTTGAGGATCCTGGGAATGCGAGCCATGTTCAGGCTCAGGCAGTATCCAGAAGGAACTGGCTCAAGGTTACCGTGGGGCGTATCGACAAGTCCCTGGTCGTGGTGCTTATCGATGATGTGAGCGATTCGGTCAGGTTCGTTCGGACCAGGGATGCTTTCATGACCAATGTATCCGAGCAGATGCTCAAGCCGGTCCAAGCCCTAGAGGAGCTAGCGGCACAGCTGAAAAACACTTCCTGCCTGGAAGGGGATGATCCGGACCTGCTTCGCAGCCACTTGCACAGAGTTTCCAAGGATGCTTCCTTGGTCCAGCGTTACAGCGCCTATCTGGGGCATGTGCTCAAGGATCTACTTCTGCTGATTCGGGCTCAGGAGCGGATCCAACCCAGCAAGGGGAACGTGCTTGACGTAGCTGAGCAGATAGGTGCAGTGGTGCAGGATGAGCAGGGTGGAGCTGATCAGTCACATGTGATCCTGCGATGGCGATGTGACCAACCATTGACGATTCACGGCGACGGACAACAGATCAGAGTGGCCCTGGCCAAGCTGGTTGAGAACGCTATCTCCTATTCACCTTCAGGCTCTACTGTTTCCCTGGTGGCTCAGTCCTCGAATGACGAACACTACGCAAAAATCAGGGTGGTTGATCACGGCCGAGGCATATCTAAGGCAGACCAGGATAGGATCTTCGAGCGCTTCTACCGTGCCGACAATCAGAGTGAAGAGACTGCCGTAGGTATCGGTCTAGGGCTGGCCATCGTCAAGCATGTAGCTCTGACCCACCATGGCTCGGTCATGGTCTGGAGTGCACCGGGAGAGGGGAGCACCTTTACGCTGATGCTTCCTTTGGCTCAGGGTCCGGTGGCTGGGCCAGACGGCGATAATCCCAGCGATTGGAATGTTCCCAGATCATCAGCAGGATGCCCACGCCGACCCCGGACAGGCAGACAATAAGGGGTTTGGTAACCGTCATTCCGGTCAGAGCCAGGATGCCCACTACAATCAGGGCCAGAATCCATGCCCCAGTTCCGAGCAGAAAGATGCGTCGCAGGTCCACCTGCACGGGCCGAGGCGATGGTCTGCGGGCGGCCGGGTCGAAAATGGGAGCCAGCTTCATACCACCACTGTACCGTTAGCAATGACATGCGGCGACCCCCACGCCTTGCCCAAGCTTCGGGCATTGTCTTATTATGACGAGGATTGGTGGGTTCGTATACACCGGCCCATGGAGGGATTTCCCGTGGAAAGGGGAGTGCGTGTATCCGATCCAAGCTGTGAAGAAGCACTACGCCTGGGGCTCACATGACCGACTGCAGCGCATGTTTCATCTGCACGAGTCAGACGAACGCCAGCAGGATACCTTGGCGGAGATGTGGTTCAGCGGGCACACCGAATCCCCCTCGCCCTTGACCCTGCCCGATGGCTCGCTAATGCCGCTGACCGAGGCCATTCGCCGCAATCCCATGGCCATGCTGGGAGAGCGCGACTCCCGCCTCTTCGGCCCCACACTGCCCTACCTGTTCAAGATCATCTCTGCCCGCATTCCTCTGTCCCTGCAGGTGCATCCCTTGGATTTTGAGGCTCGTGCCGGTTTCAACCGGGAGAACGCTCTGGGGGTGCCTGAAGACGATCCCAGCCGTTCCTTTCATGACAGTCTGGCCAAGAACGAGATGGTGGTAGCCCTGGAGCCCTTCCAGGCCTGTGTAGGCTTTGCGACTATCTCCATGCAACTGACCCTCTTGCGCGCCGTGGATCACCCTCTGGCCGAGCTGATGACCCAGGCGCTGACCGCCCGTACCTTCCATCTGGGGGTTCCTCCGGCACGTTTTGCTGCGGCCGATGCAATGATGCCGGTCTCCTCCATGATTTGGCCAGACTCCCGCCGACGTATCTTCCGGGCCTTCCACGCTGCTGTGACTGCTGAGCCAGAGGAAGCCCGAGGATTGGGGGAAGCCTTGGAGGCTGCTGCTGGGCGGCTACGGTCCAGACGGGCGGGAGCTGTGCTGAACCATGCTCTGTGTGCTGCTCAGGCCTTTCCGAAGGACCCGGCTGTGCTCTGTCTGCTCATGCTCAATCCTGTGGACCTGGAGGAGGGTGATTCGGTCTATATCCCCGCCGGGACGCCTCACGCATACATCCATGGCACTGCGGCAGAGATCATGACCAACTCCGACAATGTGCTCAGGGCTGGCATGACCCCTAAGCATCGGGACATTCCTAACCTCCTGCACAGCCTGGACTGCCAGCCTTCAGCCCCCATCGACCCATCGAGCTCCATGATTGCCACCCTGATCATGCACAACATGGTGACCTACCGGCCCAAGATCAACGAGTACATGCTGGTCTACGGGCACGTGGAAGAAGGCGGAGCCACTTGGCCCCTGCTCAATAGACTTCAGCAGCGCTACGGGGATCTGATAGAGCGTCTGGGGCCGCGCCGCCTGATGATACCCCGCAGGGGACCCCGCATCATCGTCTGTACTGACGGGCAGATCCGTTGTGTAGCCGCTGACCAATCCCGCGTGCTGGACCAGGGACAGGCCCTCTTCATTCCCTCCGAAGATGGCCGTGTCGACATCACCATGCCTGAGGATTCCAACGATGCTGACGGGTCCTTCTTTCTGGCGTCGACCCCGGTCTGACCTCCTATGGGCCTGGTTCGCTCAGGGTGGACCAGGCAGAGTTCAGAACCGATAGACACGCCGTGGCGGACGGCACGCATGCGGGTCTGCTCATGTCCGCCGTGTGACCGTATAACCTTAACGTATTTTGTGGTTATCGGAGATGAGTGACCACTGAAGCCGTGCTTGAGTAGACTGGTGTGGACAATTCAGGTAATTTGGTCTGGGGTCCTCTTTGCGTTATGGTGTTGCCTTGTGATGGTTCGTGATACGGCACGAAAGTCGCGTCGGAACATAAACGGGAGTGATTCTAGATGAAGCATGCTGCGCACAGGGCTTCGGCCAGGCGAGGCGCAGGTGTCGGCAGTTCGCCGACCAGTCGATCGGTGAACGTAACCCAGGAGGCCGGCATTCAGGGCATTGATGATGCCTTGGCGGCTAAGCTCAACGAAGTAGCCCCTCGAACCCGTCGCTCCATTCGTCTGGCGGCTAAGGCCTCAGCCCGTCGCTCCCATATCATGACTGGTTCGGCCCTGACAGTTTTGGTCGGTGCAGCTGCTTCCTCAATGGCCGTTAGCCAGGCTCGGAGTGACTGGTCCCTGTCTTTGGCAGACAGCGTCGCCATCAATTTGGTCACTCCCACATCCTCCGATGGCTCCTCCAGCGTAAATGGTGGTGCAAGGGTCTCTCGTTCCGACTACCGTCAGCCCCTGTCGACGGCCTCACAACGCAACGAGGGCAGTTGGGACCTGGGTGAGTCTGCGCTCGATACTGAGCAGATGTCCAAATCCTCGGCAAACAACCCGGTCGTGGCGGCGCTGATAGATGCCAACCGATCGGTCCTGCCGACAGGGTTTAATCCAAATCACGCCACTGGCGATGTGGGCAATGCCTATGAGTTCAGCCAATGCACTTGGTGGGCCTATGTCCGTCGTCATCAGCTGGGTCTGCCGGTAGGTTCTCACATGGGCAATGCCAAGGATTGGTCGGGTTCTGCCCGTGTCCTAGGCTACTGGGTGGACGACACGCCGCGCAACGTCGGCGATATCGTGGTCTTCCAGGCTAGCCAGGAGGGTTCCGATTCCACCTACGGCCATGTGGCTATTGTTGAGAAGATCAATCCCGATGGCTCCATTGTCACCTCCGAGTGCGGCGCCGTGATGAATGGGAAGACTTACTCACGCACTCTGACCAACGTGCACGCTCTGCTCTATATCCATTACTGATCCTTGGTTGCGCGGATTGTGCTCCCCAAAGTTAATCCCTGTTCCCAACACGTGATAGAGTAGTGCACGATGAAAAATACACGCAAGTATGTGAGCATGATGGCAGCGGTTACTATCTGTGGCACGCTCTTCATCGGTATGCCCGCCGCAGCTCAGGCGAGCGACGGCAGTGAAGCCGCAGTCACTTCGTCGCGTTCATTCACCCCCGGCAGCAAAGTGCGTGCCGACCTGCTTACCGAGTCGACTGCCACTATTGTCGAAAAGGATAGCCATTGGGGTGGCGTTGAGTCATTAAACGTTCCCACCACCAAATCACAGGCTGAGAAGGATGCTGAAGCCAAAGCCCAGCAGGCCCAGGTGGCGGCCAGCCAGCGTCAGGCTACGCAAGTCAGTCGTTCAGCTGCTCGTGGCGGTGCTGCTGATCGGATCTCTGACGTTCCGGCCACCGGTACGGGTGCGAATGTGGTCAACTATGCTCTTCAATTCCAAGGGGTTCCCTATGTGTACGGGGGGACCGATCCTGTCAGAGGCTTCGATTGCTCAGGATTCACCCAGTATGTGTTTGCCCACTTTGGCATCGGTCTGCCTCGCATAGCTGCCGATCAGGGTTCAATGGGCGTGCCGGTCACAGATCCGGCGCCTGGCGATCTGATGGTGGCTCCTGACGGTAGCCATGTCGGGATCTATGTCGGTGGTGGACGCATGATTCATGCCCCGGCTCCCGGCCAGAGCGTTATGGTTCAGGAGGTCTACCAGACTTTCAACTATCGACGTCTGGTCTGAGGCATAGTTTTAATGCAGTAATAACGCCCCCTTGTGGGGCGTTTTGCATATTCAGAGTCGAGATTCCTCGCGTGTTGGCCTTTGCGAACTTATTGATCTGGTCTGCATGCGATATTCTGACAGAAGGAGCGATGTCGGTTTGTCATCGTCTAGTTTAAAGGAGGTCGTCGGATGAGCAACGACAAGGCTGTTCTGGTAGGCGTTGATGGCTCGGACGCCAGCTACAAAGCGGCGTGGTGGGCTGCCAACTACGCTAAGCATGCAGGGTTGACCCTGCAAATCGTCTGCGCCTATTCCCTTCCCTCGTATGCGGCTGTCTCTTTCGACGCGACATACACCACCATGGGAGACGACGTGGCGGCTCACAACGATGCACAGGAGATTCTCTCCAAGGCTAAGGCCATCGCTGACGAGCAGGGTGTCAGTGCAGCCACGCTAATCGTGACGGGGGATCCCTCATCGGTCTTCGTGGAGCTGAGCCGCAATTACCGGCTGATTGTCATAGGCAACCGGGGCAAGGGCGGTCTGGCTGAGCGTCTACTGGGAACCACCAGCTCCAGCCTGCCAGCCTATGCTTACTGTCCTATTGTGGTCGTCCCCTATACCGATGACGACGGCAATCTGATGCATTTGAGCAACGACATCAAGCGGGTTGCTGTGGGCTCCGACGAGTCCAAGTGGGGTCTTAAGGCCTTGCAGATCGCCGCCGCCTTCGCCGATAGCTGGAATGCTGAACTGGATGTCATGTCGGCAGTACCCAATATTTCCGGACTGACTGGCACAGGTTCGGCTGAGGAGCGCAGCGTCATGGATTCTTACCTGGATGACCTCAATACCCGAATCGCCCCGCTCATGAAGACTTATCCGGATTTGCGCATCAACAAGACTGTGGTGCCAGGGTCGGCTGTGGAGGCTCTGACCCAGGCTAGCAAAACCCATGACGTGGTCGTAGTCGGCTCACGTGGCCGCGGCGGCTTCACCGGACTTCTGTTGGGATCGACCAGCCAGGGGCTCTTGCAGCATGCCGTAAGCCCCGTCTACGTAGTACCGCGCAAGTACGTAGAGGCCGAGGAGTCCGGGCTCAAGGCTGCAGCTGACGCTGCCGAAACCACCGATGTTGCTGAGATCACCGGCGTGGAGCGGGTCTCTGTGGATTCAGCCAAGCCTGAGCAGCTGGCTGACCTGGAGTCGACCATCGATCCCGAACACGAGGAGTAGAGGCAAGTCAATCCGAAAAAAGCGATGACAAAGGGCGGGAATCTCCAAAGTTCCGTGAACCTGGGAGCCCCCGCCCCTTTGCCGCTATCAGGTCAGTGGCGAACCTTGACGGAGATCCTGACCGGGGTCTCCCGCTGATAGGTGTGCGCCACCGTGCAGGACTTGGCAATATGGCGGCGGACTCGCTCCTCCAGCTTGTCCGCATCATCCTGGGCCAGCCTGGCCGAAGTGGCATCGACGTCCACCTGCTCGTCGAAGCTCAGGTAGGCGTCATCGTCGGCGTCATAGGTGCCGTCCACCACGATTTTCGCCCCCTTGTCCTTGCCCAGGGCGCTCTCCACAGCAAATTGGCTGGAAAGGGCTCCGCAGGCGGCCAGAGCGATCTTCATCAGGTCGCCCGGGTTGAATTGGCCTTCGCCCTTGCCGAAGGTGATGTGGGCCCCATTGTCGCCATAGGCGTTCCAGGTGCCGTCCTTGTCGCGTTCGACCCAAAGTCTTTTGCCCATCTGTTCCTCCTTGTCCGGCACCCGGCCGGGTGCGTCATCCTGATCCGAGCCTGTGGCCGGACCTGCTCCTCCAATCTAACCCAGACTGTGTGTTTCGTCACTGGGGCACGCTCAGCTGACCGAGGACTTGATAGTATGGCCGCATGGCCTTGACTTCCGAAGAACTGCAGCATATTCGTACACGCATCCCCGAGCGTCCCGTCTCGGACATCCCCACCCCTTATGAGGACCTGATGCGCACTGTCCTGCGGGAGGGCACCCTGAAGTCCGACAGGACGGGCACCGGGACCATATCCCTGTTCGGGCGGCAGATGCGATTCGATCTGTCCCGTTCCTTCCCACTGATCACCACCAAGAAGGTCTACTTCCGGGGCATCGCTTACGAGTTGCTTTGGTTCCTCAAGGGGTCGCAGAACGTGCGCTGGTTGCAGGAGAACCGCGTGCATATCTGGGACGAATGGGCCGATCCGGAAACCGGTGATCTGGGCCCGGTCTATGGGGTCCAGTGGCGCAGCTGGCCTGCCCCGACGCCCGAGGACCCCCATCGCACCATTGACCAGATCGCCAAGGTGCTGGATCTGATCCGCGCTCACCCGGACTCCCGCCGAATGATCGTCACTGCTTGGAATCCAGCCCAGGTTGACAGCATGGCCCTGCCTCCCTGCCATGCGCTCTTCCAGTTCTATGTGGCCGATGGCAGGCTGAGCTGCCAGCTCTACCAGCGCTCCTGCGACATGTTCCTAGGCGTGCCTTTCAATATCGCCTCCTACGCTCTGCTGACCCTAATGATGGCTCAGCAGGCAGGTCTTGAGCCTGGGGAGTTCGTCTGGACCGGCGGCGACTGCCACATCTACGACAACCATGTGGAGCAGGTTCTGGAGCAGCTGTCGCGCAAGCCCTACCCCTATCCGACCATGCGCATCCGCAAGGCCGATTCCATCTTCTCCTATCAGTACGAGGACTTCGAAGTGGTGGATTATCAATGCCACCCCGCCATCAAGGCCCCAGTGGCGGTCTGATGGCGCGCTGAGCCGAATACGAGCACCGTCGGATCCGAAGATTAGAATGTACTCGTATATCTACTCACTATGAGGAGTGAACGCAACAGATGGAGCATGACAATAGTCGAAGCGGCTATCACGAACCCGAGCCCGGTCAGGCCGGGCTTCTAGGCGATGAGGAATGGCGGCATCAGGAAGAGGAGATAGGCCACCGCTCATCGGTCAATATGATCTGGGCGCAGGCGCGGGCCACTGACGGCAGGCGCGGTGCCATCGGCTATCACAATGCGCTGCCTTGGCATCTGAGCGAGGACATGAGGCACTTCAAGGAGCTGACCGTATCCCATCCGGTCATCATGGGACGGCGGACCTGGACCTCCATGGGGGAGCGGCCCCTGCCCAAGAGGGACAACATCATTCTGTCCAGTGATCCAGGGTTCCATGCACCAGGTGCCACTGTGGTATCTGCGGCCGACGATGCTCTGGAGCTGGCCAGGCAGGAAGCCATTCCCGACGATGGGATGGATCGCAGTGAAATCTGGATCATCGGCGGCGCGGGGGTCTTCAGCACCTTCTTTCCGATGGCAGATGCGGCCTACGTGACCGACCTGGATCTGCGGACTCCAGCTGACGTCTTTGTGCCCGATATGGAGGAGCTGGTCAGCAAGCGGTTCTGGCAGGTGCGCGACAAGACCCAGTGGATGACCCCTGCCAAACCAGACCAGGCGGCGGCCATCCGGAGGTTCCGCTACATCACCTATGGGAAGGTGCGTTAATGGGGCAGAATTCTGAAGGGAAGGCCTCGCAGGGTCCCTACAACGTCATGACTGTCTGCACCGGCAATATCTGCCGGTCACCCATGGCTGAGGTCATCCTGCGAAAGTTCTTTCAAGATCGCGGACTGGATGAGGACCGGGTCAGAGTGGAATCCAGCGGGGTCAGCGACGAGGAGTTCGGCAACCCTATAGATCGGCGTGCCCAGAAGGTTCTGCGCGAACGTGGTTATGAGGTGCCGACCGACCACTTCGCCCACCGGATCACCCGGGAGGAGGCCGAAGACGCGGACCTTCTGCTGCCCATGACGGCCGACCATATGCGCGCCCTGCTGCGTCTGCTGCCCTCAGGCAAGCGATCCGCCGTTCACCTGTACCGCAGCTTCGACCCGGCGCTGCCCAAGCCAGCGCCGGGTCGGGAGAGCCAAATCGACCTGGTGGATCCCTGGTACGGAGGCCCGCACGAGTTCAAGGTGGCCATCGATCAGATTGAGCACACCGCGCCTTACATCGTCGACTGGGTGGTCAGTCAGCTGTCCTGATCGATAGATGAAGGCAAATATCAATTAAGTCCCTGGATTCATCATGAATCCCAGGGACTTAATGGTTGGTGGCTCCGAGCGGGATCGAACCGTTGACCTAGCGATTTTCAGTCGCTCGCTCTACCAACTGAGCTACAGAGCCATGAACAGTCGAAAAGACCCGGACAAACCGGGCCAGACCATTCCCAGCGACTCCGGCCGGACTTGAACCGGTGACCTCCGCCGTGACAGGGCGGCGCTCTAACCAACTGAGCTACGGAGCCGAGGCTGCTCGAACAGCCAAAAGGAAAGTTTACATGAGCGCCGGAGGAATGCAAGCCCCGGCGCGTCGCTGTCTAGTCCTGCTGTTGCCAGCTATCGGTGTCGATGTGGTGCGCAGGGTTGGCCTGCCAAGCCTGCCAGGCTGATTCGACGATCTCCTCGACGCCATACCTGGCATGCCAGCCCATTTCGGTGTTGATCCGGGTGGGGTCGCCGATCAGATGTGGCGGGTCGCCGGCGCGACGGGGCTTGATGGCCTCAGTGAAGGGCAGACCCGTCACTTTCTTGACTTCGTCCACGATCTGGCGAACGGATGTGCCCTGGCCAGTGCCCACGTTAAAGGCATCGTAGCGGCGCTGGTCGCGATCCAGGTAGTCCAGGGCGGCTATGTGGGCATCCGCCAGATCGGAGACGTGGATGTAGTCGCGCACGCAGGTACCGTCGGGGGTGGGGTAGTCGTCGCCGAAAATGGCGGGTGCCTTGCCCTGCCGCAGCCTGTCGAAGAGCATGGGGATCAGGTTCAGGACAGCCGGGTCTTCCAGACTGACTGGTCCGCAGCCCGCCACGTTGAAGTAGCGAAGGGCGCAGAAGCGGATGCCGTAAGGCTCTTCGCAGGCCCGAGCCATCCACTCGCCGACCAACTTGGTCTGGCCGTAAGGGTTGATGGGGACCATGGGCTGTACATCCTCGGGAACCACGTCGACCGGAGGCTCGCCATAGGTTGCGGCCGAGCTGGAGAAGACCAACTTCTTGGCTTCGGTCTTTGCCATGGCGGACAGGACGTTGATCATGCCGTTCAGGTTCTGCCGGTAGTACCAGATGGGCTTCTCCACGGACTCGCCCACCTGCTTGCGGGCAGCGAAATGGATGACCGAGTCGACCCCGTTCTCATTGATGATATCGGCCAGACGCTGGTCGGCTCCCGGCGCGGCCACGTCAGCGCCGTAAAGACGGGCATTCCCGATCCGATCGGGCCTGCCATAGCTGAGGTCGTCGACCACGACGACCTCCTTGCCGGCCTCTTGCAGGGCGTGAACCACATGGGCGCCGATGTATCCGCAGCCGCCTGTAACCAAAACTGACATCTGCATGCCTTTCCTATCCAAAACCGCAGATGCGGTCATGTTCAATTTTGAGTAAAAATGTTCTATTTTGTTTCAATTTAAGTATATCACGGAGACGAACACGTCACAGTCCATAAGACAGCCGAATTTAGGATATACATGAAGGGTGAAAAATACTGAGCAACCACAGAAATCCAATCGAAGGACCATTGTCTCATACGTCTTGCGTTCCGGCAGGCTCAGTTCCCGTCTGGAAGCTGCCTGGAGGCGCTATTCCGGCATTTACATGTTGGACCTGCCGAGGGGGGAAGGATCCCCCTTGTCGGTGGCTCAGAATTTGCAACTGGATCAGGAGGCGGCTGATCGAATTTGGGGACGACGAGCGCCGCTGACCGTGGAAATCGGATCCGGCCAGGGCGAGAACGTCGTGGCCGCCGCCCGTAGGCATCCTGAGCGTAACTACTTGGCTTTGGAAGTTTACCGTCCCGGTCTGGCCCACACTATGCTTATGGCCGGCAAGGAGGGGTTGACCAACCTGAGGTTGGCCCAGGTAAATGCCTCGGATCTGTTAGAGCATTTGGCTGTGAACCTGGTCGACGAGCTCTGGACTTTCTTTCCCGATCCCTGGCCTAAAACCAAGCATCACAAACGTCGGTTGATCCAACCTGCCCTGGCCGATGCGGTGGTGTCATGCCTGCAAGTGGGAGGGCTCTGGCGAATAGCCACAGACATTGAGGACTATGCCCTGCATATACACGAGGTGCTGGATAACCATCCGGGTCTGCGCAATTTGGGCAATAGAACAGTTAGGCTGCCTCTGGGCCATGTGGGCAAAGGGACGGCCGCCATGGCTGAAGATATGCCTCATGGGGACTTTGTCGAGTCGAAGCGGTTCGAGGGTCGTATCGTCACCAATTTCGAGCGCAAAGGTATGCAGGCCGGCAGAACCATCCACGACTTAACCTACCAGGCGGTGGCAGTGGGATGACCACTGGAAGATCACCGGGCGCTGGCCTTCAACCCGTTGCCGAATCAGCAATAGGATCTAATCGGGCGCATGGATCCTGACGAGTAAGGTAAAACCGGACCGAGCAACTGATCGGAGAGGAGTTGGGTATGGCTAAGAGGCTTGTGGCTGGGTTGCTGGCTCATGTAGACGCTGGCAAGACCACATTGTCCGAAGCCATGCTTTACCGCGCAGGAAATATCAGGCGGCTTGGCAGAGTGGATCATGGGGACGCCTTTCTGGACACTGACGAGACCGAACGCCACCGAGGGATCACCATTATGGTCAAGCCAGCAAGACTTCGATATCGGGATCTGGATTTGACCATCTTGGACACCCCTGGGCATGTGGATTTCGCTGCTGGTATGGAACGGGCCCTGTCAGTGCTGGACTATGTGATTCTAGTAATGGATGCACGAATGGGTCCGGAAGGTTATACCGACACTCTCTGGCGACTCTTGGATGCCCATGGCATACCGACCTTTCTCTTTGTTAACAAGACGGATGCACCAGGCGCCGATCCGGGGGCTCTTTTAGAGGCCTGCCGACAGCACTGGTCGCCTGGTTGCCTAGAGTTCGGAGATGGGCCAGAGGCAGCTGATCCGGAGGACCTGGCACTGTTGGATGAGGGCGCCATGGACGAGTATCTGGAGGCAGGCTATCTGAGCAAGCAGACCTTGAAGAGCCTCGTGGCCCGGCGACTGCTCTTTCCGGCATTCCGGGGCTCAGCCTTGCATCTTGAAGGAATTGACGCCCTGCTTGATGGTTTGGAAACCTTGACTAGAACACCGAAATACAACAAGCAATTTGGCGCTCGTGTCTATCGTGTTTCTCATGACCGCAGTCATAGTCGGCTAACCTGGCTGAAAGTGACAGGAGGCAATCTTCCAGTCAAAACCCCGATGGATGACTTGCTCAATTATCAAAAAGCCGCGGGAAAGACGGATGGTAATGGTGGACGTATTGATCAGCTGCGTCTTTATTCGGGCGAGGGCTATCTGCTGACGAACATGGCGCATGCAGGAGATATTGTAGCCGCAACCGGGCTGGAGATGACCTATCCTGGGGAGGGTCTGGGTGTAGAGCCGGACTTGGGCAGGCCGGCCTTGGAGCCTGTGCTTACTTACGCTGTAAGGTCCCAGAATCAGAACTTGCACAGGATTCTGGAGGCCCTGAAGCTTTTGCAGGATGAGGAACCTATGCTGCATGTGTCCTGGGTGCCGCAGTTTCAGCAGATCCAGTTACAGATCATGGGTCCGGTCGAGCTGGAGGTGATCCGTGAGGAGCTCCGTCGTCGTTTTGGACTGGAAGTGGACTTTAATCAGGGCGAGATCCTCTACAGGGAGACCATCCAGGCTCCTGTGGAGGGGGTAGGGCATTTTGAGCCCCTCCGTCACTATGCTGAGGTCCACCTGCTGCTGGAACCTACTGAATTGGGCTCCGGCCTGAGCTTCGCAAGCTCATGCAGTCGTGATCGGCTTGACGGAAACTGGCAGCGTTTGATCATGACTCATCTACAAGAGAAGGAACACCTTGGAGTGCTGACCGGATCGCCTATCACAGACATGCGGATCACTCTGCTGGATGGGCGTGCACACTTGAAACACACCGAGGGTGGTGATTTTAGACAGGCTACCTACCGGGCAATTCGACAGGGACTGATGAAAGCCCGGAGTCTTTTACTTGAGCCCTGGTATTGGTTCCGTTTGTGTCTGCCACGTGAGTCTCTGGGGCATGCCATGTCCGACATAGCTAGGATGGGCGGTCAGCTGGGATCCCCTCATGGTTCACATGACATTGTAGATCTGGAGGGGCGGGCGCCGGTCTCGTATATGCGTGACTATGCCATTCGTCTCAGTGCTTACACTCATGGTCAGGGTCATCTGTCATGCTCGGTGGATGGGTACCGACCCTGCCATGATCAGGATGCGGTGGTGGCTGACATAGGTTACGACCCTGAGGCTGATCTGGACAATACCCCAGATTCGGTCTTCTGCGCTCATGGCGCTGGGTATACGGTCAAATGGAACCGCGTGGAGGATTTCATGCATTTGCCAAGCATGGCTGGGCATTGATGTGTTAATAAATGCGGGCTGGAACAGCAACCCCTATTGATTAATAGCCGTATTTATCGTTCAATTCGCCTGAATTTGGTATCTATGCACCCTGCTAGAGATGTGGGTTATATTCAGATACTGAAAAGCTGAATTGTTGTTTCAAAGACTGCCGCGGATCGCGGCAAAAAATGGCTAAATTACGGCTATCATCAATGCTAACCTCACAGGTGCAACCGGCATTGGTAATGTTTTACTGATGTGCTTGCAACATATATTGGTTGCTTGTGATGTTTAAAAATCCGGGCGATAGATAAATTTATAAGAATTGAAAAACGGTGCGCATTAATTCGGAAGTAGCGCTAGAAGGATATGATTTTTACAACTACATGGTAGATTCCGGCGATAGATTATTGTTTAAACTTGCATTCGTACCTTTATCGCGGTTATGCGTCGACAGGCGCTGTGCTGTTTCTTACTTTCAGACTGGTCGGTAGTACAACTTGATTATTAGTTATGGTGCCTTTTTCTTTGTCGATAAGCATGTTCGTGGCCATAACGGCCATCTCCTGTAACGGTTGGTGAACAGTGGTCATGGCTGGTCCCATAAAAGCGGAGGTCTGGATGTCGTCGAAACCGACAACTGATAGGTCTTCTGGAATCCGTATCCTCATTCTTCTGGCTGCCTCGTAAACGCCCATACTCTGCAGGTCACAGCCACCAAAAATAGCAGTGGGAGGGTTCGGCTCTTTCAGTAGGCTCAGAGCCTCCCGGTACCCACATTGAGTAGTGAAATCTCCTTCTCTTACAAGCTTCCTATCTAGCGGAATCCCATGCTCGTTTAATGCAGCCTTATATCCATCAAAACGAGCCCTTGAGCACATCATCTGATTGGGCCCGGTGATAATGCCGATGCGTTTGTGTCCTAGATCCAGAAGATGTCTGGTTGCTATGACGCCGCCAGTCCAATTGTCGGCTTGAACAGACATGTTATCGGGTGAAGGAGTACCTGATGGGTCTAACGTCAGATAGTTAATGTTGTATGAGTACAGGAGCTTGGTCTCTTTAACAGTTAGATTAGAAAAAATCAGAATAACGCCGAGAGGCTGTCTGTGGATCACGCCATTGACCCAGGATGAGTCAGGGTGCGTTTCATCTCCGCTTTCTGTAGTGATCACACTCAGACTGTGAGCCTGGGCTTCGGTGAGGATGCCACGTAGTATTTCTAGGCACCAGAGACTGTCGAATTTTTGAAAAACTACTTCAATCAGCTTGCGATTCTTGGAGGAACGGACCCTGCGGTGGTATCCATATGTTTCTATGGCTTCTGTTATGATTTTGCGTGTTTTTCCCGAAACATCACTTCGTCCATTAAGTACCTTGGAAACCGTAGAGAGTGAAAAGCCGGTTTTTGCAGCGATGTCAGACAACTGTACCGTTGTATTGGCAGCATTTTCCTTAAGCATGTCGAAACAGCCCCCACAAAGACGCTTCAAATGGTCACATTCCAGTATACTCGAAACTTTCGTTTAGTGAAATAGGCTGCTGCGCTGAGTTTTTATTGATATCTGCTCAGAAACTAAGTAAATCATCGTTTTGACAACAACCTTGTTAATGGTTATATTGTCAAGTACCGAAAAGAAATGGTTTTTTCGGTAATCTTTTCGAAAGGAAGTGGTGAACGGGCTGGTATCCCTAGGGCTGTTTTGGGGGAAGCAGGCGGGAGTGATTGTTCTAGCTGAGTTGCGGAACAATACAAAGGTATGAAGTAACCGATCGTGAACAGTGTCGTTTGATCAGGAAAGGATCCCCGTTTAAGGGGAGCATGATGAGAGTAAAAACAATTGGAGCGGCTTTACTGACTTGCGTAACCGTTCTTTCACTTGGAGCTTGTGGAGGTTCGGATCATGCGGGTAAAGATGGCAAGGTCACATTAAATTTCTGGCATATTTCCACGACTGCATCAGGCAAAGCATATCAGGAAAATCTCGCTCGTAAGTTCGAGAAGAAGCATCCCAATGTGACAGTGAAGGTACAAGCAATTCAGACAGAAGATTATGATGGTAAACTGCAAACAGCCATGCAGGATTCCAATTCTGCGCCAGATGTCTTTTTGTCTAGGGGCGGTCAGAAATTGTCCGACATGGTTGAAGCCGGTCAGGTCATGGACCTGAGCGATAAGTTGTCTAAATCGGTACAGTCACGTCTCAGCGATACCCTGTCTGTTCAAAAGGTCCATGGCAAGCAATATGGCGTGCCGGTTATGCTTTCCCCTGGGGGCTTCTTCTATTCCAGGGATCTCTTCAAACAGGCAGGTATAGAACAGCCTCCTGCCAACATGGCTGAGTTCAGCCAAGCTGTACAGAAACTGAAGGACGCTGGTATTCCCCCAATCGCTTTGGGCGCCAAAGATGCTTGGCCGGCTGCTCACTATTGGTACTGGTTTGCTTTGCGTGAGTGTGCACCGGCTACCTTCAATTCGACTGTCAAAACGAAAAAATTTGAAGATAAATGTTGGACTAAGGCTGGCCAAGATCTTGATGACCTCGCCAAGACAACTCCCTTTAATGAGGGATTCCTGACGACCTCTGCAGCACAAGGAGCCAATTCTTCGGCTGGCCTCTTGGCCAATCATAAAGCTGCGATGGAGCTGATGGGAAGCTGGGAGCCTATGAATATGATGGATCTAGCACCCAATGGGAAAATGGATGATTTAGGATTCTTTGCGTTTCCTGAGGTGTCTGGTGGAGCAGGTGATCAATCAGCCATGATGGGCGGTAGCGACGGATACGCGTGCTCGGTCAACGCGCCTAAAGAATGTGTAGACTTCCTTGACTTTATAGTGAATAAGGATAACCAAGAGGAGTACTACAAAGCTTTCTCGTCTATTCCTGCGGCTAAGGATGCGAGGAGCGCTGTTGATAATCCGACTCTGCAAGAAGTCTTGGCTGTGTATGCTAAGGCGTCTTCCATGTCTCTTTGGCTTGATACGCAATTCGGACAGAATGTCGGTAATGCGTTGAATACCGGCGTGGTCAATATGCTCTCTGGTAAGGGCGGGCCAAAGGATATCGTCAAGGCAACAGATCAAGCAGCTCAAAAAGGTTAAGCATCAGGTTTCATGGGTGATGCCGTCATCTGGCAGCATCACCCATGGTCTTACAGGCAACGCGCATAAGCATCGTATGAATCAGACTATTACAAGTAAGGGGGTTCGCATAACCAATGCGTGATCCTAATGCAATCACAAAGTCCAGGCGTGAGAGAGTGGAAATAACCCTCCTGTCAACTCCGGCAATCATTATCTTCCTTGGTTTCGTCATATTCCCCGTTTTTATGGCGGTGTATTACGGACTCTTTAAGTGGAAAGGTTTCGGCTCGCCATCCAGCAACGGACAATTTATCGGTATTGATAATTTTGTTCTTATTCTCAAAGATCCGGTCTTTCAAAAGGCAGTTGGCCACAACTTCTTTATTGCCGTGATGTCTTTGATCATTCAAATACCGCTTGCCATACTCTTTGCACTGCTACTCAATCAAAAGTTCAAGGGGAGGGGGTTAATACGGACTTTGATATTTGTCCCCTATGTGATTTCCGAGGTAATTGTCGGAACTGGTTGGAGCTTGATGCTCCAAAGTAAGGGAGCTGTAAATGCAGTCTTAGCCAAGCTGGGACTTGCTGGAGCCGATTGGATTGCCAACCCGAAAATCGCCATGTGGACTCTGCTCTTTGTTATCTCTTGGAAGTATGTCGGTTTTTACGTCATCCTGATGCTGGCAGGACTTCAATCTATCCCAGAAGAGTTATATGAAGCCGCAGCTGTTGATGGTGCAGATTTTTGGCAGATGCAACGCAGTATTACATTGCCTTTGCTGGCTCCAACTGTGAGGATTGCCGCTTTTCTTTCCATTATAGGTTCTATGCAGCTCTTCGATTTGGTCTACATCATTTGGGGACAGTACGTTTCCGATACTGCCGGGACGTCGACTATGGCTACTTATATGGTGCGCGAGGGGCGACTTGCATCAAATTACGGATATGGCAACGCCATAGCGGTGATTATCTTTCTGATTTCTCTGCTAGTGGCCTTGCTTTACCAAAAATTCGTACTCAGCAAGGATCTTGAGGGCGGGCTAACAGAGTCTAAATGAAGACGTACTGCTGATGCTATTGAGTTTTGTTGGGAAGGAACTGGAAAATGTCAAATCATAAGGGTGGTAGTCGTTTTGAAATATTGCAGCGGTGGAAGGGGGAACGTGCGTCGACTCCTTGGGGTAACCCTGTAGTTTATTTTCTTTCCCTCGTGCTTGTCGGAATCTGTGTTGGGCCGGTGCTGTATATCATCTTCGGTGGTTTTCGAACCAATGCTCAAATAACTCAAGATCCCTCAGGGCTGCCTAACCCTTGGGTTGTTTCGAATTACACGAGCGTTTTGGAATCCGGGACTTTTTGGCAACAACTCGTCAATTCCTTGCTCGTGGCGTTGCTAACAACAATTGGCACGGTAGCGCTTGGCCTTATGGTCAGTTTTGTCATTGCGCGGTATCGATTCAGGTATGCAGGATTGATGTATTCACTTTTCGCTGCAGGTCTGATGTTTCCAATGACGGTTGCAATTACCCCTCTTTACTTGCTTATTAAGGCTCTTGGGCTGGTGAATTCAATTTTTGGTTTGGTATTGCCTGAGATCGCTTTTGCCTTGCCGACTACGATTATTATTCTGGTCCCATTCCTTAAGTCCATCCCTCAGGAGTTGGAGGAAGCTGCTGCCTTGGACGGCTGCTCGCGGATGGGGTTCTTCTGGCGCATGATTGTGCCCCTATCCATGCCTGGTGTAGCTACAACCGGAATTTTGGCTTTTGTCAACAGCTGGAATAACTACATGCTTCCGCTCTTTCTGATTAATGACCCGCACAGGTATACGCTGCCGCTCGGAGTCCAGATGTTCAGCTCTCAGTATTCCGTGGATACAGCCAAGGTTCTGGCTTTTACCTCAATGTCTATGATTCCGGCATTATTGTGCTTTACTTTCTTCCAAAAAAGGATTGTCGGAGGCTTGACCGGGGCGATCAAGGGTTGATGGCGTAAGCGGTGGAAAGACATAAAGTGAGATTAAAGACCAATGGGGAAGTACGTTACCAGGCGGGGGAGTGATGAAGCAATGTCAAAGATGATTTCTAATCCTGTGCTCAGGGGTTTTAATCCTGATCCTTCGATTATCCGAGTTGGTGAAACATATTATATAGCCACATCCACCTTTGAATGGTGGCCAGGCGTACGACTATATGAATCACATGATATGGTTAACTGGGCATTGTTGCCCAGTCCGTTGAACAGGGTGAGTCAACTTGATATGAAGGGAACATGTGCATCTGGAGGTGTCTGGGCGCCGGACCTTTCATACAATGACGGGGTATTTTGGCTTATTTTTACTGATGTCAAACAAGTTGAAGGGGCCTTTAAGGATTGCACCAATTATCTCGTTACCGCTGAAAATATACGTGGACCATGGTCAGACCCCATCAGGTTAAACGGCGTTGGCTTCGACCCTAGTCTTTTCCACGACGGGGATTGCAAGTATTTGGTGCAGCAGACATGGGACTTTCGGGATTATCATCATGCCTTCAACGGAATAACTCTGACTGAGTTCGATAAGGGCACGATGAAATTAATGCCTGAAACCGAGCGGATAATCTGGAAAGGCAGCAAGGTAAAAGTCACTGAAGGACCGCACCTATATCGGATCGGAGACTATTATTATCTTTTCGCGGCCGAAGGAGGTACCGGCTATGAACATCAGGAATCCGTGGCTCGCTCACGAAGTCTTGATGCGCTATCGTTCGAGGCGATGCCGAATAACCCACTGCTAGGGAACTATTTAACTCCCGAATCTTACTTGCAGAAACAAGGGCATGGTTCGTTGGTAGATACCCCTGATGGCCAGTGGTATTATGCGTCTCTTTGTGCTCGTCCATGGCATCGTCCGCAAGATCCGGTGAACGGAGTTAGAGGATGGTGCACTCTTGGCAGAGAGACCTCAATACAGAAGCTGGAGTGGACAGATGATGGGTGGCCTTATATCGTAGGCGGCCAAGCCGGTCAACGGTATGTCGATCCTCCGGTAGAACCAAGTACGGAGAGCCAGCCATCCAACAGGTTTCACGACGATTTTCAACTTTCAGAGCTAAACCAAGTATGGAATACATGTCGTGTACCATTTTCCGAAAAAATGGGATATGTAGGCGATGGCTGTTTACGACTAAAGGGTGGTCAATCCTTAACCAGCAGGGATGAACTTGCCATGATTGCTCGACGCTGGGACGCGTTTAACTTTACTGCTGAGACAAAAGTCGAGTTCAACCCCCACTCCTATATGCAGATGGCGGGCCTGACCAATTATTACAATGATCACTTTTGGTCTTGGATCTACCTAACTTGGGATGAAGAGCGCGGTTGCAAAGTAATTGAAATCTCTGAGTGCAACAGAGGTCGTTATCATTCCTTCCTGCATGACAGGAGCATAATAGTGCCCCAACAGGTTCAATCAGTGTGGCTGCGCACCCAGGTTGATACCGATATGTATCGGTATGAATATTCATTTGATGGTCATCGATTCGTTTCGTTGCCATGTGTTTTGGATGCTCGAATTCTGTCGGATGATTATGTTGCTCAGTCCTCTGGGGGTTTCTTCACTGGGGCTTTTTCTGGCTTGGCTTGTGTCGATCTCGGAGGATATAGGCGCGAGGCACATTTTGATTATTACGACTATAAAAGTTGGGATGTTGATTGAAAGGACGATTTAGCCTCCTTATCGCTGAGTCAGTCTTTTGCAGCTGGACGTCACCAAGACAAGGTGTTTTACCCTTGCGATAGGTGTTGTGATGGAGGCCTTTTATTGTAAGTGATATTAAAAAATGTGAACTATATGGTGTCTATTAATGGCTTGCAGAATGAAAGCCGAGTCGCTAAACCAAACTTCCTATAGGGAATGGAATTGTCGAAAGAGAGTCCGGTTAAGTCTCCAATAGGCAGAGTTTTAGATATACAAGTCGATAAACATATGGTTCAGCATATGTTTATCGACTATTAACGTGGTTGCTGCAAATACATGTATTTTGGACACATTGCCGCAGTTGAGGTTTTCATTAGCTGACTATGTAATTTTGGATCAAAAATTGTTATAGAAAATCATGTATTGCCTTGCTAAAAAGAACTTGAAATCAGAATATGATCCGCGCCGCTTAGGCAGCTGACGTGAGGTTCTATGCAAAAGCGTGGCAAAGAGTTGTCTTCTGTCGTGAAGGTAATTGTGCTGGAGTGTTTTGAGGTTGGCTGCTTTACATGCCAAGGCAGATCTTCAGTCTGCGTGCGACCCAATCTGATCTTTTGCGATGAGACCCAAAACAGTGACGTTTTCTGTGATTATTCAAGTACGTAACAGTTCATGAAGCTTGTGGTTACAGCTTTTATTCTCTCAACAGGATATGCCGTAAAACTTGTACCCCCGGAGAGAGTCGAACTCTCGCTGTCAGATTGAAAGTCTGGTGTCCTAACCGTTAGACGACGGGGGCGAACGTGCCCATGATACCCGCACCCTATGGACCAGGCAAGCCTGGTGTGCCGTCCGCTGGTCAGTGGTCCTCCTGGTCCAGCTCCTGGTCGCGCCGGTGGAAGAGCTCCATCTGTTCGCGGATCCAGACACGTTCCGCAGGGTTGATGTCGGCGGATTCCAGGTACTTCTGGTAGACGGGGTAGAAGGCTCGCAGGATCGGGTAGATGGCGTAGAGGGTGTGCTCGGGCTTCTGCTCCCGGGTGTGCTGAGGGTGGGCGTCGAAGGTGTTTTTGAAGCGCTGCATGTAGTGGCGGAAGGATGTGAAAGAGGTGTCCATCCGGCGGGCGCTGATGCCCACATTCATGTCCTTGCAATAGACCGTCTTGAACCCCTGGTCGATCAAATGTAAAGAGATATCGACATCTTCGTGCATGATGTCCTCCTTGTCCCTGCAGACCTGGTTGCGTATGGCCCGCCAGGCCGTGGCGCGCAGGGCCATATTGGAACCGTATAGCAGGTATTGCCCGTCGTCCGCCCGGTAGATGGCCCGGCGAATGGTGTTGTCGCCCTTGAGCCCGATCCGCTTGCCCGGCATGTCGTAATAAGCCACTGGCCCGGTGGCGCCCATGGCCTTGGGGTCCCGGGTGAAGATGCCGGAGACCACTTCGACCCAGTTGGGACGAAGCATGCAGTCGGCATCGATCCGGCCCAACACGTCGCCGGTGGCCCGGTCAAGTCCGTAATTGCGGGTGGGGATCAACCCCTGCTCGCTGTCCTGGCGGAGGAGCTTGACATGCTGGTCAGGGTGCTGATCGATGAATTTTTCGACGATGGAGGTCGTTGCGTCCGTGGAGCGGTTGTCGACTACCAGCACCTCCTTGGGTGCCTGGCTCTGCCTGGTGGCGTTCAGGAGGCAGTCTTCAATGCGTTCTTCCTCATTCCAGGCGGGTATGACTATGGAAACGGTCAACATACCCCTCAGGATACGTGTGCCCGGATACACCGTCGGCTCAACCTGCGTCCCATTGCCTGCCATGTCAGCCATCTTGGGATAATGGAACATATGGCCAACGAGCAAAAGCAGCGCTTCGATTTCGCGACGGTCTTCCCGCCCAAGGGGGATCCGCGCCGACCTCCGGAATGGTTCGGCCGTGCCCTTCTCTACGTGGTCATAGCCGTCTTCCTGGCCTGGTTCGCATACTCCTCCTGGTGGAAGATCGAATTCCTGGTGCTGGATGTGGTGATCGCCATCTTCGTTTCCCTGGCCATGGAGCCCCTGGTGCTCAGGCTGGTCAGGCATGGCTGGCGGCGGGGAGCGGCCTCGGCGGTCACCCTGATAGGCCTGATCATTATTGTGATCGTCCTCCTGGGCATGTTCGGCAATCTGCTGGTCCAGCAGGTCATCGGCATGGCCAACGGCTTGCCGGCCCTCTATGAGCAGGTGGCGGAATTCATCGCCAGCCGCACCCCCTGGCACCTGCCGGCCATGCAGGATCTGGGCGGGGAGATCGTCAAGAACATTCAGACATCCTGGGTGACCGACTTCGCTGGGCAGGCCTTGACCACCACCGTGGGGCTGGCGGGGTCCTTCATCAATATCATGACCGTTCTGCTGGTCATCTACTACATCTCCGCTGCAGGCCCCAAGCTGCGCCGCAGCCTCTGCCAGTGGCTGGCCCCCAGGAGCCAGCGCCGCTTCCTCTTCGTCTGGACTATCGCCCAGGACCAAATCTCCAGCTTCCTGTTCAGCAGGACCATCCTGGCGCTTATCTCTGCAGCCTGCATGTCGGTCTTCCTGGTCATCCTCAAAGTGCCCTATTGGCTGCCGTTGGCCCTCTTCTGCGGGCTGGTGTCCCAGTTCGTGCCTACTATCGGCACCTACATAGGCGGGGCCGTTCCCATTGTGGTGGCCTGGGGGAGCCGCGGACTGCTGGTGGCTGTTATTGTGCTGGTCTACATCATCATCTACCAGCAGATCGAAAACATGATCCTGGCCCCAAAGATCTCCCAGCGGACCATGGACCTCAACCCGGCCATCGCCTTCCTGTCCGTACTGGCGCTGGGCGCGGTCTTCGGCGCCCTTGGCGCTTTCCTGGCTCTGCCTCTGGCGGCCAGCTTCCAGGCCATCTTCTCGGCTTCGGTCAAGCATTACGAGCTGATTGACTCCCCGCTCATGCAGGATCCCAAGCCTGTCGGCAAGTCCAAGGTGGTTGAGGGCGTCGAGGCCTTCAACGAGCACGTGGTCCAGCCGGTGGCCAGCCACGTGGGCAGCCGGTCCGCCAAGGGGACCAGTGCCAGGGTTCGAGTGGACGACCCTGTCATGACCATTGCCAGCCAGCTCTACCCGACATCCTCACCGACGGCCAAGGACCTGGACGAGTCAGCCACGGTGCCCATACCCAAGTCCGCCTCGGCCCCAGTAAGGCACAGGCCGCTCAGGGGTACCGAGACCGGGGACGATGCCCCCGAGGGGGAGGACAACCCCCGCAAGGAGTGGCGCTGATGGCTCTGCTCAAAGTATTGGACGTACTGATGGTGCTGCTGGGCGGGGTGGGCATCGTCTACCAGGCCATCTGCATCGTCATCTCCTTCGTCTCCAAGCCGGTGGTCTTTCCCGATGCTCCCTTCGACAAGCGGTTCGCCGTCCTTATTTCCGCTCGCAACGAGGAGCAGGTGGTTGGTCATCTGATCAACTCCATCAAGGAGCAGACCTATCCATTCTCCATGGTCGACATATGGCTGGTGGCTGACAACTGCACTGACAACACCGCTGGGCTGGCCAGATCCCTGGGCTGCCATGTGGTCGAGCGGCAGGACCCGGCCCGGGTGGGCAAGGGCTACGCCCTGACCTTCCTGCTGGAGCAGATACTCGATCGGGGTCTTGATTCCCGCTATGATGCCTATTTCGTCTTCGATGCGGACAACATCCTGGACTGCCATTACATAGAAGAGATGAACAAAGCCTTCCAGTCCGGCTTCCGCATACTGACCAGCTACCGAAACTCGGTCAACTTCTCGGACAACTGGGTCTCCTCAGGCTCGGCCCTGTGGTTCATACGCGAATCGCGCTTCCTCAACACCTCAAGGATGGTCATCGGCTCCAGTTGCCATGTTGGCGGCACCGGGTTCATGTTCTCCAGGGAGGTTATGGAGCGCAATAACGGCTGGAAGTTCCACCTGCTGACCGAGGACCTGGAGTTCACCATGGATTCGGTTCTGCACGGCGAGCGCATCGGCTATTGCGGAACCGCTATCCTCTATGACGAGCAGCCGGTCACCTTCAAGCAGAGCTGGCGGCAGCGGCTGCGCTGGAGCAAGGGCTTCCTTCAGGTCTTCCGTTACTACGGGCCCGCCCTGATTTCCCGGGCCTTCCGTGAACGCGACTTCTCGGCCGTGGACTTGACCATCCTGATCTGCCCGCTGACCGTCCTTGGTTTGGTCCGCTGCTTCTTCGGTCTGCTCTTCCCGGCTCTGGACTTCGTGACCTGGGCCAGCCAGGTTACCGAACTGATCAATGGTATCGCGGCCGGGGTTCTGGGTGTCTTGGCCATGATGGGCTTGGCCGCACTGACGGTCCTGGCCGAGCGGGACAAGATCGGCGCATCCAACAAGGAGCTTTTCGCCTACTGCCTGAGCTTCCCCATCTTCATGCTCAGCTACCTGCCCATCTCCTTCCAGGCCATCTTCGCCAATCCGGGATGGAAGCCCATCGAGCACTCCGGGCATTAAGGCCAGTCGTGCCTTAATCGGCAGCGAGAGGGGGCATACGGTAGACTTAAGGCCATGTCCGACGAAGCGCAACCACCCAGTATGCCCGCCCAAACGGCAATGGTCCCTCCGCCAGATCCACAGGCAGCGGTTTCAATCCGTGCCTTGGTCAAGTGCTACCAGGGCCGGCCTGCTGTCAACGCCCTCTCTCTGGACATTCCCAGGGGGTCCTTCTACGGAATAGTTGGCCCCAACGGCGCAGGGAAGACCACCACGCTGAACATGATGACAGGCCTGCTGGTGCCCGACTCCGGCAAGGTCATGATCCTGGGCAGGGACGTGTGGTCGGACGTGGACACGGCCAAGCGGATCATCGGCATCATGCCCCAGGGCGATCAGATCTTCGACAGGCTGACAGGTCTGCAACTGCTGATCTACTCGGGAATGCTTCGGCGGATGCCGCGCAGTGAGGCGCTGGGCCGGGCCAAGGACCTGCTTGACGCCTTCGACCTGACTGATGCCGGCGGCAAGCGGGTCTGTGATTATTCATCGGGCATGACCAAGAAGATCTGCCTGGCCACAGCCATGATTCATTCCCCCAGACTTCTGGTGCTGGATGAGCCTTTCGAATCGGTTGACCCAGTCTCCAGCGCCAACCTCAAGGACATTCTGGCCGAATATGTCGATACCGGAGGAACCGTGGTCATTTCCTCGCATGTCATGGCCCTGGTGGAGCGGATGTGCACCCATGTGGCCATCATCGACCATGGCCTGGTTCGGGCTGATGGCACGGTGGCCCAGGTCGCCGCCGGCGAGAATCTGGAGGACCGCTTCCTGGACCTCGTCGGCGGCCGTCACCAGGCTAAGCGAATCGCATGGCTGAACGGTTCCGGGTCCCAGGAAGGCCGGGAGACGGAATGAGCACGGTAGCCACCATCATCGCCATGCGTTGGTCCATTACTTGGAACACGATCAAGCACTCCTCCTGGCAGATGGTCGGGGCCATCATCAGCCTGCTCATGGCCATAGGCATTTGCCTGGCCTCATGGCAGGGGGCGCTGACACTGGGGGGCTGGCTGCCCAGTGCTGGTCTGGGCGATCGGCAGCGTATGGGAACCATTTTGGTTCTGCTCCTGGTCGGACTGACCCTGGGAATGCTTCTGATTCAACTGGCTTTTCTGGGCCAGGGGTCGATCCTGAGCCCTTCGCGATTCGTCCTTTACGGGATTCCTGACAGTCAGCTGCAGGTGGGGCTTTACCTGGCCGGGTTGACCGGGCCTGCGGGATTGACCGGTCTTGTCTGCTTCCTGGCTCTGACGGCCATCTATGCCCGCATAGGTGTCGGAGCCGCGATCGTGGCTGTAATTTCAGCCCTGCTGGCTGCCATGGTAATGCTGGCCCTATCTAGGGCTGTTTTGGACCTGGTCGGTACCTTGGTGGTCTCCCAACGTAACCGATCAGGGCTCTACCTGTTGGTCACCTTAGTGAGCATGCTTTTGTGCATGCTGCCCTCTCTGCTGGACAGCGGGATTATGGATGGCATGGAAATTGATACTGACTCCCTCAAGTCCGTGGCCGACATACTGGCCTGGACGCCACTGGGCGCCGCTGTCCACCTGCCGGAGGATCTCCTTTCGGGATCATGGCGGGCTCTGGTCGGACGCCTGTTGATGGAGCTGGCCACCCTGGCTCTTTGCTTCATGATCGGCATGTTGTGTCTGCGTCATGACCGCTTGCATGTTAGAGCGAGTGCTGAACGGTCGACTGCTCCCAAGGGGCTGGGGATGCTGGGCCGGTCGCAGAACGTTGTGGATGCTATGGCTGCGCGATTGCTGATCTATCTTCGTCAGGACTCTCGCAAGCTTATTAGCTATCCGCTTCTGCTGGTCGTGGTGATTTTATACGCAATAATCTTCCGTCAGATGCCCATGATGCTATGGCTGGGACCGGTATTGGGTGCCCTGATTCTGGAGATTCCCGAGGGCAACGCCTTGGCCTACGATGGGCTTGCCCTGCGCATGGAGATAGCGGCGGGAGTGAAGGGTCGTGAGGACCGGCTGTCCCGTGTCCGCAGCCATCTGAGCGTGGCCATGCCTTGCATACTCCTGCTCGGGCTGGTGACTTTGGCCTTCTCCGGCGCAATGAAGGGCGGACGAAATCTGGTCATCTCCCTGGATATGCTGGCTGTGACCGTGGGATTGCTCCTGTCTGGACTGGGAGTAGCCCAGGTCTTCTCGGCCTTGCTCATCTATCCGGTGCCCTCCTTGGATCAGCCCTTCACCTCACCGCAGGGACGTGCTGTTGCCCAAGGCTTCCTGCCAATGCTGCAGTTGTTGGTTAGTCTGGTGATCATGCTGCCCACTTTCTCGGTGGCATCGTTGGCCTTGACCATGGGCGGGATGCTTCCCATCTGGCTGCCCCTGCCGGTCGCACTGGCGAACGGTCTGATTGTGCTTGCTGTGGGTGTCGCTTTAGGGTCCCGGATCTTCGATCGTCGACAGTCGGCCATTCTGCTGACTCTGGATCGCTATGCCGCTTTGCAGTCCTGAGCCAGTGGAAGGGCCAGTACTAGGCTAGTTGGATGGTGCCTACCGATCCGAACTCGGTTGGCGAAGGCAAGTCCGGGAGTGAGCAATTGGGTGACAGACATCAGCTGCGCATGACACGTCGTCGGCGGATCAAGCGACGCTGGCGGGTGGCTTTGGCCACGCTGGTGGCTGTCATGCTGGTCGTCGGCTATGCATGCATGGACCTGACCGACCTGGTGCCCGGACCGCTGACCCTGGCTAAGACCAGCCATTCTTCGGTCCCCCCTGCAGTCATGGTAGGAGAGCCGCCGACTCTCGCCGCCGACAAGCCTGGGTCTACTGTGGATGCCAGCCAGGTCCAGCAGCTAGTCGATGCCTTCACCAGCGCACCTGGCTTGGGTAATGGGTACTCGTTGGTCATACGACAGGCTGACGGACGGGTGCTGGCCCAGAAAAACGCGGACCAGGCACGCCAGCCAGCCTCCACTATGAAGACCCTGACCGCAGCCGCAGCCGCCTCTGTTCTGGACATGTCCTCACACTTGGACACTGAGGCGGTTCTGGATTCCTCTACCCCCTCGCAGGCAATGCTGACCCTGCGCGGTCACGGCGATATGCTCCTGGGGGTAGGCAAAGACGACCCCCTGCATGTCAATGGCCGGGCCGGACTAGGGACTCTGGCCGAGGAGACGGCTCAGGCTCTGCACCGGCAGGGGATCGACCGAGTGTCCCTGGCTTACCAGGACACGCTTTTCGGCGACGATCAGGAGCCGGAGGGAATTGCAGAAAATAATCCTGACGGGATCTACTTCCAGGTGCCTGTCTCCATGGCTGTGGATGAGGCTCGGCAGGGACGGGCTGAGCCTGTTGCCTATCCGGATGCAGGGGTCTACTTGCCCAGGGTCGAAAACCCGGCGGGGGCCGCTGCAGTATCCTTCGCCAGCAGCCTGATGGAGGCCGGGATCCAGGTGGACAATGCCCAGGGGCCGGATCGGAATGACCACGCCCGGGGTAGGGTTCTGGCCCGTGTCCGCTCAGCGCGGCTCAGTGAGGTTATGTCGCTTATGCTGCGCAACTCCGACAACAGTCTGGCCGAGCTTTTCGGCCGCCTGACCGCTCTGGCTCTGAACATGCCCAACAGCCCAGCCGGTGCTGTGAAAGCTGTTATCAGCACACTGAACAAGCTGGGCGTGGACACCGCAGGACTCAAGATGGCCGACTGCTCGGGGCTTACCCCCGGCTCCGTCCTGCGGGTGGGCACCTTGGCTGACGTCCAGCAACTGGCGCTTGCGGACAAGGGTTTGACCCCCCTGGTCAAGGGCCTGTCTGTAGTGGGTCTGACCGGCACAGCTGCCAGCCGAAAGGTGGATGACCAGGCTGATGGACTGATTCGGGCCAAGACCGGTACTCTGGATCAGGTCACTTCGCTCACGGGCAATGTGATTCGTCGCTCTGGTGGTGTTTTGGTCTTTGCTGTGGTCGTCAACGATCCCGAGGATGCGGCTGCTGCCCGACAGGCTGTGGACACTCTGGTCGGATCCCTGGATCGGATTTGAGCAGGAAGAAGCCTGAACCATGGTCTATTCAGCGGCAATGAAAAAGGCAGTGGGGCTCCTGCGTTCGAACCTGGACCGTGAGGGCCTGGGCCTGCAGGATAGGCGGTTCGCCCATCACGGGGTGCACAGGCCCGATCCGGATGCCCCACTGATTCTGGTGGCCTGCTCGGGAGGCCGAGATTCCTTGGCCCTGGCCTATGTGGCCCACCTGGTGGCTGATATGACCGGGCTGCGGTGCGGCGCCCTGCTGATCGATCATGGTCTGGTGCCTGATTCGGATCGGATCGCCGAACGCGCGGCTGGAACCTGCCGGGAGCTGGGATTGGATCCGGTCCGCGTCACCAGAGTGGATGTGCCTGTTACTACGGCTGGTCTTGAGGCTGACGCCCGTGCAGCCCGCTACCGGGCCCTCTCTGGGCAGGCCCTCAAGTTTGGCGCCAGGGCCGTCCTTCTGGCGCACACCCGTGACGATCAGGCCGAAACGGTGCTGATTGGCCTGATTCGCTCCCAGGGGTTGGAGGCCATCACCGGCATGGCCCGGCGTGTAGAGCGTGGAGGAATGCGCTACCTGCGCCCATTCTTGGACCTGGATCGAAAGGACACTACGGCCATTTGCCGCCAGAAAGGGATTCACTGGTGGGACGACCCCACCAACGGTGATGATCAGCCGGACGGCTCCACGCTTCCCGAGACGCTGCCGCTGCGCTCGCGGATCCGCCATGACCTGCTGCCAGCCTTGAATCGCTTCGCTGGCCGGGACATGGTTCGCCGTCTGGCACTGGGCGCGGATATGGCCCGTCTTGATCAGGATTACCTGGACACCCAGGTGGATGGGCTGTGCCAGCGGCTAGTCGCCCGCCCTGACTTGGACCAGAGAGCCAAGGGGGTGCTGGCCTGCTTGGATGCCCACGGATTGGCCGACTGTCACCCGGCTCTGCGCACCCGCCTGCTGGCCCAGGTGCTGACCAAGCTGCGCATACGGTTCACGGCCGTGCAGGTCCGGGCCCTGGATGATCTGGTCTGCCGATGGCACGGCCAGCAGGGCCCTCGCTTTCCCAGCTCCCATACAGCAATCCGTAAGGGTCAAGTCATTCTCATATGCAATGATGGAGACCATGCGCATCGCTGATATTCAATCCCATATCGACCATGAACTGGTGTCCAAGGAACGGATAGAGGAGCTGGTCGACCGGACGGCCGAGCAGATCAGCCGGGATTACCAGGGTAAGAACCCGATCATGCTGGCCGTGCTCAAGGGGGCTTTCAATACGCTTGCCGCCCTCTCACAGGCCGTCACCATACCGGTGCAGATCGAGTTCATGAGCATTTCCAGCTATCCGGCCGGCAAGACCAGCGTTTCCAAGGGGGACCTGGACATCAGGATGGATCTGGATTGCGAT
Organism: Bifidobacterium sp. B4142; assembly: GCF_026537325.1. GTDB lineage: Bacteria > Actinomycetota > Actinomycetes > Actinomycetales > Bifidobacteriaceae > Bombiscardovia. Next base: position 445,164 of record NZ_JAFNMJ010000001.1, read on the forward strand.
GTGCGCGGACGGCATATTCTGATCGTTGAGGATATTATCGATTCCGGCTACACCTTGCACTGGCTGGTTGAGCATCTCAAGGAGCGAGGAGCTGCATCGGTGGAGATCTTCACCCTGCTGGACAAGACCTCGCGGCACGAGGTCGAGGTGGATGTCAAGTATCCAGGATTCGCCATACCCGACGAATTCGTTGTGGGCTTCGGACTGGATTACGAGGAGCAGTACCGTAATCTTGACTCGATAGCCGTACTCAGGTCCGAGGAATACATGGACCCGACCCAGGAACAGGATCATCAGGATCAGGGGGAGCAGTCATGAGCTACTCGCAGGGACCGCAGCAGGGTCCGCCCAATAGAGGCAGGGACAACGGGGACAAGGGCAACAACCCCTTCAACTTCAACTTGGGCAACAACGGATCCGGCCCCAACGGGGGCAACCGTTCCTTCTGGCGTTCCCCCTGGCTCTGGGGGATTCTGGCCGTGGTCATCATCCTGGCCATCTTCGGCTTCTTCAGCAGCCAGAACGGCGCCCAGACCATCGACACCCAGGATGGCCTAGAGCTGCTGAACGACCGCAGCAGCATGGTCAAGAAGGCCGAGATCACCGAGAAGATGCAGGTCGTCGAGCTCAAGCTCAACAGCGACTTCGTCAAGGATGTACCCGGCTTCCGCGGCAACCGCAGCTCCAAGAACTTCGGCAAGGACGTGCAGTTCTACTATGTGGAGGCCCAGGGGGAGCAGGTGGTCAAAGCCGTCGAGAAGGCCAAGCCCGCCGAGGGGTACAACTCAGTGGTGCCGCAGACCAGCATGATGAGCTACCTGATCTCTTCCATCCTGCCCATGCTGATCATTCTGGGGGTCTTCTGGTTCCTGCTCTCACGCATGTCCTCGGCGGCAGGCGGCGGCATGTTCGGCATGGGCGGCAAGAAGAACTCCGCCCGGCTCAACGACGGGCAGACCCCTAAGACCAAGTTCTCGGATGTGGCCGGCGAGGAGGCCGCTGTCCAGGAGGTGGAGGAGATCAAGGAGTTCCTCAAGGATCCCTCCAAGTACAAGGCCCTGGGTGCCCGCATACCCCGTGGCGTCCTGCTCTATGGTCCCCCTGGAACCGGCAAGACCCTGCTGGCCAGGGCCATCGCCGGCGAGGCCAGCGTACCCTTCTACTCCATGGCAGGCTCCGACTTCGTCGAGATGTTCGTCGGTCTGGGCGCCTCCCGAGTGCGTGACCTGTTCGACGAGGCCAAGAAGAATGCGCCGGCCATCATCTTCATCGATGAGATCGATGCAGTGGGCGGCAAGCGCGGCTCCGGCATGAGCGGCGGTCACGATGAGCGTGAGCAGACTCTGAATCAGCTGCTGGTCGAGATGGACGGCTTCGACAACGATACGAACCTGATCATCATTGCAGCCACCAACCGTCCAGACATCCTGGATCCGGCCTTGCTCAGGCCCGGCCGGTTCGATCGTCAGGTGGCCGTGGAGGCCCCAGACCTGGAAGGCCGCGAGGCCATCCTCAAGGTCCACGCCAAGGGCAAGCCCTTTGTGCCGGATGTGGACCTGCACACTGTGGCCGTGCGCACGCCCGGCTTCACCGGCGCCGACCTGGCCAACGTGCTCAATGAGGCGGCTCTGCTGACTGCGCGTTCCAACGCCCAGCTGATTGACAACCGGGCCATCGACGAGGCCATTGACCGTGTGCTGAGCGGACCTCGGCGGCGGACCAAGGGCATGGCCCTGGCCGAGATGCGCAACACCGCCTATCACGAGGGCGGCCACGCTATGGTTGCTGCGGCCCTGCACCACACCGATCCGGTCACCAAGGTGACCATTCTGCCGCGTGGACGGGCCTTGGGCTACACTGCGGTCATGCCTACCACAGACCGCTACTCGCAGTCCCGCAACGAACTGCTGGACCAGATGGCCTACGCTATGGGCGGTCGCGTGGCAGAGGAGGTGGTCTTCCACGACCCGACCACAGGTGCTTCCAACGACATCGAAAAGGCCACCAGCATCGCCCGGCAGATGGTCCTGCAGTATGGGTTCTCATCCAAGTTGGGAGCCATCAAGTGGGCTGACGAGAATGACCAGGATTCCGGGCTTGATGCCCTGAAGCCCCACAACTATTCGGAGAAAACCGCAGAGGCCATCGATCAGGAAGTTCACAATCTCATCGAGACGGCCCACCAAGAGGCCTGGCAGATCATCACCGAGAACCGTGACGTGCTGGACGAGCTCGTTCGACAGCTGCTGGTCGAAGAGACCCTGAACAAGGACGAACTGGCTGCGGTCTTCGCTGGCTTGCGCAAGGCTCCGGAGCGTCAGCTCTGGCTGTCTGCGCCGGATCGGCCGGACTCTGAGCAGCCACCCGTGGAGATTCCTGAGGAGCTCAGGCGCAGCGTGAATGGTTCGTCCGCAACGGACCAGCACTGAATTCTGGATCGGCTCGGTGTCCTGCATATGGTCCCGAGGGTGTGCGGCAGTAAATGTTCTAAGGCAAGGGAGGAGCATACATCATGGATTCCATCCGTTTGAGCTCCATCAAGGTCGCACCCCTGCATGGTCAGCAGAAGCCTGGGTTCGGCTACCAGGTCGATGCCGTCCTCTACCTGGATTTGAGTGAGGCAGGCAGGCTCAACGACGGCACTCAAACAGTTGACTATGTGCAGATTGTCCGCCGGATCGTCAACCTGATCCAAAACGAGTCGCCTGATGAGATTCTGGAATCCCTGACTGCCAAGGTGGCTGATGCCATCCTGCTCTCCCACCAGATACGCCGCACCCGGGTTACGGTCACCCGTCTGGGCGCCGACCAGGGAACAGGGGTCGATTTTCAGGTGGGCGTCACCTTGGAGCGTGCGGCCGACGATCAGGTGGAAGGCAACCCGGCCAGCATGGAATCTGGACGAGTTAGCGGCGGGGGGAATGCAGCTCTAGGGCATCCCTCATTCCTGCTGTCTGGTCAGGCCGATTCTGGCCATGCGGCGCAGGCCCGGCTGCGTCACCCCTTGACCTCCTCTACAGAGAACAGTCCGTCCTCGGGTCCGGAGAATGATAACGAAGCTTTCAGCCGGCCGACTGTTGAAAGAGCCAAGCCGCAGGGCCTTCCGATGCGTGATGTAATTGCGCTGGAGGGAGCATCGGGAACAGATCGGTTGGCCATGCTTCGTACTCTTGCAGCTCTGGACGGAATCCCCGGCAGTCAGTTGGTCGGCATCTCGCCTCTATATGCCTACCGGGATGATCAGGGGGATCAGCGTCTGTCGGCTGTGGTTATCCTGCAGACGCCGCTGAATCTGGAGGAGCTGCAGTCGGCTCTAGACATGGTGGCCGCTCCTATCAGGCAGATGGGCGGCTTGGATGCCGATGTGGTGGAGGTGGAGACTCTGGATGGTTCTGTTCTGTCTTCCCAGGACCGTCCGCCTCTGCTGACCGCTGATGCTCCAGCGCGCGTTTTGATTCCCTGGGCCTATTTGGAGCCTGAACACTGCCTGCTTGGTGCTGGCGGATCCTGTCTGGCCAGCCTGGCCAACCGTGCTCCTGACCGTGATCGCATCAGCCTGGTCTCGGAGGACTGGATTCTGGACGGTCTGTCATGAGGGCCCGCCGCACACCGCTCGTGCACTACCTGGTCGCCCTGATCCTTGGGCTGATTGGAGGTGCCGGCATCTCGGAACTGGGCATGTCCACCAGGACGGACCTCATGGGGGTTCCCTGGCTGGTCAGCGTATTGCTCTTCCTGCTTGGGGTGGCCATCCTGATCATGGCCTTCCAGGTGCATCGCTACGCCAGGGGAGACCGCAAGGAGATGGATTTGCGTTTCGCGGTCAATGTGCTGATCATGAGCAAGGCCTTGGGCGTTGCCTGTGCTGCTCTGTTGGGCTGGTACGGCAGTCAGGCTCTGATCAGCATGGGCCATGCAGGCGCGCCCTATTACACACGGGTCATGCAGGAGTGCCTGGTAGCATCCCTGGTCTGTCTTATCGATGTGGTAGCCGGGGCCGTGGGGGAGTGGCTCTGTCAACTGCCGCCGAATGACGGACCTGAGAATACCGACCGGCGAAAGGCCTCACAAAGACCCATGGCCGATGCAGCCGATACTGTTGACAGGGAGGAGACAAAGGCCGATGCCAGTGAGAATCATGCTGATCAGCGTCCAAGGCCGTCGCCAAGAAATTCCTGAAGACGGTCGGTCGCTGCCGACCATGCTGCTAACCCTGTGCTTTTTGAAAAATACGCGATGACCTGGTGGCCGTTCAGTCTTTAGGCACCCTGATCATGGCCTCCTGAACCATGAAGGCAGCTAGGTCACCCTGGCGGTTGTAGACCTTGGCCATGCATAGGTTGCGTCCGTGGTCGGCTACTGGGGACTCCTGAATAAAGCAGTGCCAGTCGCAGGGATTCAGGTCCTGATACCACCACATGGCATGGTCGATGGAGGCGAAGGAAATCCCTGGGGTAGTCATGCTCAGCCCGGCACGGCGCAGGGCAGGCTCCATCATGATCTGATCGCATTCCATGGCCAGCAGCGCTCGGCGCATCAGCGGGTCCAAGTCGGCTCTTCCCTGGGTGCGGCTCCAAACGGCCTGACGACCCCTGTCGTCGTTCTTGGAATCCCCGGGTACTGCATCATCTGCATCATCCAACAGGACCGTGCCGCCAACATGACGCATGTCGAAGGGGCTCCGATGGGCGTAGTAGTCCGCGAAGGGGGACTTGTCGGCATAGGGTTCCATCAGCTCTCGTGAACCAGGCAGGTCCTCCGGATCAGGCAGCCCCGTCGGCATGGGGTCGTCATAGCGGACGCCCTCCTGGCCGACCTGCTGATAGGAGAGCAGGGCGTTTAGGAGGGTCCGTTCCCCCTGGTGCAGGTCAACTCGCCGGGAGGAGAAGGAACGGCCGTCACGGATGGTCTCCACTTCCGCCTGAACGTCCTGATTCAGGAGTCCGGTGCGCAGGTAACAGGCGTGCATCGAGTGAGGTAGTCGGCCCTGGGGCGCGGTCCGCCCGCCGGCCATGATGGCCTGACCCAGCAGCTGGCCCCCATAGAGGCGTCCCGTGGGAAAGTCCAACGATTTTCCAAGGAAACGGGAACGGCCATCGGCGGGCTGCTGCTTCTGCAGGTTCAGCCCAGCGATGGCCTGGGCCAGTGCTTCATCCTCGGTGCTCATGCTTCTCCTTGGCCTTCGATTCCCAGTGGCGTATTTCGTTCAGCGAGTCAGCTTGCGGTGGATGCGGTGGGGCCTGGAGGCCTCCTCGCCCAGACGCTTGACCTTGTTCTCCTGGTAGGCCTGGAAGTTGCCCTCGAACCAATACCAGGAGGCCGGATTCTCGTCCGTGCCCTCCCAGGCCAGGATATGGGTGGCGATACGGTCCAAGAACCAGCGGTCGTGGGAGATGACCACAGCGCAGCCGGGAAAGGCCAGCAGGGCGTTTTCCAGACTTTCCAGGGTCTCCACGTCTAGATCGTTGGTGGGCTCGTCCAGCAGGAGAAGGTTGCCGCCCTGCTTGAGGGTGAGTGCCAGATTCAGCCTGTTGCGCTCTCCGCCGGAAAGGACTCCGGCCGGCTTCTGCTGATCCGAGCCCTTGAAGCCGAAGGAGGCTACGTAGGCGCGGGTGGGCACCTCAACGCCTCCGACCTCGATGAAGTCCAGCCCCCCGGAGACTACCTCCCAGAGGTTCTTGTTGGGGTCGATGCCCTCGCGGTTCTGATCCACGTAGGAAATCTTGACCGTGTCGCCGACCTCCAAGGAGCCCGATGTCAGCGGCTCCAGTCCCACGATGGTCTTGAAGAGCGTGGACTTGCCCACTCCATTGGGGCCGATGACGCCCACAATGCCGTTTCGAGGCAGAGTGAAGCTCAGATCGTCGATCAGGACACGGTCGCCAAAGGCCTTGTGGATGTGCTCAGCCTCCAGCACCTTGGAGCCCAGACGAGGACCCGGCGGAATCTGGATCTCGGAGAAGTCCAGCTTCTTGTTGTTCCGGGCCTCGTTCTCCATCTGCTCGTAGCGCTCCAGGCGGGCTTTGTTCTTGGCCTGCCGGGCTTTGGGGGAGGAGCGGACCCACTCCAGTTCGGTATTGAGCCGCTTGGCCAGCTTGGCATCCTTCTGTCCTTGGACTTCTAGACGCTTGGCTTTGGTCTCCAAATAGGTGGAGTAGTTGCCCTGGTAAGGGTAGAGGTGGCCACGGTCCACCTCGCAGATCCATTCGGCCACATTGTCAAGGAAGTACCGGTCGTGGGTCACGGCTAGGACGGCGCCCTTGTAGGTGTGCAGATACTGTTCCAGCCAGAGGATGGACTCGGCGTCCAAGTGGTTGGTGGGCTCGTCGAGCAGCAGTAGATCGGGGGCTTCCAGCAACAGCCGGCATAAAGCCACCCGGCGGCGTTCGCCTCCCGAGATGACCGAGACCGGGGTGTCCGGGTCGGGGCACTGCAGAGCATCCATGGCCTGGTCCAGCTGGGAGTCAAGGTCCCAGCCGTTGGCGGCATCAATTTGCTCCTGAAGCTGGCCCATCTCGGTCATGAGAGCGTCGTAATCAGCGTTGGGGTCGGCCATCTGCTCGCCGATCTGGTTGAAGCGGTCCACCTTGCTCATGATGTCGCCGAAGGCCATGCGAATGTTCTCGCCCACGGTCTTGTTCTCGTCCAGAGGTGGTTCCTGCTGCAGGATGCCTACCGTATAGCCGGGGGTGAGCTGAGCCTCGCCGTTGCTGACCGTGTCCAGGCCGGCCATGATCCGCAGCAGGGTGGACTTGCCCATGCCGTTGGGGCCCACCACGCCAATCTTGGCGCCGGGCAGGAAACTCAGGGTCACGTCGTCGAGGATGACGCGGTCGCCGAAGGACTTGCGCGCCTTGATCATCTGATAAATGAATTCGGCCAAGAAGCTACCTCACAGAACCATGAAAAGCCAATGCAAACTGTATTCATGGTAGTGGGAACTTCTGACTTATGCGCCGGGCTGATAGGCAGGGCCAGGCAGACGTATGGCCGCCTATAGGCAGGATCTATGGCCAGACCCTGGTCCCGCGCTCACAGTCGGGGTAGCCTTGAGTGGACGTTCCCGCCCGGCATGCGCAGGTCAAGGAACGCTGCGATCCGGCCTGTCTGCAGCACGACCGGGCGTTTTGCTGTGTGCATGAATCAGGAAGACCGGTCGATGTGCCGGCGGATCGGAGTTGACTATGACGACGCGAACAGGCGTTGGAGACAAAAGAGCACAGCGTGCGGGCCATGCCCTTGCTTGGAAGCCGCTGGATATCGCTGTTGGCGCTGGTCTGGGCGCGGTTGCCGGACTGATCTACTGGGCCGCCAGTCTGCTGGCCTCCTGGATATTTCCGCTGATGACCGCTCTTCTGCCGGGCATGGCAGCCCTTTTGCACGGCATTTTCTACTTTCCTTGCACGCTGTCTCTGCTGATAATCCGCAAACCCGGGGCCGCGGTCTACGTGGGGATCATCAGCGTACTGGTGGAGATCCTGCCAGGCAACGCCTACACTGGGCCCATGATTTTCGTGCAGGCCCTCTTGGAGGCCCTTTGCGCCGAGCTTGCTTTCGGTATCTTTCGCTATCGGCGCTGGAGCCTGGGAACCACTCTGTTGGGCGGACTGCTGATCGCTCTGGTCTACAACGCCTTCCTCTTGGCCTTCTATTACCAGGGCGTCGCCTTCCTCAGCCCCCGCGGGCTGGTCGGCACGGCATGCGAGATCATCAGCGGTCTGTTCTTCGCTGGACTGGTCAGCTGGCTGCTCTTCAAGGCTATTGTCAGGACCGGAGCCTTGGATCGCCTGGCTTCCGGGCATGATTTGCATGTCGCCCGATCAGGTATCTGAGGGCTGGCGCAGTCGCAGTCCGACACAACCGGGAGGCGGTATGAGTCCTGGCATTTGCTAGGATGGAACAGCTGCTTGTCGGCTTGGGGCCTTAGCTCAGTCGGTTAGAGCAAACGACTCATAATCGTTCGGTCCAGGGTTCAAGCCCCTGAGGCCCCACCACCAAGCAACCCCCTGAAACCGGTCGGGTTCCAGGGGGTTGCGTCAACGGCCGAATCCAGGCCATGACGTTTTTCTTCGTCCAATGACAATCTGGTGGCTCAGCTCGGTGCCGGATGGTGTCTTCAGATGCTTGTCTTTGCAGCTCGAGGGTTTTGTATCCCGAACTTTCTTGATAGTCTTAGGAGAAGGACAAGCCCCGAATCTTGTCGGGGCCGTCCTCTCGTCGCCTAGCTCTAGCATCCATGATTCACCGATGCAATAGTACGGCTTCACATGAAAGCCGGGGGAAAAGAGCTAGGCGCGTTTTCAAATCGGATCATGGAGCACTTGTGAATGGGCATCCATCCTTCAGTGCCAGCAGGCTGATATGCATACACAACCTGGGCTTAAGCGTGTCGCACTGATCCGGAAACGATTCCGCAGAACCGCTAAGTATGTGAATAGAGAATAGAAAAGAGTACGGGACGCGCTCGAGTTGGAGCCGTCAACATATGCCAGGAAACTATACGCATATACATCTCCTCTGGAGCTGCAATCAACTCAGCCCCTGTAGATCTCTCGTGTATACGTCCCCCGTATATCTGCTCCTAATGATACACCCTGACAGGGGTGTGTCAACGCTGGACCTGGCGCGCCGATCTGCTCTGATCGGGGCCTGCGCCAGCATTGCGTATGGTATGCAAATAACGGTAGACGCTGGCGGAGGAGACCTCGAGAGCCTGGGCAACCGTGTCCACTGCGCCCTTGATCAAAAAGACCCCCGAGCCTTCAAGCCGTGTGATCAGCTGCAGTCGTTCCTGCCGGTTCATCCTCGCCGGAGGGACTTCCAGCTCAGCGGCGAAGTCGGCGATATTATGCGTTACCAGTTCGTTTGTATTCACCGAGAGCACCTCACGGGTCGATTGGTCGCCCACGGTTTTGTCGTTCAGTCGGACAGCGCCCGAAGTCGGCTGGGCGCGGCCAACTTGAGCATCCGATTTCTCTGACGCGGCCCCCCTGTCCTTCAGCTCCGCGGCAGGACCGGTCAGCCCCAGGGCATCCAGATAAGCGCTTGCCTGTCTTAGCTGCTGACTGGCCTGCCGGAAGGCGGAATTGTCAAAGTTGATGCAGAGAAAGCCGATCACCCGTCCTCTCGCATCTCGCAGAAAGAAAGTAGAAGAGACCATGGGGTGTCCCTGGATGGTATAGCCGGTGTAATGGGTCAGGTAGTCGCGCTGTTCGTATTCGTGGTTCTGCCAGATGCGCAGGACTAGGTCGGTGGCGGGGCTGCCTATGGTGCGTCCGCTCAAGTGGCCGTTGGCGATGGCCACAACCGAATGCGAGAAATCCTTGACGCTTTGAAGAACCACTTCCGTGTTGGGCCCAAGAATCTCACCTAGGAAGTCCACTAGCGGGATGAAAGGACGCAGGGCCGGCGAAACGGGCTTCGAATCTCCCATTCTGGTCACCCCCCATCAGCTGGTTCAAGGCAGATAGTACCATCGTTGCTTTGCTATTGGCCGCGGACACTCGGATCCAGCCCACAGCAGTAGACTGACAGAAGATCGCTGCGAGCGCGTCTGCACGGGATGAGAGGTTGACTATGGCATACGATTTCACCAGCATTATGGATAGGCACGGCAGGGACGCCATTGCGGTTGACGGGCTGGGTGCCGAGCCTGGATTTGCCCCCGAACCTCCCAAGGAAGGCTTCGATGTCATCCCCATGTGGGTGGCGGATATGAACTTCCCGACGGCACCTACTATCCCCGAGGCCATCATCGAGCGCGCCAAGCACCCGGCATTTGGCTACTTCAGCCCTACTGAGGAGTACTACAATGCCATCATCAACTGGCAGCGCACCCGCAATGGCGTGGAGGGCCTGATGGCCGAGGACATCGGCTATGAGAACGGGGTCCTGGGCGGAGTGGTCTCCACGTTGACCGCTTTTGCTGCGCCTGGCGATGCAGTATTGCTCCACAGCCCGACCTATGTCGGCTTCACGTCCTGCATCGAGAACAACGGCTACCACATCGTGCACAGCCCGCTGAAGAAGGACGAGCAGGGCGTCTGGCGGATGGACTTCGAGGACATGGACCGCAAGCTCAAGGAGAACAACATCCATGTGGCGGTCTTCTGCAGCCCGCACAACCCCTGTGGCCGCGTCTGGGAGAAGTGGGAGATCGAGAAGGCCATGGAAGTATATAAGGACAACGACTGCGTGGTCATCTCCGACGAAATCTGGTCAGACCTGACCCTGTCGGGCCACAAGCACATTCCCACCCAGTCGGTCAGCGAGGATGCCCGCAACAGGACGGCAGCCTTCTATGCGCCCAGCAAGACCTTCAACCTGGCCGGGCTGGTCGGCTCCTACCACATCATCTACAACAAGTATCTGCGCGACAGGATTGTGGCCAAGGGGTCCAAGGCCCACTACAACGACATGAACGTTCTGTCCATGCATGCCCTGATCGGGGCCTACAAGCCCCAGGGCCAGGAGTGGGTGGACGAACTCCGACAGGTCCTGACCGGGAATGTGGACTATGCCTTCGATTACATCCGGCAGCATTTCAAGGGAGTCGAGCTCTCCAAGCCCCAAGGCACCTACATGCTCTTCCTTGATTGCACGCAATGGTGCAAGAATCATGGTCTGAGCCTGGATCGGCTGCTGAAGCGTGCCTGGGATGTAGGCGTGGCCGTCCAGGACGGGCGGCAGTTCAAGGCTCCCTGCGCCATCCGCATGAACCTGGCCCTGCCTTTGAGCCGTGTCCAGGAGGCCATGGATCGTCTGGACAAGTACGTCTTCAACGCCTGAATGATCATGGACTCTCGCCGTCGGGCAGAACCGATCAGCGAGGGTCCATCATATGTGGGCGAATCCTGGCGGGAGGCTCACTGGAATTGCATACCGCCGTCCACGATCAGGGTCTGGCCGGTGATGTAGTCAGAGTCGTGCCCGGCCAGGAAGGCTACGGCATTGGCCACGTCCTCCGGCTCGGAAAGCCGTCCCAAGGCGATGCCGTCCGAGAAGGTGGACATGCCCCACTCGTCATCCTTGCCGGCGTTGACCCCCACCTGATGAGCGATGTCCATCATCATGGGCGTCTTGACAATGCCGGGGGCATAGGCGTTGGCGGTGATGCCCTCCTTGGCCAGATCACGCGCCGCCACCTGAGTCAGGCCGCGGATGGCGAACTTGGTGGAGGAATAGAGCATCAGGTTGGGGTTGCCCACCACGCCTGCCTGGCTGGTGGCGTTGATGATTTTGCCCCCGTGGCCCCGGTCGCGGAAGGCCTGAACGGCGGCCTGCATCCCCCAGATGGTTCCTGCCACGTTGACGTGGTAGACCTTGTCAAACAGCTCTGGAGTGATGGACTCGATGGGGGTGGTCGGTCCGAGACCAGCGTTGTTGACGATCACGTTGAAGTCGCCCAACGTGGTTGCGGTCTTCTCAACGGCGGAACGCACCTGGACACGGTCGGTCACGTCCAGGGTGACGGCCACGGCCCGTCCGTCTGATTGGTTGATGGAGTCGGCCACTGACTGGGCCTTATCTGTATTCATATCCGCTACAGCCACGGCGAACCCGTCCTTGGCCAGACGGCGGGCAATAGCCTCGCCGATCCCCTGAGCCGCCCCTGTAACGAACGCCACTTCCTGCTGCATTGCTGCCCTCCTGTGTTGGCTTGCCGGGCCGTTCGGTCCGACTGTTCGATTCTAAAGGAAGCCCGACCGGCCACCCCGGTTGGCGGATTCGGCGTGTGGCGCAAGGGGATCGTGTTCTCCCGGGGATGCGCTAGACTATTACGCGGTTGCCGGTTCACGTCCGCCACAGGGGCGGTCGACCCGGGGCCCTTGGATCTAGGAGTAACCATGAAGCAGGGAATTCATCCCGATTATCATCCCGTTGAGGTCACGTGCTCGTGCGGCAATACCTTCATCACCCGTTCGACCGCTCCCGGCGATCATATGACGGTTGATGTCTGCTCGCACTGCCACCCCTTCTACACCGGCAAGCAGAAGATTCTGGACACCGGTGGTCGCGTGGCTCGGTTCGAAGCCCGTTACGGCAAGAGGACCAAGTAGCACTTCCAACGCCAGTCCCTTCCGGGTCGCTCTGCTATGCCCGGTGGGGACTGGCGTTTTTTATGACTTAAACCATGCGGATGAGCGAACGGGAAGAGTGCAGATGAGCGAGGAGCAGTTTCCGGCGGCGGTGGCTGCCGTCGAGGAGTACGGTCGCCTGGAAAAGCAGATGAGTCAGCCCGAAACGGCTTCAGACCCGGTGCAGATCCGCAAATTGGGCCGCAGACACGCCGAGCTCGCTCCCATTGTTGCTGCCTACCAGGCTTATCAAGGCGCCTTGGAAGACAGCCAGGCGGCCGAACAGATGGCACGGGAGGATCCTGGCTTTGCCGAAGAGGCTAAGGCTGTGGCAGACCGCATACCGGATCTGGAGCAGACCCTGCGCACCGCTCTTATTCCGCGTGACCCAGATGACGGCCGCGATACGATCATGGAGATCAAGGCTGGCAGCGGCGGCGAGGAGGCGGCCCTCTTCGCTGGCGATCTGATGCGCATGTATGTGCGTTATGCCGAAAAACGCGGTTGGACCATCGAAATCATGAGTGAGAACCGAACTCAGCTGGGCGGGGTCAAGGATGCCCAGATGGCCATTCGTGCTCGCGGTCAGGTGGCTCCTGCAGACGGCGTCTGGGCCTCGCTCAAGTATGAGGGCGGCGTTCATCGGGTCCAACGCATCCCCGTCACCGAGTCTCAGGGTCGCATTCAGACTTCAGCCGCTGGAGTCATTGTCTTTCCCGAGGCTGACGAAGACGACAATGAGATCGAGATTGACCCCAAGGACCTCAAGATTGACATCTTCATGAGCTCCGGACCAGGAGGACAGTCCGTCAACACCACATACTCCGCTGTGCGCATGACCCATATTCCCACCGGCATTGTGGTCTCCATGCAGGATGAGAAATCCCAGATACAGAATCGTCAGGCTGCCCTACGGGTGCTCAAGTCGCGTCTGCTGGCCATGAAGCATGAGGAGGAGGCCGCCCAAGCCGCCGACATGCGTCATTCCCAGGTCCGTTCTCTGGATCGGTCTGAGCGTATCAGGACCTACAATTTCCCCGAGAGCCGGATCGTGGATCACCGCACCGGCTACAAGGCCTATAACCTGGAACAGGTGTTGGACGGCGACCTGCAGGCCGTTATCGACTCTGATATTCAGGCCGACGAGGCCCGCAGAATGGCTTCGCAGGGGTGAATCAACAGAGGCATGGGACCAGTCTGGCTGGGCTGGTTGATAGCGGCCATCGCCTGCTGGCCCAGGCCGGCGTGCCTACCCCGCTCAATGATGCCAGGCTGCTGCTGGCCGATGCCCTTGGGTGCGATCTGCACCAGCTGGATCAGGCTCTGCTTTTGAAACGGACTGCTGAGGAACTGCTGACGGATGAAGGCGGGCGCAGACAGGCTGATGGTTTTCGGAGGGCGACCCTGGACCGTTATCAGTCCTATCTGCAGCGGCGAGCCGGACGTGAACCCCTGCAGTACATTCTTGGCCACGCCTACTTCCGTTATTTGGATCTTCGCCTGGGGCCGGGGGTCTTTATCCCACGTCCTGAGACCGAAACGGTGGTCCAGGCGGGAGTGGAGGCCTTGACCGGAGTGGATCATCCACTGGCAGTGGACCTGTGTTCTGGCAGCGGGGCCATCGGCCTGTCCTTGGCTATCGAGGTTCCAGGATCGCAGGTCAAGGCCGTGGAAGTGGACAAGGAGGCATATCGGTGGGGTGCGCTGAACGCCACCGATCAGGAGGCTGCCATCCGGGAGTCTGGGTCCGATTATCAGCTGCTGCTGGCTGATGCCACGGACCTCGCCACCCTGTCTGATCTGGATGCCAAGGTGGATCTGGTCATCAGCAACCCTCCCTACGTCCCCATGGATGCGATTCCTAGCCAACCCGAGGTGCGTGACTGGGATCCTGACCCGGCCCTCTATGGTGGTTCACCTGACGGGTGTCTTTTGCCCTGCCGCATTCTGGACAAGGCCATGGTTTTGCTGGCCCCCGGTGGTCTGCTGGTCATGGAGCATGATGCCTCCCAGGGGCCGGCCATGGTTGCTGCTGCACTGGAGCGGGGATTTGTTCAGGCACGCACTCATCAGGACCTGGCTGGTCGAGACCGCTACCTGACAGCCCGACGGCCAGTCCATGCATCCTGGCGACCTGCCTTGGTCCTGGGATAGATTAGTAGCTGGTCACATGAACATGTCGAACCGAGAGGTCGTGATGCAGGGTATGAGCCGGGTGATGACCTATGACAGCCGGTCGCCGCAGTTGCTGGCCCAGGTGGTGGCTGCCGGAGGGCTGGCGGTCATTCCTACCGACACGGTCTATGGCATCGTCTGTGATCCATGCAATGATGCGGCCATCGATAGGCTCTTCCAGGCCAAGCACCGTCCCAGAACCAAGTCCATTCAGGTGTTGCTGGATGGGGTCGAGGCCATGGACCGGTTGGATCTTAGCCTGCCTGCCCCTCTTGATCGCCTGGCTGACGCCTTGTTGCCGGGTCCTTTTTCGCCTATTGCCCAAGTGGGGCAATCCTGCCCTCTGCGCACCCCTCGAATGGAGCCCGATGGCTCTACCCAGGCCGTCAGAGTACCCGATTCTCCCATCTGTCGGGCGCTCCTGCAGGTGACCGGACCTTTGGCCGCTTCTAGCGCCAACCGATCGGGGAATCCCAGCGTGGAGACCGTGCAGCAGGCCAGAGCCGAGCTTGGTGATAGCGTCGACCTTTACCTGGACGGGGGACCGACCCCTGGCTCAGTGGCCAGCACAGTGGTGGAAGCCGACAAAACTGATCCTGATGGGATGCATGTGTTGCGGCAGGGCGTAATCGGCGAGGCCCGGGTCCGTGCTCTTCTGTCGGGCCGGTCCAGCGGAGGGGAGGGCCAGTGAGGGTATATTTGTTCATTGCTGCCATCGCTGGCGGGGCCACCTGGCTGGTCATGCCCATGATTCGTCATCTCGCCATCCGGGTTGGCGCCGTAGGCGTGGTCCGCGCTCGCGACGTACATAAAGTGCCCACCCCTCGGATGGGCGGCTTGGGCATGCTGATCGGATTTGCCGTAGCCATGTGCTTTGCCTCCCGCATCCCATTCATCACGGGCCTCTTCCAGTCCGGGCATCAGGCTTGGGTCATCCTGGCCGGGGCCGTAGCCATCTGCCTGCTGGGCATAGCCGACGATCTTTGGGACCTGGACTGGATGCTTAAGCTGGCTGGCCAGCTGCTGATTTCGGTCTTCGTCTCCTGGGGCGGTATCCAGATCATCTCCCTCCCTCTGGGATCCTTGGTGGCGGCATCGCCCAGCCTGTCCATGGCCATAACGGCATTCCTGATCGTGGCCTCCATCAATGCGGTCAACTTTGTGGATGGACTGGACGGCCTGGCTGCAGGCATCGTGGCCATCGGGGGCATCGCCTTCGCCATCTACTCCTATATCATCGCCCGCATCTCGCCCGACTACGCCTCTTTGGCCACCCTGATCGACGTGGCCATGGTGGGCATTTGCGTGGGATTCCTCCTGCACAACTGGCATCCAGCCAAGCTTTTCATGGGAGACTCAGGATCCATGCTGCTGGGATACCTGATTACCTGCGCCTCTATCGTGGTCACCGGCCGACTGGATCCGGCAACTATTCATGCCAGCATCTATCTGCCGGCATTCATGCCCATTCTTCTGCCCATCCTGGTGCTTTTCCTGCCTGTTCTGGACATGTGCCTGGCCATCATCCGAAGGCTCAGTCACGGGCAATCACCCATGCACCCCGACCGCATGCACCTGCACCATCGTATGTTGCGCATAGGTCACACGGTTCGTTCCGCGGTCCTTATTCTCTGGGGCTGGGCCGCTCTGATCGCCTTCGGCTCGCTCTTTATTCTATTCTTCCGTCTGCGATATGTCATGATTGGTCTGGTCCTGGCCGCCATACTGCTGACCTTCGCCACCCTCTACCCTTACTACCGTCGTCGACTTCCCGAAATCAGGCGCGAGAACGCACTTCTCGCTGCCCAAGGCTCACAGCATGCGGCCAGACCGCCCTGGCATCGCAAGAGCCGCCATGATAAAAATGAGGGCGATTAATTCACTGGATGAAATAGTACGAACACCGTACCGTTAACGGTCAAGAAGCACTTGTAGCATGGTGCTATGGCTAAGGAAAACCCACAAAGCGAACCCTCCTCCTACACTCAACTGCCCGACGCCTTCCAGAAAATTGGTCTGGCCTATGATGACGTCCTCCTGCTGCCCAACGAATCCGATGTCATTCCCTCCGAGGTGGATACCACCACCCGGCTGACTCGGAACATCACCATGAAGTCCCCGGTCCTCTCGGCTGCCATGGACACGGTCACCGAGGCTACCATGGCCGTGGCTATGGCCCGCAACGGCGGCATCGGCGTCCTCCACCGCAATCTCAGCATCGAAGATCAGGCCAATCAGGTCGACATCGTCAAGCGGTCCGAGTCCGGCATGATCTCCGACCCCCTGACCGTCACACCAGATGCCACACTGACCGACCTGGACAAGCTTTGCTCCACCTACAAGGTCTCCGGTCTGCCCGTGGTGGATCGTCGGCAGCGGCTGGTGGGCATCATCACCAACCGTGATATGCGTTTTGTCAATCCTGCTGACTTCGACCGGCTTAAGGTCAGCGACATTATGACCAAGGACCATCTGATCACCGGTCCGTCCGACATCACCAAGGAAGATGCCCACCAGCTTCTGGCCAAGTACAAGGTGGAGAAGCTCCCCCTAGTTGATGACGAGGGCAAGCTGACCGGGCTGATCACCGTCAAGGACTTCGTCAAGACCGAGCAGTACCCCGAGGCGACCAAGGACGAGCGTGGCCGGTTGCGTGTGGCTGCGGCCGTCGGTTTCTTCGGTGATGCCTGGCAGCGCATCACCGCTCTGGCCGATGCCGGGGTTGACGTTCTGGTCGTGGACACCGCGCATGGTCATGCCAAGCTCATGCTGGACATGATTCGCAGGATCAAGGCTGATCATGCCTTCGACCATGTGGATGTGATCGGCGGCAACGTGGCCACCCGCGAAGGTGCCCAGGCTCTGATCGATGCTGGTGTTGACGCGGTCAAGGTCGGCGTGGGCCCCGGCTCCATTTGCACCACTCGCGTGGTTGCTGGCGTGGGCGTGCCCCAGCTGACTGCCGTCTACGATGCCGCGCTGGCCTGCCGTCCTGCCGGCATCCCTCTGGTGGCCGATGGCGGAATCCATTACTCGGGAGACATTGCCAAGGCCGTCGTGGCGGGAGCCGATTCGGTCATGCTGGGGGGTCTGCTGGCAGGCACCGAGGAAGCCCCTGGCGAGAAGGTCCTCCTGCATGGCAAGCAGTACAAGGTCTATCGGGGTATGGGATCGCTCGGCGCTATGGCCCCGCGCGGCAAGAAGAGCTACTCCAAGGACCGCTACTTCCAGGCCGACGTGACAAGCTCCGACAAGGTGGTGCCAGAGGGTGTCGAGGGCGAGGTGCCCTATCGCGGTCCGCTCAACTATGTGCTCTACGAGCTGGTCGGCGGCCTGCACCAGACCATGTTCTACACCGGTGCCCGCACCATCCCCGAGCTGCAGCGCAAGGGCAGGTTCATTCGGATCACCGATGCTGGTCTGCGTGAATCGCATCCCCATGACATCGTCATGACCAAGGAGGCCCCCAACTACTCAGGCTTCCACAACTGAGCCTACATAGGCAGGTGATCGGCGCAGGGTCTCATCATGACCTGCGCCGATTGCTTATCTCAAGTCAGTCATGGTCCGGTCGGTTGTGCTGGCGAGCACTCCGCCGGTCACGTGCTGGCGGTATCTTGTAACGTTCCGCCCAAGGCGGCGGAAGGAACGACCCGGGCAGCAACCCGGATCTGAAAGGCATACAGATGAGCGATAAGAATGAACTGACCTTCACTGCGGAGGAATCCCGCATGATCTGGATAGACTGCGAGATGACCGGTCTGGATATCTTCCATGACGAGCTGTGCGAGGTCTCCGTGGTTCCCACCGACTTCAACATGAAGGTCCTGGACAAGGGCATCGATCTGGTCATCAAGCCCTCCCAGGCGGCCCTGGACCATATGGGGGATTTCGTCAGGAAGATGCATACCTCCTCCGGCCTGATCGAGGAGATGAAGACCGGCCTTGACCTGGAGGATGCCCAGCGTCAGGTGATCGAGTACGTCAAGCCCTTCTTGCCCAAGAACGGCAAGGCTCATCTGGCAGGCAACTCGGTGGGTTCTGATAAGAAGTTCCTTGACAGGTACATGCCCGACTTGATGAATCTTCTGCACTACCGGGTCATTGACGTGAGCACCCTCAAGGAGCTGTCGCGCCGCTGGTACCCGGACGTCTACAAGAACAAGCCGGCCAAGCATGGCGGTCACAGGGCCCTGGCCGACATCATCGAGTCCATGGACGAACTGCGCTACTACCGCTCCATGTTCTTTGTTCCTGCCCCCGGACCTGATCAGGCCCAGTCCAAGGCCGGAGCGGAACAGATCGAGCAGACCAGTCTTCTGCGCCATTACGAAGAGTCCGGCAATCCTGTCGAGGATGCCAATAAGCCTGAGAAGACCGACTACTGACAGGCGTGGCCATGTACCTCTGACGTGGCACCATGGAGGCATGCAACAATCCGAAGCCTTGACCATATTGAGTGCGGGGGCCAATGCCTTCATCACAGGTGCCCCAGGGTCAGGCAAGACTTTTGTGCTCAACGAGTTCGTCCACCAGGCCCGGCAGGCCGGAGCGGTTGTGGCGGTGACAGCCTCGACCGGAATTGCCGCTACGCACATCAACGGCCAGACTATCCACTCCTGGAGCGGTGTGGGAATCGCCACCTGTATGACGGAATCGCTCTTGAAGCGGATCAAGACCCGTCGTCGCAGGCAGATTGAAGGCACCGACATCCTGGTCATCGACGAGGTCTCCATGATGCACGCCTGGCTCTTCGACATGGTGGACCAGGCCTGCCAGGCTGTTCGCCACAGCCCCGAGCCTTTCGGAGGGATCCAAGTGGTCCTTTCCGGGGATTTCTTCCAGCTGCCGCCGGTGACCCGGTCCAACCGAGCTGCAGGGATACTGCCCAGCCCCGAATTCCAGGCTGCCCGGGAACGCTATGCTCAGGTTGGCAAGGATCCGGATGGGTTCGTTACCGAATCACTGGTCTGGCGGGAACTGGACCCCGTCATCTGTTATCTGACTGAGCAGCATCGCCAGGACGATGGTCAGCTGTTGACCGTCCTGACTGATATCAGGGAGGGCGGCGTCACCCAGGAGGACCATGAGGTCCTGGCTGCCCGAGTCGGCGCAGTGCCTGCTCCTGGACAGGTCGCAGTCCACCTCTTCCCGGTCAACAAGCAGGCCGACACGTTGAATGACCAGCGCCTGGCCTCCATCGACGAAGAGGCCCACCATTACCAGGCCACATCCCGGGGCGAGACAAGGCTGGTTGAGCGGCTGAAGAAGAACATGCTGGCCCCCGAGGATCTGGCCCTGAAGACCGGAGCGGCGGTCATGGCTCTGCGCAACGACCAGGATCATCAATATGTCAACGGCTCCATAGGCACAGTCAGCGGATTCACCAGCTCGGCCAAGGGGGGATGGCCGATTGTCTCCTTCCAGAATGGCAATCTGGTCACTATGAAGCCGGCCGCCTGGGAGACTATGGATGGGGATACGGTCTTGGCCGCCGTCAATCAGGTTCCCCTTCGCTGCGCATGGGGGATCACTATCCACAAGTCCCAGGGGATGACCTTGGACAGGGCAGTCATGGACCTGAGACGGACCTTCGCGCCAGGGATGGGCTACGTGGCCCTCTCCCGTGTGGAAAGTCTGGATGGGCTCTATCTGACGGGCATCAATGAGCACGCCTTCCTGGTCTCTCCCGATGCCGTCGTTCTGGATGCGGGATTGAGGGCCGAGTCCAAGGCGGCCTGCGCCCGTCTGAAGGATGAAGGTCCTGAGTCCTTCACCAAGCGGGCCGTCGGTCAGGAACCAGAAGACGAATTCAGCCAGGACCAGCTTTTCTGAAGGGTCGTCCTTATTGGTCTTGGCCCGGTATGGTTATTTGGGTAGTTCGAGACGCCATGACAGGCGAACCATGTCTCTAAGGGTGATTCCGTTCTCGCAAAATAATTCCGTTCAATGCGGTCCATGCGAAACCCGCATGTCTGGTAGAAGCAAAGGGCTCCAAAACTGGTGGATCCGGTCCCAACTTCCAGCCTTCTCAGGCCCAGCCTGACAGTCTCCATCTTGGCTCGGTCTATTAATCTACTTCCAAGCCCCTGTCTGCGATAAGCGCGGTCCACATTGATATCGGCAATTTCCACGGTATCCGTGTTCGGTCTGGCAAGCAGCATGACACCGGCCAGGGTTTGTCCTACTCGGATTTCATAGGCGCGGGAATGGGTGAAACGTCACGGATTATCCGTTCTGAGGGATCGGCCTCCAGGAGGAGCGTCAAGTGCTCTGCGTCGAGGTTGGTAAAGGTCTGGATGGTCACACCCGGCTCTGAAGACATAGGTGCCCGCCTTATCCTAGTAAATCAGAAAACCTGTTCGTACAACTATCATATCTTGGCTGTCCTTATGGAGGAGGGATAGGGCTAGATAGATGCCAGATGTCAGGCTGCGGATTTACCGACCTTTCCTGTATGTGCTGTCTGGCTTTTGTTTCGGTTATGCGGGTCATATACGCAGGTCCGGTTGACTGCTGGGTGGATCCGGACAAGCTCCTGCGCTGTTAAGGCCCTCAGGATCTCACACCTCTCACAAGGAGTCGTGCCGACTCTTTATTTCTTGTCCATAATCATTCCCCGGCCTCCGGTGACCGTCCAGAGTATGACGGCGAAGACCGTCAAGACCGTGGCAATCGCCGGCCAAGTACCCTGTCCAGGAACGGGTGGTCTAACGTCCTCGGGGTATAGACGGAGCGACATTCCCATGCCTACTTGCATACTTTGGCTGGCGATATTAATCACTGCCAGCCCTGCGCCCAGTCCAAGCCCGTAGAAACGACCCAGTGATGCGATGCCGAGCATGACCGAAGATGCGTCGACTAGGCCGTTGCAGACAGCCAGCCTGAGCAGCGACTGTGCACTGGCCGAGTCGCCGCGGGAGCTGGGTATGGTAAGGAGGAGGTTGAGAAGAAACGGCAGCATCAGCACGCCTGTCCCGGCGGCCAGGGCTCGCCAACGGACGCGCGCCAGGTTCAGGCGCTCCCATGTGGGCATAAGCGGGGCAAGCATGACCAAGGCGCATGCGCTGAACGCCGCGTAGGCCAGCTCGGCCATGGGTACGATACTGGGTACGGCGCTTTTGCCTTGTGAGCATTGGGTGTGCACGGCGCCGTTGAATACCGCTGCATGTGGATCGGGAACGCATACGTATCCGTAATAGGCTGGCCGGGCATAGATCTCCCCGCCGGTAGCTGACGTGGAGGCGGAAGCAAGCAGGAAGGGCACGGCCGTAGCCAGCACGACGAATGCCAAGGCCGCCCATGGGCGGCGCCCAGCCAACCATCCGACCGAGATTCCGCCTTTCATGGAACCATGTCGATGCCGGCCACCCATCAGTGGTTCTTCCCCAGACCATTGATGACATCGGACGGCGTGACGGTGCAGCGTTCGATGTCAGAGAGGTTACGACGCACATAGGCATGGAACTCTTCATTCGTAGCGTCGTTGAGCAGATCGGCGGCAGGGCCTCGGGCGCTTCCCAACCCAGAGATTGCGCTTCCCCCGCCCAGGGACTGGTAGGCGGTCTCTCTCATGCGCTGGGGCAGCTGCTCCAGTACGAAGGCGGACACGCTGGCACCGCCATCCAACGTCCGTTGTTTATACACGTTTTTAAGTGCCGTAGCCGCGCAGTCCGCATGAATGAATTCCTCCACGATGGCCTCCGTGACATCAGCTAGGTCGCTGTATCGTCCAGTGCGTTCGGTGACTGTGTCGGTCATCACCTGTATCTTCTTGCCGCCCAACTGTCGCAGTTCGGCCAGGCCTTGGCCGGTGAGATTCCATGCCTGGCCGTGGGTTGTGGGCGTAAAGGCGTTGCCCAGCAAAAGCACAAGACCCGATCTGCCCTCCACGCTGTCCTTGGGGAACCATGAGGCGACCGACTGCATATACCGCATGTAGCGTCTCAGCTGGGCATCATCATCCGGGTGGGCGCACACTGACAGCGGCACACCGTCTATGCTTTTGCACACAGGGGTGAACGGAACGGATCGGCGCCATTCTGCCAGGCTGGACATGGCGACCAGGCCCCCGGCAGCAGTCGGAACAAGCAGAAGCACCACCAATGGGGCGACTATCCATGACAGGCTGCGCCGCCACCGGTGTGCCGTCAGTATGCATGCCCCAGTGGATGCGGCCAGCACTACCGCGACTAAAATCCAGCGCACTGCCACAGCTGACGGATTAATCCTGAGCCCCGGCTCAGCACCGATGCCCGTGTCCATTACCGGCATCACCACGGATAGAGCCGACCCCCACATTCGGGGAAACACGTCCCCCTTGGGTACGCGCGGTATGAGCAGTACCACGCTGCCCCAACACAGGATCGCAGGCAAGAGTGTGGCCGGCACCATGGACCAGCGGCTGCCCATGATGGCGCCGAGCGCATAACCGAGGGCGAACATTGCCGCCGGCACTGCCATGCCCATGAGCAAGGCTCCCAAGGGAACTGATCCGCCCGTGGATTGCAGAGTCTGGACAATGGCGGGAAGACAGCCCGCCACATAGGCCAGGGAGCACAATGCAGCGCCTTTGAGGACAGGTGCGCTGTATCTGCGGACGGCCGACCCCCCGATCCAGGGCGGCGCAATCATGGACCGCGGGGAGCATGCCTTCCAGGCACTCCACGCACCAAACATGCAGGCAATCACATCCGTCACTAGATGCATCCAGGTCAGGTCAAGCTGCAAGGCGGCGTTTGGCAACACCCGCAGGGACGCGTCTGGTCGGCCGACGCCGTAGTTGCGCACCGATAATGCAGCCGGATATGCCATCATTGACAGAAAGAACACCAGCGAGCTTATCGGCGATAGGGGATTGAGCAGCCGGACCATTATGAGACCCCTTCCTGGTCGGATGGCAGGTGTCCAGTCCCCTTCAGAAGCTGTCGATAACCAGATTCCCAAGGCGATGCCATTGAGTCCTCAGGACTGGCCAAGGCTGCGAGATCATCCATGTGTCCGTCCAGGAGCAGATGCCCATGATTGAGCACCAGTACACGGTCGGCAATTGCGGCCAGGTCCTCAACCAAATGTGTACTTACCAGCACCGTGTGACTGTCCGCATAGGCGTCGAGGAATCTACGTACCTCAATGCGCTGCACCGGGTCGAGGCCAACGGTCGGCTCATCCAAGACGAGCACGTCGGGACGGGCAACAATCGCACAAGCGATGCCTACCCGTTGACGCATGCCGCCGGACAGGCTGCGCACCGGGCGGTGGGATTCCCCGGACAATCCCACCTGCTCCATGGCCCACACTGCTGCGTCGCAGGAAGCACTCCAGGACAAACCACGCGCCCATGCGGCATACCGCACGTTGCGCATGAGGCTGGAGGCATCCATCAGCTCGAAGGATTGCGGCAAATAGCCAATCCGGCTCCTGGCCCGACGTCGTCCAGAGCTGGTCAGCACATGCGCCCCGGCAATCTTCACATCGCCCGACGAAGGTCGCGATAAGGTGGTTACAATATTCAGGAGGGTCGTCTTGCCGGCACCGTTCGGACCCAGCAGGCCGTATACGCCATTGCCGAAGCTCAACGATACATCGGATAGCACCCGTCTATGTCCGTATGAGAAACAAACATGCGACAGGGAAACGCACACTTTATAAGTCACTATTGAACCAAACTGTAAAAAAGAGAAGCGGTCCTTCTTCTGCAAAGAACCGCTTAACCAACCGAGTAGTCTTACGGGTTTCCTACCTCCAAACTCACAGGGTTACCGCTTGGAACATCGTTAACACCTAATGGACACCCACCCGAATAGCTGGTGCCGTTCTTGATCCAACCGGTGTATTGATCGGGCCATAATCTACAGGCAATCTTTGCCCTGGCATATCGAGGCGAGTTCTTACAAGTATTTTTGGCTTGGTTGTTATGTCGAGCAGCTCGGCACGGGACAAATATCCTCATCCCCGAAAACGACACCGCCTCATCAGCATATACTACTGCTGGAACTGCTGCAAACATACCAAGCGCAGCAACAGCAGCGAGAAGTTGTCTCATTGTTTTGAAGAACTTCATTGTTCCTTCCTATTGAGCCCATTCTCTAAGAGAGGAATTCTCTTAATAATTGAGTTTAAAATAAATTATTATACGAGTCAAATCCAGCTTTCTCTACGCGCCTTCCCAGATCCGCGGGTGTCATGATCGGCCCCGATCGTCCTCTGGGCTGTGGCCACCACGGCTATGTGTATGATAATACCGATTCCAACGAGTCCTATCCGCAATCGGCCAATGCTGTGTATTTCATGGCTTCATCTTTACGATTGCGTCTGGGCAAGCATTGTTTTTTTGGGGATGATTTTCTCTCAACATCGTTGGGTAGTCGTATGCAACGATAGCGTGCGTCTCTGTGAGAGCACCCATAACCGCAGGGTTCTGGGCTCGCTTTAAGAGAATAATTACAGGTCATCCTCAATGGCTGCTTGTCCCTTTGCGCGCATATCTTTGGGAGGTATGAGAACCAAAGCCATGCGCATGTCAACCCTCTTTCTGCGGACCCTCAGGGAGGATCCGGCCGACGCCGATGTGGACTCGGCCAAACTCCTGCAGCGGGCCGGATACGTCCGCAAGGTGGCTCCTGGCATTTTCACCTGGCTGCCCTTGGGTCTGAAGGTCCTTGACAAGGTCCAGGCTGTGGTCCGGGAGGAGATTAATGGCATTGGTGCCCAGGAGGTCCACTTCCCGGCCCTGCTGCCTCGTGAGCCCTACGAGGCCACCCACCGCTGGGAGGAGTACGGCGAGAATCTCTTCCGCCTACAGGACAGGCACGGCGCTGATTATTTGCTGGCTCCCACCCACGAGGAAATGTTCACCCTTTTGGTCAAGGACATGTACTCCTCATACAAGGACCTACCGGTTGTTCTCTACCAGATCCAGACCAAGTACCGCGACGAGTTCCGTCCCCGCGCCGGGCTGATCAGGGGTCGCGAGTT
The DNA here is from genome assembly GCF_026537325.1 of Bifidobacterium sp. B4142. GTDB lineage: Bacteria > Actinomycetota > Actinomycetes > Actinomycetales > Bifidobacteriaceae > Bombiscardovia. Next base: position 470,393 of record NZ_JAFNMJ010000001.1, read on the forward strand.
CATCATGAAGGACGCTTATTCCTTCACCGTGGACGAGGAGGGGCTGAAGAAGGCCTACCAGGATGAGCGCGGCGCCTATGAGCGAATTTTCAAGCGTCTGGGAGTCAATTACGTGATCGTCCACGCGGTTTCCGGGCCTATGGGGGGATCCGAGTCCGAGGAATTCCTGGCTCCGCTGCCCATAGGCGAGGACACCTTTGCTCTGGCGCCCTCGGGGAAGGCATGGAACGTGGAGGCGCTGACCACACCGCGTCCCGATTCCGTCGACTACGCTGAGACCCCGGTTATGCAGGAGCTGGAAACTCCCGACTCGACTACTATCGACACTCTGGTGGAGCGGTTCAACCAGCTGCATCCTCGTGAGGACGGCCGTGACTGGACCGCTGCCGATACTCTGAAGAACCTGATTGTGGCCGTCAATCACCCTGCGGATGATGACCATCCCGATGGCTGGCGGGAGCTGGTGGCCGTTGGCCTGCCGGGCGACCGTCAGGTGGATATGAAGCGGCTGGAGGCCCAGTTCGCCCCGGCCGAGATCGAGGAAGCCAGTGAGGCTGACCTGGCTGCTCACCACGAGCTGGTCAAGGGATACATTGGTCCTCGTGTTCTGGGCCCTCAGCGTTCGGACACCGAGTCCGCAGCCCATATCCGCTACTTCCTCGACGCCCATGTGGCCCCTGGCTCAGCCTGGGTGACCGGGGCTGATGCCCAAGGCGTGCATCTGGCCAATGCGGTCTATGGGCGCGACTTCCGAGCTGACGGAGTGGTGGAGGCAGCCGAGGTCCGTCACGGGGACATGAGCCCTGACGGATCAGGGCCGCTCAGCTTCGAGCGTGGCGTGGAGATCGGCCAGGTCTTCCAGCTCGGACTGAAATACTCTGACGCGCTGGGGTTGAAGGTCCTGGACCGCAACGGCAAAGCGGTGCCGGTCTGGATGGGCTGCTACGGCATCGGCATCTCCCGCGTGCTGGCCTGCATCGCCGAGATGCATCACGACGATAAAGGTCTGGCCTGGCCCAAGGCTGTAGCTCCTGCCGCGGTTCATGTGGTGGCCACCGGCAAGAAGCAGGAGGCCTTCGATGCTGCTGAGAAGCTGGTTGCCGGCCTGGAGGACCGTGGCGTTGAAGTTCTCTACGATGACCGGCCCAAGGTGTCTCCGGGGGTCAAGTTCAAGGATGCAGAGTTGATTGGGGTGCCCTTGGTCGCTATTGCCGGTCGCGACACCATCGCCAACGGCACTATTGAGATCCGCAACCGCGACGGCTCGGATGCGCAAGCTGTTCCTGCTGATGAGGCCGCTCAGACGATCGTGGATCGGATTGCAGCCCTGCAGTAGGGTATGCATGCCGCACTCATAGTGCACTATAGAGAGGTGGAGCCTTGGTCACACCATGATGTGACCAAGGCTCCACCTCTTGGTTGTATTGCTTTGGGGTCAGGAATCTATCCGGTCAGATGCGGAGCAGAATGGGCAGGTGATCCTGGCGCTCGCCGGTGTCCACGGGTTCGCTGGTACTGACCTGGTCAGCGATCCGGTTGGAGGTCAGCCAGTAGTCGATGCGCCAGCCGGAGTTGTTGATCTTGCTCTTCGGGGCCCGCTGGGCGAACCAGGTGTAGACGCTGCGGTGGTCGTTGTAGAAGCCTGCGGCATCGCCATGAATCTTACGGAAGGTGTCGGTGAAGCCTGCATCCAGCAGAAGGCCGAACTTCTCGCGCTCCTGGTCGGTGAAGCCGGCGGAATGGTGGTTGGAGGCCGGGTTGGCGATGTCGATCTCCTCGTGGGCCACATTGAAGTCGCCACAGGCCAGGACCGGCTTGCGGGCATCCAGTTCCTTCAGGTAGCGACGATAGCAATCGTCCCAGATGCCGCGCGGCTTGAGCCTGACCAGTCCCGATCCGGAATTGGGAGTGTAGACCGTGGTGACGAAGCAGTCCGGGAACTCCAAGGTGAGCATGCGGCCCTCGTCGTCCATGGTGCCTGGAGCTCCGATGCGGGGGCGGGTCACGGTAGGTTCTGGCAGGCTCTTGCGGTAGAGCATGAGCGTGCCTGCGTAGCCAGTGCGGGCCGGAGCCTCGGAGCGACGGTCCGCCTCATGGTAATCGGGGAAGTAGCGCATGAGCGCCTTAAGGATGCCCGCGGATTTCTTCTGGTCACCGTTGAGTTTGGTCTCCTGGATGGCTACGACATCGGGGTCCAGATCCCGGATGGTCTCCACCACCTTCAGGGACAGGGCGCTGCGGCTGCTCTTGCCCAACAGGGCGGCGTTGAGCGAATCGATGTTCCAACTGACCAGCGTGTGAACCATGACTGCGGGTCCTTCCAAACCGTGCCGATATATCTGCTCTCACAGTTTAGCCCAGGACCAATGTTTCGATGCCCTTGCGCAGTGAAAGAGGTATTGCCAAACCAGCCATGGGCAAGGTTGTCCACCACGCGAAACAGACCGAGCTCATTCGACCACAATGACTTTCGGGTCAGGTGCGGGGACGTGCGCGGAGGCAGGATGGATTCACCGTTCGACGGAGGGTCCCTGGCCGGGGCCAGTCCCTTCCCCCGCTCCGATTATCCGCGCTCTGGCTAGGGATTCTCCGTCGGACGGCTTCACCGCCACGCAATGAGCAATCGACCGGTGGGTTTACAGCGCCGGATTCATGACATCGACAGAGAGGTTCCGATATGTCCATCAACGAAATAAAAACGACCGTCTTCGGCTTTATGGGAACCCAGCCAGCCCGTCTGGGACAGCCGGGAACCACACCAGTCTGTTCCTTCAGGCTTGGCTCTACGCCGGCCTATTACGATGCTGCGGCTGGCGTATGGAAACGAAAATCCACCACCTGGCTGACAGTCAAGGCTTTCAGGACCCTGGCGGTTAATGCTCTGGCCTGTCTGCACAAGGGCGATCCGGTCATGGTGACGGGATCCTTGGTTACGGAGGAGTGGACCAGCGACGGCCAGCCGCATAGCAGTCTGGTCTTGGTAGCGGATGGCATCGGTCACGACCTGGCCAGGGGACAGGATACCTTCACCAGGATCCGATCGGGTACTGCGCCCATCGATGAGGGGGCCGCCGGTGCGAATCCTTGGACCACTCCGCTGACATCTTCACCCTCTGAAACCGCCCCAGCATCATCGGTGTCATCTGCAGCCAAGCGGACACCAGTGGGGGCTTCCAATGCTGGATGAGCAAAGGTTGTTTCGGCCGAGCAGGACGAAGGCGGGAGGCCGGCTGATTCCAGTCGACATCCCGCCTTGGTCAACAGGCTGATTGAAACCGTCAACCGATGATTTCAATCAGAACAGGCTTACCAAATCTTGACCCTTGCCTCGGGTTCCAGCCACATGCCGTCGTCAGCGGTGACGCCGAAGGCCTGATAGAAGCGATCCACATTCCTGACGATGCCGTTGGTGCGGAATTCAGCAGGGGAGTGGGGATCAATCTGCAAATACTGTTCAGCCAGCTGATCCCTGTTCTTGGTCCTCCAGATGGAGGCATAGGACAGGAAGAACCGCTGCAGGCCGGTGTAGCCGTCCATGACCGGAGCCGAGGCCAGCGCCTGGTCCATGGCCACATCGTCTGTCCCTGCTGTGCCGCCCTGCCGCTTCTGCAAGGAGAGGGCGTAGGCCTTGATGGCGATGTTGACGCCTCCCAGGTCTCCGATGTTCTCGCCGATGGTCAGCGCCCCATTGACATGAGGTGCTTGCTCGGGCTTGTCGGCGTACTTCTCGGCAAGTTGTTGGGGCACGAACCCGTTGTACTGTTCGATGAGCGCCTTGGTCCGCTGCTCGAAGTTCTCACGGTCCTGCGGGGTCCACCAGTCTTGCAGACGTCCGTCGCCGTCGTACTTGGAACCCTGGTCGTCGAATCCATGGCCGATCTCGTGGCCGATGACCGACCCGATGCCTCCGTAGTTGACGGCATCATCGGCTTCGGGGTTGAAGAAGGGCGGCTGCAGGATAGCTGCGGGGAAGACGATGACGTTCAGGGTGGGCTCGTAGTAGGCGTTGACCGTCTGAGGGTTCATTAGCCACTCTTCCTTGTCCACAGGCTGCCCGACCTTGCCGAACTGGTAGCCGGACTCGTAGAGGTTGGCCCGCCGCACGTTGTCGACCAGACCCAGCTTTTCGTCCACAGCCAGGGCCGTATAGTCGCGCCAGTGATCGGTGTAGCCGATCTTGGGCGAGAATTTGTCCAGCTTGGCCAGAGCCTTGACCTTGGTCTGTTCGCCCAGCCAGTCACTGGATGTGATGGAGACCCGGTAGGCGTCGATCAGATCTGAGACCAATGCCTCCATGCGGGCCTTGCTGGAGGCAGGGAAGTGCCGGCGCACATATTCGCGTCCGACTTCCTCGCCGCAAATGCCGTTGACCAGGGAGACGGCTCGTTTCCAGCGGTCCCGCATCTTGGTCGTGCCTGAAAGGACCTTGCCGTAGAAGTCGAACCTAGCCTGATCGAAGTCGCTGCTGAGCAGACCTGCCCACTCGATCAGGGTGTGCACGCGGGCCCAAAGTTTCAGATCCTCCAGGTCGCTGGTCTTCCATAGCTCGTTCAAACCCTGCAGGAAGGAGGGTTCGTGCACGATGGTCCTGGACAGGGCCGTGCTCAGATCGACCGGCTGCATATTGGCGACAGGGCTGGAGGCATAGGCTCTCTGCCAGGATTCGATCCAGGTGTGCAGATCGAAATCGGCGAGCGTTGACTCCAGGTCAGCCAGGGTGGTGGGATTGTAGGTGCGATCCTCATCTCGGGTGGATACGTTGTCCCAGTGGCGTGCCGCTATGCGCGTCTCGACCTCAAGGAAGGACTCCGCCTGTTTGTGAGCATCCTCCTGGTCGTCGGCGTAGCCGGAGAGCCTGAGCAATGAGGCGACCATGTCGGTGTAGGCCTGGCGGACTGGAGCGTAGCTCTTGTCCCGGTAGTAGGCCTCGTCGGGGAGTCCCAGCCCGGCCTGCTCCATATGAGCTACGTTGACGCCGGCGTTGCCTGGATCGCCATAGATGGCGATACCGAACAGATCGGGGCCGCCAGTCGGATTGAGTCGGCCGAGCAGGCTGGTCAACGCCTTCTTGTCGGGCACAGCATCAATGGCCTGCAGGTCGGGGCGGATGGGTTCCATTCCCGCCGCCTCGATGGCATCGGTGTCCAGGAAGCTGTGATAGAGCAGGGCCGACTTGACGGCCGTGGATTCCGGATCCTCAAGGATTTCGTGGATCTGTGCCTCGGCATCCTCGGCAAGCTTGTCGAAGGAGCCGAACCGGGAGCGGTCCTCGGGCAGACTGTAGGTGTCGATCCAGGGGCCGTTGACAAAGCGAAAAAGGTCGTCTTGTGGCCGAATGACCGAAGAGAAGGAGGCCGGATCGAGTCCGGAGGAGGTCGTGGATTCAGTAGATTGTGCCATGCCACAAGCCTAGCCATCTTTGGTGACATGCCATGCCCTGTGGTCACCGGAGATCGGCGGACCGGCGAATCATCCGCCGAAGGGAAAAGCCGCGATTGCCTCCGTTGGTGATTTACACTTGAAAGACGGTAACGGGGCGGGCCATAGGCTGCCCTGAGCGAGAGAAAGAGGACGATATGACGGATCCCATGCAGGGCGGTCAGCCCAACCAGTACGGTGGTCAGGATTCTGGGCAGAATGGCGGCCAATACCAGAATAATTATGGTCAGTATGGGCAGTACCCCGGCTATCAGGGGCGCCCGCCACGGATGGATCCTTTCTCCATGATTGCCGAGGATCTGGGATTCAGAACCCTGAGGGCCATCCGCGTCATCATGGGTGTCATGGGCGTGATTGGAGTCATCCTGGGCCTGGCCCTTCTGCTCAGGCCGGACAAGACCCTGATCGCCGTGACTGTGGTGCTGGGCATCTACTTCATCATCTCCGGCGTGGTCCGTCTGGCTACCTCCATCGTGACCAAGGGACTTCCAGGCGGTTGGCGTGTGCTAGGCGTCCTCTTTGGCGCTCTGATCGCTGTCGGCGGCATCGTGATTGTGAGGAACACGGCCCTGTCCGCTTCAGCGCTGACCCTGCTGGTCACCATCATCGTGGGCATCAGCTGGATCATGGAGGGCGTAATGAGTCTGGCCGCCTCCTGGGGGCTCCCGCATTCAGGCTGGGCCATTTTCTCGGGCATCGTCTCCATCATTGCCGGGATCATCGTCATGGTCTACCCGTTGAGCTCCGTCATCTTCCTGGTTATTTTCAGCGGGTGCGCTCTTCTGGTGCTGGGAGTCGTCTCTATTATCAGGGCCTTCACCTTCGGCCGGAACTGAGAGCCGGACTCGTCCGACTGACCCGATAATACTGAGAGGTAGTACTTGGGCAGGATCCCAAGGGATGGCACCTGCGGGCACCAATCATGAAAGGACGCAGAGGATGATCGAGCTCAAAACCAAGCAGGAGATCGAACAGATGAAGCCGGCGGGTAGGTTAGTCGGCAGCATCCTCAAGGAGCTCAAGGCCATGAGCAAACCTGGGGTCAACCTCCTGGAGCTGGACGACTACGTCAAGGACAGGATCAACTCCCGCAAGGGAGCCACCTCCTGTTACGTGGATTATGCGCCTGATTTCGGTACTGGACCCTTCGCCCACTACATCTGCCTATCCGTCAACGATGCCGTTCTGCATGGGGTGCCTTATGACTACAACCTTAAGGACGGCGACCTGCTTTCCCTGGATCTGGCCATCAACGTGGACGGATGGGTGGGCGACTCAGCCATTAGCTTCGTGGTGGGCGAGCATGCCGATCCAGAGGATCTGCGGCTGATTCGGACCACTGAAGAGGCTTTGAAAGCGGGCATCGCCCAGGCTCAGCCTGGCAACCGCCTGGGTGACATCTCCGCTGCGGTCGGTCAGGTTGCCCACGAAAACGGATACAGCGTCAACCTGGAGTTCGGCGGCCACGGGGTAGGGCGGATCATGCATGGCGATCCCCATGTGCCCAACGATGGCACTCCTCATCACGGTTACAAGCTGCGCCCCGGTCTGGTCATCGCCATTGAGCCTTGGTTCCTGGCGACCACCGATCAGATTTATCAGGATCCCAAGGATGGATGGACCCTGCGTTCTGCAGATGGATCGCGCGGTGCCCACAGCGAGCACACCATTGCCATCACCGAGCAGGGACCTGTCATTCTGACGACCAGGGACTGATTCGAGGGCTGTCAGGACTATATAAGGGGCCGAGGAATGTCCACAATGTGGATGTTCCTCGGTCCCTTGTCTGATGCCGTCCTTTCTTCCTTGGAATTGTTACTTGCAGGCTGGTGCGGGAAGGCAGACGGCCCTGCCTTAGGCTCGCAGGTCGTGACCAGGGACGGACGGATTCCTGCTTGCGGTTACAAGCCGGTAATCGAAGTCGTGATTGTTTCTGTTAGCATATCGGCAATTCCACGCCGGTACAGGTGCCGGTAGCCAGATCTGGCATGGCCGTCGACTCTCATTGGCACCTCACTGGTTGATTGACAGGAGGTGCGTGGTGTCTACAGCACGGTTGTCCATCGGTTCCGACCAGGTTGATCTGCCATTGGTTCGCGCCACCGAGGGGCCCGACGGCATTCTGGTCTCCTCCCTGCGCAATGACGGCTGGGTCACGCTCGATCCCGGCTTCCAGACCACGGCTCAATGCGTTTCAGGAATAACCTTCATTGACGGCAAGCGGTCCATACTGCGCTACAGGGGCTATGCCATAGAGGACTTGTGCGCCCAGTCCAATTTCCTCGAAGTGGCCTGGCTGCTGTCCCATGGCGAACTGCCTGATGCCGAGCAGTACAAGCGGTTCCGCAGCCATGTTCTGGGTCACACGGTCGTAGGGGAGGACTTCCGTCATCTGCTCTCGTCCTTCCCTCGCCAGGCTCATCCCATGAGTGTGCTGGCTGCGGCGGTCAACGCTCTTGCTGGCTTTCATCCGGACACTTGTGACGTAGACGATCCCGAGCAGTTGGATGAGGCCAGCGCCATCATCATGGCTAAGGTGCGTACTATCGTCTCCCTGATCCACCGTCGTCGTCGCGACCAGCCCCTGCTCTACCCGGACAGGAACTGGGGCTATGTGGAGGACTTCCTGAGAATGAGCTTCGCCATGCCTTACCAGCCTTATCAGGCCGATTCTCTCAAGGTGCAGGCCCTCGACAAGCTTCTGATTATCCATGCCGACCATGAGCAGAACTGCTCCACCTCTGTGGTCAGGATTGCCGGATCGGCCAGGGCCAATCTGTATTCGGCAGTGGCTGCCGGCATCAATACACTTTCAGGCCCCCTGCACGGCGGCGCCAACGAGGCTGTGCTGCGCCAGCTGAAGAGCATACGGGATTCCGGTCTGGGTGTGCGAGGCTATGTGGACCAGGCCAAGAGCGAGGGGCGGAAAATTGCAGGTCTGGGCCACCGGGTCTATAAGTCCTATGACCCGCGCGCGGCAATAGCCAAGCAGTGGCTATACAAGCTCATGGACGAGCCCGACCAGGATAGGAATGCTGAGGATGCAGAACTCTTCGACGTGGCCTTGGAGCTTGAGGACCTGGCCCTGCATGACGACTACTTCGTCGAGCGGCACCTCTATCCCAATGTGGATTTTTACACCGGGCTTATCTACCGCGCCATCGGCTTCGACCCGGAGATGTTCACCACGCTCTTCGCCTTGGGTCGCATCCCCGGATGGATCGCCCAGTACTGGGAGATGCTGGACGATCCCGACACGAAAATAGGTCGACCCAGGCAGGTCTATACCGGTCAGGGACCACGTGACTACCTGCCTATAGGAGAGCGCTGAGTCCTATGTCCGCCTGGGCTCAGTTGGCGTGCAGCCGCTCGTTCAGCTCGATCCCCTTCTTGCGGGGCAGGGCTCTGACTTGGCCCGTGCGGGAGTCGCGGATGAAGAGCAGATGATCCCTTCCGCTGAGTTCCGCCCCCTTGACCTCCTGGTCGCCCAGGCCGATCTTGGTACCGGCGGTGACATAGAGTCCGGCTTCAACCACGCAGTCGTCGCCTAGGGAGATGCCGATGCCGGCGTTGGCCCCCAGCAAGGAGTGCTGACCAATGGAGACCCGGTGGCGGCCTCCGCCGGACAGGGTGCCCATGATGGAGGCTCCGCCACCGATGTCTGAACCGTCGCCGACTACGACTCCCTGGGAGATCCGGCCTTCGACCATGGAGTGGCCCAGAGTTCCAGCGTTGAAGTTGACGAAGCCCTCATGCATGACCGTCGTTCCCGGAGCCAGGTGGGCGCCGAGCCGAATCCGGTCGGCGTTGCCGATGCGGACCCCATCGGGAACCACGTAATCCACCATGCGGGGGAACTTGTCCACGCTCAGCACCGTTATCTGTGTCACCGGGATGCCCGGCATGGACCGGCTGGCTGCAGCCATGACCGCTGACCTGCGCATGGCGAAATCCTCCACGGCGAAGGGTCCATAGTTGGTCCAGACCACCGTGTTGAGCTGTTCGAAGATCCCGTCCAGGTTCATGCTGTTGGGAGGGGTCAGGCGCATGCTGAGCAGATGAAGCCGCAGATAGGCATCGGCTGCATTGGCTATTGGACCATCCAAATCGGCCACAGTGAAGACCGGAACCTTTCGGATGCCGCGGGCGTCGGGCTGGTTGTTGACTTGGTCGCCAAAGTCGTGGTTGGGACGGTTCGCCGGGGTCGGCGGTGTCGAGATCTCGGCCTTGGGGTACCAGACATCCAAGGTCCGGCCCTGCTCATCCTGGCTGGCCAGGCCCCAACCCCATGCGGTGCGTGCTGTGCTCATCGTTCCTCCTTCTGGCTGTGCAGTCATATTGACATAGGTTGTCTTACAGGATAAACCGCTCGACGCTCAAACACAGACGGTCCGTCCGACAGTCGGCTCTGGGTGGTCGCCAGCCAGGTCGCAGCCGATAGGTAAAATTATCAACTATGAGTGCCTACAGTCATGAGCGTGAGCGCCGGGAGCGTCGGCGCCGCAATACAGCCAGGGCGGTCTGCCTGGTCATTGCCGTGGCTTTGCTGGCCAGTCTTATCATCCCCGCCATTTTCAGCGGCCTTTGACCCGATCCGTCCGGTCGGCGTGAATCCGGCCGTCACAGGCACAGGCAAATGGCAATGAAGACGGCGGCCGACTCGTATGGAGCCGGTCTGGAAAGCGGTGAGACGGTATGGCAGAGATGGATTTTGCTCAAGCATTGGAGCAGGCCAAGGCCAAGTACGAGATGATTTCCAAGGCGCTGGACCCGGAGGGTTTGCGCTCGCGGATTGCGGATCTGGAGCGTCAGGCCAGTGCGCCCGGACTCTGGGATGATCAGGAGAATGCTCAGAAGGTGACCAGCAGGCTCTCAGCCCTGCAATCCCAGCTCAAGCATCTGGAGTCCGCATCCTCCCGGCTGGAGGATGTCCAGGCTCTGGAGGAGTTGGGCCAGGAGGAGCATGACCAGGACACCCTGGTGGAGGCCCGCAAGGAGATCGACTCGTTGAGGTCCGACCTGGCTGACATGGAGATCCAGACCCTGCTGGACGGGGAGTACGACGAGCGCGCCGCCGTGGTCACCATTCGTTCTGGTGCCGGTGGGGTGGACGCGGCCGACTGGGCCCAGATGCTCCTGCGCATGTATATAAGGTGGGCTGAGCGGCACGGCTTCTCCACCAAGGTCATGGACACCTCCTATGCAGAGGAGGCCGGCATCAAGTCGGCCACCTTCCAGGTGGATGCCCCCTATGCTTACGGTCGGCTGTCTGTGGAGGGCGGCACTCACCGTCTGGTGAGGATTTCGCCCTTTGACAACCAGGGCAGGCGGCAGACTTCTTTCGCCGCTGTCGAGGTCATCCCTCTGGTGGAACCCACTGACCACATCGACATCCCCGACTCGGATATCCGAGTGGACACCTACTGCTCCTCCGGTCCCGGCGGTCAGGGTGTCAATACCACCTATTCGGCCGTGCGTATCACCCATTTGCCGACCAACATCGTGGTCACCATGCAGGATGAGCGCAGCCAGATCCAGAACCGTGCGGCTGCTATGGCCGTTTTGCAGTCCCGCCTACTGGTTCTGCGGCACGAAGAGGAGGCCAAGAAGAAGAAGGAGCTGGCCGGCGACATCAAGGCCAGCTGGGGGGATCAGATGCGCTCATATGTGCTGCATCCCTACCAGATGGTCAAGGATCTGCGTACAGGATACGAGACCTCGGATACCCAGGGCGTTTTCGACGGCAATATCGATGCCTTCATAGAGGCCGGTATCCGTTGGCGGCATCAGCAGCGGGTTCAGGCCCATGAGGAGGAAGCCAGCAAATAAACCTGTGCTCGGCCTCATCCGGGTCGGTGTTTCATGAGTGTGTAGTGTCGGTCTTGTTGATAGCCTCTGTAGGGGAATACCGAGGAACGGAGAGTCAATGGCGTTGATTTCGCTCAAGGACGTGACCAAGATCTACCCCAAGGGGTCCCGTCCCGCCTTGGATGACATCAGCCTGGATGTCGATCGTGGGGATTTTGTCTTCCTTGTGGGCGCCAGCGGGTCGGGCAAGACCACCCTGCTCCGCCTGCTTCTGCGTGAGGAGGAGGCCACCGAGGGGGAGATTCGCGTGGCCGGCAACGACCTGCGACGTCTGCGCAATCGTGAAATTCCCGGATATCGGCGCTCCATTGGCTTTGTGTTCCAGGATTACAAGCTGCTCAATAACAAGACCGTATGGCAGAACGTGGCCTTCACGCTGGAAGTCATCGGCGCTCGTCGGTCCACCATCAAAACCCTGGTTCCTCAGGTACTCAAGACTGTGGGGCTGACGGGCAAGGAGCAAAACTACCCCCATGAGCTTTCCGGCGGCGAAGCTCAAAGGGTGGCTTTGGCCCGCGCCTACGTCAATAATCCGGAAATCCTACTGGCTGACGAGCCCACCGGCAATCTTGATCCCACAACCTCCCTGGGCATTATGGAGGTTCTGGACGCCATCAACAGGACCGGCACCACCGTGGTCATGGCCACCCACAACGAGGAGATCGTCAACTCCATGCGCAAGCGGGTGGTGGAGCTGCATACGGGCCGGATCATGCGCGACGAGGCCCACGGCTCCTACGATTCTTCGCGCTTCTTCCCCGATGCCGAGGTTGCGGCGCGCGCTCATCATGCCATCGGGGATCCCGCTGACGGCGATGCCCTGGATCGTGCTCGTGAGGTTGGAGTTGGAGGGCGCCGTCCGGTGCAGGTTGTCGTCCAGGATGGGAATAGCCCGGCTACCGAGCCCATCGTGGATGGAACCAAGGGAGCCAAGCAGGTGGTCCAGGCGGCGGCACAGGCCGTCGACCAGGGCCAGTATGGCGACGAGGGAATCGCACGGCTGGCCAAGTCCATGCATTCGGGGAGAACAGGACGTTATGGGCAGGTCTTCACCTCGGTGGAGGACACCCTGACCTGGGGAAAGGGCCTGGGCAGCCTTGAGTCTGCGCAGGAAGATTCCAGTCAGCATGAAGGCGCCTCTGCGGGGCAGTCCGAGGGGAAGACCGTCTCTGACCCTGACGAACGATTCCGCAGACCTGTGCCGGTGTCCCAGGGCGGCCAGGATTCACCCGGTCAGTCGCATGAAGGTTCCAGTGACCAAGACCAGGGCAAGGCAGGAACCGATCGGGCCGAATCCGGGGATCGTCCCCAGGCAGAACCAGCAGAACCTGCAGCCTCCCGGAAATCTCGGAAGTCCGCTCGTGGTTCGGATACTGTTCGGCCCAAGTCGACCCCAGAAAGCAGGTCCCAGGATCGGCGGCCCGAGGATTCGAGCAGTCATGAGCAGGGTAGGAAACCAAATAGCGACCGCAAGGGTCTTGCGCATGATGATCACAATCATGACCGTGATCAGAGGGGATCCAAGCAAAATGACAAGGTCAAGGACCGCCAACCGTTGAAGGAAACCTCCGCTGAGGCTGCTGATCGTGAACAACAGTTCAAGAAGCCCGATCAGCCTCCGCGGCCCGATGTTTCCAGCTCGGCGGAACCGACCGGCAAATCCGGTCAGGCTACGGCCCAAATGAAGCAGGACGACGCGCAATCTTCAAAGCAAGTCTCCAGCAAGAGCAAGATCAGTAAAAAGGACTCGACCAGCGAAATCGATCATGATGTCGAGCCTTACGATGCTGAGTCCATGGGGGCCCCGCCGGCCCCGCCCGCTCCCCCTGAAGCCCCCAAGGCGGCCAGGAAGTCCCAACAAAAGAGCGACGCAAAGGCTCGGGATGAGCATCATGACAAGAAGAAGGCGGCACGATGAGACTGCGGTTCATCCTTTCCAGCACCTGGGACAACCTGCGGCGCAACGGGTCCATGATCCTCTCGGTCATGCTGGTCACTTTCATCTCCTTCCTCTTCATCGGCGCATCGGGCCTTATGCAGGCGCAGATCAGCAAGGCCAAGGGGGACTGGTACGACCAAGTGGAGGTGGTGGTCTGGCTGTGCCCGGACGGCGCCAGCCAGGCGGCATCCTGCGCGACCGGCAAGGCGCCCACGAACGACGAGATCGTCAAGCTGGAGAACACCATCAATACCGAGCTGCGCGACTCTGTGGCAAAAATCACCTACCAGAGCCGGGAGGACTTCTTCAAGAACACCTTCCTCAAGCAGTACCCCAACGGCACATACGAGGGAAGGACCATGACCGCAGCGGACATGCAGGCCTCCCTGCGTCTCAAACTCAAGGATCCCACCAAGTATCAGGTGGTCTCCGAGGTGCTGTCAGGACGTGACGGCGTGGAGGAGGTGTCCGACCAGCGCCAGATATTCGACCCGGTCTTCAAGATCCTCAACAGGGCTACGGCAGTCACCCTGGTTCTGGCCGTCGTCATGGTGATCGTGGCCATCCTGCTGACTGGCACCACCATCAGGATGAGTGCCGCCTCGCGTCGCAACGAGACCGAGATCATGAGACTGGTAGGAGCCTCCAACTGGACAATACGACTGCCCTTCATCCTGGAGGGCGTGGTGGCATCCTTGCTGGGATCTCTTCTGGCTGTCGGCGCTCTGAGCGCCATCGTCAAGCTCTTCATCACGGACTGGCTGGCCCGTACGGTCCAGTGGATGCCCTACGTGGATCAGTCCACGGTCCTGCTGATGGCACCGGCGCTGATCCTGGGGGCCATGCTCTTGTCCGCATTGGCCTCTTCCATCTCCCTGCGGCGGTATCTGAGGACCTGATCCGCGGCGACGGGCCGATCGATCTTATGGGTACGAGCTCTGCCATAATGATGACTAGCATGGATAAGTGATAGTGAGGACTTGACCATGAATCGTACGAAACACTTGGAAGCCATCTGCGGCCTGGTGGGGTCGTTGGCCATGATGCTGGGCGGTGGGATCCTGGGGTTGACAGTGGCCCCCGCACCGGCCCGGGCCGATTGGAGTAGCTATCAGCAGAAGGTACAGAGCCATGAGGCTCTGAAGAGCAAGCTGGCGGGTGTCAACAGCGAGCTGGCCAACCAGATTCTCAGTCTCAGCGATCTGACTGCCAACCAGATCCCGGCAGCTCAGCAGAGTGCAGTCGAAGCTCAGCAGCAGGCCGAGCAGGCCGACAGTCTGGTTCAGGCCACCAACGACCGACTGCAGGCGGCCCGCAAGGATCGTGCCGACCTGGAGGCTAAGATCCGTCAGACCGGCATCGACTATGACGACGCCAAGGCCGGTGTAGCGCAGATGGCGAGAAAGAGTTTCCACGGCTCTGAGGTTTCCCAGGTCATGGACGTGGTGACCAAGTCCTCCAGCACCAAGGATTTTGTGGACAAGATGCAGTCCGATGCAGCCGTGACCCGATCCGAGGCCAATACGGCCAATGATGCCGCCAACACCCTCAATTCGTCCATGAATCGCAAGCAGCGTCTCGAGGCCATTGAGGAGCAGATCAGCACCTTGAAGGCCAAGGCCGACCAGCAGCAGGCAGCGGCACAGCAGGCGGCAGCTGCGGCGCAGGCCAAGCAGGACAGTCTGCAGGCCTTGCGCGACCAGGGAACCGCAGCACGCAAGCAGCTGGAGGGGCAGAAGGCTGCCCTGACCACTCAGTCAGCCCGTGAGGCCGCTGATATCGTGGCCACCGAGTCTATGATCGATTCCCTCAACACGGGCAATGCCGGCGGCGGGGCCGATCCCCATGCCGGTGGCGCCCAGCAGGTCGGCGGTGGCGGCCCTGCACCATCGCCGGCTCCGCGCCCGTCTCCGCCGAGCAACGGAGGTGGTGGAGGTGCCTCCGGTATGAATTACGGGGTACCTGGCAGCTGTCCTGAGGGCTCTGGGTTCTGCTACGGCCATCCTACCGGCAATTCGGTGGGCGGCAGTGCTTACCCCGCCCGTCAGTGCACGCTCTGGGCTTACATCCGGCGCTCGCAGCTGTCCCTGCCTGTGGGATCCTATATGGGTAACGGAGCTGAATGGGCCAATACTGCACGTGGTCTGGGCTACCTGGTCAACAACACTCCGCACGTCGGAGCCGCCATGGTCTTCGCCCGTGGTCAGCGGGTCGGTTACTGGAACGCCGACTGGACCTATGGCCATGTGGCCGTGGTCGAGCGGGTCAATGGAGACGGGTCTGTGCTCATCTCCGAAGGAGGCACTGGATTTGCCTCATTCCCCGCCTATGAGACGGTTTACGGGGCTGGCAACTACCAGTACATTCATTACTGACATCGAAGCGGACCAGGTCCGCCACCTGGGACGCCACTCCTAGCCGTCCGGCCTACCAGGCGACATGATCGGCATGGTCCGGAGGAGGACATCATGGCTAAGGAGACTGGCACGTCGATGATTGCCCAGAATCGCAGGGCCCGGCATGACTACCAGATCGAGGATCGGTATGAGGCCGGCATCGCCCTGACCGGGACTGAGGTCAAGTCCTTGCGCGAAGGGCGGGCCTCCCTGGCTGAGTCATTCGTCAGCATCGACCCTCGGCACGAGGTCTGGCTCGAGAACGCGAATATCCCCGAATATCTCAACGGCACCTGGAACAACCATGCCCCCAAGCGCAAGCGCAAGCTGCTTCTGCATGCCAAGCAGATCATTCGCCTGGAGCGGCAGATTCAGGCCAAGGGCTACACCATTGTCCCCCTGAGTCTGTATTTCAAGGATGGCAGAGTCAAGGTGGAGATCGCCGTGGCAAGGGGCAAGCGTGAGTATGACAAGCGCCAGTCCCTGCGTGAGGAGCAGGACCGTCGTGAGGCCCAAAGGGCCATGCGCTATCGGAACCATCGGGGCTGAAACACGTGCTGATGTGCTTTCCGATTCTCAGATGATTCTTGGATAGGGACGACTGACTACTGATATTGCCTTGCACTATGCAGGTCGACACGCCCGGAGCTAAGGCGTCCGGCGGTGTTCTATAAGCTTCTGAAGCTTGTAGTAAAGCCAAAATCCGCCCTGAAGAGCAAACCATGATTGATGATCATCAGTCAGTTGGATGCATAAAAATACAAATCTGTGCATAATAGTGCATGTCAATCAAGGGATACGGAGGGTCGCCTCGGGCGGTCCGGAAGAGGAGAAGACATGGGCAAGATCAAGGCGATGCTGACGGCGGCTCTGAGTGTCGCCCTGCTGGCCTCCATCGGGGCCTGCGGAACCACCGACGAGGCGGACAACAACAGTGCGTCGGGTAAGGCCACAACAAGTTCCCATCCTGCGGCTTTTGACGTCAGTGGCATCAAGAAGGATCCGGCCATCGCGGCCAAGGTGCCTGAGTCGGTTTCCAAGGACGGCAAGTTGACCGTGGGCATGGAGACCTCGTATGCTCCGGGTGAATTCATGAATGAGGACGGAAAGACACCGATTGGCTATGACGTGGACTTGTCGAACGCCATTGCCAAGGTGATGGGGCTCAAGGGGGAGATGTTCAGTGCCTCCTTCGATACCATCATCCCCGCCATCGGCAGCAAGTACGACGCGGGTATCTCCAGCTTCACCATCACCAAGGAGCGGATGCAGTCGGTCGACTTCGTCACCACCTTCAAGGCGGGCACGGCCTTTGCCGTCAAGAAGGGCAACCCCTCCAAGATCAATCCTGACGACATCTGCGGCGTCAAGGTCGGTGTGCAGACGGGCACTATCGAAGAGCAACAGGCTGCTGACAAGATCTCGGCAGAGTGCAAGGCCAAGGGCAAGAAGCCGGTTGATGTGCAGTCCTACAAGCAGCAGACCGATGCCGCCACGGCAGTGGTCAACGGCAAGATCGACGTCTTCTACGCCGACTCCCAGGTGACCGGGTATGCCATTAAACAGACCGACGGCCAGTTGGAGAAGCTGGGCAAGGATACCGACATCGTCCTGCAAGGTGCTGCCCTCAAGAAGGGCAGCGGCATGGCCGAGGCCACCCAGGCGGCTCTTCAGAAGTTGATCGACGATGGCACCTATGCCAAGATCCTCAAGAACTGGGGCGTTCAGAGCGGTGCTGTTGAGAAGGCGGAGATCAACCCTGCGGTCTCTGACTGAGGCAAGCCTCCAGGCGCGGGTCGGTTCAACAACCGGTCTGCGCCTAGCGGTTGGCCTGGCTGGATAGGCTAGGCCTGAATAAGTTCAGCGGTGCGGAAGGAAGCAGGAGATGCATACCAAGAAGGGGACGGACCAGATTCAGATCCCCGGCAGAATAGAGGCCAGGCCGGTGCGCAAGCCGGGGCCGATTGTGGCTGCCGTCATCGTGGCCATTTTCGTGGCCATGCTGATCCACGGCATGGTGACCAATCCCAACTTTGATTGGCCTACGGTCTGGAAGTACCTCTTCAACGAGCATGTCCTGGATGGCATCAAGTGGACTCTTCTGCTGACTGTCTACGCCATGGTTCTGGCCACAATTCTGGCCATCATCCTGGCAGTGATGCGCAAGTCGTCCAATCCGGTCCTGCGCTGGGTCAGCTGGTTCTTCATCTGGTTCTTCCGTGGCACTCCTGTATATACCCAGCTGGTCTTCTGGGGTCTGCTTTCCGTGCTGATTCCCAAGCTGGCCATCGGCATCCCCTTCGGGCCCGAGTTCTGGAGCGTCGACACCAAGACCGTGCTCAACGCCACCGTGGCCACGGTTCTGGGCCTAGGACTGAACGAGGCTGCCTACCTTTCCGAAATCGTCCGTGCCGGCATCGAGGCCGTAGATCCTGGTCAGGAGGAGGCCGCCAAGGCTCTGGGCATGCCGCCCGCCATGATCATGAGGCGGATCGTCCTGCCTCAGGCCATGCGCATCATCGTGCCGCCTACCGGCAATGAAACCATCGGCATGCTCAAGACCACATCCCTGGCTCTTGCCGTGCCCTTCACCCTGGAGCTCCAGTTCGCCACCAACGCCATCGCCAACCGCATCTACAAGACCATCCCGCTGCTGATTGTGGCCTGCATCTGGTACCTGGTCATCACCTCTGTTCTGATGGTTATCCAGGCCCAGCTGGAGAAGCACTACGGCAAGGGCTTCGACTCGCGGCCGCTAGCCGGGTCGGGGGCCAAGGACGGCAAGGATGGCGAGGATCCTCAGACTCGTCAGGAGACCGACAAGGTCAACAAGGTCATGATGGCCGGGCTGAACGCCTGAGCGCAGGAGGAGAATCATGGACGAGGATATGCAGACCAAGAAAGACGGTCAAGGCGGCAAGGATCCGGCCATCGTCATCAGGAATGTGCACAAGGTATTCGGCGATCAGCATGTGCTGCGGGGAATCAACCTAGAGGTCATGCCCGGCACGGTAACGGCCGTCCTGGGGCCTTCCGGTTCGGGCAAGTCAACGCTGTTGCGGCTGATCAACCAGCTGGAGACCCGCACAGCCGGCGAGATCTATGTGGATGGCGAGCTGACTGGATACCGGAAGATCGATACGGGTAAGGGCCCTGTGCTGCAGACCTTGGATGACAAGGCCATTGCCAAGCAGCGTTCCAAAATCGGCATGGTCTTTCAGCGCTTCAATCTCTTTCCTCACATGACGGCCTTGGAGAACGTCATGGAGGCGCCGGTTCATGTGGGCCGGGTTCCCAAGACCGATGCCCGCCAGGAGGCTCAGGCCCAGCTGAAACGTGTAGGGCTCGAGGACAGGATGGACTACTACCCTGCCCAGCTCTCCGGCGGTCAGCAGCAGCGTGTGGCCATTGCGCGAGCCTTGGCTATGCACCCCGACATCATGCTCTTCGATGAGCCCACCTCAGCCCTGGATCCGGAGCTGGTGGGGGAGGTTCTGGGGGTTATGCGGCAGGTTGCCCAACAGGGCATGACCATGGTGGTGGTCACCCACGAGATGGGCTTCGCCCGCGAGGTGGCCGAGCAGATCGTCTTCATGGACCAAGGCGTTGTGGTGGAACAGGGAGGCCCTGACATCATCGACCATCCTCGCACCGAGAGGTTCGCCGAATTCCTGCACACTGTGCTCTAGCCTCAGGCTCTGTTCAGGTTGTAGAAATTCCGGCAAGAAGCCCCGTGGGCGGGCAGCGGCGAAACTCCCAAGGTTAGACTGGGGCCCATGTGTGGAATCGTCGGTTATGCGGGATCAGTACGGACGGCCTGCGGCAGGCCCTTGGAGGTCTGCCTCAAGGGTTTGGAGCGTTTGGAGTACCGAGGGTATGACTCGGCCGGAGTGGCCCTGGCTGCCCCTGTGATGACGCGGGTGGCCGTACGCAAGAAGGCAGGACGCCTGGGCAATCTGGTCGCCGATCTGAAGGCCAAGCCCATGCCCGAGGCCACCGTAGGCATCGGCCACACCCGTTGGGCCACCAACGGAGAACCCACTGATGTCAACGCTCATCCCCACATCAGCCGTGACGGCAAGGTCGCGCTTATCCACAACGGGATCATCGAGAACGCCTCCAGGCTGCGGCTGGACCTGGAGACCGAGGGATACACTTTTGTGTCCTCTACGGATACCGAAGTGGCTGCCAAGCTCCTGGGCAAGATCGCCCAGGAGATCGTCGACGCCACCGGCCAGCCCGATATCTTCGAGGCCATCAGGCGGCTGGCCCGCATGCTCAAGGGAGCTTTCACCATCCTGGCAGTGGACTCGAGGCAACCTGATCTGGTAGTGGGTATCCGACACGATTCGCCGCTGGTGGTCGGTCTGGGAGACGGAGAGAACTACCTGGGTTCCGATGTGGCCGCCTTCGTAGCCTATACCCGCCAGGCCATGGAGCTGGGGCAGGACCAGGCCGTCTGCATCAGCGCGGACCAGGTCAAGGTCACCGACTTCCAAGGGCATCCGGTGGAGCACCCGCGCCGTTACACCATCGACTGGGATGCCTCAGCCGCCGAAAAAGGCGGATGGGATTCCTTCATGGACAAGGAGATCCACGAGGACCCTGCGGCGGTCTCCAACACCCTGCTGGGCCGGTACGACGAGTCGGGCGACCTGGATTTGGACGAGGTTCATATCGACGAGGAGGTCTTCCGCCAGATTGACAAGATCATTGTCGTGGCCTGCGGGACGGCCTCCTACGCGGGGCTGGTGGCCAAGTACGCCATCGAGCATTGGGTTCGTATTCCGGTGGAGGTCGAGCTGGCCCATGAGTTCCGCTACCGTGATCCCATCCTGACCCCACGCACCCTGGTCGTGGCCATTTCCCAATCAGGGGAGACCATGGACACGTTGATGGCGCTTCGGCATGCACGGGAGCAGGGTTCAAGGGTACTGGCCATCTGTAACACCCAGGGGTCCACCATCCCCAGGGAGTCTGATGCCGTGCTCTACACCCACGCCGGCCCCGAGGTGGCTGTGGCCTCCACCAAGGCCTTCCTGGCTCAGATCGTGGCGGCCTACCTGCTGGGGCTGTACCTGGCCCAGGTCAAGGGGACCATGTATCGAGACGAAATCCACCAGACCATCGACAGCCTCAAAGCCATGCCAGCCAAAATCCAGAAGGTGCTGGACGGGCAGGCCGAGGTCATCAGCCAGACGGCTCAGCGCATGTCCAAGGCCCGCTCCTTCCTCTTCCTGGGTCGGCATGTGGGCTATCCGGTGGCCCTGGAAGGGGCGCTCAAGCTCAAGGAGATCGCCTACATCTTTACCGAGGGGTTCGCCGCTGGTGAGCTCAAGCACGGGCCCATCGCCCTGGTGGAGCCGGGGGAGCCTGTGGTGGTCATCGTCCCCAGTGCACGGGGTCGCAATGTGCTGCACGACAAGGTCATCTCGGCCATTGAGGAGGTCAAGGCCCGTGGTGCCTTCACCATCGTCGTGGCCGAGGAGGGCGACCCGGATGCCGACCGCTATGCTGACGTGGTCTTTTGGCGGCCGCCCTGCCCGACCCTGCTCAGCCCCCTGGTTGATGTGGTTCCCCTGCAGCTGTTCGCTCTGGACATGGCACGGCTCAAGGGTCTGGACGTGGACAAGCCCCGCAATCTGGCCAAGTCGGTCACGGTGGAATAGGGTCCCATGGCTGTCGGGTCCGAGCAGCAGGGACACCGGATGGTTCTGGAGGAGCCGCAGATTCCCTTCGAACCCAGAATCATATACGAGGATCAACGCATCATTGTGGTCGACAAGCCCCATTTTCTGGCCACTATGCCGAGAGGGATGTGGTATGCCAGTACCGTGCTGATCCGGATGCGTCGGCTCTACGGGGAG
This sequence comes from Bifidobacterium sp. B4142, assembly GCF_026537325.1. GTDB lineage: Bacteria > Actinomycetota > Actinomycetes > Actinomycetales > Bifidobacteriaceae > Bombiscardovia. The sequence goes on from NZ_JAFNMJ010000001.1 coordinate 491,902, forward strand.
CCCGACATCATCCCTGCCCACCGGCTGGACAGGGCCACAGCAGGTGTGCTGGTTCTGGTACGAGATCCGTCTGCCAGGCGGTCCTATCAGATGCTCTTCCAGGAGCATCGCGTGCGCAAGATCTACCAGTGTCTGGCGCCGGTACGACCCATAGCTCGCCCGCTGACCGGCACCGTGCGACACCTGGATCCGCCCCGGGTCTTCCCGCTAGAGCGCCGCTCCAGGGTGATCAAACGCCGAGGGGTTCTCCAGGCCTGGGAAGAGCGCGGGCCGGTCAATGCCGTTACTCGAGTCGAGCTGACAGCGGGCCATGGATGTCTGGCCACCTACACCCTCTACCCAAAGACCGGCAAGACCCACCAGCTACGTGTGCACATGAACGCTCTGGGTCTGCCCATAGTGGGCGACGACCTGTACCCACGAATCCAGACCCGGGCCTATGACGACTTCTCCCGACCACTGCAATTGGTGGCCCGTGGCATGGAATTCACCGACCCCTTCACCGGGGGTAAGCGTGCCTTTGTCTCCTCAGTCCCCTTGGATCCTCAAGGCGAGGACTAAACAGTCAGCCTGGTGGGACATAATGGTCAGGGGGTCCCGGAGCCGCGGGACGACGTGGACGCGGCAGGTATCCCCGTCCGAGGTTTGAGACGGACCAGGAGGTTCTACCCATGAGCAAACCGACACGGCGGCCTTATCGATGGCCCAAGCATCTCAAGGGTCAGCAGTCCCTCTGGTACGGCTGCGACTACAACCCCGACCAGTGGCCTGAGGATACATGGGATGAGGACATCAGGCTGATGACCAAGGCAGGGGTCAACGTGGTGGCCTTGGCGGTCTTCTCCTGGTCGCGCATAGAGCCCAGCCAGGGGGTTTTCGATTTCGATTGGTTGGATCGGATCATTGACAAGCTTGGTCGGGCCGGCATCGGGGTCAATCTGGCCTCGGCCACGGCTTCGCCGCCGCTTTGGCTGACTCAGGCCCATCCTGAGGTTCTGCTCAGGGACGAGCGTGGCGACACGGTTTGGCCCGGGGCCCGGCAGCATTGGCGGCCTACCTCGCCGGTCTTCCGTTCCTACGCCTTGAAACTCTGCCGGGCCATGGCCGAGCACTACCGGGACAACCCCTATCTGGTGGCCTGGCATGTGGGCAATGAGTATGGCTGCCACAATCGCTTCGACTATTCCGATGATGCTATGCGGGCCTTCCAGCGCTGGTGCCGCCGCCGTTACAAGGACATTGAGGCCGTCAATCGCGCCTGGGGCACGGATTTCTGGTCACAGAGGCTGAGCGATTTCTCGCAGATTCTGCCGCCGCGTTTCATTGGCCAGGGGAATTTCCAGAATCCGGGCCGCATGCTGGACTTTGAGCGGTTCAGCTCTGACGCCCTCAAGGATTTCTACATGGCCGAGCGTGACACCTTGGCTGAGATCACCCCGGATATACCTTTGACCACCAACTTCATGGTCAGTGCCGGCGGATTCGCCCTGGACTACGACGACTGGGGCAACCAGGTGGACTTTGTGGCCAACGACCACTATGTGACGCCGGGCAGGGATCATCTGGAAGAGTTGGCCTATTCCTCCAGCCTGGTGGATGCCATCGCCCGTAGGCGCCCCTGGTGGCTTATGGAGCAGGCCACTTCGGCGGTCAACTGGCGGCCGGTCAACCCCCGCAAGGAGCCCGGACAGCTGGAGCTCGACTCCCTGGCTCACCTGGCACTCGGGGCTGATGCCATCTGCTACTTCCAGTGGAGGCAGTCTCGGGCTGGGGCGGAAAAGTTCCACTCGGCCATGCTGCCTCATGCAGGTAAAGACACGGCAGTCTTCCGCGACGTCTGCCAGCTGGGAGGGGACCTGCAGGGCCTCTCGCAGGCTGGTTTGGCTGGTACCATGCTGGCCAAGGCCCCGGTGGCCCTGGTATTCGACTATGCAAGCCAGTGGGCCAGCTCCCACGCAGCCTCACCCAGCGACCGGGTCGAGCATGGCCAGGAGCCGCCGGTCTGGTACCGGGCCTTCCTTGACAACACCATCCGACCTGATGTCCTGCCAGTCAGGGCCGACTGGGAGGAGTATCCGTTGGTGGTACTGCCAGCCCTCTACCTGATCGACGCTGAACTTTCCAAGCGGCTGCACAAGTATGTGCATGGTGGAGGGCGGCTGATCGTCACCTGGGGCAGCGGCATCGCCGACGAGCAGGACCGCGTCTGGACCGGCGGCTATCCAGGGCCGCTTCGGGACCTGCTGGGTCTGTCGGTCGAGGAGTTCGCACCCATGGCTCCCGGCACGCCTGGTGTGCTGGACCATCTGGATCTGACCGACGGGGTTACGGCGCACGACTGGGCCGATGTCATCGGTCACCTGGACAAGGACACCGAGGTCCTAGCTAACTACCGGGCGGATCCCTGGACAGGGATGGATGGCATGCCGGCCATGACCGTCCATGATTGGGGTCATGGCAAGGCCGCCTACCTGGGTTGCCGTCTGGATGCCCAGGGTCTGGCCAAGGTTCTTCCTGCCCTGTTGGAGGCCCTGGATGTCGCTGATATGCGGTCGGCCCATGCAGACTCTGATCTGTTGAGAGTTGAGCGAGTCAGCAAGGATGATCGGACGCGCTTCGTCTTTCTGTTCAACCGGACCAGGCATCCAGTGCAGGTTCAGCTGGAGGGCCAGATCTTGGTGGGTTCACTGGCCGGCATTGACGGGGATGGCAAGCAGGCCAGTCTGCAGGTCAATGGCGCGTTGGTGCAGCGTGTGGTCGGCCATCGGCATTGAGCTGGTGAATCCTGTACATGCCGGCGAAGATCAACTCGGGATCGTAGACCTCGATCAGATCGGTGTCTTCTGAGGAGGTACGGCCCATGCCACCCGTGGCCACCACGTGGAAGTCCCGGTCTATCTCGCTGCGGTATTGGCGGATGATCCGCTCCAGGCCGCCGAGGAAGTTGTAATAGAGCCCGGCCTGCATGGCCGTCCTGGTACCAGTTGCCATGATGGACTGAGGGCGGGTGATCTCCACCTGGGGAAGTTGGGCGGTCTGGCCGGCAAGGGCCTGGGCTCCCGAGCGGATGCCCGGCACGATCAGGCCTGAGCGAATGGCGCCCCTGTCATCCACATAGTTGAAGGTGGTGGCCGTGCCGAAGTCGATAACCAGTACAGGCCCTCCGTAGCGGTGGAAGGCGCCCACGCAGTCAGCCAGGCAGTCGGCGCCCAGGGAGCGCGGGTCGTCCAGACGGATGTTCATGCCCGTCTTCACGCCAGGGCCCACCACCATGGGGTCGATGGAAAAGAAGCGGATCAGGCAGGACCTGACGGCGTGCATGACCGCAGGGGCCACTGAAGAGATGATGGCGTCCTGCACATCCGCAGTCTTGTAGCCTGCCAGGGCCATGAGCTGCCCTAGCAGAAGCCCGAACTCATCGGCCGTGTGATCGATCCTTGTGGTCAGCCTGTAGGAGGCGGCGACCTGGTCGCCCTCCATGAATCCGACCTCGATGTTGGTGTTGCCGATGTCGATGGCCAGCAGCATGTCTCTTCCTCCCTGCCGTCGTCCGGGCGCGTGGCGCTTTCCGAATCCATCCTAAGCGCATAAGCCTGTGTAATGGCTTCGGGGAGTATGCTGGTGGGCGGTGATCGACCAGAATGGCGGTCAACCACAGCATAAGGATTCGTCAATGAACGCAGATCGACACGGCACGCATGCCCATGACAGCGTGACCGCAGCAGATACAGACGTGGCCCAGGAACCAGGCCCAAGCACTGACCCTGAACTCAACGCCAGGATCAGACCCATGAAGTCGGGCGGCAACACCCTGCCCTGGAAGCTGCTCAGTCTCCTGCTGGCACTGGCCTTGGCTATCTCCCTGTGGACAGGGCATCGTGGAGTCGCTGGTCAGGCCGAGGGCGGGAGCGTGGCGGATACGGTCACTGTGGGCCTCAAGCTGGCTCCCACCAATCTGGACATCCGCAACCAGTCGGGTACGGCGCTGGATCAGCTCCTGATCGGCAATGTCTATCAGGGTCTGGTGTCACGAGATTCTAGGAATCGGGTGCGCCCAGGGCTGGCAAAAAGCTGGAATATCTCCGAGGATGGCCTGGTCTACACCTTCCATCTGCATGAGGGCATCCGCTTCTCCAACGGCCATGCTCTTCGGGCCCAGGACGTGGTCGACTCCATTCGCGGACTTATGGCAGGTCACTATCAGGGCAGCGAGATGTTGGAGGGTTTCCAGGGTGTGGAGGCGACAGATCCGCTGACGGTGCGCCTGACGTTGTCCAGACCCTATCAGGATCTGCTCTGGCAACTGAGCGGGCGGGCCGGTCTGGTCTTTGACCGGCGGGCTCATTACGACATGAAGACCCAGGCCGTGGGATCCGGCCCATACATGCTGGCAAGCTTCCGTCCTAACGACTCGGTCACACTCAAGGCCGATCCACACTACTGGGGCAGCGACAAGCCTAAGACGCCAACCATCGTCATCCGTTACCTCAATGATGACAACGCCGCCGTCAACGCCCTGCGTAGCGGGGATGTGCAGGTGCTGGCTCCGGTCACCGAGAACCTGGCCAGTCCCTTCCGCAAGAGCCCCGACTTCCAGGTCAAAGCGGGCGACGATACCGACAAGTACGTCCTGGCCATGAACGGCAAGGGTGGTGCCACATCCGATCCACGGGTGCGTCAGGCCATCCGCCATGCCATCGACCATCGGCAGCTGATCGCCTCCCGGGGCGGATCGGATAGGGCTCTGGGTGGACCCATACCCTCCTTGGATCCCGGCTATCAGGATCTGACCAGGCTCTATCCCCACGATCCGGAGCAGGCGCGGCGGCTTCTGGCCCAGGCCGGGTATGGTCCCGAACACCGGCTCAAGCTACGACTGACCTATGCCAACACCTATGGCAGCGAACTGGGCGATCAGCTGCGCTCGCAGCTGCGTCAGGTGGGCATCGACCTGGATGTGCGGGTGGTGGAATTTTCAGTCTGGCTCCAGGACGTGCATGCCAACAAGGACTATGACCTGTCTTTGGTGGATCATGGCGAGAGCCACGACTTCCACCAGTGGGCCAACCCCGGCTACTACTACAACTATGACAATCGTCAGGTCCAGGAGCTTTACCGTCAGGCCATGGCCACGACCTCTGCCGATGACTCCGACAGGCTCCTAGCCCAGGCTGCCTGGATCGTCAGCAAGGACGCAGCGGCGGACTGGCTCTTCAACTACCGGGTGACCACGGCCTGGCGGAAGGGGTTGGAGGGCTTCCCGGTCGATCTGAACCAGTCTCTCATGCCCTTATCTGACGTGATTTATAGGCGGGGGTGACCATGGCCAGATTCCTGATGCGGCGCTTGGTGCTCTTCATCTTGGCGCTGATAGGCATTTCGCTGCTCATCTTCTTGGCTCTGCGCATTCTGCCCGGTGACGTGGCCGCCATTATGGCCGGGCTGGATGCCCCACCCGAACGCGTCGATCGGCTGCGTCGGCAGATGGGCCTGGATCGCTCCTACCCAAGGCAGTATCTGGATTGGATCGGCGACTTTCTGCAGGGGGACCTGGGCAGGTCCATTCTTACCAACCGTTCCATCGCTTCTCAGGTAGGTGTCCGAGCCCAGATCACCTTTCCGCTGATCCTTTTGGGGCTGGCCGTGGCTCTGCTGCTGGGCATTCCCCTGGGCTGTGCGGCCGCTCTGGCTCGCTCGCCACGGATGCAGTCATTCAGCCACATGGTAGCCATTGTGGGCGGATCAGTACCGGCCCTCTGGTCAGGACTGCTGCTGATCATGCTCTTCGCCAAGGGCAGTGGCCTGATCGGTCTGTTGCCCTCTCAGGGCTTTCCTGCACTCGGCTGGGCTCAGCCGGGTCAGGCCTTGGCGGCATTGATTCTGCCCGCGCTGTCTACCGGCATCATCGTGGGTGCCGGCATCATGCGGTACACCCGCTCCTTGTTGGGCGACATGCTCTCTTCGGGGTATGTGGACATGGGCATGGCCTGCGGGATGACCCGGACCCAGGCTGCTCTGCGCATCGGTCTGCGGCTGGCTTCCCCCCAGCTGGTTTCGGTGATTGGACTGACCATGGCCGAGATGATCACCGGGGTCATGGTCAGCGAGAACCTGTTCGCCCTGCCGGGACTGGGCTCCATGCTGATCACCGATGTGGGCAACCGGGATCTCCCAGCTGTTCAGTCCGAGCTGCTTCTGCTGGCGGCCTTCTTCCTCTTCCTGGGACTCCTGGTGGACGTTATCCATAGGCTGATCGATCCGCGTTTTCGAGGTGCGGCCAGACAGGAGGTGGTTGCCTTATGAATTGGGGACACGAAGACAGGCCCCACCTGGGATTGAGGGCCACATTCCCAGGCCAACTGGGATTCTTCGGACGGATGCGGGTGGTGTTGTCCAGCATGTGGCGCAAGGCCTCGGGGCGATACTCGCTTATTGTTCTGGCCATATGGATCCTGGTCTCCCTGGTCTCCAGGTTCTGGACCCCGGTTCCGATTTGGGTCACTGACGGGTACCGGATTTGGCAGGCCCCTAGCCGTGCCCATCTGCTGGGAACAGATGGCACCGGGGCAGACATTCTTTCCTGGCTGATGGCGGGATCGGCCACCAACCTGGTCATCAGCCTTCTGGCGGTTCTCCTATCAGGCGTACTTGGACTTCTTCTGGTCATGGCCATGGTCTCGCGCCGTTCAGGAGTGTCACAGACGGTCGTGGTCCTGGTAGATGCCCTGATTTCCCTGCCTACAGTTCTGCTGGCCCTGATCCTGGCTGTCCCCCTGGGCCCCAGCATCGCCGTGGTCGTCGTGGCCTGTGGGTTCGGTTACGGACTCAACCTGGCCCGGATCGTACGGCCCCAAGCGCTTCTGGCAGCAGAGTCGGACTACGTGCGATCCGCCCGACACAGCGGGGTCGGATCCTTCAGAATCTTCTGTACCCATCTGGTGCCCAACGTCATTCCGGTCCTGTGCGTCCAGCTTTCCATGTCGGCGGGGACCTCCGTGCTGGCTGAGGCAGGGTTGACCTACCTGGGGGTGGGCGTTCCCTCTGGCCTGCCCTCCTGGGGGCACTCGCTGACCACCTCGGTCAAGTTCATCAATGTCTTTCCACTTACTGTGCTCTGGCCTGGCCTGGTGGTCACCATGGTGGTGGTTGCTCTGAACCTGTTCGGTGACGCCCTGCGTGATGCCATCGATCCGGTTACCAACCCCAGGCTCAGGGCTGCCGTAGCTGCCGCCGGACGGTCCACTCTTCAATCTGTGCGTCAGGAAACGTCTGCGTGCTTAGAAGCTTCGGGCCATGCAAGCGAGGGAGACAATCATGTCGCTGAATATTGACGGCCTGAGCCTGTCCATCAATGGCCGCACCATTCTCGACCAGGTGGATCTCCAGGTGAAGGACGGCCAGCGGGTAGGTCTGATCGGCTCCTCAGGCTCCGGAAAGTCGATGATCGCCCGCAGCGTTTTGGGCACCACGCCACTGACGGCCTCCCTGTCGGGATCCATTCTGGTGGACGGGCTCCAGATTCTCGGTTCGGATGACCGGTCCCTGGCGGACCTGCGCGGTTCCCGGATGGGCATGATCTTTCAGAATCCTTCCACGGCCCTGAACCCGGTCAAGAAGATCTACAGTCAGGTTGAGCTTCCCCTCCGTCGCCACTATCGTCTGAGCGCCCAGGAACGGCGCAGACGGGTTATGGAGATATTGGCCCAGGTCGGGTTAGATGCGGATCTGGCTGGATCCTACCCGCATGAGCTGTCCGGGGGGCAGCAGCAGCGGGCGGCCATAGCCACGGCCCTGGTCACCAAACCCAGACTGATTCTGGCAGACGAGCCGACCACGGCCCTGGATGCCATAACCCAGCGGCAGATTGTGGACCTGCTGGTCTCCCTGGTCGACCAGAACGGGGCCTCCCTGCTGTTCATCACCCATGATTTCTCAGTCCTGGCCCAGGTTGCCGATTACTGCTACATCCTTGACGCTGGGCGAGTGGTGGAAAGCGGACAGACGCAGAGCATTCTGCGTAGCCCATCCAGTCCGCAGGGCAGGACCCTGGTGCGGGGGGCCAGAGAGTTGACGCTGAGTACAGATGGAGGCAAGCATGAGGCTGACTGATGGTGCACATGCCGATCCGATCCTGATCGGGGAGGGCCTGACCAAGATCTATGCCTCCACCGGCAGTGGAACGGCTCGAGAAGCTGCAGTTGACGGCATCGATGTTTCCCTCCTGTCGGGGGAGTGCCTGGCGATCATAGGGGAGTCCGGCTCGGGGAAAACCACGCTTTCCCGTCTGCTTCTGGGCCAGCTGAGGCCTGATGCCGGGCAGGTGGCATATTTGGGCAGATCAGTTCTCCATGGTTCCACGGCAGCCAAGTCGCTTGCCCATGACTCCGCTCTGGTCTTCCAGAACCCCTTTGCTTCCCTGGATCCCCGGTGGACCATCGGCCGGTCGGTAGCCGAACCTCTGCTGGCTGTCAGGCGCAGGGAGAGGGGACGAGACCTGGCCGATCGGGTGGCCCAGGTGCTGTCAGAGGTCCAGCTTGATCCGGACAGGATCATGACGGCTTATCCCTCCGATCTGTCAGGTGGTCAGGCCCAGCGGGCGGCCATAGCCCGCGCACTGATCGTCAAGCCCAGGATACTCTTGGCCGATGAGCCCATGAGCGCCATCGACGTTTCAGCACGCGTAGGGATTCTCCATACCCTTCAATCAATCATGGCCCAGTCCAAACAGCAGAGCGATTCGTCAAATGGTATGTCCATGATTATCATCTCCCATGATCTGGGTGTGGTCCAGCACATAGCAGACAGGGTCATGGTGCTCAGGCAGGGGAAGGTTGTGGAGGAGGGGCCGGTGAAGGCCATCCTCAATCATCCTGAGCAGTCCTATACCCGCCAGCTTCTGGCTGCTGCAACCCTGTAGGTGTTCGTTTTCCCGACGATTGACCACATGGTCGTTCGCCCACTGCTTGACTCCTGCCGTGGCAATAGACTGGGGAATCATGGTGGACATCCAGGATGCAGGGCAGGCGCTGAAGCGGTATTTCGGATATGAGTCCTTTCGCCCAGGTCAAGAGGATTTGGTCAAGGCTATCCTGAATGGGCGGGACTGCCTGGGTGTTATGCCGACCGGGGCCGGCAAATCCATTTGCTATCAGATTCCTGCCACTCTTCTGGACGGTCTGACCATCGTCATCTCTCCCTTGGTTTCCCTGATGAAGGACCAGGTGGACGGGCTGGAGGACGCAGGCATCCAGGCCTCATTCGTCAATTCCACCCAGGACATGGATGAGCAGTCCCTGGCCCTGGCTCAGGCTGCACAAGGGCGCAGCAAGATCCTCTACGTGGCTCCCGAGCGGCTGGATGCCCCCAGATTCAGGGAATTCGCCCAGCATACAAAAATTTCCCTGCTGGCTGTGGACGAAGCCCACTGCGTATCCCAGTGGGGTCAGGACTTCCGCCCTGCCTACCTAGGCATCGGCGATTTCATCAGGTCCCTGCCCGACCGACCTACGGTGGCAGCCTTCACTGCTACGGCGACCGAGAAGGTTCGGCGCGACATCGTATACATGCTGGGCCTTGACGATCCCTACGTGGCGGTGACGGGTTTCGACAGGCCCAACCTCTTCTTCGACGTGATCAAGTTGGAGAGCAAATACAAGAATCGCTGGGTGGTCCAGTACGCACTGAAGCATGGCGATGATTCTGGCATCGTCTACTGCGCCACCCGCAAGGAGACCGAGGCTCTGGCTGATGACCTGACCAAGGCCGGTGTCAGTGCTGTCAGCTACCACGCTGGCATGGATGCTCAGAACAGGGAGCAGGCGCAACGGGACTTCGTCAACGACAAGGTGCAGGTGGTTGTGGCCACCAATGCCTTCGGCATGGGCATCGACAAGTCCAACGTACGCTATGTCATTCATCACAATATGCCTGAGAGCATCGAGGCCTATTACCAGGAGGCCGGCAGAGCGGGACGTGACGGCGAGCCAGCCCGTTGCTCCCTGCTGTGGAACGAGAGCGACATCGTCACCCGCAGACGCCTGCTGGACATGGACAACGGCAACGACAGACTGACCGGTGAGCAGGCCGAAGCAGTCAGGGCCGAACACCGGCGTCTGCTCAACGTCATGATCGGTTACTGTCGAACCACCGGCTGCCTTCACCAGTACATGCTGCGGTATTTTGGCGAGGAGGTGGACCAGGCTGCCGCAGGTCTTTCGCCTGCCGAAGCCGACAAGGGCAAATCTGTCCCGGTCGGGCATCCTGACACCGGTAGCGGCGGCTGCCAGAACTGTTCCAACTGCCTGAGCACCTTCACGACCATCGACGTCAGCGATGTGGCCCGTGCCATCAGCAGGTGCGTTCATGATGTGAACCAGGGATTCGGCTCCGGCAAGATCGCGCAAATTCTTCGGGGATCGCGCTCGCAGGATCTTCTTCGGCGAGGGTTGGATCGGTGCCCTAGCTATGGTGCTCTGGACCAGGTTCCAGAGGCGCGAATCCGTGACGTGCTCAACCAGATGGCCTCGGACGGGTATCTGTATATCACTGAAGGGCGGCTGCCCATGGTTCATTTCGGACCCAAGGCCGCGCAGACGGTCAGTCCGGACTTCCATTACGAGATCAAGCGGACGGAACGCCCGCGTGCCTCGGGCAAGGTCTACGACGGCAGGTCTTCTTCGACTGTCGACGATGACGGTCTCGATCAGGCCGCTGCTAGCGATGCCAGCCCAGAGGATGAGGAACTTTTCCAGAAGTTGCGCGATCTGCGGACCAGCATAGCTCGCAAGATTGGCAAGCCTCCCTACATTGTCTTCTCCGACAAGGCACTGCGCGATATGTGCCGTCTTCGTCCGGCTGATGATTCAACCTTCTTGGCCGTCAATGGTGTGGGGCAGCACAAGCTGGAGCAGTATGGACCCCAGTTCATGGGTGTCATCTCCGAGTTTTCGGCCAGAGGAGGGGTGGATGTGGTCAGGGGCACTGCCGAATCTGATAGGTAGGTCGGCCTACCATGAGACATACACGACTTCATCAAGGTTGCCTTTCATACCGGGCGCCCGACAGGAAAGGAAATAACAATGGCTGACAAACCTATTGTAGAGAGCTTCCAGCTGGATCACACCAAGGTCAAGGCGCCCTACGTTCGACTGATCGACGAGGAGAAAGGGCCCCAAGGAGACATCATCTCCAACTATGATCTCCGTCTGGTCCAGCCCAACCAGAACGCCATTCCAACTGCCGGGCTGCATACCATCGAGCACACCATCGCCGTGCTCCTGCGCGAGCGCATCCCCGGTTACATCGACTGCTCGCCCTTCGGCTGCCGGACGGGCTTCCACCTGCTTGCCTGGGGCCGTCATTCGACCGAGGATGTGGCCAAGGCCCTGAAGGAGTCACTGGAGTTCATCGCCGAAAAGGCCACCTGGGACGATGTGCCCGGCACCGAGATCACCTCCTGCGGCAACTACCGTGACCATTCGCTCTTCTCGGCCAAGCAGTGGAGCCGCGACATCGTGGCCGCCGGCATCAGCTCCGATCCCTTTGAACGCAAGCTGGTCTGATCGCTGACAGGCAAACAACTGGGCCTGAGGAAGGGTATGTTCCTTTCCTCAGGCCCAGTTCGATGCAACAGACGAAAGCTCAACTACGCAATATGGTTTCGATCTGTTTCATCTGATCGTCATCAATCTGCATGGCTGGTTCGCGGATTCGTGTGCTGATGGGCAGACCCTGCAGTCGCACAGCTCCCTTGATGGCCGACACGAACAAATCCGCAGTGTCGTAAATCGCCATCAGGTGGTTGATGCGTTGGGCCTTGTCTAGCGCAGTCCGGTAATCGCCCTCTTGATAGGCCTGATGCATGGCTACGAAGGTTTCCGGCTCCACGTTGGTCAGGCCCGATAAAACACCGTTGCCTCCGCAGATGCGATTGACCATATAGTATTCGTCGAATCCGGAGAACACCGAGAACTCAGGGCTGACACGTCTGATTGCCGATACGACTCGACGTGTGTGGCTGATTGTGTCCACGGTGTCTTTGATGCCAACGATGTTTGGACATTCCTGGGCCAGTTTAGCGACCAACTCCGGGGAGCAGTCGTTGCCTGTACGAGCAGGGAAGTTGTAGAGGATCACCGGCACAGTCGAGGCGTGAGCGATGCTGGTGAAATACCTGTAAGCAGTCGGTTCCGAAGGGCCGAAATAATAGGGGCTGACAGCCACCACGGCATCGGCGCCGATTTGTCCGGCAAACTTGGTCAGATCCATAACCCGGTCCATGTCAGTGTCGCCTACTCCGACGAATACCTTCATGCGCCCCCGTATATGGTCGACGGCGAATTGCAGGGCTGAGCGCTTCTCTTGGAGATCATAGGCATAGAACTCGCCGATGCTTCCGAACAGAAGCACTCCATCAATGCCAGCCTGGATCAGATGGTCCAGATGTCGTCCCCACAGGTCGGTGTCGATGACTCCTTGATCGTCGCTGATGGTAATCGACGGGCAGAATATTCCCTCAAATGTGGCTGATGATGTGCTCATGTTCACCCTTCCACAGTAAGCATATCGGCATTGATCCCATAGGCCCTCATGGCGTTGTGCTTGAAGAAGTCCTCATCAGGGCCAAAGGTATCCAGCATCAGTTGCCAGTGTTCCTGGAGTGAGGAGTGCACGGTGACGACCGGCCAGTTGGAGGCGTAAAGGACCCTGTCCGGGGGAAATGTGTCCCTGACGAAGGCGACGATGTCGCGATCGACCGGCAAGTCCCCTGATACCTTGATATAACAGTGCGGCAGGGCCGCCATGGCCTCTATGGCCTTTCTGGAGGTCGACGACAAGTCGGGCATATTGCCCAGATGGTCCATGATGACAGTCAGGGAAGGAACTTGAGAAAATGCCTGAGCCATGTCCGGCAGTTCCGCCCCCCTGTTGCACAGCTCAAAGGGCAGGCCCTTATCAGCCATGGCGCAGAGCCCAGCGATGAAGGAGGGTTCCATGCAACGGCCGCGAGGGGCAGAGTCAGTGTGCAGTGGCTCTCTGATACCCGTAGCATTGATGGGCACCCTCATATAGGGCCCTACCTGGACTCGGAGCATTCGGGCAAGAATCTTGGGGTCATTGTTCTCATAGACCAAGCGGTCCTCTAATAGGGGGTCGTCCGAGTCTACTTCCACATAGACTCCGCCCAGAAATTCCACTCCCAGCTGCTCGTACTCGCTTTCCAGCTCATGAAGGGGAAAGCTCCGGTTCAGTGAGGGCATTCCGTCCAGCCACGGCAGATGCTGCCGTTCAAGATCCCACATATGGAAGTGAGCATCGATGACCTGTAGTTGTCGTGTCATTTTAGGCTCCTTGCTTAAGACCTATGCGGCATCCGCGGAAGGCATACCAGGCGATGTAGAGGAATCCGGGTACGGTCACCAGCATGGCGATTTCGATGCCCATGGCATCCTGGATGGCACCCAACAGCAGTGGAATCAGGGCCGCTCCGACGATGCTCATAACCAGCGCAGAAGAGCCGGTCTTGGCGTCGTTGCTCCTGATGCCCTTGAGCGTCAGCGAGAAGATCGTGGGGTAGCCGATCGATATGAACAGATAGGCAACCAGGAAGCATATGACCGAGAATCGTCCCAGACCCAGGAATACCAGAAGCATCAGCACGGCTGTGATGCACATGTAGACGCCCAGTATCTTACCGGCATCGAATTTGGTCATCAACGGAGTGGTCAGGAACCGGCCAAGGGTGAACAGCAGCGACAGCAATGCCAACAATGTGGCAGCCAGACCGGCGGTGATGCCAGCGCCCCAGTGTTTGAGGGCATAAGCGGAGAACATGGCCATGCCCGCCACCTGCAAGCCAATAAAGATGAACTCGGCTATCACGCCCAGTACGAAGTAAGGGCGTTTCAGCAGGCTTGAGGTGCCGGAGCCGTTACCAGTTTTCCCTTCCTGCTCGTCATCGCCAGGTGGTGTTGGCAGTTTGAAGACGATGAATACAGCCAACACCAACAGCAGAACGATGCCGATGACGATATAGATCATCCTGGTGTCAGACAGGAACTTGACCTTGGCTTGCTCAAAGCCTGGCTCTTTTGGGGTCAGGGTTTTGGATAGCACTCTGCCCAAAATCAGAGGCCCCACCACGTTGCCGACGCCGTTGAAGCTCTGTGCCAGATTGAGTCTGAAGGATTCGCCTTTTTCATCGCCCAGCTTGGTGACGTAGGGATTGCAGTTGGTCTCCAGAGATGAGGCTCCAAGCGCTACCACGAACATGGCGAACAGAAAGAGTCTGTAGCTGGCCATATTTGTGGCCGGCACCACGATGAATGCTCCGACTGCGAACAGTATCAGTCCGGAGATGACCCCGCCCTTGTAACCGAAGCGCTTGGAGATGATTCCGGCTGGGATGGCCATGACGAAGTAGGCTCCGTAGTAGGCCACCTGCAGCAGTGATGCCTGGGTGCTGTTCAGCTCCATGTAGTTGCTGAATGGGCTGTTGAGGGCGTTGACCAGGTTCATGGTCAATCCCCAAATGAAGAAGAGTCCGATGACCAGGGTTATGGCGACGGTTGCCTTGGACCCGCCCTTGTTTCGCGTATTTGTATTATCCATGTCAGAGCTCAATTCAGTGCCCGGTCCAGGTGGACGTATCCGCCATCGACGAACACCCATTGGCCGGTGGTGTGTGATGCGCGATCAGAGAGCAGGAAGGTGGCGGTATTTCCGATTTCTTCGGGTGTGGTCATGCGATGCTCCAGAGGAATCTTGTCTGTGATGACCGACAGGCGTGCCTGCTGGGCCTCTTCATCGCCAAAGGTCTTGATCCAGTCAGCATAGAGCGGGGTCCAGCATTCCGAGACCACGATGGCATTCACTCGTACGTCATCATGGACCAAGGCCGCAGCCCATTCTCTGGTCAGGCCCAGAATCCCGCCCTTGGCTGCTGCATAGGCGCTGGTCTTGCCCTGACCGGTCACAGCGGTTTTGGAGGTGATGTTGATGACTGATCCGTGGCTTTCCTTGAGGTAGGCACAAGAGGCGTGCATGAGTTCGTAGTAGTGGGTGAGATTGCCGTGTACGGAACGCTCGAACTCGCGCCAGTCAGTAGTTTCCAAAGCCTTGTTGTCGTTAACTCCAGCGTTGTTGACTATGCCATCGATATGACCGAATTCCTTGTGTACCTGCTCTACAATGGGTGCTATGCCGTCGGTGTCATTCAGATCCAAAATGAAGGTCCGGTAGGTATCGGTATAGGCCTCGATGTCCTTGCAGAACTGGTCCCTGGCTGACTCGTCACGATCTATGACTGCGGTTATGGCACCCTCCTGGGCCAGTTGTAGGGTGATGCCCCTGCCGATGCCCTTAAAGCCACCGGTGATGATGAATACCTTGTTCTTGAGATGCAGATCCATGAGAACTCCTTTGTCTATATGGATGATGATTTGTTTGAGGTTCAGTGATTGGACCGGATTTTGATTGAGGTGGGCCGCTCTCACTCCTGGTGCAGGTAGCGCTGTGCGGTTTCCACGGTCATTTCGGCTCCATTGCCGGGAGCGGTCGGTGCCTTATACATGCCTTGGCTGATACGCACGGGGTTCACGAAATATTCGTGCTGGTTGTCCACGTACTCGATCATTCGGCCCTGTGTGGTGCATGAGACGGCTGCGTAGTCGAACATGGCGAAGTGGCAGACCATCTCGCACAATCCGACCCCGCCGGCGTGGGGGCAGACTATCTTGTGGAACTTGCGAGCTAGCAGGTATTCCAGAACTATCTCCTGGGGGCCCGCCACTCTGGTGGCGTCGATCTGCATGATGCCGAAGGCGTTAGCCTGCAGGAACTGCTTGAACATGATGCGGTTCTGCATCTGTTCGCCGGTTGCCACGGGTATGGGATTAATGGCTCTGGCAATGGTTGCGTGGCCGATGATGTCGTCGGGGCTGGTAGGCTCTTCGACCCATGCCAGGTCGAAGTCATGGAAATGGTTGATCCAATCAATGGCTTGCGGGACATCCCAGACCTGATTGGCGTCGACGGCCAGGCGGACGTCGGGACCGATGGCATCCCTGGCCAGTCCCAGACGGCGTATGTCATCATCGAAGTTCTGGCCTACCTTGAGCTTGATTTGCTTAAAGCCCTTTTCCTGAGTCTCTCGTTTGGCGATCTCCACCATCTTTTCGTCGCTGTAGCCAAGCCAGCCGGGTGCTGTCGAATAACCGGGGTATCCGTGCTGGCGAATTACTTCGATGCGCTCCTGCTTGCCGGATTGCCCATCCTTGAGGATATCTATGGCTTCCTCGGGGCGCAGGGCATCGGAGAGGTATCTAAAGTCCAATGTGCTGACAAGATCCTCTGGATCCATTTCAGCCAGCAGCAGCCACAAGGGTTTTCTCGCCCTTTTGGCTTTCATGTCCCAAAGAGCGCTCAGCAGTGCGCCGATGGCCATGTGCTCGACTCCCTTTTCGGGCCCCAACCAGCGCAGCTGTGAGTCATGGACCAATAGGTCCCAGGCCAGGCCCATGCTGTCCAGTAGACGTTCAACCTCCAGGCCGCGCAGAGTCTCTCCTATGGAATCTATAGCTCTGCAAACAACATCGTTGCCTCGTCCGATGGTGAAGACCAGGCCACAACCTTTGATGCCGTCGTCAGCCGAGGTGTGTATTTCCACATAGGCGGCCGAATAGTCGGGGTCCTTGTTCATGGCATCCGACCCTGACAGGGTCAGAGAAGTGGGAAAACGAAAGTCATACGTTTTCACCGCAGTGATAGTACTCATCGTGGCTCCTTTGCCAATCTTGTGAACGTATACCTCAGTATAGGCGTAGAAATAGAAATTTGAAAATTAGAAATGTAAAAATTCTAAATCCGACATGGATGCTTTTGGTGCTTCGTTGGTTACGATTGGTGGGTAATGGAAAGGACGCACATGGCCAGACAGGAACCAGGCAATCCCCACGTTGGCGCCATAGCCGAGCAGCTCGGCATCTCTGCTTCGACCGTCTCCAAGGTGATCAACGGTCGACCGGGCGTGGCGGCAAAAACCCGTCGAAGGGTCGAAAAAGCTTTGGCAGACGAGGGCTATGCGCATCCGCTTGTCAGCACGAAAATTGCTCAGACAATTGAGCTGGTTGTGGATTATATTGCCAACAATGGCACCATCGAGATGATACGTTATGCCTCGAAATGGGCCTTGGATGCCGGTCTGGCTTTGACGGTGACACAGACTGATCACCAGCGACGTGCTGAGGAATGTCTGAGGGGGATCATTGATCGTAACCCGCTGGGGGTGATCACCCAGATGTCCTCCATAGACCAAGAGGGCAAGAATGTGCTCAAAGCAAGGGGCATTCCCCTGGTGGCGGTCGATCCGGTGGATTTGGTCAGCGACGAGGATATGAGCATAACGCTAGACAATTGGACTGGAGGATACCAAGCGGCCAAATGCCTTCTTGACGCTGGGCACCGGAGCATTGGTGTTATCGCCGGACCGGCGACTGTGCAATCCGCGCAAGCCAGACTGGCTGGATACCGAGCAGCATTGGCAGCCATTGGTGCCAGCCTGCCGTCGAGCATGGTTCAGCAGGGGGACTATTTGCCTGACAGGGGATACCAAGCCGCCTGTGATCTGTTGGACCGCGATCAGCGTCCGACTGCGATTCTGGCCTGCAACGACTTGACAGCTGTCAATATCTATAGAGCGGCTCGCGAACGTGGGCTGGAGCCCGGGCAGGACCTGTCCGTGGTCGGATTCGACAACGTCTATCCGTCCTCTTATCTGATGCCTGCCCTTACCACGGTGGACCAGCCATTTGATCTGATGGCCAGGATGGCGGTGGGAATGATCCTCGATGCGCGCCAGGGTAAGGAGTTCCAGCGGCATGTGGTCATGCCAACCCGTCTGGTCAGTCGGCATAGCGTGGTCAACCTGACCCGTGCCCGTCGTCGTCTGCGCGCGGAAGGCCGGGTTCAGGAGGATGCAGAATAGCCCAAACTATTCCCCGATTCGCTCAATGCGTACTCACTTCGTGACTGCCTGCTGATGAATACACTCGTACTTCGGCAATCGCGGGGACGGGTTTCGTCCCTGCCGCACCGGTCGAGAAAGAGGTAGCCACAGTGAGCAGCTACACGATGGAAACTGCACGTTGGATCCGTCATGCCACCATGGACGACTTTGAGGCGATCATGCCTGTCTACGCCTACGCCAGAAAGCGGATGGCCGAGACCGGCAACCCCCGCCAGTGGGGGGACAAGTACCCTCTGCCCGAACGTATCCGCGAAGACATCGCCGGGGGCCATACCATGCTCTTGGTTGACGATGCAGCTGGTATGGATCAGATTCCTGAGGATCCCGCCTACCCTGAACCTGAATTGGACGAGCACAAGGGCAGCCACGAGCGCATCATCGGCGTTTTCGCCCTCTTCCATGACCCGGAACCTGATTATCGGGTCATCGATGGCAGCTGGCTGGACGACCGGCCCTATACCACCATCCATCGGGTGGCCGCCTCCGGCCTGGGACGTCACGCGGCCGGGGACCTGCTTGACTGGAGCATGCGCCGGTACGAGAACATCCGCGCCGATACGGGACTGAAGAACTACGCCATGCAGCACATCCTGGAGACCCATGGCTTCACACGCTGCGGCAACATCATCATGCCTGAGAACAAGGAGATCGAGAACGTGCGGGTGGCCTACCAGCGGCACGACCGTCCCCTTGACCTAGCAGAACGTGAAAGGGTCGGCAAGCGCTTGGTCGCCGTCTGAGGGCGGGGGCCGACCGTCGCAGCGCCGTCGCACAATGGAGCCATGACATTGAGTGCAGCACCGGCATGGCGGTTCTCCGGGCCCGAGGGCCAGCGACATTACGAACAGGCTCTTCGGGCCTATCCTGGACAGATCATCGTGGACTTGCGGACCTTGAAGGCCAATATGGCCACTCTGGTGAATCTGGTTCGTTCCACGAACCCCGATGCTGCAGTCATGGGTGTGGTCAAGGCCGATGCCTACGGACACGGGCTCATTCCTGTGGCCCTGGCGGCATTGTCCGGCGGGGCCACCTGGCTCGGCACGGCCCAGGCCAGCGAGGCCCTTCGTCTGCGCCGGGCGGGCATCGGATTCGACCGTTGTCGGGTTTTGTCCTGGATGTTCAATGGGGACCGCGCCCCCTTTGATCAGTTGATCCAGGCTGACATCGATCTGGGCATCGGTTCCCTAAAGACCATGGACATGGCGGCGCAGGCGGCAGATCAGGTCGGCAGGCCTGCATGCGTCCATATCAAGGTGGACACCGGCTTCGGGCGCAACGGCTTTACTCCCGAAACCTTCGGGGATGCCATGCGCGAGCTCTCCCGCCTGGCTGCAAAGGGGCTGTTGGAGCCCGTCGGGCTTTTCAGCCATCTAGCAGTGGCCGACATGCCTGGCGTGGAGGAGTTTGTGTCGTCCACTGACGATCAAATCGCCCTCTTTGAGGAATTCTCTGACAGGATGACGGCTGCTGGCATGAAACCTGAAATCCGGCATCTGGCCAACACTGCCGCCACGCTCACCCGTCCTGGGATACGTTATGACCTGACCCGTCCGGGCATCGGCCTGTACGGATATGAGCCTGATCCCTCCATGGGTGTTTCGGCCGATTACGGTCTACGCCCGGCAATGACCTTCCAGGCCCAGCTGGGCACCGTCAAGGATATGCCGGCCGGTCATGGCATCTCCTACGGACGCACCTATCTGACTGAGAAACCCACCAGCACGGCCATCATGCCCCTGGGATACGGCGACGGGATTCACCGGTCTGCCTCGGGCTTCGACCGCGAGGGCTATATGGGCCGAGAGCGCCTGGGTGGACCCGTCCGTCTGATGACTCGTCAAGGATCCAAGTTGGTTCGCGTCGCTGGCAGGGTCTGTATGGACCAGTGCGTTCTTGATCTCAAAGGCATGGCTTCCGACTTGGGAGTTAGCGAAGGCGATACCGTTGTTCTTTTCGGACCAGGTCGGGGGGAGGATCAGGCCGAGCCAACCGCTGATGACTGGGCCCGGGCCGCTGACACCATTAGCTATGAGATTTTCACTTGTCTGTGTAATCGGATTCCACGGCTCTATCTGGGCGTACATGAGGTAGTCGACCCCGACGATTTGCACCTGATTGCCCCTGAATCCATTCTTTGAGACCACTATCACAGGTAGAACATAGGCTTGGGGCCTTGTCAAGGGGCTATATAAGTGGTGAGATGAGGTTATGACTACATATACAGGAAATGAACCAAGCAATATCTCATACACAGCCGTAGCTGACATTACCGGTGGCCGCGAGGGCCATGCGGACAGCCATGAGCCCGATCTCTCCCTGGATCTGGACACACCCAGGGCCATGGGGGGCAAGGGTCAGGGCACCAACCCCGAGCAGCTTTTCGCCATCGGCTGGGGCGCCTGCTTCCAGGGAGCCATGGGACTGGCCGGCAAGGAGTTGCGTGTGCCAGCCACCAAGCTGGCCCAGAGCAAGGTGCGCACTCATATCTCCCTCGGTGACCAGGGCGAGTCCTTCGGCATCAAGGCTCTGGTCGAGGTTTGCCTGCCCGGCGTCGATCGTGATCTGGCCACCCGTCTGGTGGAACGCACTCAGGAGCTCTGCCCCTATTCAAAGGCAACGGCGGGCAATGTGCCCACTGAAGTATTGGTCGTGGACAATCTGGACTGAACGGAGCGGGCGCGCCTGATGGGCACTGACGAGGAGGGCGGATCCCGCCTGCTGGCCGAGGGCTACTCTGCCCAGGATCAGGAACGGTGGGCGCCAGAACCCCCAAAGACCAGCAGCAGGACCGCCTTTGAACGCGATAGGGCGCGTCTGGTCCATTCTTCAGCCTTGCGTCGGTTGGGGGCCAAGACGCAGATCCTGGTCGCCGGCACTGACGATTTTGCCCGTACACGGCTGACCCACACCTTGGAGGTGGCCCAGATCGGCCGGCAGATTGGGACCATGCTGGGCTGTGACCCTGACGTGGTGGACTGTGCCTGCTTGGCCCATGACCTGGGTCATCCGCCCTTCGGCCACAACGGCGAACGTGCCCTGTCTTCGCTGGCCTCGGATATTGGGGGATTCGAGGGCAATGCACAGACCCTTCGACTACTGACCAGGCTGGAGCCCAAGGTCTTCCATCCTGACGGACGTTCAGCAGGAGTCAACCTGACCAGAGCCGCGCTGGATGCTGCGGTCAAATATCCCTGGACCCTGGCCGAGGCCTCGGCTCATCCCAAGGGGGAGAGAACCGCCAAGTTCTGCGTCTACCCTGACGACCAAGAGGTCTTCCATTGGCTTAAGCAAGGGGCGCCGCCGGCCAGCACGCCTATGGAGTGCCAGGTCATGGATCTGGCTGACGACATCGCCTACAGTGTCCACGATGTGGAGGATGCCATCGTGGTCGGATCCTTCGTGCCTGAGCGGCTGGCTGAGCTCAGGATCATTGATGGTGTGGTCCGGGCCGCCCGATCCTGGTATGGCGATCGATGGGATGCCGACCAGCTGGTCCGAGCCTTGGAGGCCGTCCGCAGCATGCTGCCGACGGGCTTTGACGGTTCACGCCGGGCCTTGGCTACGTTGAAGAACACCACCAGCTATCTGATCGGTCGCTTTGCTGACTCCGTGGAGGCGGCCACGCGAAGCCGTCACGGCCAAGGCCCCTTGACCAGGTACTCGGCTGGGCTGGTCATTCCTCCCCGGACCTCTTATGAGATTGTGGCCTTGAAGGGGATTGCTGTCTACTTCGTCATGGCTCCCCGTGAGAAGGAACCCTTCCACGAGGAGCAATTGAAGATTGTGACCGACTTGGTTGAGGTGATGATGGCCGACTCGCCTGCACCCTCTGATGCCTTGGAGGATGTCTTCCTGGAGGATTGGCGTCAGGCAGGTTCGGATGGGGAGCGATTGCGGGTGGCCATCGACCAGGTGGCCTCTCTTACCGACGGCTCCGCGCTGGCCCTGCATTCCCTGGTCTGCCCCTAGGCCTGCGGCATTTACGCCGGGCGCAACACATCGGCCTGGGCCGGTAGGCTAGGTGTCATGTCCGGAATGATCAAGAAGGAAGACATCGAGAAGGTCAGAGCCAAGGCCGATCTGTATGAGATCGTCTCTGAAAGCGTGACTCTGAAGCCTTCCGGTTCCGGCACCTACATGGGCTTGTGCCCCTTCCACGACGAGAAGTCTCCTTCCTTTTCGGTGCGTCCCTCTATGGGGGTCTGGCACTGCTTTGGCTGCGGTCTGGGCGGCGATGTCTTTACCTACGTGGAGCAGGAGGAGAACGTCGAGTTCGGCGATGCCGTCGAGATCCTGGCGGACAAGTACCAGATTGAGCTGCATTACGAAAACTCCCGTCAGGACAAGCGTCGCGGGTCCAAACGTTCCCGGCTGCTGGAGGCTAACGAGGAGGCCCAGCGTTTCTTCGTTTCGCAGATCATGAGCAAGGAGGCGCTGGCGGCGCGCAAGCTCTTGGCGGGCAGAACCTTCTCTCAGGCAGACAGCGCGCATTTCGGCTGCGGATACGCCCCACGCGGATGGGACAACCTGGTGCGCCATCTGTCCACCAAGGGTTTCACCCAGCAGGAGATGCTGGATGCAGGGCTGGCCAGGAAGGGGCAGCGGGGGGTCTATGACTACTTCCGGGGCAGGGTCACCTGGCCTATCAGGGATTCCACGGGCCGCACCCTGGGTTTCGGCGCTCGCAAGCTCTACGAGGACGACGGCATCAACGCCAAGTACATCAACACGCCCGACACCCAGCTCTACCGCAAGAACCAGGTGCTCTACGGCATCGATCTGGCCAAGGACGCCATCGTCAAAAAGCGACAGGTAGTTATAGTAGAGGGCTATACCGACGTCATGGCCTGCCACCTTGCCGGTGTCGACACAGCTGTAGCCACCTGCGGCACTGCCTTCGGCGAGGACCATGCCAAGATCGTCCGCCGGCTCATCTCCGACGACGCCCTCGGCGCCATTCAGCTGGTGGGGCCTGTCCGGGGCTCTCGGGTGGTCTTCACCTTCGACGGTGATGCTGCCGGGCAGAAGGCCGCCCTGCATGCCTTCGGCCTTGACGGGAGCTTTCTGACGCAGACCTTCGTGGCGGTGGCCCGGGAGAATCTGGACCCCTGCGATCTGCGCATCCGCTACGGCGATGAGGCTGTGCGATCCCTGGTCGAGCACCCCCGACCGCTGTATGACTTCGTCATCGACACCGCCGTGGCCATGTTTGATACCCAGTACACCACCGGGCAGATGGGAGCAGTCAAGGCCGTGGCGCCTATTCTGGCCCAGATCAGGGACCGCTCCCTGGTGGGGGCCTATACCCGTAAAACCGCCAGAAAAATCGGCGTGGATCTGGATCTGCTGCGCCAGGAGGTCAACAGGGCCCGCCGCAAGCTGCATGTGAAGGACCAGGATGCCTATGCGGTCCGCACTCCTCACCGCGGCGCGGGTGAATCTGAGGGTCGTGCGGGCCAAGGCAGTGACGATGCCATGCGCCGCCGCAGGATACAGCGTGAGGATGCCCTCCGACAGGGCTACCACCACATCGATGATGCTGTCTTCATCTGCGAGCAGCAGTTCATGGGTGTGCTCATCCAGATCCCCAGAGCGGTCGGATCGGATGCCTTCGCCCAACTCAGCCCAGATAGTTTCGAGGTTCCGATTTTCCGCTCGCTCTATCAGGCTGTGCAGGCAGCCGGAGGGCTGCCCGACAGGAAGACGCCCCAGGGGCTGTGGATGCATAATTTGACCAAGGCTGGCGGGCCCATGCTGGAGTCGGCCATCAATGAGCTGGCCGTCATGCCCCTGCCGCTGAATTTGGATAAGCAGGAGGATAGACAGAGGAGCTCAGGATCGGACTCCAAGAGAGGCAATAAGAAAGAAGACCGGGACGAGGGCTCCAAAGAAGCGGATGTTCAGTTGAGGCAGCCTAGCCCGGAGGAGCGTCAGTATGCCTCCGAGCTGTTGGCAAGGCTGTTGGATGCCACCTATATGCGGCTGATTGCCTCGGTCAAGCATCAGATGAATCAGTTGCCCGACGGTCAGGAGAAGTTCGATCTTCTTGGCCAGCTCACTCAATACGAGACCCAGCGTAACAACTTGCGCAACCAGGTCTTCGGCAACACCGAGTGAACTGGTGGTCAGGTAAGTTGGTCCTCCCTGTCCTTGTCGAAGTTTCCCTTGTAGACAGGGACGGAGAGGACCTGGGGTTGGTGTGGTCTCCCCGTTAGGCTGGGAAGGATATCTGTGAGTTGATGCAGGTCATCACAGTAACAACGATCGCGGTAATGATGCCACCCAGATAGGGATTTCTGGTGTGACGGTAGATCGCCCGGGTCACCAGAGGCATGACAGCCAGCGGGACCAAGGGTGTCAGCATCCAGTCTGGTATCTGTGTGTTGTTGCCGAACAGGCCGTTGACTCCAGTGACGAAGAAATACCCGTATCCAACCACTGCTATAAGCAGAGCCGGCAGCATGTTGAAGAATGCCAGCAGACCTATGTTGGCTGTTGAGTTCCTCCCGAATGAGGTGGAGTAATTCAGGCTATTGATGAAGACCGATGTGGTTCCGTAGGCTACAAGGAAGAAGGGCAGTAGCTTGAGCATCTCAGGAATCTTGTCGGCGGTAAATGGTCTGGCGGCCCAGTACCAGAACCGGAAATCGGAGTTGAAGAGGAACTTGCATGTGAAGATCAGCAATATAGCCAGAAGACTGACTGTCAGTGCAAGCGTTATTGTCTGCCAAAGTCTTCCTCCACCGATGGGCAGATCAAGATCCGAGACTTTAGTCCCCCTCTTTCGCGCATACAAGCGGTACCACAGAATTGTCAACGCGATCATGAATATGGCATTCAGACAGCCCCACACACCGTAGAACAAGGGCATACCTTGCCGAAAGTAGTTGCCGATATGCTTGTCGACTTTCAGCCCGAACAACGTCAAGGCGCTGGCAACTGAGAAGGCGGTGGCCGACAGTAGGCAGACCCAAAGCCATACTGAACCTCCCTTATAGGTATCAGCTTGACGCATGCGTGCCGGTTCCTCTGAGCCGGCCTTTTTGAAGAGGCTGGTTCTGACCAGACAGAGTGTTCCATAGACCATGAAGAGCATGAGGCCGATCAGTCCAAGAAGCCCTCCGATCATTTTGACAGGATAGATATGATTGCTGTCGGCAAGGTCGGTTTTCATGTTGAAAGCCCTAACCATGAATTGAACAGCATCGGTGCATGGTTGGGATAGGAAGAGCACTGTTCCGTGCGTCCCGTTCTCCATATAAATGACGTGTGAGGCTTGATGGCCATTGATCTGCTTGCGGTACCACCGGCCGCTGATCCCTGCAGGTGTATGGTCAGTGGGCGTGATGCCGAAGTTGAGGAAGGACCGTGCGTTATTTGATTTGAGGTACTGCGGGTTGGGCTTAATTTTGCCAGTTGACGTATCTTTTTCCTTGAAAGAGTAGTCGTCGTATTTGCCGGCGAGTACTCCTACGGTGCGCTCGCGATAGTAGTTGAAGAACTTGCCGTTGGTGTTCTTCTTGGCTGCTTCGACGACGTTCGTCTTGCCGGGAACATACCCGAAGGCGGCCGTCTCGTTGTCCTTATAGACCGGGTCTCGGCTGACATAGAGCACGGTCTTGATCAGTGGATGCTGGCGCTTGTTGTCGATCAGGATGGATTCATGGATGGTGTTCCCGCCTCTTGAATGCCCTGAAACCCCTATCCGATCAGCATCGACAAAGGGGAGAGAGGTGAGGTATTCCACCGTGTCATACAATCCGCGTCCATTTACAAGCCATTCCTGGTCATTGAGGATTTCAGATTCGCCATGGCCGTAAAGGTCGAAAGATATCACGACGAAACCTCTGCGAGCCCACTCGATCTGGAAGTCATCGCTTTTTTCTTTGTTGGTGTTACCTCCGTGAGCAAAGACAATGGCAGGTGCCGGGTGCTTAGAAGAAGCTGTTTTCGGCTGGAGCATGTCCATGCTCAATCGGTGGCCTGACGGCGATTCAATTTGCAGCGTCTCCTTTGTAACGCGTCCTCCATCGGTTTGAGCCAGATTGGACATAAGTCCGCACGCCAGACAGAGAATGAGTGAAATGGCCAAGCCAATGACCGGATTGTTGATGATTGAGGATTTTTTCATTGATTCGTCCTTTTTGTGATGTTTTCATAGTCGCCCAGGATTGTTGCTTTCATTGATGATCCTCGTTGTTCATCGCGTATGTAGGTGCTGAAACCAGCAACGACTACGACTTATCTAGTTTTGGTGCAAGACAGAGCACGGTAATTGTTCCCCGTTTGGATAACCGGTGATGCCTTACTGATATAGTATTACTGGTAAGGCATGACAACCTGGTTTTTGTACCTATTTTGGCTCTGTGGCACATTCTCAAGTACCGGATGGATGGGCGGAATACGCCGTAGTATTAGGTATGAACATACAACGCAGAAGGACGGCTTTGCACTACAGTCAAGAGTTCGTCGCCTATAATGCCAACCTTTCCCGGTTCGCATATCAACAGTTGGAGCATGGCCAGTCGCGACCCGGGAGCCCAGCCAATCCCAGTTTGATCAACATTATGGCAGTTGCTCAAGTGCTCAATGTAAGTCTGGATGAGCTGCTGCCTGATCCATGGCCGGATCTTCATGCTAAGTAATGTGCAGCAGCGCCATTCTTAAGACAGGCCCTGCCGATAGGGTGAATGCATGAACATGGAGCATCAAAAGGATAATAAAGCCCGGTCTGCTGTGGGACGCCGGCCGCTTGCGGTCTTCTGGGACATGGACGGAACTCTGATCGATTCAGAGCCTTACTGGCATCAGGCGGAGGTCGATCTAGTGCGTGAGCATGGAGGAGACTGGAATGCCGACATGGGGTGGCAGGTTTCCGGCAAGCCTCTGACCAAAGTGGCAAGGGTGATGCGGGAGCGTGGTCTTGACCTTCCTGAGGATCAGATTCCAGATCTGCTGATTGATGGAGTAATCGCCATGGAGGAGCGTCACATGCCTTGGATTGAAGGGGTTCGTGCCATCCTGACAGACTTGGTTGAGGCCGGCGTCCCCTCGATTCTGGTCACTACTTCGCCACGCCGCATGGCTCAGGCTGTGGTCGCTAAGGCACCCGAGGGAGCTTTTGCCGACTATGTCTGCGGGGATGATGGGCTGGCGCAGAAGCCCGATCCTGCTCCCTATCTGCATGCGGCCAGTCTGGTGGGCATCAACAGCCCTGATTTGATGGCCTTCTGCCTGGCTTTCGAGGATACCCTGACCGGCATCACCTCGGCTGTGGCCTCAGGAGCTACTACTGTGGCCTATACCGGCACCAACCCGGTCGACACCTCATCAGGCCCCCAGTTCGCTTCCTTGAATAGCTATGTTGGAGTAACCTTGGATGATTTGTCTGCTCTGATTGTCGAGCGACTCGGACGACCGGGGTCGTCGGCTACGCAGACTTGCTGAATCGATCCGCCTACTGCAGGGGCCGGTATTTTCGGCTGGAACCGCGCGAAGTGGCCACCGGATATCTGTCGGCCGTCCTTTGCAGTTTGTCCATGATGATTCGGTCCATGTCCAGATCCAGTCGATCCGCCAGCTGGATGCAATGGGTGAGCACGTCAGCCAGTTCGTCGGTCACGTGGCCTTCATCTCCGTCCCTGGGATCATCCCCCCATTATAGCATTCCAGGAGCTCGGCAGCTTCGATGCAGATGGATTTGGCTAGGTTTGCGGGCGTGTGAAATTGATCCCAGTCGCGCTCGTGCACAAAATCCATCACTGCTGTTTCTGTTTCCTTGCTGATCATGATTTCGAGCCTATCAGCCGGCTATCCTGCCATCATATTGGTGTGGGTTTGTGACATATATTGAGCCGCGTCAGTACCCATCTTAGGTGTATGGCGATAATGCGTTATTGCCTTGAATGGTCAGAGATGTTCTTCGATTAAGTGACCATAAATAGCTGCTGTTGTGGTAAAAATCTGTATCCTAGAATGTTAGCTAGGTTGACCTCAGACTGCCATAGCCCTCGTGCTGATGGCCATCAGTTGGTACTTTTGGCGATCATTCGAGCAGATGTGCTCAAGCAATTGGTAATGGCTTATATAAGGGCTATCTATTCTCATCTTGTATTGCTAATAACTACGGTTTGGCATGCAGTTGGGCCTTATCAAGCCGAGAATGGAACCCGTAAAGGTTCAAAATGATGCTAGATTGTGAAACAGATTCGTCTGGACAAGTGGAGTGAGGCATCTATGGCGGTGACCAATCGCGAAGAACAGATATTGGGGTTGATCAGACAGAATCCGATGATTAGTCAGAACGAACTGGCTCACATTTGCGGCATCACTCGTTCCGGTGTTGCTGCGCATATATCCAATCTTGTGAAGAAAGGCTATTTGTTGGGAAAGGGGTATATAGTTTCACCGCCTACCTATGTCGCAGTGATAGGCGGGATCAACTTGGATATTTATGGTATGTCAGTCAATCCTGTCGTAAGCCATTCTTCTAATGTTGGGAAAATCACGTTCAGCCCTGGTGGCATAGGTCGTAATATTTCGTATGATTTGGGATGTTTGGGCGTAAAGAATTATCTCTTATCAGTCTATGGAGACGATCACAACGGCGCGTTCTTCAAGAAAGATGCCATGGCTAATGGCCTTGACATAACATACTGTCAACAGCTGAGCAACACCCCAACTTCCACCTATTTGTCAGTCAGCGGTCCTGACGGAGACCCTATGGTGGGGTTGGATGACATGGCCAGCAGTGAGCTTATCAGCCCGACTTTTTTGCGTGAGCGTGCTCACATTATTGTTAATGCAAATGCTGTTGTTCTCGATTCCAGCTTAACAGCTGCTTCGATTGCCTGGATATGTGACCATTATTCTGGTCCGATCTATGCTCGAGTTGTTTCTGTCAATAAAGCTTCGCGTTTGATGCCCGTGTTGAACAGAATCGATACTTTGGTACTTAGTCGTGCTGAGTCGCAATTATTGACAAACACGGATGCTTCCGATGAACAAAGTGGTCAGTTTTGTGCTCGTTTCCTGCATGAAGCAGGAGTTCGCTGTGTATATCTGCTTATAGATGGCGTGGGTAATCTATACAGCGATGGAAGCCAATACGTATTCTGTCCTGACGATCAAAGGACCAAGAGCAGACACAATAACGGCGCAGCCTCAGCTGCCTTGTCTGCTCTTCTTTGGTCCCATAGCAAGAAAATGGGCTACCGGGACTGTGCGGAGACTGCATATGCTGCGGCTGCTATGGCCATGGACTGCGTCCAGTCAGTCAATCCGAGTCTGAGCCCGAAAGCCTTGGAGGCTCGTCGCCATTCGTTTTTTGCACGAGAGTAATCAGCTGTCATTAAGTTCCAGCCATAGATCTTTTTCACGCAGCAAACCCAGACTCCTCTCGTAGAGCGGCATCAATGCCGATTTTCAATCCATTTGACAGCGAAGCGAGTCTTCCTTATCATACAAGTAACAATTGTTTATAGAGTAAAACAATTGTTGGTTGTGTCTATGAACGCAACTATGCAAGGAGGCTGGTTTCAATGGTGGATTTCGCAAAGTGCTTATGCGACACCAATCGATATGTTGTCGTTATAGGTGGCATGAATATGGACATTTGTGGACGTCCGAATACTGCCATCGTAGATCGTGATTCAAATCCAGGGAAAGTAAGCTTGTCGGTTGGCGGGGTTGGACAAAATATGGCGCAATCCCTTGCCTGCCTTGATGTTCCCACATACTTGGTGACTGTTTATGGCAATGATGCCAACGGGCGAGTCATGGAGCGGACCTGTCGGGAAAAAGGCATCCATCTGGAATATTCGCAACGTCTAGATGATTACAGATCGTCGACTTACATGTTTATTACAGATGAAACGGGCGATATGCTCGTTGCGGTCAATGACATGGATATCTGCAAACAAATCACACCTTCATTCCTGAAGACCCGTCTTGATTTTGTCAACGGGGCTGCAATTTGTCTTTTGGATGCGAATCTAGCGCCTGAAACCATGGAGTGGATAGGTAGAAACGTAACGGCGCCGCTTTTCGGCGATACCGTCTCGACTGTTAAGGCGGATCATTTCCTGCCCATTCTTAATAAAATGAGTGTGCTTAAGCCCAATGCGATCGAAGCGGGAAAGCTAAGCGGCATAGATATACACGACAAAGCCTCTGCTGAAGAGGGAGCTGCCTGGCTTTTGGACAAAGGCGTCAAAACCGTATATATATCCTTGGGAGCAGAAGGCATTTTGTGTGCTTCCCGGACTTCCGGGACGGAGGAAATGGTTCACGTTCCGCCTTACCCGACGGCCATAGTTACGGCGAATGGGGCCGGAGACACAGGAATGGCTGCTATTGCATGGAGTTACTTCGATGACCCGAATCGTCCTATACGAGATGTAGGCCGCATAGCTCAGGCAGCCTCCAGCATTGCGCTGGAATGCACCAAGGCGGTTCCTGATATCGATGTGCAAAAGATACGTGACAAGATGTCCGCACCCTTAGTTGTTGCATGAACAAATGGTTTTACCACACGGCGAATTTGTCAGTAAAGGAGAACAATGGTAGTCAAGCAACTCTATTCCATCATTCATTATGATGAAAGCATTAAAACCATGGAGGCAGGTGCCGATCATATTGGATTGGTGCCCATGCAGAATGGTGGCGTACCTGCTCAAAGGGTCCCATTGGATCGAGTTCACAAGATTTTCGACGAATGCAGGAACCGCGGAGTGAAAGCAGTGGCCATCATGCTGACCAATGACCCTGACGAGATGATCGAACTAGCCAAACTCATACAGCCTGACATCCTTCATATCGCCGGTGATGGGTATGAGGCCGATAAAACCTTTGCCGAACGGTTGAAAAATGTCGCGCCCACCACAAAGCTTATGCAGGCTGTGCTGGTTAACGATGAATCAGCTGTTGCGCGTGCCAAGCGTCTAGCGGATTTCTGCGATTTCATACTCACGGATTCCGGTCTGGCCCCAGATACGGGCATAGGTGCCAGCGGGCAGACCCATGACTGGAATATCGATGCACGCATTGTCGAGGAATGCGGAAAACCGGTCATCATGGCTGGAGGGCTCGGTCCAGATAACGTAGCGGATGCAATAAGAAAATGCAGGCCATATGGCGTGGATTCGCTCACTAAAACAAGTATCAAGTTCCAGGACGGGTACATGCAGAAGGATATCGACAAAGTTCGTGAATTTTGCAAAAATGCAGACCGCGCGGCCGCAGAAGTAGGTTGCTGATTATGCAATATAAGTTGCTGCAGCGTGTAAAGGTCGTCTCCACTGATGATTTGGGCGAAACCCTAAAAGAGATACTTCAGACCGAATCATACAAGCGGCCCTTGGTAATAACCGATCATTTTGTATCAACAATGCCCCTAGTCGTCAAGGCTCTAGATTGGCTTCGCTCATGTGGAATCGCGGTTTCAGTCTACAACAATGTCGGTTCCGATCCTGCCGAGGGAACAGTAAACGATGCTTTTCTGGCTTTCAAGCAGCATAATGCAGATAGCTTGATTGCCATTGGTGGAGGAAGTTCCATGGATGTGGCTCGCGGAGTCAACATCGTCAGAACCAATGGTGGAGACATTCTGAATTACACTGATCCGACCAGGCCAATTTCACCCTGCCGTGGCCAGATCAGCGTTCCTACCACTGCCGGCACCGGAAGTGAAATGTCCAATGCTCTTGTCGTTACTGATGAATCGTCAAAGACAAAGGTGACCATTTTAGCGGATCCTGCCGTCAGCGAATATGCCGTGCTCAATCCTGAATTGACCCTGTCTTTGCCTCCTGCAATGACCATCGCCTGCGGCCTTGATGCCTTCGGTCATGCGGCGGAAGGATATCTGTCTCGTCAATCAAGCCCCGTAACCGATGCGATTTGCGAAAAAGTCATGTACCTGCTGTACCAATACCTGCCACGTGCTGTGCATGAGGGGAACGATATAGAGGCTAGAGAACGGGTTATGGTGGCCGCGAACCTGGCCGGTTGGATGCTGAACAATACAGGTACGATCGTCGGTCATTCCATCGCTCATGTGCTCGGTTCCCGATACCACATCATCCACGGTGAAGCTGTGGCTTACGCCCTCCCTGCAGTCATGGAGTTTGTAAGCCCGGTTCGTCCTAAGAAAATACGCGAGATTGGTCAGATTCTAGGAGCTTCTTATCCTGAATCCGCGCCCCCGGAGCAGACAACGGTTCTGGCAGTACGAGCCTTCAAGGTTTTCCGGGATAACATACTTGGAATGCGTCCATTCGATACCTACCAGATAGATCGTAAGGAACTGCTGAGCAATGCTTCAGCTGTTGCCAATGAGCGTTTCGCCGGCAATACGCCCCGTACGGTTGATGAGGCAGCAGCCGGTGATCTTCTCGAAGGTTTCGGAACTCGATGATTATCATCATGCAATAAGTAAAGAACGGAGAACGTTGATGAAACGGAAAGTTATTTTGGATTCTGACCCCGGCCATGACGATGCTGTGGCGATTCTCTTGGCTGTCGGCAGTCAGGCGATTGATCTTTTAGGCGTCACTACGGTAGGCGGCAATCAGAGCCTTGACAAGGTGACATACAATGCCAGGGCTGTGCTTGAAATGGCACATGCGACGGATGTGCCAGTGCATGCTGGGTGCGACAGACCATTGGTTCGCCCTCAGGAAGTCGCTGCCTCCATTCATGGTGAGACAGGCCTGGATGGCGTCACGTTGCCAGAACCGACCCGTCCGCTGGATGCTGGTCACGCCGTCGACTGGATCATTGACACGGTAATGAAAAATGAACCAGATACTATAACTTTGGTCCCTACCGGTCCGCTGACCAACATCGCAATGGCCGCCCGCAAGGAACCGCGGATAGTCGAACGGGTCAAGGAAGTCGTCCTTATGGGCGGTGGCTATCATGTCGGTAACTGGAGTGCTGTTGCTGAGTTCAATATCAAAGTGGATCCGGAGGCTGCACATGTGGTTTTCAATGAGCCATGGCCGGTCACTATGGTCGGTTTGGATTTGACCCATCAGGCCCTCTGTACTCCAGAGGTTCAGAAGCGCATAGAAGGCGTTGGAACTGATTTGGCCCATTTCGTTAGTGGACTCATGGACTTCTTCAGGAAATCCTACAAAGACAACCAGGCGTTCGTCGACCCTCCCGTTCATGACCCCTGCACAATTGCGTATCTGATTAATCCAAACATCGTCAAGACTCATCGCTGCCCAGTTGATATCGAGCTGAGAGGAGAGCTGACGACCGGGATGACCGTGGCGGATCTGCGTGGTCCGGAACCCAGTCCTGAAGATTGCCATACTCAGGTTGCCGTGAAGCTGGACTTCGACGGTTTCTGGAACCTGATTATTGATGCCATCGAAAAGATAGGATGAGCGATGACTAAGGAATCCTCTAAAATCCTTGATCAGGGCGGCAAGTCAATTGTTGCCCTGATGACGGCCCTGATGGCTGCCGTCTTCGCTTTCCAGCTCAATGCTTCCATGCTCTCTCCCGCGCTGACGACTATGGAGCATGAGTTGCATACTACGAGTTCTCAAATCGGACTTTCTCAGACGGTATTCTTCACCTCTTGCGCTGTCTTCTCGCTCTTCCTTCCTAGATTGGGTGACCTGGTCGGCCGCAAGAAGGTGCTTTCGGGCATCCTGGTTCTAACCGCCATTGGCTGTGTGATTTCGGCCTTTGCGCCCAACGTGCTCGTGCTTATGATCGGACGAGTCGTTCAAGGGGTTGCAGGCCCTGTTGTCCCTATGACGTTGATTATGTTGCACGCGCAGGTTACAGAAGATTCTAGGTACGCCAGGCTCATGTCCATTCTCACCGCCGTAAATGGCGGCATCGGCGGGGTTGATGCCTTGCTGGGCGGATGGTTGGCCGGGACCTTCGGTTTTCGCTCAGTATTTTGGTTTATGGTTGCTGTTGCCGTATTGGCCATCATACTGGTCGCCGCTTTTGCCCAAGAAAGTCACGCAGCACAGACACCGCGCATGGACTGGGCTGGCGTGATATTTCTTTGTATTGCATTCGTTTGCGCGTATTTCGCCATCAATGAGGCCGAGAAACTGGCTGCGGCCAACTGGTTTATGGTATGCATTGAATTGGTGGTAGCTGCACTGTTCTTCGTGATCTTCTGGAATACGGAGAAGAGAAGCAAAGCTCCTATGGTGACAACAGCTTATCTGAAGCAACGGCGTACTTGGGGGCTTTTGCTGACCACATTGACCACAATGGTAGGCGTCTTCGCAATCATGAATGGAGTGGTACCCGCGCTGGCTCAGGATTCCAAAGTCGGTGCCGGAATGAGTGCCAGTGTGGTTTCGTTTGCGACTTTGACTCCATATGCGCTCGTCGGTTTGGCTTTTGGACCTGTTGCCGGGATACTGGCATCAAAATATGGGTATCACAAGGTACTTCGTGCAGGTCAGCTGGTGAGCATAGTAGGTGTTGTTTTCGGCATTTATGTTTGTCTGTCGCCAAGCGTCTGGTCTCTGGTGGTGATGTCACTGCTTCTGGGTGTTTCATACGCGGGAACGGTCAATATCATGCTGAATGGCCTCGGTGTGGTGCTTTCGCCGGCTGACAATACCGGGTATCTTCCGGGGTTGAACTCAGGCGGATTTAATCTAGGAGCCGGGCTGAGTTACGCCGTACTATACGCCATAATGAACCTTGTAGCCGGTACGTCCGGCGCTCAGGCAGGTTACGTCTCCTCCATGATCGGCTCTGCTGTCCTTCTGGTCCTTGCGTTCCTTTGCTCTTTCCTCATTCCAAAGCAGGATGAGGTCCAATAGACATTGGACGCACTGGCAGCAGTTTTGTTGGCCTTGTTCAGCTTGAGATTAAGAAAGATAGTTCAGGACGGCAAGATTGCGTCCTTGTAATTCGTTCTTAAACATTTGGAAGCTATCGGCGATGAAAAGGTGTTTGGCATCATTGCGATTCCCGATCCGGAGCGAATGAGCGACAGGTAGTATTGCGCCGATAGGGGTCCTGCGAATGCATGGATTCGCAGGACCCCTTTCTGTGCCTTGCGGGTATCCGACAAGAGTCGGAAGTCGGGGCCAGACAGGCTAGCGGCCAGTAGGCCCCGATAAGCCGACCGTAGGCACAGCAGCGGAAAATAGCGCCATGAGGGGTCCTGTAAGCCTCTGTCAGGCGCGTAAACTAAGTGAGGAATTCGTTCGCCGGAGGTGACCATGCAACATCGGGTGATCGGGCTGCTGAAAAACGAGACCGTTCTGGTTGTCGCGGCAGTCATCGCTCTCATATCCTGCATCCTCATTCCTCCCGACAGGCAGTATCTGGGCTATATCCATGTCAATACCCTCACCCAGCTGGGTTCTCTGATGATGGTGGTCTGCGGCTTTCAGCGCATCGGGGTCTTCCACGCCATTGGCGCCGGCCTGCTGAGTCGTGTCCGCTCGGTGCGGGGCCTGGCTTTGGTTCTGGTTTCCCTGCCTTTCTTCTCCAGCATGTTCATCACGAACGATGTAGCCCTGGTTACCTTTGTGCCCTTCGCCATTGCTGTTCTCATCATGGCTGGTTTGGAAAGCCATGCTCTGCTGATCGTCACCCTGATGACGTTGGGCGCCAATGTGGGCAGCATGCTAACGCCCATCGGCAACGCCCACAACTTATATCTCAAGGCCCGCTCCGAGATGCCTACTGGTGAGTTCCTCTTCCTTATGGTGCCTTATGCCCTGGTCGCTGCCCTGATGCTCTTCCTGTGCTGCTGGTTTGCCTTCAGGAATCGGCATCTTAACAAGTTCGAGGGCATGGATCCGCAGGAGATTCGCCGCAGCGTATTGGCGCCCAGGGAGGATGAGATACAGCCTCAGGTGAAAGAGATGCAGCAGTCCAGCGGCTGGCGCATCGCCATCTACCTCCTTCTCTTTCTTGTCTGCCTGCTGGGCGTGGCCAAACTGATATCCCAATGGGTTATGGTTTTGGTGGTAGCGGTGACCTTCTTGATCTGCGATAGGGGGGTCTTTCTGCATGTAGATTGGGGACTCCTGCTGACCTTCGTGGCTTTCTTCGTTTTCATCGGCAATGCGAGGAGGATTCCCCAGTTTTATAACCTGGTCAGCGGCCTGGTCAATATCCATCCTCTGATTACCTCGGTCCTGTGCAGCCAGGTCATCAGCAATGTGCCCACAGCCCTTCTGGTCTCAGGTTTTTCGACAGCCTGGCACCCGATCATTCTTGGCACCAACCTGGGCGGGCTCGGAACCTTGGTCGCTTCGATGGCCTCGCTGATTTCCTACAAGGCCGTAGTCAAGCAGTATCCGGGCAAGAAAGGCGAGTACCTGAAAATCTACACCGTTTTTAATCTGCTCTTCCTCGTCGTGTTGCTTGGCATGGCCCTGCTGCTGGAGTAGACTACCCACATCAACCAGGAATGGTGCTGCTGACATTGAGAGGGAGGCAGCGACGGTGGAACCGGACCCGTGCGCGTCTAAGTCCAATGACACAGGGATATTGTCCAGGCAGAATCTTGGAATTCTGGTTGGAATCATGGCCTTGGCCATCATGTCGCGGTTTGACTCCATCATTTCTCCCTCCGTGGCGGCCATCCAGGCATCCTTTCCTCGCACTGATCCTTCCACCGTTGAGTCTGTGGTTTCCATCGGCTCTTCGGCTGCTATAGTTTCCGCCCTTTTATTCGGTCACCTCTTGACCAGAATGAGTTTCAGAACCGCTGGCTGCATCAGCCTGTCTGTGTGTCGCGCTGGGCGGCTTGATGCCCCTTTTTGTGCACAGCAGTGTAGGCCAGCTGCTCTTGTTTGCCTTGGTTGTCGGGTTTGGCGTGGGCATCGCCACTACGGTTCTACCCAGCCTGTCGGCCAGGTTCTTCCGTGGAGAACAGTTGGCGGCGCTGATGGGATTGGTCCTAGCTGTTCAGGATGGCTCTTCCATGTTGGTTCTTGCTCTGGGCGGTGTCCTGGCCAAGGGAGGGTGGCTACACAACTATTGGCTCTATTTTCTGGCCTTGCCCGCCCTGGTCTTGGTCATCTTCATGGTTCCTGGGGTCGGCGCCGTCGAAGAGGAGTCGGAAAAGGCCGTAAGATCTGAAGCGTCGTCGTCTAAAAAAAGTGGACAATGCTGGTGGGCTACCATTTCCTGCATTCTCATTGGGTTTCTGAGCATTTTCCTGGTCGCGGTCCTGTACAACAAGCTCGCGGTATACATAGCCAAGTATGGTTTGGGCGGCACCAGTGCTGCCGGGGTGGCCCTGATGTTCAACACGGGTTCCTCAGTCGTGATCGGGCTTAGCATCAACGGCATCAAGCGGGTATGCCAGCAATGGACCATTCCGGTTGCCTTCCTTTTGATGGCCCTGGGCGCCCTGCTCTTCCTGACCACTCGCTCGTTCCCGCTGGTTTGTTTATCGGCATTTCTGATTGGTTCGGGCAGTGCCATCAATATGGCCACCTGCCCCTACTATCTGTCCAATCTGACTGAGCACAAGCGCTATCCGCTGGTCATGGGGGTCTTTTCAGCCACCACCAGCCTTGGTTTTACGGCATCCACCTGGGTCTTCAAGGCTTTCTCAACAGTGTTTGGCCTGGATCCGGTGACCGGCAGTTTCATGGGCATGCTGATCATTGCTCTGCTGGCTGCCGTCATTCTCTTGCTTGTCCGCTTCCAGAGCTGTGTCGAGTCACGCTTCATTGAGCGATAAGCCACTCTTTTAGACAGTGTGAGCCAAAAGTGAAGCATTGTCGCTCACTTATCGAGACAGGTAGGGATTGCCGGTGATGACGAACCTTCGCAGAGTCTCCTTGGCATGGGATATGCCTATTCGGGGCGTTGCCGTGATGGTCTCGTCCTGGGCCAGTCCGTAAGCTGCCAGACGGATGGGTGGTTTTCTGAGGTCATGGCCGTAGTAGCGCTTGTCGATGTCCAATGCCTGGCAGAGCTTGGCGGGACCGTTGGTCAGATCCCGGTCCGGATGACGTCCGTGCCTGTAGATGCGCAGAAGGTCCAGACCCTGCACTGGTTGACAGGCCCGAATCAGCACACCGGCGCCGAACCCGTCCTCCTGGCAGGAGATGTTCAGGCAGTAGTGCATTCCATAGGTGAAGTAGACATACATGTGTCCGCTGGGGCCGAAGAGGGCGGCGTTGCGAGCCGATTGCCCATGGTAGGCATGGCTGGCCGGATCATTCTGATCGTAGGCTTCGGTTTCCACGATCCGTACCCTGGCCTGTTTCCCTTCCGACTCGTAGTCCCGGATGATCAGGCAGCCCAAAAGCAGACGGGCGGCTTCCTGCACAGGGCAGTCCAGAAAGTCTGGGAAGACCAGGTGATCGTCCTGGCTTGAACCGGCCTTCATTCCATTTGGTCCTTGCGGACCCAGACCGCGCGCTGGCCGCGCGATTCCGGCTGGATGCAGACGAAATTATCCTGGTGGGGCAGGGCGGCGACCTGTGGATGGTCGTGATCGTAGGATCCCTGGGCCTGGGCGCCGCCGGCATCACCGACTTGGGCGAAGAAGTCTTCGGAGGCATCCTTGAACCAGGTCCATTCCTCCGGCAGATCCTCTTCATAGAAGATGGCCTCTACCGGGCAGACGGGCTCGCAGGCACCGCAGTCGATGCATTCGTTGGGGTTGATGTATAGGTTCCTGGGGCCCTCGTAGATGCAGTCCACCGGGCATTCGTCCACGCAGGCCTTGTCCTTGACGTCCACGCAGGGCTGGGCAATCACGTAGGTCATTGCTTTACTCTCCTTTTTGATCGACTGTCTGCTTTGGCTACTTTCAAGAAGCATCCTTTTGGCGATGACAGGGGTTTCAACACTACATGGGCTTTTTTGTCGCCGGTCCCCTTATTGTTGCCTTCCGCTAGTCCTTGGATCATTCCTAGATGAATCTTGCAGATAATGGGGTGGTTGCTGACGCTTTCCAGAAAGGGGCATGCGGTCAGATACAGACTTGCTGAATCCGGCCGCGCTCTCACCGGTGCAAAACCTAAGGTGGTCAGAGCATCCAGCAGTGTCTGCGTCATGCTCGATGGCACGCTTTTTCCTGCATTGATCTTGTCCTGCCGAGCTAGAGTACGACCCCATGCCTGCCCCGCTTTCAAGGCGGCCTCATTCCTGCTCCTTGTGTCGGGACAGGCGGTTTCCAGTGCCAGGCAGAGCGAGGAGATCATATCCTCTCTGGCTCGGTTCATGGACGTGGGGGAGTAGATGACAGCCGGTCTGCCTCGCCCGGTTGAATGATCGTCGCTGTCTGTTCTCTGACGGACTGCCTCGCCCTGTTCGACCAGACGTTCAAGATGGAAACGAGCGGTCGTCGGATGGATGCCGAAGGCTGCTCCGACCTGCTGTGCGGTTACACCTATACCGGTCTCTTCGGCCGCCGTATGAAGGTAATCCAAGATTGCAGAGCGAATCTCCTCCCCGCGTCTGCGCTTGCGGGAGGTTCGAATCTGTTGCTCATGGGCTTGAATTTCCTGACTCATCGATTAAATTGTATACCTATCAAATCAATTATCAACCCAGGACAAGGCGGACAGACTCATGCAGGATGACCGGAAGATGCGTAAGTCCGGCGGCAGAATGGCCGTGCCCAGGTCCAGGGTGGCCCTTCTCGTCGGGGCGGGTCTGGCTGCACTGCTTGGTCTTGTAGCGGCGCTGATTCGCGCGGATCTGATTCACCCCTCAGGCAGGGTGCCCCTGGCTGATCTGCACGGCGGGCTCATGGTCTATGGGTTTTTGGGCGCTGCCATTGGCCTGGAGAGGGCAGTGGCCTACCGCAGCGGCGGATCCAGCAAACCCTCCTGGGGATTCTTGGCTCCTGCCTTGGGCCTGCTGGGGTCTCTGCTCTGCCTGTTGTCATTGCTGGCTTCAAGCCGCAGTGCTGTCCCGGCATGGGTCAGGGTGGAGCTTTTCGGCGGCATTCCATGGACTTTGTCCATGTTGGTCCTGACAGCCATGTACTTGGCCATCTGGCGTCGGCAGCCTTCTGCAGAGGTGCTCATACAGGTTCTCGGCTCCCTGGTGGGTCTGGTCGGGGCCGCTGGCTGGGTTGCGGGATTGGACGCCTCGGTTCTGGCTCCAACCTGGCTCTTCTTTCTGATTCTGACCATCGTGGGGGAGCGGGTGGAGCTGGCCAGGGCGGTCTTTTCGGATATCCGTCTTGAATCGGGAATTCTTGGTCTGAGCTTCCTGACCGTCCTGATGCTGCCGGTCCAAGCCATGGCGCCTGCGGTCGGTTATCCGCTTCTAGGGCTGTCCCTGGGTCTGCTCCTCCTGGTCATGGCCAGTCACGACGTGGCCAAGGGGACCTTCCGCCATGGCGGCCTGCCAGGATTCATGGGCACCTGCATGTTGTCGGCCTATGCCTGGGGACTGCTGGCTGCCCTCATCTGGATGGTGGCGCCCCTGGACTCCAGCACCTACTGGGGCGATATGGCACTGCACGCGTTGGCTGTGGGATTCATCATGACCATGGTTATCGCCCATGTCTGCATGATCGTTCCTTCGGTCATTCGCAGGCCTCTACCCTTTCACCCCCTTCTCTGGGGCGCCTGGGGACTTATGCAGGTTGGTTTGCTGATCAGGCTCATTGGGGCCATCCGGCTCTACACGCCCTTGTGGAAGGCGGGGAACCTCCTGAATGTTCTGGGAATTCTCTCCATGATGCTGACCGTGGTGTATCTGGCTGCTCGTGGCAAGCAGGTTCTGGCATCCAAGCGTTACTGTCGGCGCCAGCCCGAGGGCTCGCAAAACGAACGCGTGGGGACCCTGGCATTGAGGACGGACCTGATTGCCACCTCGGCTACTGTGCTGGTCCTGGTGGCCGCCGTGGTTGTGATGGTCCTGCGGCCGACGCCGGCTGTTTCGGTCGGGGCAGTGCCCAGTGCCGGGGGCGTTCAGGAGGCATCGTCGAAGGGTGTTCAGCCGACTGGTCACACCAGCAGAGCCTCAATCAGGGTAAAGGGGATGGCTTTTGTGCCGGATGCCATCACCATCAAGGCAGGCGACCGGCTGGTTGTGGATTTTCAAAACACCGGGGATCAGCGGCACGACCTGGTTTTCGCCAACGGCAAGAGCACGGGATCCGTCCCTGTAGGCCAGAGTGTTTCGGTTGACGTGGGGGTCCTGGGGGGCGATACACTGGGCTGGTGCTCGTTGGCAGGGCATCGCCAGATGGGCATGGAGCTCAAGGTCAAAACCAAGGGTGGAATTGTTGCCGAACAAGGTCAGTCCTCCGCTGGGAAGACAGCCCTGGGCCATGTCCCGTCAGCAGCCAAGCTCAAGTCGCAGGCCGAGAAGAACGACCCTGCCAAGGCGGCTCTTCCACCCCTGGATGATCAGGGGAAGGCGGGAACAAGAAAGTACACGTTGGAGGTCAAAGAGCGCAAGGAGCAGGTGGCGGCAGGGCTCGAGCGTACGGTCTGGAGCTTCGACGACGCGAGCGATCCACGGGATAAGGAATCGCGGCCCCTGGCTCAGGGCCCGGTGCTCAGAGGCCGGGTGGGAGACACCTTTGAAGTGACCATCAGAAACAAGGGAAGCATGAGCCATTCCATCGACTTTCATGCCGGCCCGGCCGTCCCCCAGACCATGATGCGCAACATAGAGCCGGGCAAGGAACTCTTGTACACCTTCACTGCTGATCGGGCCGGCATTTGGATGTACCACTGCAACAGCGATCCCATGTCAAACCACATAGCCAACGGCATGTATGGGGCGGTGGTCGTGGATGACGGCACTCTACCGCCAGTGGCTGCGGAGTATGTTCTGGTCCAGTCTGAAATTTATCTGGGATCCAATGGAGGGACTGCCGATCCTGAAAAGGTGGCGGCCATGAGCCCGGACATTATGACCTTCAATGGACGGGCCTTTCAATATGACGCCCATCCGCTCAAACTGGGGAAGGGGCAAAGGGTTCGCATCTGGGTTCTGGATGCCGGACCCAACCAGCCGTTGTCCTTCCATATTGTGGGAACCCAGTTCGATACGGTCTGGACTGAGGGCCGCTATCTGATCGGTGGAGGTTCTCGAGGGAATTCCGCCGCTGCCTCATCCTCATCAGCCGGAGCCCAGGTCCTGCCCCTGCTGCCGGCCCAAGGCGGCTTTGTAGAACTCAAGGTCGATCAGCCTGGCGACTATTCCATAGTCAACCACGTGATGAGCCTGGCTGAAAAGGGCGCTCACGGCATCCTGCGGGTGTCGTGACGCGATCAGACGACTTCTGTGCCAAGCTCTGCTGATTGTCTTGTCTTCTCCAATCCTGCAGCTGGAGTACCTTGCCGTCCATGTGGTAAGGCAAACCTGGATGTGAGCCAAAAACTTGCGCACCTTCAACGATGTCCTAGATCGAAGAGGTGAGAGAGCTGATGAAGAGAACGAAGATGATGATCAGCAGCTGTGTGACCCCATGCCTGTCTTACCAAAAGATAAAAGTTCTGTATGCCGAAGCAGTCCAAGAAAAAGCCAGGATGGCCGCTGTGACCTTCAACTTGTTCGATCTGCCCGGTCCGCTGACATATCGGACCTGAAGCTGCCAAGGCTAAACTTGGGCCGGACCACTGGCGCCGTCGGTTTTAGGGGAAATGTGCTAGACAAGCAGGCAAACACGAGGTCTAGCATATAGATATGAGTCAGAGCGGATGTTCATATGCCATCATGCTGACCAACTTCGATTCAGAGGAACAGCTGAGCTATTGGAATCGGGTCAGGCATCTATGCAACCACAATCTAAAGTGCGATCAAAAGCGCGTTCCAGAGGTGAACTCGAAGTTCTGGTCAGAGGGTCATGACGGCGTAAGCATCTGAGAGAGAACCATTCAGCAGCATCCAGAGTTTCTTGAACGATTTGCCGGCATTCTCAGAACGGCATTCCTTTATAGTCCTCAGGTTCTTGTCACTGACGCAGAGCTCTTTGATGGTATCTATTTTCTGGCATTTGGTCCTGATGTAGTTCTTGACCTTCTGGGACAAAATGGTTATGAAAAGCCTTTCCTCACCGTATCCGGCAGACAACCGACCTTGGAGCAATGTCTGTTGCGGTTCACTACAGTGCCGCCCGATAATCAGCAGCAACTTTCGTCTGAAGGAGAGGCGGTTGACTTGACGGATATAGGTACGCTGCGTCCGCTGGAGTATCAAGTTTTACAAAAGACCGTCACTTCTGAAGAAAGTCAAAGATTTGCACCACAGGCTAGAGCTGTCTTGAATGGGCATGCAGGCGATCATCGGTCGATAGCTCAGAGGATCGCTTGCTTGTATGCTGCATACTGCCAGCAAGACCTGTCTGATGATACCTGCCGATTGCTGGCTCAGCGCTGGCAGGAATGGATAGATGCGGAACAGAAGGGTCTCATTAGGTATGAGCAACAACGTTCTCAAACCGGGTCGAATTGCGGCATCGTCCGCAGCTTCAATGATGCCTTTCTTCCTGTTGTCAGTGAAAACGCCGATTGCCTGCGTTCCTGGTGTTCTGCTTCCAATGCGAACGAGGCAGAAAAGACCGCATTCCGGAATGTTTTGGACAAGATAAGTCATGAACCGAGACGATCCAAGGCCTTTGCGCTTATCAGGCAGTCGGCCTTGCCGGTAGGTAGGGCTGATTGCAGTAGGACCATGGAATGCGACCAGCAAACGCTGGTAGACTGGTACCAGTTCGTCTACCGCTTAGCAATGGCGGATTATCTGGGCTGCTGCCTTATGGCTGTACAAAGCAAACCGAATTCGTATGAGCGCTTTGCAGGCCGGACCGGTGGGCGCTCATTGATGCTGTCGGGCAAAGTCACAGAATTGTTGGGGCATATGCCTTCCGCGTGTTTTGTGCAGTTCTGTTATCAGTCAAGAGACGCGATCCAACAGTGGCGTAATTGTCGACCGAACGCTCCGGACTCTGACCAGCAGCGGCATATTCGCAACATTGCATATTGTGTGCAGAAGTTTGCATCACAGCTTGATCGAAAGCAGGACAATTCAAGAATCATCAAACAGTTCATTGTGACCCTGATTCTCGCATCCATATCTGTTATCTGCGACAAGGTTATTTTTTCAGGATCAATGTCCATTATCCTGATATTGATTGCGGCCTGGTTTATTGAAGTATTTCCCGAGTTGCTGACAATGGTGGAGTGGATGCACGACCAGCATACGGCAACACAAACTATGGTATTCGCTCAACGGTAATTATTGACCAGGAAGGTGACTGTGAAAAACGCTGATGAGCTGAGGCCCGGTAGTCCTTTACAGGAAATAAGACGTAGAAAAGTCTTCGAGGAAGCGGGGGGAGCTGACTTTACCGTGACTGCTGTGGATGTCAAGGTGAGGGACACGGGTGCAGGTATGACCTTGCACGTGGCATCTGTCAAACAGGGTCAACCAGGCGTGATTTGCGTGACAGTCGTAGAACGAGGGGGAGGGGATTTCTACCTGATAGCGCGCCACTGGCGGGTCGCTGTAGAAGACTGGCTGTGGGAATTTCCGCGAGGCATGGGGGAGCAAGGCGAGAATCCCCAGACCACAGCCATTCGCGAATTGCATGAAG
Source organism: Bifidobacterium sp. B4142 (assembly GCF_026537325.1). Lineage (GTDB taxonomy): Bacteria > Actinomycetota > Actinomycetes > Actinomycetales > Bifidobacteriaceae > Bombiscardovia. Next base: position 536,469 of record NZ_JAFNMJ010000001.1, read on the forward strand.
AGACTGGATTGCGCGCTCAGCCTGACGCCGTCCGTCAGTTGCACAGGCTTCATGCCGATGCCGGGGTGCTTCAAGACGACGTGCGAGTGATGGAAATACGGCTTGATGACGTTCCATCTATTCCTATGCTCGATAGCTTCAAACAAGGCGGTGATTGGGAACTAGAGGATTTTCAATGGCTGCGGTCAGCTGATATTGCCAATATGATCTGTGATGGACGACTGATTGATGGGCCTACCATATCTGCATTCTCAATACGAGAGATTGATAGGCAAAGGCAATGAGTCTGTAGTGTGATTTGTATATTTGCGGTCTGCTGCGCAGAGCTCGGATTAATTGCGTGCTTTATATGACAATTGCCACCAATGAGTGAACCGTTGTCGGCAGTCGTCAACTACTGCAAATCGTCTTACTCATTATTTTCTTCCTCATTCTTAGAAGATATGAGTTTGTTTGTCTCCCTGCTTTTGTCAGAGGAGCAGGGAGGGCTATTGGTGACCCCGGAGAGATTCGAACTCTCGACCTACAGATTAGAAGTCTGTTGAATAGGGTATAATGGTGTTCGGTTCCGGAAACAAGAATGGCGGAATTCCAACGTTTATAGGGCTATGGCATGGCGGTAGGATGTCTACAGACGTGCAGTAGGATGGCACACAAATGGCACACAAAGATTCCTGGAGGTACTGATGCCGAAGCAGCGGGGGACGGGTGCGGCCAAGCCATACACCTACTGGGCCACATACACGGTCAGGGGGAAGGACGGCAGTCCCGAACGCAAAAGGGTGCAGCGATGGAAGGTGCAGCTGGACCTTGGGCCCGACGCCGAGGGGGTGCGCAGGAGACGGACCTTCACCGGTAAGACCAGCAAGGAGGTCAAGGACAAGCTCAAGGCCGCCAGGGAGGAGCTGCGCGACACAGGCACCCTCTCGGACCGGTCCGCCCGCCTGTCGTCCTACGTGGACCTCTTCCTGGACCGGGCCAGGCAGAGGGTGGCCCCGAAGACGTACGGCGCGTACAGGGCGTGCGTGACCAAGTACTGCAAGGACTGGATGGGCGTGAGGATGACCGATTTCGTGCCCACCACCATCCAGCGCATCCTCGACAAGGCCAGAGAGGACGGCAGGTCCGTCAGCTACCGGCACCAGCTGTGGACCTGTCTGGACCAGATCTTTGACATGGCCATGGGGGACAGGGTCATCAGGATCAACCCTGTCAAAGGTGTCAAGGTCAGGGGACTGTCGGAGGTGCAGACCGGGCGCAGGGCGTTCAGCGTGCCCGAACTCAAGTCGATGCTCATGGCGACCCTCGACATGCCGCCGAGCGAGGGGGCCATATGGTGGTGGCGGCTCTTCACGGGCATGCGCCAATCCGAGATACTCGGCGCGCAGATCAAATACCTCCACCTGGACGACGAGCAGCCCTGGTACGAGCTGAGGCATTCCCTGGCCGACATTCCTCGCGAACACGGATGCGGACCCAAGGAGGACGGGGCATGGCCGTGCGGGCACCACTACGCGGCACGATGCCCCAAAGCCAGGTGGAGGGTGCCGGACGGGTACACGATGGAGCACTTGGAAGGACGGCTGTGCCTCGTCACCCCGAAAAGCGGCCAGGCCAGGCCCGTGCCCCTCGTTCCGCAGCTCGTCGAGGTCATGCGCCGCTACTCTAAGGCCACCAGAGACTGGCCCAACCCGCACGGGCTCATCTTCCGCAACCGGGACGGCAGCCCACGGCTCTGGGCCACCGACACCGCCGAATTCAAAGCTCTTCTCGAGAAGGCCGGCATGGATCCGGCCGAACGGACCGGGCACGAGACCCGCTACAGCGCCGTCACCCTCATGCGCAAGGCCGGCAAGGACACCAAGGCCATCGAGGAGATGATCGGCCACACCAGCGTCAAGGTGGACGACATCTACACGACCATCGACAGCGAGCAGCGGGCTGACGCGGTCAAAGCCATCCCCGACGCCCTGAGACTGCCCATGTCGCTCCTGCCCGCAGGGTCCGAACCGACCAGTAAGCAGCTCGAAGAGGAGGAGCGGCGACGCCACGAGGACTGGGTGCGGTCACGCAAAGGCGTGGGCGGGAGGAAATCCAGGAAAGACAAAGCCTGATGATGCGCAAAAGCCCCATCGAAGCGGGGCCTGCGCTTCATTGAACACCGGAACAGAATTCCTTCGAACCCACCAAGAGGCGTTTGAGGTACGACAGGAGTGGCACCATTGCCTAATCGTTGCAATACCAACGATAACGACGGTTCAGATCCTCGAAAACGCCCGTGTCGGCGCACTCATGGAAAAGCCCCGTCGAAGCGGGGCCTGGGCTTCCTTGAACTCAAGTCAGAGGATACGCCAAAGTTGTTCTCACACCAATTCTCTTGAAAACCATGGGAAGGTGTCCTTGAGACGCGTGGAGGTGACGCAAAAAGGCGGGAAGCATATTCTGAAGGCAGGGAAGCTTCTGATACTATATTGGTAGAGCACAAAGTTATCCACAGTTATCCACACTTAATGTGGGGCTGTTGGCGGACAAACCAGAAGACGGGAGGTGTCGTAACATGGCTGACGGTAAAGTGATGACATATGGCGAGGCTCGGAGGATAGCCAGAAAGCTCGCCGAAGATACCCTCGAGCACTATTGGACTTCCGGTAAGTTCCCGGTCGATCCTATCAAGATAGCCCGTAAGTGTGGGATCGAGATATACGACTCGCAGCTCGGCAAGGACCGCTGGGGGATGTTGATCGGCGGGGACAATTCGGCGACGATGTATCTTGACGTTGATCAGCCGCCAAGCAGGAAACGTTTCTCTGCCGCTCATGAGCTAGGCCACTACATGACACATTCCGCAGCTGAAAGTTTCGACGGTTTCGAGGTAGAACCGATCAAGCCAGGCGAAGGATATGAGGATGCGAGGTCGGACCAGGACCGTGGCAATGTGTTCGAGGTCATTGCCAACGAGTTCGCGGGCAATCTCCTGATGCCTGAGGGGAAGTTCAGGGAGCTGAAGGAGAATGGTAATTCTGACATTGCCATCGCCAGTTTCTTCAAGGTCTCGGTCGATGCCGTGTCATACCGGTCGAGGCGTTTGGGGTTGGCATGAGTTCTGATGCTGTGGATGGGGCATTGGCGGAGGACGACCAGCCGGTGGGCAGCAGCGAGCTCAAGGATTCGGTCAAGGGCATCAAGCACGAGCAGCCGCTTGATGGCAAGCCGCTTGACATGGTTGAGGACATGAGCCCTGAGAAGGGTCCGTTCGGGGGGACGTCGGAGGCGGCCCCGTTGCTGTCCGCGTCCGGTTGGCATCCGTTCATGCATTTCTTTGTCAAGGTGTCCAACATGATGCATGGCAGTGCCGACCCGTGTGATAGGGCGGGGATGCTCAAGACGGAGTATCCCCGTTTTTTCATATTCTCCTGGGTCATGGACGAGATCTTGGAGGTGGTTGTGGTCGTCTTGTCGGTGGTGTTCATATCGATAATCGTGGAGAAGGCCATTGGTGTGAGCTTCCCCGTTCCGCTCGCCTGGTAGGGCCGCATATGCGGAGCCCCGCTGAAGCGGGGCTGATGGCTTCCTATCTAAACAGGTCCCAGAGGCTGAACGTGGTCTTCTTGTAGACCTTGTTATAGGCTGCTTTCTTCGGGTTCCTGACCCAGCCCATGCCTTTCTTGCCGTATCCGGGGATGACGGCTTTCTTCGCCTGCCTTTTCCACTTGCCTGTGGTCCTGGCGCTGATGGACCTTTTTACGCTAGGTTTGCGCATGCCTACTTTCATGGTGTCTCCTTACTCGCAGGCCACGCCGTCATGGTCCCGGTCCAGGGCAGGACGGTACCCCGGCTGACCCTGGTACAGGGGTGCCTTGCCGGCGGCGCGGACCGCATCGCAATTCTGGTAGTACTCATAAGTGTCCGGTGCGGGTGCCGGCGCTGGTGCCTGGGCCGGGGCTTGTTCCTGAGTGGGCTCCTGCGCCGGGGCGGGGGCCGCCGACTGAGCTGGAGCTGGAGCTGGCGCTGGTTGGGCTGCTGTGTCATGTCTGAGCGAGATGACCGGCTTTGCGTCTGCGGATACGCCTGTGACTGTCCAGTTACTGTCGAGGATGGGGGTTTTCCCGTCGTCGGTCTGAACCGTGTAATGGGTAGTGGTCCAGTGGTGGTCGGTCAGGGTCCTGCTGGCCTCGTCCCATTTCCTGCCGACCAGGGTCTGCAAGTCGAAGGCCTCCTTCGCGGGCTGGGAGACCGCGGGCTGTGTTTGGCTGCTGCTTGCCGGTGCTGAGGCATTCTTCGACCCGCCCTGCCCGGTAGCCAGCCCTATGATCAGCAGGACCGCTGCGACGACCCACACCCATGTGCGCTTGTACCAGGGCTTCTTCTTGTCTTTCCCAACACCGTGCTGTGGGTTCATGCCCCCATTTCCAGGGTCGGGACCCGCGCTTTCCTGGCCGTCACCCTCGTAAGGGACCTGCCCAAGCTCCTGGGACACCACCGGCATCGTCTGGGTCGGCTGCTCCGTTACCGGCTCCATCGGCTGCGTGGGCTGCTCCTGCTCCGGACGATACCTGTCGTACCCGTCACCTGTAGGATCCGTCATCTCTTCTTCCCTCCCATGGTATGTCTACTGTGACAACAGGGAAAATACCACCAACACACGTCAGACAACCGGTATAAAGAAAGCCCCAACGAAGCGGGGCAGAGAATGGGCGAGAGCCCATTAGCAGCATTTTATGCCGGGTGGGAGCACTGACTCATTTCAGTTCGTAGTTATTGTCTGTAAGGAAGTAGCTGTATTCCGGCTGGCTTTCCTCATTGAGATGTACCGGCTTCCATGACAATCCGATCATCGTTGCGCTGGACGGCACCTGGAACGGGTAGGTCATTGCGGAGGAGAATCCGGGTTGGAGCTGTGTGTTGCATTCCGGGTTTCCTTGGACCTGGTACAGATCCTTTATCGACGTATACTTCTGGTTTTCCGAGTTGTAGGCGTTGATCTCGACGGGGTAGCTGCATGTCAGGTCGATGGGCTCCTTACCTGTATTGGTGATTTCCGTGGTGACCACCCAGTATTTTGCGTTCGGGTCTGCCGCTTTGGGTGCGTATTCATGGTTGCTGCACCCATCTCCGCACGTATCGTAATTAATGTTGGGCTGGTCACTGGCGGAGACCAGCTTGATCCTGATCCCGTCGTTTTCCACTGTCTCACCGATACCCGGTGTCGGCTTCTTGGTTGGCTTTTCCTTGGGTTTGCTTTGGGCAGTTTCTTGCTGTTCCGGCTGACTGCTTTCGGCAGCGCTGTTTCCTCAAGCCGACATTGCAAGAGGAATCGATATAGCCAATACAAGGGTCCACAACTTCTTGGTGGCGCGCATGTGTTTCTCCTCCCGGTCTTCCGTGACTTGTGCCAGCGTATCAGGAAGACATGCCGACCTTAGAGGAGGCTGCAAGAGTAGATAATGATGATGGTGTTTCGGCCCCTTGTTGTAGTTTTGCGGTTATGGGTAAGAAGGGTAACGGTGCCATCTGGAAGATAGTGGTCGCTTTCATTCTTGTATGCTTGTTTGCTGCCTATCCGGTGGCGGGTGTCGTCTGCCTGGTGCTGGTTCTGCTAGTCGCTTTCCTTGCTTCCAGGTCCGGTCGGGGCAGGCATGCGGGTCAAGCTGGTGGTCATGAGAGTGGAAAGCGTTATGAGGGTGGTCTTGATTCTGTAGTGTCTCCCGAATTCACTGGGAGGTATCTGGGTGATGATGGCCTGCCGGTTGATTATGTGGCTTTGGATACGGAGACGACGGGTCTGCATGCCGATAGGGACAGGATCATCGAGATAGGCGCTGTGAAGGTGCGCGGCCGGCAGGTGGTCGATCGTTTTTCGATGCTTGTCGATCCGGGGCGCGCCTTGGATGCGCGGATAGTCGAGCTTACTGGGATTACCGATTCGATGCTGAATGGGCAGCCTGGCATCGTTCGGGTGCTTCCAGCTTTCTGGTCGTGGGTCGGGGATGATCCGCTGGTGGGGCATAATCTGCGTTTCGACATGGGGTTCCTGGAGGCAGAGGGTGACCGGATAGGGGTGGAGGCCCCGGAGGGTGTCATCTGCATGGATACTCTGCAGATGAGTCGGGCCATGTTTCCCAAGGAGCGGCATCACCGGCTTGAGGATCTCATTCGCAGGTTCGGCATTGCGCAGTCCGAGGAGCATCGCGCCCTTTCGGATGCCGGACAGACGCAGCAGTGTTTCGAATGGATGCGCGACTATATGAGAAGACTCGGAGGAGGTTTCTCGACCATCGCATCAGGCGGTGGTGCCGCAGCCTCGCATGAAGTCGGATCGTCGCTTGGTGCGTCGGCGGCGGACCAGTCGAGGCATTTCGGCGGCCATGACCTGCACCGGCCGTGCAATAAGAGGCCTGAAGGGGATTGCATCGTCGAGAATGTCGATTCATGGCAGACGGTCGGAGTCGCTGGTGCGGGGAAACATCAGGATGTATTCATGCGTTTCCCCCGCAATGCCGAGGTCTGGGTGGCTTTGACCCACGGGATCATGCCCTCGGGCAAGCATGCGGGCGAGCCCATCATCGATGTCTGGCTGGATGGAGAATACGCCGGATATCTGACGGTGCTGCAGACTTCCCGTCACTGCAGGCAGGTGCCGCCACAAGGAGGCGTCTCCTACGCGCACTTCGGCGCAACGGGAGGGAAAGGCAGACTGCAGTTACGCGTCTCATTCCCTTATGCGCACCCGGAAATCGACTATAAGCGATACGTACAAACACTGGATGATGATGGCCAAGTGGGCACGAATGGTCCGGGTATTCAACCATCAAGCAAAGAGGATTGACGGGAACGTTGGACCAGGATCATCCTGTAGTCTTTGACAACCTGAAGGGTCACGTCGAGTTCGCAGGCGATCTGGTATGGGTCTCCCTCGTACATGGCTTCGGCTGTCCGGTATTCGAGAGGGTTGATCAGCTTCAGCGCGGTCTGCCTCCTGGTGCGGTGTTCGACGCGGGTGCCGTAGATGCCTGTCCGGGTGTTGTCGGCGTGCTGCCAGTGGATGAGCTCGTGGACGAGCGTGCATCGTTTCTGGCAGTAAAGAAGGCGACGATCGATGAGGATCGTGTGCTCGTCTTCGTTGTAGTATCCGTTTTTGCCTTGAGGTAGATATGCGCTGTCGATGTGGACGTCCAGGTTGTCTGCATATTTGCGCATTTGCCCGTATGTCATCGTCGACTCCAGACCTTTGAGAGACCTGGCGGCCTCATCTGCCATCTCCGCCCTCCATCTCCTTCTCCTTGTTGGGGTCGGTGGAAGCTGCGAGCGACACATCGTTTCGCTGTATCTTCTTCAATGTGTTTTCGACGCGCGTCTCTGCCCTGGCGGTTTCCTCATCCGTCTTTTTGCGCAGTGTCTCCTTGGTTCGCTTGGCCAGTTCGATCATCAGGTCCCTGCCGGTTATTCCGGTCAATCCCGCCAGGGCGTCGACGTCCATCGTGTCCAAGGCGCGTTTTCCGTTGGCTCGTTCGGAGGTGTAGGGCAGTGTCCTGCCGAGTCTGTCGGCTATCTGTTTGAGGGTGATGTTGTGCCCGCTGGCCCATCCCTTGTACTCGATGGCGAAGGCCTTGGCGAAAGGTGACAAAGGTTTGTAGTCGCGTTTATTAGCCATGCGGCTAGCATAGCATATGCGCAACGGAGTGTTGCTAGTTGCCAATTAATTAGCATTTGCTAAACTAAGCATATGCAAACAACGCAACAACTCTTGGCTGCCGGTATCCGCTACCGGTTGGCGATTATAGACAAATCACAACGGTGGCTTGCGGATCAGATCGGAATCTCGAAGGATGCATTGTCGCGGCGAATGACCGGCAAGACGAACTTCGATGTGGATATGGCTGATCGGATCGCATCGATATTGGGTACCGACTTCAGCGGCCTTCTTGCTTTGCCGGAAGATGCTTTCAGAAGGGCGGCGTGATATGCGGCGACCTGCTTTTCCTGTAATAAAAAGCCCGGTGGTGGCCGGGCTGGTCAATCCAACTGAGAAGGAGTTGAAATGACAGTATCCAGTATAGTATCGGTCCCGTTCCGGGGTCAGGTCATCGAGGCGCAGAAGGACGGGGAGACCGTGAAGGTCGCCTTGAAACCCATCTGCGAGAATTTGGGTCTCAATGCGAATGGTCAGATTCAAAGGTTGAAGAGGCAGCCTTGGGCAGTTACGTGTGTCATACACGCAACTGGTTCTGATGGTAAGGCCTATGACATGGTGGCGGTTGATCGTCGTACGTTCACGATGTGGCTGGCGACCATCGACACGAGAAGGGTCAGGAGCCAGGCGGCTCGGGACCTGCTCATCGCCTACCAGCAGGAAGCCGCCGACGCTCTGGACCGGTACTTCAACACGGGCGTGGCGGTGAACGAGCACCTGTTGAAGGCGCAGCATTTGCGGCGCATGGAGCAGGTGGAGCTCTTGCAGGCCGCCGAAGGTCTTGTGCATCCTGATTTCCTGGAGGCGAAGACACGGATCGTGCTGGCCCGCGAAATGGGGGAGACCCCGGAGCTCGACCCCGCATCCCGGCCCTTGTATGTGCAGGACTACCTGAAGGAGAAGCAGCTCGGCAGCCGGGAGCTGCGGCATCGCGGCGGCATGTTTGGCAAGAAACTCAAGCAGGCCTACATTGCCGCGCATGGGTGTGAGCCGAAGCGCGCGGACATCACGACCGGGTCGGGCCAGATCCGCAAAGTGTACGCGTACACGGAGGCCGACCGGTCCTTGTTCGACCAGGTGTGGGACAAGGCGCAGGCCAAGGCCCTCACCGCCACCGGATTGGCGGCGTGAGATGGATTGGGTGAATCTACTCCAGGATGGGGCGATCATCTGCCTGGCGATTACGCAGATTGTTGATTCTTTTTGGATTCGTGGTCTGCGTAAGCAGGTTGTGGATTTGCGCAAGTCTAAGCAGGACAAGTACCGCGACCTTCCGTTGATTGAGTCTTACTGCAAGTTTGGTGATGGCGGCTCGTTCAGGAGCCTGTATTGCGAGCGGTCTTTGCAAGAGGCTGCTTCTTATGAGACTCGGGTTGCTTCTGGCTTTAAGCCTTGCATCTTCCGCAAGGGTGACAGTGTACGGCTGAGTGGTCTTCATGGAGAGTTCATTCTTACCGGTTATTCGGGTAATGGTTTCTCTGCATGGAAGAAGAACGGTTCATCTTCCATCACGACGACTGTGACTTTCCATGCTGATCGTGTGACTGCGTGGAAGCGGAACACGGGTGAGTGGCCGGTCGAATGGTTCATGGGCACCGGCAGTAAACGCAAGGCGGCGTGAGATGACGAGTAATGTGGTTTGGCTGCGCTTAGCTGAAGGACTTCTTGAATTTCTCGCTCCGTTTCAACCCGAGGTCGCTGGTCCAGACCAGGTTGATGTCGACGGTGATTTTCCCCACGGCAATGACCATCAAGCCATCGTCGCTGGCATTGATGCGGTCGATGTTCCTCTGGTCTTCGCTCACCTTATCGCTCAAGAGCTGGTTTTGGAGCGGCAGGTCGCCGAACGGGGCTATTTCTTTGACTCGACTTTCGATTATGGTCTTGTCGTCGTTCCGGACGACCACGGTCACGTCGTGTGCCGTGTTGGGGCTGTTGTTGGTCATGTTGATGGTCGAAGTCTGCTTGTCGAACTTGAACCCCCAGTCGTAGATCGTCTGGTCGGCGGTGACGGAGAGCGCTCTCTTGCTGATCGTGTTCGCGTCGCTACTTATCTTGTTTGCCTCGGTTGCAAGGCCGTTTGCTTTGGATGCGATCCCTATGGATTTTTCAGCGATCCCGTTGGCTTTCTCAGCGAGGGTGTTTGCGTCCTGGGAGAGCTTGTTCGCCTTGCGCGTTTGAACGATGGCGATAGTCGCCGTGACGAAACCAAGGATGCCGGTGACGGCCCCGATGATGGCAATGATCGTGGAAAGGGGTTGGCTCCCTTGCATTCGTCGTGCCCTTCTCGAAATTTTCCATATAAGAAGAATGCCGCAGCTGGTACCTGCGGCAGTGACAAAAGAAAGTAGGTAGATATCTGATGTCAGATTCAAATATACCATCCGCCCCTACGCGGCGGGGTGATCCTGAAACGTCGTTTGAGGCGGCGGAGAAGGTGAATACGGCGCGTATGAGGGTTTTGACTCTGCGTGCTTTGCGGCGTCTGGAGTCGACGAGTTCGAAGCCTTTCGACCAGTGGGCCGTGAAGAGGGAAGTGAAAGCGGAGCTGGGTTTTGAGCCTGCTGAGAGCACGGTTCGTAGCCGTCTGTCTGATCTGGTGAAGATTGGCCTGGTCGTGGTCGTTGACCGTGATGGTACGAGCCCGTCCGGTAATGCTTGCTCCCGTTACCGTCTCGCTGAAGTGGGGGTGGCGGCGTGATCTGGTTCAGTGTGGACGAGGTTTTCCGTGGAAAATGCCCGCGTGGTCTTCGTCACGAGTTGGAGTCCGCCTATCGGCTTGTTGAGGGTAGGCGTGTGTGGGTCCGAGAGGACGTGGAGCCGATTCTTAAACGACTGGGGGTGGCGTCATGAATCGTGCTTTACTGCGTCAGGCTGAGGCTCAGGATTATTTGGGCGGGCTGCCGGAGAAAACGTTCAAGTTCTATTTCGGGGACAAGGTTATCAAGCTTGGGAAGCGGGATTATTACCGTCCTTCTGACTTGGATGAAGTGGTCGCTGGTCTTGCCCACAAGGAGCAGCCGGAGGCGGGCAAATGACCGCCGAGCAGTTGGCCGCTCTTGAGTTGGAGCGTTTGGATCCGGCTACTCGTGCTCGTCTGGGTCTTGGAGGTGGGTGTGATGCCCCTGTTGACTCCTGATGATATCCGGCGTGTGGCTTTCGACTGTCGTCGCGGCTGGTGGGTGTTCCCGGACCGGTATGACGCGGATGAGGTTGATGACTATCTGGACGAGTGTGCGCTGACGGTAGCGGCGCTTGGGAAGCAGTGCGAGCGGCTGAAGGCGCAGGTGCCCTGGTCGCCGGCACGGATCAATGAAAAACCAATCGTAGTGAAGGAAAACAAATGAGTGACAAGGAATGGTATACAAATCTGTCCCGTTATGAGCTGGAGGGCAAGCACGTGCATGTCTTGTTTTCAGACGGGACGATGGAAGGCAGTTTGAACCTTCTTGGGCAAATTGTGTATTGGAATTCGGACGTTGGCCTGAAACATGTCCAAATTCTTGACTGGAACAAAGACAGGACATGGACGCGAGCTGTCGGTGTGGAGTCGGTGTCTCTGGTGTGGGATGAGCGCGACTGGCAGGAGCTCGGACCCGTTGATTACGGTAGGGCCGACGCGATAGTGGTCAATGGCCGTCTTATACGGGTTAATGGGATCTCCGCTCACCATCAATTCCGCCCCGTTGTGGGGTTTTCAGTGTCTTTCGAGCATGTCTCGTGTGCTTTGCGCTGCCGTCACAGGCTGCCGACCGAGCGGGGCGCTTATCGGGGTGCTGATGGGACGTTGCTGATGCTGACTGATATAGGTCTGCCTGACAAGTGGGTGTACGTTTCGGAGGACTTCAAGGAGTGCGGCGTCTTTCTCGGTGACGAGCAGGCGGAGCAGCATCTGCCTTTGACTCCTGTGCATTTCGTGGACGGGAGGGCCGAGTGATGGCGTTGATTCCAAGCGAAGTGGGAGTCTACGAGGCTGCTGACGGCGATCTGCTCGTCCGTTTTGAGACAGGCGGAGGCGAGTGGTTGCATGTCTGTGACCTTTTCATGACTGACTTCGGCCCGGTGAAGGGTTGTGAATTTATTGAGGCTGATTCGGTGGCGGAACGCATGCCGCTCAAGTGCATTTCAGGGAGGGTCGAGTGATGGCGAAGGATATTGCGGACATGCTTGCTGATGGTGAGCTGACCACGTTCGAGGCGGCTGGCCAGTTGGCTTTGGCGCAGTCGATGCAGAAGCGGTTGAAGACGCAGATCGATGCGCTCAAAGAGTTTCTGACCGACCGGATGGATCCCAAGGAGCATCTGACGACCGACCTGGGGACAGTGACCGCGAAACGGGGCAGCGAACCCCGTTGGCGGGTGAAGGATCCTGTGGCGTTCGCCCAGTGGCTCAAGGAGCACGGCGAGGAGGAGAGCGTCGAGCAGGTGCCGTATCCGAAGGAGTGGGCGGCCAAGCCTGACGCGATAGAGCATCTGGTCGGGCAGTTCGGCGGCGAGCAGCCTGCGGGCGTGGAGCTTTCGCGTGGTTCGGGTGACACGGTGGCGGTCAGCAGGGTCAAGGACTGGTCGGCCATCTTCCAGGACATGCAGGCGCAGGATCAGGCGCGCCGGTTGCTGGGCATCGAAGGCCCGGAGGCTGACGGCAAGGATGACGAGAGTAAGGACTTTTGGGCATGAGTAGTGATCTGACGATTACGGACAAGCAGGACGGTTTCACCCCGAACCAGGTGGCGGCCTTGCAACAGATGGGTGTGAACGGAGCCAGCGATGGTGATTTGGCTGTGTTCTTTCACCAGGTGCAACGTACCGGGCTGGACCCGTTCGCCAGGCAGATTTATATGGTCGGGCGCAAGGAATGGGCAGGCAGGGACGAGTCGGGAAAGAGCATCTACCGAATCAAGCAGAACATCCAGGTTGGCATCGACGGGTTCCGATTGATCGCCCGTCGTGCCGCCGAGCGAAGCCATGAGACGTTCGGGGAGCCATCCACCCAGTGGTGTGGTAGCGACGGCGTGTGGAGGGACGTGTGGCTTGACGCCGTGAACCCTCCCCTTGCAGCGAAGGTTGTGGTCCAGCGCGGGAGCGGCACCTTCACCGGTGTCGCCACTCTTCACGAGTACATGGGCACGAAGAAAGTACAGGACCCCGGCAATCAGTGGCATTTTGAGCCGAACAAGATGTGGAAGGAAAAGCCTGCCATCATGCTTGCCAAGTGTGCCGAGGCTCTGGCATTGCGTAAGGCGTTCCCGCAGGACCTGTCGGGCTTGTATACAAGCAATGAGATGCAGGATGACGCGCAGGAGACCCAGCCTGTCCAGCATGAGCAGCCGGTCCAGGCTGTGGTCATGTCCACCAAGGACCAGCAGGACCGGATCGCGGGCCTGATGCGCCAGGGGGGCGTCCACACCACGGCGCAGGCGCGGACCGCCTTCAAGGCGCTGACCGGTAAGGACCTGAGCCTGCCGGACCAGCTCACCCATGATGATGCGGCCATGCTTTTGGACGCACCAGACTTGGTGGTGTCTAGGACCAGGGAGGCGCTGCAAGGCAAGGCTGGTGGTCTTGAGGCTGAGGCTGGTGGTGCCCGATGATGCGGATAAAAGAGATCAAAGGGTTCTTCGGCAAGCATTCTGATGGCACGGTGCAGGTGTATGAGTGCGACCAGTGTGGTGCCAGGACGTATGCGCCCGGCTTGGATGGGTGCCCTTTGTGTGGTGACAGCGGCAAGCCGTCGGACCGGTATGTGACGGCGCTTGACACGGTGGACTCGTATATGCAGGTCAGGGGCAGCCGGGTGCGCGGTGCTGATTGCGGTTGGCCGTCCTTGCAGACCGTGTATGCGGCCGTCGCCCCTGGGACGGTGACGAATGCCCGGTTTGACCTTGACGGCGTGGGTATCAATGCGACCAGGGCAGGTATCGGCGGCAATCCGTTCCATGCCGGGTATCGGGAGGTCTTCCTACTGGCTCTGGACGATATCAACCGGTATGGGACGCAGGCGTTGTCCGAGGAGCTGGTGAGCAGGGTCGTCAGGGATCTGGGGGCGCGTCATGCCGATCAGTGACCTGGCCCTGCTTGGTGCCGGCGTGTGCGGCGCGATCCTGTTCTTCGCGGTTCCTTGGACGCTGGTGGAGCCTCGGCTTGGCCTGGTGGACCTGGCTGCCCTCGTGTGCGGCTTCTGGTGCCTGGATCGGGGTGAACGGGTGTGATTGCTGATATCCCGCTGCTGCATGGCGCTGTACGCCGGTGCGAGTACTGCCACCGTCCCGACGTGGGTGCCGATAAGTGCCCTCACGCCATCAACGAGAAATACCCGTGCCCTAAGAGGCACATCCCCAAACATTTGCAAGACGCTTTAAGGAGGGCCTAAAAATGGCCGGAGAGACTTATCTAACAATAATCGGTAATTTGACTGCCGATCCTGAGATGCGGACCACGTCCAACGGTGGCACGGTGGCGAACCTGACGATCGCGTCCGCGCCCCGACAGTTCGACCGGAATTCGGGCCAGTGGGAGGACGGGGAGACGTTGTTCATGCGCTGCTCCGCCTGGGATACGCAGTATCATCCCACGGCTTCCAACATTCAGGCCAGCCTGGCCAAGGGCATGCGGGTCATCGCCCGTGGACGCTTGGAGCAGCGCTCCTATCAGGACCGGGATGGCAACAAGCGCACGGTCGTGGAGATGCGCTTGGACGAGATCGGGCCAGCGCTATCCCGGGCCACCGCGCAGGTGACCAGGAACCAGCAGCAGGGCCAGCAGGGCGGCGGCTTCCGCGGTCAGCAGCAGGGTGGCTTCGCGGGCTCACGCCAGCAGTCTGCAATGTCCAATGGCTACTCGGCTCCTGCTCCCGGTGCTACGGTGCAGGACCCATGGAGCACCCCGACAGGCCCAAGCCCGGCGCAAGGGCAGGAATTCGGAGGCGACGATGAACCGGAATTCTGAAGGACTGCTGGACCTGGTGCTGGCTGATATGGAAGAGCACCACCTGACACCGGATGATGTGTTGTTCGTTGGAGACATGGAAGGCCACAGGGCCGATTGGAAGACCTTTGAGGGATACGCGAAGAGGGTGGATATAAGCAATCCCTTGCAGAGGGCGTATCTCGACCAGCTTTTCGTCATGTATTTGGAAGACGGCAGGGAGATGGAGTGTCCGATTTCCGAACTCCTGGAGGAGGCGGATTCCGATGGAGACTTTTGATCCTCATGCGGGTGTGGAGGCTCCGCTCGAGCCTGACCATGCGTGCCCCTTGTGCGGGGGAGCGGTAAGCCCGGCAGGCTTCTGCCTGGGGTGCGGGTGGCCCGAATGCGAGGCGATCGCATGAGTGTGCGGATACGCAGGATCGATGACCACTCCGACAAGGGGTACATCCGGGTCGTGCTTGACACCCCGGCTAAGGCTGAGATCATGTGCAGCGCCCACTCGTCAATCGATCATGTGGACCTGTCCGGGTGTGACCGGGTGGCTGTGGACCATCTGATTGACGGCCTGCAAAGCTACCTGATCGCCAAGCAGGAGGAGCAGTCATGAGCCGGCTTGGAGAGGAGTTGTTCCGCGTGGCCATCGACGTGCCCAAGAGCATGCTGCTGAAAAGCAACGGAAGTCAGGGGCGTGTGAATGGGAACGCGGCACGATCCCGCGAGCTGAAGAAGCTCGGCTATGTCAAGGGCAGGAACATGCGCCTGCCCCACACGATCAGCGAGCCGATAGACATGCTGACCGTGGTCAGGTATCCGAAGCGGACGGCCAGGGCTGACGCGCCGAACCTGTACCCGACCGTCAAGCACCTGGAGGATGGGCTGGTCGCAGCCGGCGTGCTGGAGGACGACTCATACCAGTACGTGCATTCACACATTTTCAAGGTCGGGGAGCCGACCAATCGCAAAGAGACCTGGCAGGTGGTCATCACCGGACACCGGATAGACGAAAGGGAAGACCATGAGTAAGGAACACAAGGAGCTGACGCTGTGGAGGTCGTACATATTCGGTACTTGGCAGGCGGTCAGAGTCACCAAGGACGTGAGCTTGATCACTGACAAGTGGCCATTGAAAGGTGTCAGGCAGGCTCTCATGGGTGCATTGCTGTCTGATGATGCCTCGGATAAGGCCGTGTTCGCCATGCGCGACCATGTGACCGGCCTTAAGGACACCGACCTGGACACTCTGCAGACGGCTGCGGAGGTGGCCATCAAGGCCGCAGTCGAGGCGGTGACCCCGGATGAGTGATTTCAGGATCATCGTCACCGGTGGCCGCACCCGAAGCTCAGCTCAGGATTACATCCAGCTGCTGGATGCGTTTACCAGGGAGACTGATGCGAGATACCCGGGGATGCGGCAGCTACCTGTGACCATCGTCCAGGGCGGGTGTCCGGATGGCATGGACGACTGGGCTCGCGTGCTGGCAGAGGAGTGCGCCTGCAAGTGCGAGACCTTCCTTGCCGACTGGAAGAAGCATGGTCGTGCCGCTGGCCCTATCCGTAATCAGGCGATGGCTGACGCGGGTGCGGACCTGTGTCTGGCTTTTCCGAGCGCGGGCAGGAGCCTGGGCACGTGGGACATGATCCGCCGAGCCTGTGCTGCTGGCATCGAGACTCGCATCTACCCGGAGGCCGCTCATGAGTGAGCCTATGGTTTTGGATCCGGCTTCTGGCGGCCGGATGATGTACTTCGACAAGCAGGACCCTCGTGTGCTTTTCGGTGATATCCGTGACGAGTCTTGGGAGCTGTGCGACGGGCGTCGGTTCGATGTCCATCCTGACAGGCTCATGGATTATCGCCACCTGCCTTTCGCGGACGGGTCCTACCGTCTCGTGGTCTTCGACCCTCCCCATCTGGTGCATGGCGGAGACAAGAGCTACATGGTCAAAAAGTACGGCAGGCTGTCCGCCGACTGGCGGGACGGCTTGAAACAGGGTTTCTCCGAGTGCTTCCGTGTCCTGGAAGACGGCGGGGTGCTGATCTTTAAGTGGAACGAGACCCAGATACCAGTCAGCCAGATCCTCGCCTGCACAGACCGGAAGCCTCTGTTCGGCAACCGGCAGCCCAAGCAGACCGGCACGCACTGGATCGTATGGGTCAAGGAGCCGACTCATGACGTGGCTTGACCCGCCTGCCCTGGTGATCGCCCGTCAGCTGCGTGAGCCGGCCAGCAGACGCCGGTACACGCGCCGCCTGCACGAGCTTGATCCCGTGCACGGCGGGCACCGGTCCAGGGAGGACATGTACCTGCTGCATGAGACGCCACGCGAGCAGGCGACTCGAGGCAGGGTCAAGTTCAAAGATACGAGCCGACCCATCAAAGACCTGCGCGGTGAGACGTTCGGCATGCTCACTGTGATCGACTACTGGGGGCGTAAAGGCAGGAAGATCATGTGGACGTGCCGGTGCGACTGCGGGAAGGTCAAGACCATCATCGGCAGCAACCTCACCAGCGGAAGAACACGGTCCTGCGGATGCCAACGAGGACCGGGAAGCAAAAAGAAAGGAGGGAATCATGGTGTGGTTCAAGGTCGATGACCGGCTCCCGCTCAACCCGAAAATGGCAGGGGTGAGCATAGCCGCCGTTGGACTATGGGTTGAAGCAGGTGCTTGGGCAAGTGCTTCGCAAACTGACGGGCAAGTGCTTAAGCGTTTGCTTCGTGTGCTTCACCCTGATGCTTCGGAAAAACTCGCGGAAGAACTCGTCGCGGCGGGTCTGTGGGAAGATCAGGGCGACCACTGGCAGATTCACGACTTTCTGGATTACAACCCTCCACGGGAAGAAGTCGAGGCCAAGAAAGCCCGTCGTTCCAAGGCTGGGAAGCTCGGCGGCATCAAGTCGGGCAAGTCGAGGCGAAGCAAACGCGAAGCAAATGCTGAAGCAAATGCTAAAGCAAATGCTGAAGCAAAACATGAAGCAAAAACGAACCCCGTACCCGTACCCGTACCTTATATATCTACTAACGTAGATATATCCCCTAAACCCCCTTCGGGGGTTGAGAGCGACGAACGGCAGATCCGGGAACCATCATCGGAGCCCACCGTCGAGTTCACCCAGTTCTGGTCGCTCTACCCGAATCACGATTACGAGGATGCCGCAGTCCGCGAGTTCCGCAGGGTGCGCCGTAGGCGCGTAAGCCTGGTTGCTCTCCTTCAGGGGGCTCAGATGCTTCGTGACGAGCACAGGGATCCCAGGTACATTCCGGCAGCAGCCAAGTGGTTGCATGACGGCGGCTGGAAGAACAAACCCAGGCCGAGAGCGCCCGCGTCGTCGTCGGGCATGAGTCGTGCCCAGCAGAACGAGCAGGCGCAGATGGAGCAGACCAAGGCCTACGCGCAACGGGCTGAAGAGGCCCTGAGACGCGGGCAGGAGCTGACCGGCAGGAAGGAGCTGGCGGCATGAGAACCGAAGAGTATTGGAAAAGCCCGCAGGGTGCGGTCCTGGAACGGGATGCGCAGACGATCCTCGCAAGGATCGGGGCCTATCACGGGAACGCGGTGCCCAGCCCGCTTCAGGTGAGGGCGTTCGCTGAAGCACTCCGGCCCGACTACACGCTAACGGACGCTATTGACGCTGTGACTGCTTTCTACGCGGGCAACAACAAGGGCAGGTGGATGCAGGTGGGCGACGTGAACGCAGGCATCCGTGCCATCCGCAAGACCAGAATCCCGGAGAACGCGCTGATAGGCGAGCTCATGGACCGGGCGGGCATTGACTCGGATCATGCGATCACCTACCGGCGCAGGCTTATCAAGGCCATAGGCGAGGGCAGGAGTCTCGACCAGGCCCACGCCCTCGCGGTGGAGGCTTCACAGCGGCTGATCATCGAGGCACCCAAGCCGAAGCCCAAGCGCAGGCCCGTCCGGCATTTCATCGGCCACGGGCAGGCGAAAGCAGGAGACATGCGATTGGAAGACATGATCGGAGGAGCAGCATGAATTACAGAGGCGAGAAGTGGGTTTACGGGGGCGACAAAATCGTCTGCCCGTACTGCGGGGGTTGTGACCCATTTGAGTCGACGGATCTGCATGGTGATGGTCCCTACTCGCAGAAGTGCTCTCATTGCGGGCGAAAATTCGAGTACACGGTCGACTGGGATCCTTCGATCACTTCGTACCGGTACAGGGGCCGCACGGAGCAACAGTATGCCGATGTGTACCCCAGTAAATGCTCTATCTGCCGTGGGCCGCTTAAGCCCGACAAGTTTCACTCGAAATGCCCGCTATGCGACGCGGTGGTGTGCGACAAGTGCGAGCGGATGAAGAAGCCCTGCTGTGACGAGTACGCACGGTGGGCGAAAGAAACCAAGGAGGCAGCATGAGCGGGTTTAAAGGGCCCGATGATTGGTCCGAATGGCCGCCCGAAGAGCAGCGATCCGAGGACAGGTACGATCTCGGCATCCGCGATGGCTACGGCATACGTGAGATGTCCCTGGTCGAGGTGGATGGCGGCATCCGTCTCACCCTCAGCGAGGGACGCGACTTCGTCGGCAAGACCCTCAGCCCGGTCATGGCAAGGAGGATAGGCATATGGCTTCTCGACCACGCAGGGCACGAACCCAAGCAGGGGGAGGAAAGGGATGACGGGCGGATGTGCTGGATGGTGAGCTGCGATGCCGGGTCTTTGCAGATGCACAACAGCATCAGGGCGGCCCGCAGACTGGCCCAGTTCATCCTCGACAACACCGAAGGCGAGAAACAGGTTCCTGACGGCTGTTCGGACCCTGACCCTAGTCGGAGTGAGGGCGAGACGGGAAAACGTGAGGAAGGCCCCAAAGAAGAGCATATGGAGGCTATGAGGCGAGAAGCCGAACAACTGTTCAAGCAGTGGGAGAAGACAAGGAGGCTGCTATGAGCGACATTACAGGACAGATCAGCGACGGCTACCACACGTTCGACGAGCTGTACCGGTATCGGATGATCTACCACGCCTGGGCCGTCAGGGCATGGCAGCAGGCCGGCTACCCGGTCGTCAAGTCACGCCGGCATTCCGACGGTGAACCCTGCTTCGGGGGCGGATGGTTCATCGTCTCCGCGCGGCTGCCCACGGGCCAGGTGAGCAACCACTACGAGGACAAGTACTGGGGCCTGTTCGACTGCCCAGAGGTCGGCAAGGCCCCCGCTTGGGACGGGCACACGCCACAGCAGGCGGCGGACAGGATCGAAAACGCGCTGAAGGAGGAAGCATGAGTGACAGGATAATCCCCATGCACACCTTGGCCTGCGACTGGCCTGAATGCGAAGAGATTGCGCAGGATGACATATACAGCTGCTGGGAGAGCTACGACAGTGCCGTGATCATGTTCGCGGACCCAGACAATGGCGGCGAATGGCTGCACACGGACGACGGAAAGGACTACTGCCCGAAACACTGGCATCTAGACGACGAATACAACCGGTCCGTTGGGCCCGACCCGAAGGAGGAAGCATGAACTACGTCGGATACGTAATGAGCAAACTAATCGATCTGGCCGTGTTCCTGGCGCTGACGATACTGTTCCTCGTATTGGTGCAGATCACGCACAACGCGGGATGGAATATCGTCTCATACGGTCTCATCGGCATCGCAATCTGCCTCATCATCGGACTCGCGTGTGTTATATGCCAACTGTTGGACGAGCTATGAGCGCGACACGGAAGAACAAGGAGGCATGGGCGGCCCAATACAAGCTCACCGAAGCTGGGAAGAGGTTCTTCGAGGCCATTGAGCTTGTCAACGAAGCCAAGGTCCATTACGAGCATGTCGGCAGCACGTCCATGACGCATGAGTGTGGGGTGCTCCAAAGCCAATTCACTGCCCTCACTGAAGACCTCGGGGTCGCCAATCGTAAAGCACTTGAGGAGGAAGCATGACTCGCGCCACACGGCAGGCCAAGGCCCTGCAGGCGATCCGCGAGGGAGCAGACGATGAGCAGATACGCCGCCAATACGGTTACCCGCAGGCGGTCATCCAAGCCATGCGCACGACGATCGCCAAGGAAGCAGCACGCCAGGAAGGACCAGAATTTTGAACGACAAGAAACCCGAAGAACCGGCCATGATGACCGTCAAGGAAGTGGCTGCCGCGCTCCGTATCTCACCCCGCACGCTGGGTGAGTGGAGGCGCAGAGGCAAAGGTCCGAAAGCCATCAAGCTCGGGTATAACAAGTTTGTTTTCCCTGAAAAGGGAGTCCAGGAATGGTTGAAAGCCAAGGAGGACCAGAATTTTGAGTGAATTCGCGGAAAATATACTCACGTTAGTGGTCTTGGCGTTCATGATGCTCTTCGCGGGCATTCTGATCGATTGGGATCAAGAGAAGGACCACTCACAAGGGATCGTCAAATTTGCAATAAGGCGCTTGGCGTACGCAGTCCAGGCAGTCATCAGGACAATTACGCAGAAACCCAAAGCCATCCTCAAATGGGTGATCAGGGAAGGAAAACGATGAATATCAGCAGGCCAGCAGAGAACAGGCGAACCAAGACCGAATACCAGCATGTCGCCCCATGCGAGGACAGCCGAGCCGCAATCAGCCGAGCCATGTTCGGCTGGGAGGAAGACTACTACCAGCACTGGCTGTCCGAAGGACGGAACCTCGGCATCCTGATCAACGGGGTCAACGAGTTCTTCAAAGGCATCTCGGAAACAACCCGAAAGGAGCCCACACGATGAGCGAATGGCATGGAGCAGACATCCACGTCAGAAGAGACGGGGTGTCCATCAACGGCGTGGATTTGAGCAACTGCGTGGAGAACGGGTCGGTCAAGATACTCCCGCCCGTCAACGAGATGCCCGTCCCGAGACTCCAGCTGACCGTGTTTGCCGACAAGATCACCATCGAAAGGAGCGGCAGTGGCAAGTGAATGCCCGAACGACGGGGCTGCAATGGCTGACGGGGAGCGGATCTGCAAGGACTGCCAGCGGGTCCTCGCAGCCGACCTCGGCTACATGTGCGACCGGATGGACGACCTCTACCAGGTCGCCACCAGGCAGGCCAGGCCCGGACCCAAGCAACTCGCCAAAGGCAGCATCGGTCCACGAGCCACCAACCCCGACCCGCTCAGGGAGGACGCATGGGGATACTACCAGTACTTCCGCCAGTTCTACACCGCCCTCGTGCCGGCAGGAACACCCAGGCAGACCGGCAGGTCCCTGCTCCTGGAAGGCGTGCCCTCGCTCGCCCGCAACCGGTCCGCTCCGGCCATCCAAAAGCAGATGCGCCAGGCTGCGGACTCGGTCAAGCGCATCTTCGACTGGGAGTCTGAGAAGCGTCGCGGGGGCTGGTGCCAGGCATGCAGCGCCATCCTCTGGGTGCTCGACAAGTCCCAATACGCCATCTGCCCGCAATGCGGCCAATTGAACGACCTGGCGGAGACCCGGAAGACCCAGCGAGACTGGCTCATGGACTCCTACCAGGAAGGCACGTCAGGCGAGATAGCGCAACTGCTCACCCAATGCGGGTACAAGGTCAGCGCACGCACCATTCGGTACTGGGCGCAGAAAGGCTACATCAGCCGACAGGAAGGCAGCCAAGGGCTCGACGTGTACCGGGTCGGGGACATCATTGCCATGATCGAGAAAGACACACCAGCGAGCGCGGCTTGACATATCCGGCTTTGCCGCTACTATATGTTATAGTTGATTTTTAGTGTAAGGGTCGGGCAGAGATGTCCGGCCCTTGTCATTATCGAGGCTTTTTGAGTGAATTGACAGCTTTTGAGAGTTTGTCCTGAAGTGCCTCTAATCCCTCCCCGTTCTTTAGATATTCGATTCTTCTCATGTGTGCTATATCGAAGGGAGTTTTTTCGCTTGGTGTGCTAGTTATTAAAATTGTCGGCTTTTCCAATGCAGCTGCATAACCAACCTCATAGCAAACATTTGCATTTAAACCACTCATATCTGCGATTACGTATGCGGAATTCCGTATTAACTTATGAATCTCATCGGGAATGCTAGCTGGACCGTAGTTATCGTCAACACGCTTGGCTTGGAACCCTGATTCTTTGCATACGCGTCTAATTACTTCCAAAGTATCGTCAAAATCTTTAAAAGGCATCATAATCGCAATGCAATCATTATCTAATTCGTCAGCATGTGTGGAGAGGGTCTTCTTAGCTGATTTGACATCGACTGGTTGCTGATCCTCTTGCTTCAAGTTAAGAATCTCTCTTACTGTATTAAACAAATCAATATTCTTCACAGCCCAATGTGTACGCTTGTTCTCCCAACTACCGGAATCAATGCCGAACCGTAGCATATGTTGATAAAGAAGGCTTGCTGGGAATTCAGGGAACTGACTTGACTGAACAATCTCATTGCGATTATTAGGGTTTAGGTAGCCTACGTGGACCGGAGCGTCTGAAGCGCTATCAAATTCCTCGACTAAAAGCGTGGGTAGTTTATCAAGCTTAGGGAAATCTATCGCACCCTCTGTTGTTTTGAACTGTTCCTTTATTTTGGGGTCAGTATATTCAAGCATTCGATATAAACTAATGTCTTCAATTTTCCCACTAATGCTGATAATCAAGTTGTACATTTGCTTACCCTTTTAAGTATCATCTGTATACGGCTGAACCTATTGCCCGTATTCCACTTGCCCGGCCACGCCAAAACTTACTCTTCTTCGCATGGACGCGAGCCGGGCAACCTACGTTTTGCGCGGCCTGCCGCCGCCGACTCCTCGGCCAGGCCTGGCGGCGTTCCACGCGTCGATGGTCTTCTCGCTCCAACCCCGGGTCCTGCCTATCAGCACGTCCGGGTCGGGCAGGTGCAGGCCGCCCAGCGCCCCTGTGGTGATGCCGAGCCGCTGGGCCACCTGGGTGAACGACAGGTATGTTCTCACTGTCTGTCTCCCAGCAGTCCGGCAGCCAGACCGAACAGGCCGGCGGCGATGGCCATCAGGTAGCCGAAGCGACTCACCTGTGCGAGCGCGACCGTCAGGGCGGCGAAGGCGGCCGACAGCACGCCGAATGTGATGGATAGCTTCCTCATGATGCTCATGGAGCCTGTATGATGGATGGGACGGGGTTCCGGCCCCTATCGCTGGCCGGAACCCTGCTCTACTTTTTGCGGCTGTCGTGCCATGCCCGGTATGCGATGTAGGCGCTGAACGCCGAGACCAGGTTGCCGACCGCCGTCATGAAGAGCGTCGCCCAATCCTTGAACTCCATGGAATCACCTCCTTTCCGTTAACAATTACTACTATAGCACAGCTATTAAAGTATAGTAGTGCGACACGCCGAGAAAGGCTGGAATCATGCGGGGAAACAACATCAAGCACAACATGGCCAGACAACCCCAAGAGCGTAAACAGGCGGGCGACCTGCACGCCATCGCGCACCAGCTCACCCGAATAGCAGACACCATGCAAGGCCAAGGCATGCAGGTCACACGCGAGGACGCGCTCAAAGCATGGCCGCTACGCATGTACGAGGACGAATACCTCAACGCGTTGCAGACCCTCGGCATCGAGCTGCTCTGATGCCCACCAGGCCACAAGGACGCTGCACCAGGCAAGGCTGCACAGCCAAAGCCGTCAAGGACGGCAGATGCGCCGACCATCAAAGGCCGGCATGGAGCACGCCATCAGCCCACACCAGACGGACCGACCCCACCGCATGGAGACAGGCCAGGGCCCTCGCCCTCGACCGTGACCGACACCGGTGCGTCAGATGCGGCAAGCCGGCCACCGAAGTCGACCACATCTGGGAGATAGCCGACGGCGGCAGCCTCTACGACCTCGCCAACCTGCAAAGCCTGTGCCACGACTGTCACCACGCCAAGACCATCAGCAGTAGGCGCAAACGGCACGGGGCCGACCATGGTCCCGGATTAGCGGCAAGGATCTTCGACCAGCTCGACCAGTGACCACCCACAGGGGTAGGGGGTCTGAATCATGGACAAAGTCCACGGCCATCCGCGCCGCCGAAACTCGGATTTTCGCGTCTCAGGTTTTCGTTTTCGTTTTTAGCCTGTTTTGGCCTGATTGGAGGGATCATGGGCCGCAGAGGACCATCACCAACTCCGGTGAAGCTCAGATTGATCAATGGCAGGGGAGAGGACCGTGATTCGGGCGGACGGAAGGTCGGGCAGGCTCCTGAGTTTGCTCGCGAGCGGCCGAAGATGCCCTCCTACATGCCGAGCGCCGCTAAAAGCACCTGGAAGCAGGTGGTCGACGCTTTGGACCGGCTGGGGATACTCAAGAAGGTCGACGGCCCGAGCCTCGAGGCCTATTGCACGGCGGTCTGGCAGATGCGCGAGGCGGTCAAGGAGCTGCAGGCGAACGGTGGCCTTTCGGTGGTGACCGACAGCGGGGTGCCCAAGCCCCATCCTGCGGTGAGCGCGTTGAAGGCGGCCCGTTCCGACATCCATACGTTCGCCCGTGACTTCGGGCTGAACCCTGCGGCGGAAGGGGACATAGCGGGATTGGGTGATGATGATGGCGACCAGGAAGCGAACCCTTTCGCCATGCCTGCCTGACCCCTACAGGCTCTCCGATGACTTCGAGATGCCTTCGGATGACGACCTCCGGCGTTTGAAGCTGTCGCCGGAGGTCGCATGGTACATGCTCTCCCGTGGGATCAGCCTCCCCGAGCAGTGGCAGACCCCGAAGATCAAGACCGCCGAACCGCGCAACGAGGAGGGAGCCTACTTCGACCCTGTGCGGGTCGACCGGGTGCTCATGTCCTTCCACGTGCTCCGGCACACGCAAGGCAAATGGGCCGGCCGGCACTTGGACCCCGCGTCCTGGCAGATCGCATGGATCCTGGCCCCGGTGTTCGGCTGGGTGCGTGAGAATTCCGACGGGCAGACGGTGCGCATCATCCATGACCTGTATGTGGACGTGCCCAGGAAGAACGGCAAGTCCACCCTCTCGGGCGGGATCGCCGTGTACATGCTGGGGGCCGACGGGGAGGAGGGCGCTCAGGTGGTGTGCGCCGCGTCCACCGAGCATCAGGCTGGTTTTGTCTTCCAGCCGGTCAAGCAGCTGGTCGAAAAAACCCCGGCTTTGAAGGGCGTGATGAAAGCGCATCAGAAGCGCATCGTGCACATGGCTTCCGGCAGCTACATGGAGGTCATCAGCTCCGCCGCCGATGCGGCCCACGGCATGAACCTGCACTGTTTCATCTGCGACGAGCTGCACGTGTACAAGACCCCGGACCTGGTGCGCACCCTGGAGACGGGGCGAGGCTCGCGCACCCAGCCGCTGGGCGTGAGGATCACTACTCCTGATGCGGGCAAGTCAGGCACCATCTACGACGAGACCCGCCACTATGTGGAGCAGCTCGCCGCCGGAACCATCAAGGACCAGTCCTGGTACGGGGTCGTCTGGGGCGCTGACGAGGACGACGACCCTTTCGCGGTGGAAACGCAGATGAAAGCCAACCCCGGCTACGGAGTGTCCCCGTCCGCCGACTACCTGCAGGAGGCGGCAAGGAGGGCGAAGAACTCGCCCGCCGAACTGGCCAACTACCTTCGCCTCCACCTGGGCATCCGCACCAAGCAGGAGACCAGGTTTTTGACCTTGAAAGCCTGGGACCGCAACGCCGGCAAGGTCGACGAACAGGCACTCGCGGGCAGGGAATGCTATGGGGGGTGGGACCTGGGGTCCGTGTCCGACTTGACGGCATGGTGCCTGCTCTTCCCGGAGGGGGAGGGGTACGCCTGCCGGATGCGTTTCTGGTGCCCAGAGGCGGTGGTGGACGACCTGGACCGCAGGACCTCCGGCAATGCCAGCGTGTGGGTGCGTGACGGCTACCTGGTGCCCACGCCTGGCGACGTGACCGACTACTCGTACATCGAGCAGCAGATCCGCGCCGACCTGGAGGCTTATGAGATCCAGACCATCGGTTATGACCCGTGGAACGCCACCCAGGTGGTCAACGACCTGGAGGAGCAGGGCCTGTCCGTGGACCGTCTGACACCGGTCAGGCAGGGGTTCAAGACCTTGAGCCCGGTGCTCAAGGAGCTGCAGCGGCTTCTCCTGACCGGCTCCGAGGAGCATCCGCTCTTCCAGCACGGCGGCAACCCGGTCCTGCGGTGGAACGTGGACAACCTGGCCGTGAAAAGCGACGAGAACGGCAACGTGCAGCCGAACAAGCATGACTCCCGGGACAAGATCGACGGGGTGGCGGCTATCTGCGACGCGCTCTCCGAGGCCATGACCCGCAGGAAGAGCGTGAAACCCAACCCCTACGCCTCGCACGGGCTGTACGCATAAGGAGGACGGCATGATCTGGCCATTTGACCGGCATAAGCACGTCGAAAAGTCCGTCCAGGGCTTCCAGTCCGGCACCGTGCGGGGCAGGTGGTACGTGGTCGACCCCGGCATGCCCCTGTCGGCGAACACGGAGGCCATGAGCGTGTTCGCCACCCAGCCTTCCGTGCGCAAGACCGTGGAGTTCATCGCAAGGAACGCGGCCAGGATACCGATGAAGGTGTACCGGCGAGACGGGGACAACGACAGGCCCGTGGTCAGCACGGGACCCCTCTACGACCTGGTCAAATACCCCACCGTGTACCACGGGGCCTACCGGTTCTGGTTCGACGTGATCTGCGACATGCTCGTCTACGACCGGTTCGCCGTCAAGCTTCTGCCCTCCGCCACGTCCAGAAGCGGGTGGGAGCTGTACCGGCTGCCCGCCTACACCTGGCGGTTCACCTGGACCGGCTACGAGGACGTGCACGGCATCCAGCTGTCCACGGCGGACGCCGGCAGCACCACGATAGGCCTGGACGGCGTCCTGTGGGACAAGGGGTACGGCAGCGCCAATGGTGTCAGCCCCATGCAGACGCTCGGCCAGACGCTGCGCGAGTATGCGCAGTCGGTCAAATGGCGTCAGGCCATCTGGAGGAACGGGGCCCGCATCCCTGGCATCTTCGCCATGGACGCCGATATGGAGCCGTTGAAGCCCGAAGCGCAGAAACGCCTGGAAGAGGACATTTCGGACTATTTGGAGCATGGCGGCAAGGAGGGCCGTTCGCCGGTCCTGCAGGGCATCCACTGGGAGAAGGTCGAGGCGTTCAGCCCCAAGGACGCGCAGGAGGTCGAGGGGCGCACCCTCGCCGACATCGAGGTGGCGTCAGCCTACCATGTGCCGCCCGAGATGGTCGGGGCCAGGGAGGCCAACTATTCCTCCACCCAAGCGTTCCGCGACTCCCTGTACAAGGAGACCCTCGGGCCCATCTTCACGCAGCTGGAGCAGGCCTTCAACGCGCAGATCGTCCCCCTGGTGGCCGACGACCCGCGCGAATACGTGGAGTTCGACCTCAACGCGGCCCTGCGCGGCAGCTTCCAGGAGCAGGCCGAGATCCTGCAGAAGGCCGTCGGCGGACCCTACATGAGCATCAACGAAGGCCGCAAGGAGCTGGGACACCCCTCACTCGGACCCGAATACGACAAGATCCTCGACCTGCTGAACACGAGGCGGGGCGGCGGGACGCAGGCCGACCCGACCGATTCGGGGTCGCAGAACATCGGAGGCAGCGAATGAAACCGCACACCATGGAAAGAGCCGCCAGCGCCACATTGAAGAGCGTGGGCGACGAAGGCAGCCTCGGCAAGGGCCAGTTCACGGCCCTGGTGAGCGTCTTCGGCAACGTCGACAGCCTCGACGAGGTGGTCATGCCTGGCGCTTTCCGCGAGACCCTGGCCGCATGGCAGGCCAAAGGGGACCCCATACCCGTGGTCTGGTCCCACCAGTGGGGCGACCCGATGGCCCACATCGGCGAGGTGCTGGAAGCCAAGGAGACCACGCAGGGGCTCGAGGTGACCGCCCAGCTGGACATGAGCAACCCCACCGCCGTGCAGGTCTTCAAACTCCTCAAGGACCGCAGGGTCAAGGAATTCTCATACGCCGGCGAGGAGTCCGACTTCAACGTCGTGGACGGACCTGACGGCAGGACCATCATCCAGGTCGGCAAGGTCGACCTGATCGAACTCGGCCCATGCCTGAAGGGTGCCAACCCTGCGACCATGCTCCTCTCTACGAAGGCTGCCCCGCCCGGCATGGACGGCGCGGAGGAAGGGCCGGACAAGGAAGGGGCCGACGACCCCATCGAGAGCACGGAGCAAGAACAGCCTGATGAGGGGCTGCAGGAGCTGGTGCGCAGGACCGTACAGGAAGAACTTGCCTCCCGATCCGCTCAGGCGGGCGGGGAGCGGCAGGATGACGCGGAACAGGCCGCGAAAGCCTGCACAGTGCCCGAACTGACCGCCTGGGCAACGGGAAACGAGATCAACCTCATGGAAGGAACACTATGAGTCTCAAAGACCAACTCAAGGACGTCCTCGCCCAGGCCAACACGCTGGCGACGAAGGCGCAGGACGAGAAGCGCGACTTCACCGACGAGGAGAACACCACGATCCTCGACTTGAAGAAGAAGGCCGACGGCCTGCGTGAGCAGATCAGGAATGCCGACGAGGCCCAGGCCGCCTTCAAGGCGCTTGCCGGGCCCAAGGAGGAGGGGAAGGCCGCCTCGCCGGTCGAGCCCAAGCCGGAGACCGCCGCCAAGTCCTACGGCGAGGCGTTCGTCAGGTCCAAGGCGTACGAGGCCTTCAAAGCCGACCAGCCGCATGGCACGCCGGTGAACATCACCGCCCGCCAGTTGCATGTCAAGGCCGACACGGCACCCCTGTCCACCGCGCTGCCCGGTGCCATCGTCCCGCAGATGCTGCCCGGATACACTGACCTGACCTACCCGCAGCCCAACACTTTCCTCTCCCTGATCAGCATGGGCACCACCTCCAGCTCATACGTGCAGTACCGCCAGCTGGTAGCCGTCACCAACAACGCCGCCAAGGTCAAGGAAGGCGACCTGAAACCCCTGAGCACTTTGTCCACGAACGTGGCGGAGGCGCACGCTTTCACCCTCGCCGACGGCGTGAAGGTCACCAACCAGGAGCTGGCCGACGACGGGATCATCAGCTCCCTGATCGACACGGTCCTCACCCGCAACCTGGACTCCTACAAGGAGAACATGGTCCTCAACGGGACCGGCGGGTCCGACCAGCCCACCGGCATCCTGAACACGCCAGGCACCCTGTCCGTCGCCTACGACAAGGACATCGTGCACACCGTGTCCCACGCCATCACCCAGCTCCAGCAGCTGGTGCCCGGCATCAGCATCCAGGCCATCGTCCTGAACCCCGTCGACAACGAGGCGCTCAACCTCATGCAGGACAAGAACGACCGGTACCTGTCCAACGCGCCCTTCGCGACAGGACCCTTCACTTTGTTCGGCGTGCCCAGGATCACGTCCAGCATCGTCCCCCAGGGCAAGGCCCTGGTCGGCGACTTCCACTCGGTGCAGCTGCTGCGCAAGACCCCGCTGTCCATCCTCGCCTTCAACCAGAACGAGGACGACGCCCGGCACAACCTCACTTACGTGCGCGCCGAGGAGGAGGACATGCTCATGATCCGCGAACCCAAGCGGATCGCCGTGGCCACCATCGCCGGCACCACTCCTGCAGCCAAGTAGCCGGCAGAAGGAGGCAGGCATGAGCGATGGACAGGACCCGCAGGCCCCCTTGGCCTCGCCGGACGATCTGGCGCAGCGCCTCGGCTGCAAGCCCGACGACCCCAAGCTGGCGCTGTGCTTGCGGCTTGCCTCCGACCGGTTCACCGGCCAGTGCCGCAACCCCATCCGCAAGGCCACGGACACCATCACCCTGGACGGGACCGGGGGGAGGACCGTACGTCTCCCCGTCTACCCCGTCCAGGATGTGAAGGATGTCCAATGCCACGGCCGGACGGTCACCCCCGAATGGTCGGCGGATGGGCTGCTCCGCTTCCCCGACCCCGTGGAGGGGTGGAGGAGCATCAAGGCAACCTACACGCACGGGTACGACCCCATCCCCGGGGACGTGGCCGACGTGGTCCTGGAACAGGCTGCGGCCATCTACCAGGTCATGCCCGGGCTGGCCTCCTGGACCACCGGCGAGGAGTCCCGCACGTACAGCGTCGCCCAATCCGTGGGCACCAGCGCCGCATGGAGCGCAGCCATCGCCAAATACCGGATCGGAGGCATCCTATGACAGGCCTGCACGGGGATGCGATCACCATCATCCGCCGCACCATGGGCGAGCCGGACGTGGACGGCCAGCCGCAGGAGAACACCACGACCCGCACGGTGACGGGGTGCAGCGTGCAGCCCGTCACCCATGCTGGCGATGTGCTCTTCGAGCAGGACATCATCCTCGGCAGATGGCGGGTCATCGGCCCGCAGGGCATCATCCTCTCCGACCTGGTCGACGGGGACGACACCATCGAATGGGATGGGCACAACTACCGGCTGGCCAGCGCCGTACAGGAGTACACGCCGGCCGACGGGCTCGGCTCGCACAGCGAGCTGTACATGATGGAGGATCATCGATGAGCAGCGGAGCCAATGTAGATGAACAATGGCTTGAGAAAAACATCCTGGAAAGCCCGGCCGTGCGCCAAGGCCTGAACGACATCGCCGCCAGGCTCCTTCCCATCTGCCAGAGGCTCGCCTACCAGGAGGGCTGCGACGAGTTCGCGGACTCTTTGAGGATAGAGACGGGCACCAGGCCGGGCACCAAGTCGCCCACCGGCATCAAACGCCCCTACGCGAGGGTGATCGCCGGCAGCGAGCACGCCTCAGAGCAGGAGCACGGCTCCCTGCGTTACCCGCGGCATGACTTTTTCCGCCGCGCAGCATCGCAGCTTTGAGGAGGCCGACCATGAACCCTGTCAAATGGCCTCAGCACCTGCAGCTGGTCAACCAGTGGATCACCGACAAGACCAAATACCGCCCGTATACGGTCCTGCCCGATGCCAAGCATCTGAAAACGGCCTTGCCTCTGATCAAGACAAGCTTGAGCCCGTCCGGCTCGATGGGCCCGGTGGAACGCTCCGTGAGCGTGGACATCGACCTGCTCGCCAAGTCCTGGACTGGCATGAACCTGCTGATCCAGACCATGGACTCGTGCATGGCCTCCCTGGCCGGCAACGGCAACAAATACGGATACGTGGACGACATCTCAGGCAGCGCTTTTGCTGACGTGCCTTTCGGCGACCCGGCCATCCTGCGCTGCACCGCCACTTTCAGCCTCGTCATGAGGCCCATGAGCGGCTGAACCCAACTAAAACAATCCATTTTTCAGGCCACTCCGGATGGGGTGGCCTTTTGTGCATATGCAAAAGGAGCATCATATGACCGACAGCACCACCTCCAGCCTGTCCGACGGCACCAAGGACGAGGGGGCCAAGACCGGAACCCCGACGACCACTACTGCGCCTAACACCCCGACGACCCCTGCCGCGCCTGCACAGACGGCGACCATCGCCGACGTGCAGCAGTACATGCAGAACAATCCCGGCAACGTGCGCAAGCACGCCACGATGATCATCGCCATCGCCGACTATTCGACTCCAGCGCCGGAACAGTTCTTCGGTCCCGACGGGCTGCCACGCCAGCTGCCTGACGGGTACAAGCAGTTAGGCTACGTGACCACCAAGGGCGTGGTGGAAAAGCGCAGCGTCAAGACCGACGACACGACCATGCTGCAGGACCTTGAGCCTGTCCGCTCCGACTTGAGCTCCTCCACACGCCAGATCGACGTCACCTTCGGCGAGGCGAACGCTTACACGGAGGCTTTAAGGGCCGGACTGCCGGTCGCCTCATGGCCGGAAAGCAAGGACTCCAAGACCTGGTCCTACACGGAGCACGGGCTCAGCCAGCTGCCCCTTTACCGCATCTACCTGATCGCCCAGGACGGGGTGGGCGCAGACGCCGTCTACCGGGTGGAATTCGCCTACAAGGCGACCATCAGCGGCTTCGGCGACCGGACCCTGGACCGCGCCGACACCGAGGACCTCGGCTTCACCTTCGACGTTTTGACCGACGAGAGGACCGGCAAGCAGTACGACAAGGCCTCCAGCGCCAAAACCGCCGCCTGACCGCTAACCCACACAAAACATATCTAAGGAGCATCAATGTCCACACAGTATTCCCTCCACGCGATCCGTCAGAAGTACAAGGAGACCCACCACGGGGTCACCGACACGATCGACTTCACCGTCAAGGACGGCAAGGATGCGCGCGTCTACCACATCGAGCACCCACTGCTCCAGTCCAACAAGACCAAGGAGGCGGTCACCGCCGCCACCACCGACATCGACATGGTCAAGGCCGTGCTCGGCGACCAGTGGGATGACTTCATCAAGGACGACGGGCAGGTGTCCGACGTGATGCTGCTGCTCAACGAGATCAGCGAGCAGATGGAGGCCGCAACACCTGAAGGGGTCCCTACACGGCGCTAGACCTCCTCGACGCTGACGGCCACCCGGAGGAGCTGGAAGCCGCCCTGTGCGAGCAGTACAGCCCCCGTGACCCGATCGCGGAGTACTGGCGCGGAGACATCACCCTGAGAGCCCTCGCTGTCCTTGTGCGCGGGCTCAAACCCTTCAACCCGCTCTCCCTGGCCATCGCCAGGGACCAGCAGGAGAAGGACAAGCACCATCGGCCCGAAGACGACCTCGACGGGCAGACGAAAACAGAACTGGACGCCCTGGCGTCCCGCATCATCCCAGGAGGCTGAACATGGCCGGCGTGAACTCGGTGTGGATGGACGTCCTCCCCAATCTCGCGAATTTCGCCAAACTCCTGCTGACGGGAACAACGGACGCCGCCAAGCAGGCCGGCGCAGCCTCCGGGAAAGCCTGGTCGCAGTCCATGGCGGCCGCCTCCAAGACCGACGTGCTCAAAGCCCAGGTCGACACCCTCAAGGATGCCGAAGCCAAAGCCAAGCGCGCCGTGGAGGACGCCACCCGGGACATCTCCAAAGCCCGCGACCGTGCCGCCGTAGCCGCCAAAAACCAGGAGGCCGCCGAAAAGCGCCTGTCCGAGCAAGTAAAAAAATACGGGGAAGGCTCCTCCCAAGCCTTGAAGGCCGAAGCGCAGCTCACGGCTGCCCGGGGCAAAGCACGTCAGGCCGACGACCAGGTGGAACGCTCCGAAAAAGCCATCGCAGCCGCCCACAAGCAGAGCAAGACGACCACCGAACAGCTGGCAAAGGCCAACAAAGAGCTCGCCAAAACAGCCGACGAGCAACCCCCCAAGTGGGCCAACTTCGGCCAGTCCCTGGAAGGGGTCGGCAGCAAGTCCAGCAAGCTCAAAGGCGTCTGGGACAAGGCCAGGACCAGCCTCAGCCTGCTGGGCGTCGGCCTGGGGGCTGTCGGCATCGCCCAGTGGATGAAATCCAGCGCCGACGCAGCCGAAGGCTTTCAGAAGCAGATGAACCTCCTGGTCACCGCCGGAGGCGAGTCCACCAAGAACCTGCATGGCGTGGAGGAGGGCATCAAGGACATAGCGGTGCAGACCGGCATCAGCACCAGCCAGCTCGCCGAAGGCATGTACACCATGGAGAAGGCCCAGATCCGCGGGGCCAACGGGCTCAAGGTCCTCAAAGCAGCAGCCCAAGGAGCCACCGACGAGCAGGTCGACCTGGGGGTCATGACCAACGCCCTGACCTCCATCATGCGCTCCTACAACATCCCCACCGGCAAGGCCTCCAGCGTCACCAACCAGCTGGTAGCCGCCAGCGGTGCCGCGAAGACCAGCATGCAGGAGTTCGCCGGCTCCCTGTCCACGGTCCTCCCGGTCGCCTCGGCGGCCGGCATCAGCTTCGCCGAGGTCGGCGGAGCCGAGGCTACCCTGACCTCGCACGGCACCAGCGCGCAGGAGTCCACCCAGGAGCTGGCCAACACGATCCGCGCCCTCCAGGCCCCGAACTCCGTGGCCATCAAGGAGATGCAGCAGTTCGGCATCAGCAGCGTGGACGTGGCCCAGAACCTGGGCAAACGCGGCTTGACCGGCACGATCAGCTACCTGTCCGAAACCATCCTCAAACACATGGGCCCATCCGGGACCATCCTGCTCAACGCTTTCAACCAATCAAAATTTGCTGCTGAAGACGCGGCCACCATGTTCGGCAAGCTCACCGGCAAGGCCAAAGAGCTCGCCAAGGGCGTCATGGACGGGTCCGTGACACTTAACGACTACCGGCAAGGGCTGAAAGCGCTCCCTGACCAGCAGGCCGCCCTCGTGCGCCAGTGGCAACAGATGTACTCCACAAGCAAGGGCTTCAACGACCAGCTCAAGCAAGGCAGCCCCCAGGCGCAGACCTACACCGAGGCCCTGAAAAAGATCATGGGCGGGGCCACCGGCATGAACACCGCCCTGATGCTCTCCGGCGGCAGCACGAGAACCTTCGCCAACAACGTGAAGGGCATCAGCGACGCCGCCAAGCAGAACGGCAAGGACATTTCCACGTGGAAGGAGACGCAGAACACCGCCCGCGTGCAGACCGAACGCTTCAACCAGGTGCTGGAGACCTCCCGCATCACGCTCGCGTCCAAGTTCCTGCCCGCCATCACCGGCAGCATGAAGGGGCTCACAGACGGGGCAATGGCCGTCAAGTCCTTTACTGACAGGCACAAAACGCTCACCAAGGTGCTGCTAGCTGTCGGCGGAGGCTTCACGGCAGTCGTTTTGGGAGCCAATTTGGCCGCAAAGGCAGTGAAGCTCACCAAGGTAGCCTTCGACTTCCTCCTGCAAGGTTTCACCAAGAGCAACCCAATCGGCTGGATCGTCACCGGGATCATGCTGGTGGTATCCGCTTTCAAGACCGCCTACGACAACATCAAACCCTTCCACGACTTCGTGGACGAGCAGGTGGGCGAGATCAAGCAGATGGGCCAAAAACTGGGCCAGTTCTTCTCCGGCCCGTTCGTGAACTTCTTCAAAACCGCATGGTCCAAGGTCACCGGCGTTGCCAAGGGCGCTGTGAACGTGCTCAAAACTGTCGTGCATGGGATCAGCCAGGCGTTCAAATTCCTCATCACCTTCGTCCTGACGGTGTTCCTCACACCCTGGGTGGTGGCCTTCAACCTGCTCAAGAAGCCGGTGGAGGACCTGTGGCACAAGGTCATCCAGCCTGCCTTCGACGGCATCAGGCAAGCCATGGGCACGGCTTGGAACTGGATCAGCGCGCATGTGCTCGAACCCTTCAAATCGGGTGTCAATGCGCTGGGCGATGCCTGGAACGGCTTTTATCAGCAGCATATCCGCCCCGTATGGGACTGGATAGTGGCAAAGTTCCGTGACTCGTGGAACTGGATCTTTCGGCATGTGGTCACCCCCTTCCGCGAGGTTTCCAAGACTATCGGACTTGCCTGGAAGAGCCTCTACGACGACTACATCCGCCCCGTCTGGGACTGGATCGTGACCAAATGCCGGGACGCGTGGAATTGGATCAGCGCCAATGTTTTCGAGCCTTTCAAGAACGGCATCCATGCCATCGGGCAGGCTTTCGAGACGACCAAGGACTGGATCGGACGCTCCTGGGACCAGATCAAAGATGCGGCGGCCAAGCCGGTCCGCTGGGTGGTCGACACCGTGTACACCAACGGCATCCAGGCTGTATGGAACAAGGTGGCCGGCGCTGTCGGATTGCACCTGAATCTGCCTGACGCACATTTCGCGGAGGGCGGCATCAACCCGGGGTATGCGCCGGGCCAGGATACGATCCTGGCGATGACCTCGCCCGGCGAAGCCTGGATGGTGCCCGAATGGGTGCGCGCCGTAGGCGCGGACAACGTCTACCGCTGGAACCGCCTGGCCCGCCAGGCAGGCCCTGCGGCCGTGCGGGCTGACATGGGCTTCGCATCGGGCGGGATTGTGCCCCGCTTCGATCTGGGCGGCATCGTCCAGAATGCGGAGCATTGGCTGTCCGACGCGGCCAAGAGCATCGGCGATTTCATGAGCGACCCTGGGGGGACCATCTCCCGGCTGATCGTGGACCCGGTCAAGCAGCTGCTGGGCGGCATCGGCGCAGGCGACTGGGGGCGGATGATCGCCCAGCTGCCGATCAAGACCATGCAGGCGCTGGTCGACAAGGTCAAAAGCATGGCGGCCAGCCTGTTCGCCTCGGCGGCATCCTCCGGCTCGCCGGCTCCCGGCGGCAATGGGGGCGCTGGCGTGCAACGCTGGCGTCCCCTGGTGGTGCAGGCCCTGCACATGCTGGGCCAGCCTGACAGCTGGACCGACACGGTGCTCCGGAGGATGAACCAGGAGAGCGGCGGGAACCCGAACGCGATCAACAACTGGGACAGCAACGCCAAGGCCGGCATGCCGTCGCAGGGGCTGATGCAGACCATCCCCGGCACTTTCGCGGCCTATGCAGGGCCTTTCGCCGGTCGGCCGATCACGGACCCGCTGGCCAACATTTACGCTGGCCTGAATTACGCGCTGCACCGGTATGGGAGCCTGTCGGCCCTGGACCGGCCTGGCGGGTATGCAGAGGGTGGCATCGTGCCCAGCCTGTACGACAAGGGCGGCTACCTGGCTCCCGGCACGACCCTGGTCAGCAACCAGACCCGGGATCCGGAGCTGGTGCTGACCGGCGACCAGCAGCGGGCGCTCTTCAGCAAGCCGTCGCCGGCTGATGCGCCGACGGAAAAGCAAGTGCAGATCACGGTCAACGTCAATGCCCTGGATGTGCGCGACAAGCAGGCTTTGGGCGCGTACATCGCCGAGCGGACGCGGATGGCGAATATCAAGGTGGGAGGCTTGTCGTGACGAGTGTCACCGTGCAGAGCGATGTGGACAGCCTGCGCTTCGATGGCTTCACCCGCTACCAGCTGCTCTCCCGGAAGGGGGAGGTGTGGGGCTTGGAGGGGATGGACGGCTGGGATGGCACGCCGGCCCCCAGGGAGTCGCCGGCAGACATCCCCCAGTCGGACGGCGCGTACATGCCGTCCCGGCTGACGGTGGGCAGCCGGGTGCTGACCATCCGCTGCCTGGTCAAGACCCTGGACAGCCTGGCTGCATCCATGGTCAGGGACCGGGTGTGCGACCTGATGACCCGGACTCTGACCGTCACGGTGACGGACCCGTCGGGGATGCGGCAGTGCTCCGGCTACCTGTCCGCCGACCCGGCCACGACCATGGTCTTCTGGGGCCAGGCGGTCAGTTTCAGCCTGATCGTCACCTGCCCGGACCCGCTCAAGTACGGGCGTCTGATCGTCTGCCAGCCGGATCCTGCCGGGGATCTGTCCGCGGCAAACCCGGGGACGCTGCCGGCATGGCCGCATGCGCGCGTGGAGGGCCCGGTACGGCAGCTGTCCCTCTCCCAGGGGGGCCGTCAGGTCGTCTGGGCTGGCGAGGCCGACGGCCTGGACCTTGATTTCCGGGACATGATGCCCAGCGCCGGCGACTTGGTGCGAGACCAGGCCTTCCGCCTTCCGCCCGGGTCCAGCATCGTGCAGTACACGGTCAGCCTCGGGGCACGGCTGATCCTCACGTTCCGCCCTGCCTGGAGGTGACCCATGACCGACCCTTTGCAAGCGCAGGTGTTTGACTCGGTCACCGGCCGGCATGTGATGCGGCTGCCCTACTCGTCGGCCCGATGGTCGGATTCGATCAATGAGGACGGATCGCTGAGCGTGGAGGTGGACGCCACCCGCATGTCCATGGGCCTGAGGCTGCATGATCGGCTGCGCCCCTGGTCGGTGATCCTGGCCGTGTCCGACGGGTCGAGGATCCTGCACGCCGGTCCGCTCACTGACATCAGCTGGGATGCCAAGAGCCGGAGGATGTCTTTGAGCGCCGGCGGGGGCATGACCCTGCTGACCAAACGGCTGGCTCTCAATTCCCGGCTCGCCTCAGACTGGCGGGACGGGGTGGTCAAGACAGGCGAGGACGATGATCCGGGCGACTACGTGCTGCATGTGGCCGGGTCCTATCCTGACATCGTGCGCGGCCTGGTCCAGGAGGCCATGCTCTGGTCGCCCCTGCCCATCATCCTGCCCAAGCCTGAGGGCGGTACCTACTACCGTGACTACTACGCGTGGGACATGGCTTACATATCCGACCGGATCCAGGACATCATCGGCCTGCAGCATGGCCCGGAGGTGCGTTTCGACCCGACCCTGCTCAAGGACGGGTCCATGGCCTACAAGCTGCGCGCCCAGACCGAGATCGTCGACCACCGGTGGCGGTGGAGCTCTGCCGCGCCGGGCCAGCGCGTCTATCTGGAGGGGGTGGACGCGTCCGGGTCGGCCATGTGCACGCAGGCGTATATCACCGGCGGCAAGGAGGACGACAAGACTGTCATGGCCCGCCGGTGGATCGCTACGGACGGGCCGCTCCTGCAGTATGCGGACACCGGGCACAGCACGGACGGCGACCTGGCCTCCCTGCAGGACTACGCCATGGCTGATCTGACCGTGGGCGCATCCCCGCAGGAGACCATCAAGGTCAAGGCCAGCATCGACTACGACGTGCATGTGGGCGACTGGGCGGACCTGCGCATCGAGGACGACTATATGGGCGAGCAGACCCTCAAGCTCAAGGTCACGGACATCGACGGCAGCAGCGACGACGACTGGCTCAGCCTGCAATGCTCCCAGCGAGGAGATGATGACGATGCCGCAAGCCAATGACGGGTCCACGCCGGTGCAGGTGACGGTCCGCAAGTACATGCCGGGCATATCCGATCCGGTCGTCAACCAGGCGCGCGCCGCTAAAAAGCAGGCGCGCGAAACCCGCGAGGCCAACAGGCCTACAGGCACGGAGATCCGGCAGACCGCCGCAGCCGTATGGGGGTCCTCCAGCGGAGGCTCATCCGGTTCGTGGCCGTCCAGGCCCCGATACGCCGGCAAAGTCGTGTCCAAACAGGTTTACAGATGGCAGGCGGGCTCCTCCTGGAGCCGGATCGCCGCCATCCAGGTGCCCTACGCGCCAGGCTGGGGCCGTGCCTTGTTGCACGTGTCGGCGCAGGGCGTGGCGGTGTCGAGCAGGGGGCAGGCGCTGCGTTTGAGGATCAGCGTGGACGGGGTGGCTGCCGCCTTGGGGGTGGCCGCGTATGCGGGCCCTGACCTGGTGTCGGGGAGCTTGACGGGCGGGGTGCCTGCTTTGGACCTGTCGGGGGAGCGGCTGATCGCGATGGGTGTGGATGTGGAGGCGGCGCAGGGCGCGTCGGTGACCTTGGAGGCTTGCTGCCCGGATGACAGCGCCTACCGGGGGCCTGATAACCGGGTGGTTTTGAGCATGCGCGTGGATTACAAGGAGGTTTGAGATGCCGGTGGTGAGCATGAGCGTAGGCAGGGGGGATGTGCTCCTGCATCGGGGTTCGGACGAGCATCTGGCGGTCCGCTGGGTGCGGGACCGGCGCGACGGGCGCGGCTATGCGGGCGTGGACCTGAGCGCATGGACCGCGGCCTGGAGCATGAGCCTGCCTGACGGAAGCGTGGCCTGTCGGCTGGCGTGCACGACCACGGACGACGGCTATGCGCTGGTGGACATTCCCTACGAGGCTTTCACGGGCGCGGCGTGGGCGTCCAGGCTGTCGGGGGACTGGAGGGTGGACGCGTCCGGCCCGGACGGGGAGCACGTGCTCGTCGCCTATGGGCATTGGGCGCTGACGGACTAAGGAGGCTGCATTGACTGACGAGATCATCGACAAGGTGGATCTGGGGATCCCCGATCCGATGGTGCGGCTGCGCCATGACACCAAGGCTTTCCGGGATGATGCGGAGCGGATACGCGGGCAGGCGCAGGCCCTGCATGACGAGGCGCGCCTGTCGGCTGACCGGGCGGCCGGGGAGGCGTCGGCCGCGGAGGATGCGGCGCGCAGGGCCAGCTCCTGGATCGACTCGGCCCAGGGGCTGAGCCTGGGCCCGGAGCCGCCGGTCAAGCCAAGGGAGGGGCATGTCTGGCTGGTGGAGTCGTCCAAGCCGACCAACCCCTTGTATCCGGGGCCGGCCGCCTGGCCGGGCCTGCACGCCTGGCCGGGCAGGGTGGGCCTGCAGCCGGACGGGCGGCGCATCATCACCGGGATCAGACACATGGACCATGGGCTTTGGGTCGGCTACCGGCTCGCCGCCCCGGTCATCGACACGACACAGGAGGACGCATCATGAGCGACACCAGCACTACTACCGGCACCAGCACGGCCACAGGCCTGCAGCCGTACGTGCAGCAGGAGTGGTCCAACGGCGAGGAGGGGCAGACGCCGATCTCGGCAGAGCGCCTCCGCCACATGGAGACAGGCATCGGGGACCTGAGCAAGACGCTCCTGGACGGCCGGCTGCCCGCCTACACGGTGGACAGCGAGACCGCGCCAGCCCCCTGCACGCCGTGCATCCTGGTGGTCGTAGACGAGGCCGGCCTGTACCAGGGCACCTGGATGGACGACGGGGCAGCCAGGACGCAGATCGGCCGGCGGGCCGGCGGGGATGAAGAAAAATACTGCTTCAGGCCGCCTGCGACTGCGCATCTGGTCCACGCCAGCGATTATGCTACCATCACCCGGCACGGGACCATAGTCCAGCTCGAGGGGTTCTACTCGCTGGATCCGGCGGAAACGGCGTCCAGCCGAGACTCTCTGACGATATACTGGATCAAGATACCCCTCTCCTGCAAGCCCACATACGACGTCTACTCCTCCGGCGTCTGGACTTTCAACGGAACAAGCCCTCTCCGCATCGAGGTCATGCGCACAGACTTAATCGGCGAGCAGGTCTATATTTTGGGGAGCCGAATCGGGGTGGAAACCATCCGCTTCAACGTCCTGTGGATGACGGATGCGCTCTCCTACCACTATGGTGCCTCGGGCAAGATGCTCTTGCCTTCTTCCGCCCAGACTGCCGGATCGTCGGCCATGCAAGAGCCAGCCTCGCAGGCAATGCCAGCGCAGGAGCAGGCTCCCGTCCGGACATTGCCGGCGCATGCCACCCCCGAGCAGGCTAAGGACGTGCATGCCCCGACCGTGCCAGGCGGAGCCGCGCAGGCTGCCGGCACGGCCCGGCATGCCCAGTAGGGCGGGGGAGTGACCGGCAGTGGCGGATCTGGTGCAGACGCTGATCCCCTGCCTGCTGACCCTGGTCAGCGGCGCATGCGGGTGGCTGCTGAAAAGCCATAAGAGGGAGGCGGCCCGCGACCGGGCCGTGGAGGCGGGCCTGCGCACGCTCCTTAGAGCGGAGCTCCTGGAGATCCACGCCAAGTATGTGCCTTTGCGCTGCATCCCCCTGGATGTGATGGAGGAGGCTGACCGCGTCTACCAGGCCTATCACAGCCTGGGAGGCAACGGGGCGGGCACCAAGATCTACGAGGAGCTCAAGGCCCTGCCCACTGTGGACTGATATCAGCAAGGTTTCCAGCCGCCCGTCCGGGCGGCTTTTTTCATGCCAAAAACTAGGAGGATATGCATGCGTTTATCTCATGCGCGTCATGCGCGGGCCAAGCCCCGGTACGCTCGTATCGGCATCGGGGTGCTGGCCGTACTGGCCATGCTCACGCCTGGAGTCGCCTGGGCGGATGCGGGCTTCGACAATGCGTCCTGGCAGGGCTGCTACAACGCGCAGGCCGCCAGGGACTCGGGAGCCAGCTTCAGCATTACGAAGATCACCGAGGGCACGGATTATGTGAACCCGGCAGCCGACTGCCAGCTTCAGGCCAACAGGGCCGCGGGCCTGCGCATCGGTGCCTACGGGTACGCGCGCCCAGAGCGGGGCAACAGCCCGGAGGCTGAGGCTGACTTCTTCAATGCGCAAGCCCAGGCTCGTGGCCTGGTGCATGCGGGGGTGATCCCCTTCCTGGACTGGGAGCCGCCCGCATCCCAGCGGGGCAACACGGCGTGGGCGAAGCGGTGGTTGGACCGGGTGGCTTCCTACTGGGGGACCAAGCCCATCATCTACATGTCCGCGTCCACGATCAGCGCAGGCGACTGGCGTGCCGTGGCCGGGGCCGACTACGGGCTGTGGGTGGCCGGCTATCCGCGCGGATACACGGGGGAGCGGCTGCGCGACCCGGGAGCCCCGCCCTACTCGGTGGCCCCCTGGCCGTTCGCCGCCGCCTGGCAGTACTCCTCCACGGGGCACGTGCCCGGCGTGGGCACCGCG
This sequence comes from Bifidobacterium sp. B4142, assembly GCF_026537325.1. GTDB lineage: Bacteria > Actinomycetota > Actinomycetes > Actinomycetales > Bifidobacteriaceae > Bombiscardovia. The sequence goes on from NZ_JAFNMJ010000001.1 coordinate 579,049, forward strand.
GTGGACGTCAACTGGTGGTACGGGGATGCACAAACATGGGCCAAGTATGCCAACGCACCCATCGGCACCCAGCCCAACCCGGTGTCCCCGTCGCCCACGCCCGCTCAGGGTGCGCCTGTAGGCGATGCGTCGAGCATCGCCACTGCGGTCATCCGCGGCGAGTACGGCAACGACCCGCAACGGCATGCCCTCCTGGGCAACCGGTACGACGAGGTCATGGCCGTGGTCAACGAACGGCTGCGAGGCCATGGCGGCGGCACGGGCTCCGGCGTGTACGTGGTGCGCCCCGGCGACAGTCTCAGCGCCGTTTTCGGCGGCTCCTGGCCCACCGTGGCACGGATCAACGGGCTCCGGGCACCGTACACGATCTACCCCGGCCAGCGCCTCTCCACCGGGGGAGGCCATGGCGGCGGCAGGTCCGTGACCGTGCGGCCTGGCGACACGCTCTCCGGCATCGCAGCCAGGCTCGGCATACCCCAGAGCCGGCTGCACGGCTACCGGTCCGGCAACCCGGGCCTCATCTATCCGGGTGAAACCCTCAACTATTAAGGAGGTGACAATCATGCCCGATACGACACAAGAGGATCAGGATCACGGCTACCTGCTACCCGACAAGGTGTACCAGACGCTCAAACGGATCGCCTTGGTAGTCCTGCCCGCACTGGCCATCTTCACCAACACGGTCGGCCCGGTCCTGGGCCTGCCCCACGTGGACGCGATCGTGACCACGCTCAACGCTTTGGGCTTGCTCATAGCAGCCTGCATCGGCGTCAGCCAAGCCAAGGCAACCACAGGCAAGTAACCCACTATCATTTCGCCCCTGTTCCGGGAGACCGGAGCGGGGGCGATTTCTTTATTACTTCTTAGCAATCGGGGAAGGGGCATGTATGTCCATGATCTCCTGTTCTAAAGATGGGGACACCCCACCCGTTTTATAGCGGATGCTACTGTCCGAAAATGCGTCGTCCATCCTGACGATCTGCGTTTCAGGCATGTAGTGCCATCTTTTGCCGGGTTTCTTGTATTTGAAAGTGATTCGATATTCCTTGGTGAGAGCTTTCGCACCGGCTACCGGATCAGTGTAGAACTGTCTGTATAGGTCCTGCTTGGCTTGCGGCATCAGTACGGCCAGTGGCCCCCTCCGTGGATATTCGGTCATACCGGAAGTGAACGGAGGATTGATGGCGATCTGGATATCCGTGGCGGGTAGTTTCCCCATGTTCGTAATCACGATGACCACGGCAGGTGTGGTCCAAATCTTGCCATCTCCGCTCTCTTCGTTTATATCCGTGGTTTCTGCGTAGGCTATCAATCTGGGGCGCGAAGCGTCGTTGTACTGATAGATCCCATACACTGCAACGAATGCAGCAACCAGGAAAGTGCCCAATGGCGCAAGTTGGCTCAGCGACGAGATCAAAGACAGCAGCATTCCTGTATTATATATTTAACCCTTTATCTATATGGCTTTACAGGATACGCTGGTCTTATCGTGCCGTGCAGATCTTCCTCGATTTCCCGTATGGCACGTTTCACTGACGGATGACCAACGCCGGTTGCTCTATCATCCAAGGCATGTACCTCCCTGATGACATCAGCCAGATGCCCGACAACCACCCCTCATATATCCCCGCACCGGAGGACCGCCGCGAGCGCCTCACCATCCTCCTGCACAAGCGGCTCGACCAGGTCATCGACCAGGAGCGGCAGCCAGGCCTAAGCCCGCAGGAGAGGAAGCGGCTCGCAGGACTCCACCAGCAGATCAGGACCGACATGGCCGCCATCAGGTACGGAGCCACAGAGAAAACCGTCAGAGACCTGGAGCGAGAATACAAGACTCGCCGCTGATCCTCTTTTTTGGGCATTATGGCACACAAATGGCACACAAGTCTACGTTTATCGCATGGAATAGATGTGGGGTATGGTCTCTTGAAAGGTAAGCAGGAGTAAGGCTTTGCCTGGTGACCCCGGAGAGATTCGAACTCTCGACCTACAGATTAGAAGTCAGTTGCTCTATCCAGCTGAGCTACGGGGCCAAACCCTTTCATTGTACCCGCCTGTGTCCACCGGCGGGTCAGATCTATGAAGCCCGGTCGACAAGGGCATCCGATATGGCTTGGGTCATTGCAGGAACGGTCATACCATACCTTTCCAGCAGAGTAGCCTGGGGTACCCGATCATTGAACTCCTTGGCCGCTCCGAAGGACAGCGTGCGGACTCGAGCAGGCCCGTAGTAGGCTGCCACGGCCTGTCCCCAGCCGCTGTCCAGCTGGCCGTCCTCGATGGTGACCACCAGAGAGTGGGTGCTGGCCAGGGCGTCCAAGGTCTGCTTATCCAAGCGGTCATAGCGATGAGGATCCACCAGTGTGGGCTTCAGTCCCGTGGACCTTTCCAAGGAATCAGCAAGGTCATGGCCCAGCGGCAGGGCATCGCCGAGAGCCAGCAAGGCCACTGTCCTACCTTGTTGCAGGATGCGGTAACGATCCCAAGGCTGCCCTCCGGAGGTGGGATCGGAGGTCGCTGGCGCTATCGGCTTGCCTGCGCGTTCAGTCGCCAGCGTGCGCTCGCCGGGTACCCTGATGACCACCGGCTGCCGGGCCGGACCCGTGGCCCAGGCCAGCATGTCCAAAAACTCGACCCCGCTGGTCGGAGCCAGGCAGGTCAGTGCGGGGATGCCTCGCATCATGACCATGTCGGCTGTGCCGGAATGTGTAGCGTCGGTTTTGGCAACGCCGGTGGAGAAGACCAGCAGGGTCACCGCACTGCCGTTCAAGGCCATCTCCTGCTCGATCTGGTCGTAGGCCCTCTGGAAGAAGGTGGCTGAGGTGGCAACTACAGGCGTGCCTCCGGCCTTGGCGATGCCCGCGGCATAGGCTATCGCATGGGATTCGGCGATGCCCACGTCCCGGTAGTGGTTTCCGGCCCGTTGGCGGAAGTCGGGATCGATGCCATTGGACAGCGGCGTAGCGGGGGAGATGACTGTCAGGCCCGGCTCCTGCGGGAACCTGGCCTCCAGGGCCTGCATGGCCATTCTTCCGTAGGTCTTCCGTGAGTTGGGCAGACGGTTCAGAGAGTCCAGGCCGTCCTGCCAGTGGTTGGCCTCCACAGGACCTTCAGCTGGCAAATCAGGCAGGGAAGTTGGGCCGATTTGCCTCTGGCTGCCCTGGCTCAGCCCCAGGCCCTTGCGGGTGTGGATGTGAACCACCACCGGATGGTCAGTGTCTTTGACCTGACGGAAAGCCTCGATCAGATCCTCAATTCGGTTGCCCTCCTCCACGTAGCGGTAGTCCAGTCCAAGGGCGCGGAAGGGATTGTTCGGGTTGCGTCCCCCACTGGCACGCAGGGCCGCCAGGCTCTTGTAGAGCCCCCCGTGGTTTTCAGCGATGGACATTTCGTTGTCATTGACTACGATGATCAGGTTGCCGCCCTGTTCTGCAGCCCAGTCCAGCCCCTCGAATGCCGGCCCGCTGCTCAGGGAGCCGTCCCCGATGAAGGCGATGATGTTGGCCCTGCCTCCGGTCGCATCCCGCTGGGCAGCCATTCCGCAGGCCAAGCCGATGGAGGTGCCGGTATGCCCCAGCATAAAGTCGTCGTAGGGGCTCTCCTTGGGTGAGGTGAATCCGGAAAGATCCTCCTGGGACTCAGGGTCCGTGTAGGCCCGGCGCCGACCGGTCAGGATCTTGTGGGTGTAGGCCTGATGGGAAACGTCGAAGATCAGGTGGTCATGAGGCATATCGAAGACGTAGTGCAGGGCGATGATGGGCTCGATGGTGGCCAGGTTGGAGCCCAGGTGGCCGCCGTGACGTCGACAGAAGCTGATCAGCAGCTGACGGATCTCGTCGGCCAGTCGATCCAGCTTTTCCAGGGAGAGGATCTTCAGATCCTGTGGTGAGTCGATGCTGTCCAGAAGCTTGCCCATAACCCTCCTGTCTGTTTTCGTAATGCAATCCAATGATTCTAAATCTGAGACAGCGGTTTGGAGCCGCTGAAGGCCTTATGTTCACCAGGCCCGGCCCTTACATCCATAGGACCGTCACGATTGGTCGGCTTCTCCCCGGCCTTGCGTAGTATCGGATGTGCATGAACATTGGAGGGCCAATGGCTGACAATACACATGAAGGGGCACGCGTCGCAGTGATCATGGGGTCATCAAGCGACTGGGAGACGATGAAGGAAGCCTGTCGGATGCTGGACCGGTTCGCCATCGTCTACACCAAGGAGGTCATCTCCGCCCATCGCACACCCGGGCGCATGGCGGAGTTCGCGCATCAGGCCCGGAGCCAGGGCATAGGGGTCATCATTGCCGGGGCTGGAGGAGCAGCCCATCTGCCTGGGATGGTGGCGGCTCAGACAACGCTGCCGGTCATCGGGGTGCCAGTAAAGTCCCATGCACTGAGCGGGGTTGATTCGCTCCTGTCCATCGTGCAGATGCCTGCCGGCATTCCTGTGGCGACCACGGCCATAGGCGCATCCGGAGCCACCAACGCCGGTCTGTTGGCGGCTTCGATTCTCTCTATCAATGATCCAAGACTGGCTCAGGCCCTGGATGACTACCGTGCCGAGCTGGCCCGATCCGTGGAGGCTTCCAATGCCAAGCTTGTCTGAGGAAACCAAGGGAAGAATCGATCACTTGGAGCCGGGATCCGTCATCGGGATCGTAGGTGGCGGCCAGCTGGGACGGATGATGGCTCTGAGCGCCCGCTGCCACGGATTCCGCATCGGTGTGCTGGATCCCACGCCCGATGCTCCCGCGGCCCAGGTCGCCGATTTTCAGGAGACGGCCGACTATGGCGACCTCGAAGCCCTCAAGCGGCTTGCCGAACGCAGCGATGTACTCACCTACGAATTCGAGAACGTGGATGCCGACGCACTGGATCAGGTGAGGGACCGTGTGGCCATCCCTCAGGGGACCGACCTGCTCAGAGTCACTCAGGACCGCGTTCACGAGAAGACCTTCATCAACCGCCATGGCATCGATACGGCCCCCTGGAGGCAGGTTGACAGCCTTGATCAGCTTGACGCAGCCCTGAAGGAGCTGGGAATGCCCGCTGTGCTCAAGACACGAACCGGCGGCTATGATGGTCACGGCCAGGCGGTCTTGCGCACGAATGAGGATCTGCAGGCCTTGCAGGCGCGGATGAAGGGTCGGGACTTCCCGCCCTCCGTGCTGGAGGGGTTCGTGGATTTTGCCTTCGAGGCCTCCATACTGGTCTCAGGCAACGGGAAGGATTACGTGACCTTCCCCATGGTCCGCAACGAGCACCGTCACAACATCCTCCACATGACTCTGGCACCTGCAAAGGTGGACCCTGGGATGGCGGACCGGGCGCGTGACATGGCCCTGACTCTGGCTGACGGCTTCAAGCTGGCCGGGACCTTGGCCCTTGAGCTCTTTGTCATGCCCGATGGCGGTCTGGTGGTCAACGAGTTGGCCCCGCGCCCCCATAACTCCGGTCATTACACCATCGAGGCCTGTTCCATGGATCAGTTTGATGCCCATGTTCGGGGTATCGCCGGGTGGCCCCTGCCCAATCCTCGCCTGCTCAGCCCTGCGGTCATGGTCAATGTTCTTGGCCAGCATGTGGCTCCGGTCAGGAAGTTGCTGGGTGAGCATCCCGAATGGTTCCTGCATGATTACGGCAAGGCCGAAGTGCGCACCGACCGCAAGATGGGGCACCTGACGGTGCTGACCGACGATCCGGAGCAGACAGCCCAGGACCTGGAGGCCACAGGCTGCTGGTCCGACCCGGACTGAACCGAATCCTCACATCCGACCCGGCAATCCGGATGTAGGCTTGGTGGAGCCCAAGGAGTGTGTCTAATCATGAACGCTGGCTCATCCGTCGGCCGTCAGACGCGGCAGAAGAACGCCATCTGGAGGGTTCTTCAGACCCAGAACGACTTCGTCTCAGCCAAGGAGCTGCACAGGCTTCTTCGGGATTCGGGCCAGCGAATCGGCTTGGCCACGGTCTATCGTCAGCTGGGCTCCCTGCATATGTCCGGCAGCCTGGACTGCATTGAGCATGGAGGTATCCGCCTCTACCGAGTCTGCCTGGCTCAGCGGAGGCACCACCATCATCTAGTCTGTGAACGCTGTGGCAGGACCGTCGAAATTAGCCCGCCCGATGATGGCTGGCTGAAGGCTGTGGCGGCTGAACATGGCTTTACAGTCTCCTCGCACACCTTGGAGGTCTACGGGCTGTGCAGCAGCTGTCGGGACCACTCTGGTCAGGTGGATGTCAGTGATCCTCCCGGCCCTTGGGCATGATGGTCTTGATGGCATCCCAGGCCTGCGAAGCCTTGAGATTGGGCAGGTAGGCCTGGACTACGGCCAGTCCGATCTGGGCCAGCTGGGCCGGGTCGGGGTAGCAGATATAGACCGGGTGTTCGCTGGGCTGGAACTTCTTCTTGAAGAAGAAGAGCGAGCGGAAGCCATAGGCTGGCTCCATCAGATCGGCCACCAGATGCAGGGCATGTTGCAGGAAGGCAGTCCGATCTTCGCCTTGATCATCCCCATCGTCTTCACTGCTGTCCATGCCGGCCAGGGGAGCGGCTGAGAGGCTCATGAATTCCGCTGTGCCCTGGTCGCGCAGTCGCTCGGCCATCCGCGCTATCAGGAACTCCATGATCCCATTGGGACTGTCGGTCCTGTGCCGCATGAAGTCCAGGGTCCATCCAATTACCAGGCCCTGGCGGTAGGTGGGCATCCAGCTGGTCACGGCCAACACCTTGCCTTGGTCGTCCACGGCGTAGAGGATGGCCATGCGCGGGTCCCTCAGCTCATCCAGGCCGCCCAGGGTGAACTTCATCTCGGGCAGGGCCTTGAGCTCGGCCCACTGCTCGGAGATGTCCACGATCTGCGACTGGACATCCCATGAGGCATCGTTGAATGTGGTCAACACGTCGGTGATCTTGTCGCGTTTGGCCTTGTTGATGGCTGTGCGAATGTCCTGCCACTTCTTGCCCTTGGTCTGCCAAAGACTGGGGGTGACCACCATCTCCGAGCCGACTGTCAGGGTGGACCAGCCACGAGAGGCAAGTAGATCGCGCTGAGGCTTGTGGACGCTGTAGAAGACCGGTGACCAGGAGTGGGCGTTGCAGAAACGGGTGAATTCGTCCAGGTCGTCTGCATACTCGTCAGGGTCGCCGAATGGACCAGTGGTGGTCAGGGCTATGCCGTGCAGGAGCCGGTAGGCAATGGCTGAGCGGCCGCTGTCAGAGAACCAGTAGCTGTTGCCCTCCCAGGTGGTCATGAAGGACATGCTCTCGCCCCCGTACTCGACCAGCAGATCGGCCTCCTGGCGCTCGCTGCCGTTCTGGATGACCGAGCTGCGCATCCAGGAGAGCAGAACCAGCAGGACCACCAGCCAGAAGATCAGTCCAACCCCGTGGCTGACGATGATCCCGGTGGGTGTGCGCGGTGTCAGGGCTGGGCGGAAGCGTGAGGCCACTCCATTGGGCAGGTAGAGTTCGGGCAGCTGGGAGAGTGCCCTGCCGGTGGTGGGCCAGGGGTGGAAGGATCCAGGGCTTGCGGCAGTGAAGGCCAGATAACCCATGGCCGTGGCCAGGAAGGCCAGGACAATGGCTGCCCAGCCCACCTGTAGACGCGAGGTCTTGGTTCGCACTAGGAAGATGCGCAGGTTGCGTGCCAGGAACCAGTTGAGAATCAGCGGCGGCAGGGTGATGATCAGCAGGGAGGGCAGGGCACCGTGGTGGATGACCCGCGACAGGCCATCGCCGATGGTCAGGGGGAAGACCAGGAAATAGAGCACGGCCAGGACGATGGTCAGGGTGTTGAGGACCAGACTCGTGACAGCGGCAACCCGGCGGCCATGGTAAATACCCCAAGCCACCACCAGCAGTACCAGGGTGGGCATGATCAGGGACGAGACGCCGGTGGGTGCTCGGCCGGCGACCAGACCATACTGGGCATAGCAGCTGGCCTGGTTGTTCTCGGCCAGGCATCGTGACAGGGCAGCGCTACCGCCGGGGTCCGAACCCAGGAACATGCCCAGCGGGGTGAAGAATCCCGCACGGATCCTGGAGGAGACGGTGACTAGGGGGCCAAGAGCCAGAACCGTGGAAATGGCTCCCAGTAGGTGGCGGGTTTCATAGGAGCCGCTATGGCCGTGCGGGTTGGCGTCCTGGACCGGTCCGTGCCAGAGGTGGCCGGTCAAGTGGCCGATCAGTGCTGCCGCCAGGGCGCAATAGTAGCCGGGGTTACCGGTATACAGCACTATCAATATCAAGGCCGTGTAGCCTATGGTGGCGATCCTGCGCCGCCAGAGGAAGTCGCTGAAGGGGATGGAGGCCATCAGGGATCCGACCACCAGGATGATGGGGCTGAGCGTCATGGGCACTCGGATGAACCAGCCCCAGTGGTCCTGGAGGGCATTGATCAGGGTGCAGATGATCAGCCCGACAGCCGCGCCGCCTATGGCGCTGATGACCGCCGCCAACACGGTGCGCCTGCGGCCCAGCCGGGTCTCGGCGATGCACAGCATGACCAAGACCAGGGCCACATCTATGACCAGTTGCAAGGGGCCAGGAGTGATGACCAAGGATACCAGCAGCCGTGCGAACTGAACCAGTAACGAGGGACGACCTTGGCTGTGGACCGGATGAGGAACCTGGTGAATGATCAGGTCGGACAGCGGCATGCCCAGCCGTGTCCTGCCGGGGATGCGCAGCAGCCAGATCAGTAGCCAGCTAATCAGGTTGAGCAGGACCAGTGCAAGGCTGAAAGCCAGTGCAAGAGCGTGACGTCTGACCCACCGGGTCAGGTCCCCCAGAAGCACGGTCTTGGCCGAAGGCTCCATCAGTCCGGATCCCTTATGTGTTGTCTCCATGATTGCGGCGGCTCTTTCTGCTTATCGGTTTGGACGCTCTGACCTGTCGGCGGTTCAACCGATGTGTGTTTCGATAATGTTCGGAAAATCTTCAATTGGTCGGGACATAGGCCCTAGTCCCATGGCTTCGCCCACCCACTCCAGTCCGGGTTTCCAAGCGGTCTTGACGGTATGCCAGTCATGGCCCGACCCCTGGGTGATGACGGCCCGCACCTTCATGCCTGCCCGGTTGGCGGCCTTGGCAATGACCATCATGTTGTGCTGGGACTCCTTATCATTGGACCCGGCCGCGGTAAACAGAAGCTGGTGGGATGGTGCCCGCTCCAGCATGGCCCTGGCCGGTACCTGGGCCAGGAAGCGCTTCCTGTCGCCGTCGAAGTAGTCGCGGATCATCTGCTCCTGCCGACCCTGGGTCGGTTCCAGCTCTCCGTCTGCTGGGAGCATGTTGCCGTAGACCTTGGGATGCCGTGCCCCAAGCTGTGTGGAACAGGTCCCGCCCTGGGAGAATCCGCCAATGGCCCATTGCTGGGGTTGGTTGGCGACGGGCAGTTCAGCGCGGATCCAGGCGGGAACATCACTGCTCAGGTAGGTTTCGGCCTTCCCATACACGGGTGAGTCCACGCAAAGACTGTTGTGAGAGGATGAACCGTTCTGGTCGGGGGAGATCACCACTGGTGCCAGGCCGTCGTGCTGGGCGGCGTAGGCATCCATCATGGCTGGAATGGCTCCGGCAGTGAAGAGGCGGTCGGGGCTTCCGGGCTGACCGGCTAGAAGAACGAACACAGGCAGCGCGGGCGGTTTGTCGCTCAAGGCGGCGGGCGGCAGGTAGATATCAGCTGGCCGTGCTGCGAATCGGGAGCGGCTGTTGGGGATGCGCATGCTATAGGAGCGGCCGACGCTGGGGTGCGAGGGCAGCTCGCCCCGTGAGGCCAAGGATCGCCACTGGGCTACGCTCATGGCCGGTCTGGCTGCCTTATGGTCGCTGTAGTCGGGGTAGAGGGAGACGCTGAACAGGGACCCCAGAGTGGTGAACTCCCCGTAGATGATATCCACACGAAGCCCGGTGGACAGCAGACAGAGCAGGACGGTCAGGGCGGCCAGAATCCGTCGCCAGCCACGTGCAGTGATCAGGATGCAGACAGCAAACCCAACTGCGAGAAATCCCAAGGCCACGCTGATGATGACCATCCAGCCCAGGGAGACGCCGAAGAGCATAAAGACGTCGGAGACCAGCCAGGTGGCCAACAGTCCCAAGGCTCCTATGCCTAGGGCAATGGCCACTTGACGCAGCAGAGTCCGCCAGCGTCCGTGCGTCAGTCCGGTCAGTGCCAGCACGATCAGGGCCAGGGCTGTCAGCGAAAATATTGACGCAGGTAGCCACCCCTGGGTCAGATGAACCCTTGCCAGCCATGCACCCATGCCATTCCTTCCAACCAAAATACATCCGCAGTTCAGTATAGGGAGTGTCCGGTCGCACGGCTGCCATTTGAACAGTCATTCATTCTCGCATTCTCGCCAAGGCCGCCTCTACAGTTTCCGGTCATGGGTTCGTCTATGGTAGATTTATTGATAATCAATCTCAGTAACGGTCGGTGGACCTGGCGGCAGGTCCGTCCCGTGCCGTCGCCAGAAAGGAACTCCCTATTCATGCAAGCCAGCAGCCTATGCCTCCGCCGGACTCGTACCTTGGTCGCCGCCCTTCTGGTCGGACTGACCCTGCTGACCTGTCTGGCAGGTTGCGGAAAGAGCGAATCGTCCTCGTCGTCCAAAGGACCCGGCCCTCTGCAGGTGGTGGCCAGCATCAACCAATGGCAGTCCCTGGCCGTGGATCTGGGCGGCGACCAGGCCCGTGTGGATACCATTCTGAGCAACACCTCGACTGACGCCCATGACTATGAGCCGACAACGGCTGACATCGCCCGAATCAGTCGTGCAGACCTGGTCATCGTCAACGGGGCCGGCATCGACGACTGGGCTGCCAAGGCCGCGGAAACAGGGCAGGCCAAGCTGGTGGACGTATCCAAGGCATCAGGGCGCAAGACCGGCGACAACCCCCATCTCTGGTTCTCCTCCCAGGACAGGAGGGCAGCAGCCAAGGCCGTGCATGAGGCATACCGGCAGCTGCGCCCAGGCCGTGATGCCGATTTTGATAAGGCCTACCAGGACTGGCAAGATCGACAGGCCCGGCTGGACAATCTGATTGCCGATACGCGCAAACAGACCCAGGGACGGCACTACGCGGCCACGGAATCGGCAGCCTACTATCTTTGCCATGATCTGGGCATGGAGGATCTGACCCCAGAGGGGTACCTGCGGGCGGCCGCCAACGAGAGCGAGCCCTCGCCTGAAGACCTGGTGGCCTTCCGTCATCTGCTGGCATCCGGACGCTTGGACATGTTGGTCCTTAACACCCAAGAAGTCAATCGAACCTCCAAGGAGCTGGCTGCTGAGGCTCACAAGTCGCATGTTCCGGTCTTCGAGGTCAGCGAGCAGCGCCCCGATAAGTACCGGAACCTGGAGGATTGGATCAGCGCCCTGGTCCAACAGGTGCCGGGGGCCAAGGCATGATGATTCCATTGGTTCTCTTTGTTCGCTAAAGGGTGTTTTCAAGGGGCTTGTCGTCCTTGATGGGAACAATGGCACAGGTATCGGTAAAGGCCCAGTGGGCCTAGTCGCCAAAGTCAGGAGTATGCGGTGAAGGATCGTAAGCGTCAGCCCGGCCGGTGGACATCCTGGATGCAGAACATGACCGGACGTCTTCAGGTACGCGGGTGGGTCTACCTGCTTGCCTTCATCCTGGTTGACTTCCTGTCAGTGGGCATCCTGCAGTGGGGGGTCTCCCTGAACAGTTCCCGCGTAGAGCTGTCCAACCCGCTGATCGGCTTCTGGGGCTTCATCTCGGCCATGTGGACCCAGCGTCGGTTTGTCCTGGTGCTCAACATGCTGGCTGTGGGTCTGGTCTACCTGGCGCTGGCCTACCTGACCAATCGCTTCTGGGCAGCATCAGGCCTGATTCTGGCCATCTGCGCGGTCATTGCGATCATCGAGCGCTTCAAGGTGCGCGCCCGCTACGAGGCCATCCTGCCCTCGGATCTGGATTTCCTCCATGCTGATGCGGCCAACCTGGTCTCCTTCCTGCCGGCCCGGTCCCTGATCATGATCGGGCTGGGTGTCGTGGCCCTGATCGTCCTCGGCGTGCTCTGCTGGGTGGTGACACGGATGGATGCCCGTCGCGGTCGTCCGGTAGCCACCGGCAACAAGCCCCTGGGCGCGGGACTCCGTACGGCGGGTGTTCTGGTGCCGGTTCTGGTGGTGGCGGTGTTCATGTCCACTGTGGGCACCTACGGCAGTCCCGCCTACCGTTTCTCACAGTTCATGGGCGACAAACCCTCCATGTGGGACTCGGTCTATGACGCCCAGCGCAACGGCGTTTTTGTATCTTTCTCCCGGCAGCTGCGACCCAAGGTCATGGACCAGCCCGCAGGATACAGCCGCGCCACCATGCAGTCTCTGGCCCACCGTTACCAGCTTTCGGCGGACCGCATCAATCATGACCGCAAGTCCTATATGAATGAGTCGAGCCTGGTCTACATTCTCTCCGAGTCGTTCTCGGATCCCACACGGGTGCCGGGCGTCGCGCTCAACCAGGACCCCATGCCTCATATCAGATCCATCAAGGAGGGGACCACCAGCGGGCTCATGCTCTCCTCCGGTTATGGCGGGGGAACGGCCAATCTGGAGTTCCAGGCCATGACCGGCCTGTCCATGGCCAACTTCGATCCCTCGCTGACCTCCCCCTATCAGCAGGTTATCCCTCACCTGAACTGGATACCCACGGTCAATCAGGCTTGGGGGACGCCATCCAGATCCCTGGCCTTCCATCCTTATGAATCCTCCATGTATTCCAGGGCCGAGAACTACAAGAAGTTCGGCTTCTCGCACTTCTACTCACTGACAGGCCCTGACCAGATAGCCCACCAGGACCGCATCGACCGCAGTCAGTATGTGGGGGATCGCTCCGCCTACGAATCCGCCTTGGAGCAGATGGGCGACGACAGGGGCAACCAGTTCGTCGAGGTCATCACCATGCAGAATCACATGCCCTACAACGACTGGTATGACAACAACGGCTTCTCGGTCAGTTCATCCGACCCCAACAGGCCCTTGGGCGACGATGAGATGCAATCCATACGTACCTACGCCAAGGGGGTCAGCCTGAGCGATCAGGCTACCGCCGATTTTCTGAACAGCCTGGACTCCCAGAGCAAGCCGGTCACCGTGGTCTTTTACGGGGATCACCTGCCTGGCATCTATGGCACGGCGAGCTGGGACGAGCGCAACTCTTTGGCCCTGCATCTGACCGATTACTTTATCTGGTCTAACAAAGCTTCGAATGCTTCGGGAACGCAGGTAAGCAACAGTGCCTATTCCTCGCCCAACTTCTTCCAGGCCCAGGCGGCCGAGCACATGGATGCCAAGGTCTCGCCCTTTACGGCCTTTCTAACCGAGCTACATGACAAGATCAGCGCTATCGAGCCTCCGGTGGCCAACCAGATCCAGGACTGGAACAGAATACCGGCAGGGCAGACCAACTATCTGAATGCCCAGGGCCAGCCCATGAATGCCCGAGACTTCGACAAGGCCACCCGACAGCTCCTGAACGACTACAAGCTGATCCAGTACGACATCATGGCCGGCAAGCACTACCTGCAGGGGACTGGCTTCAACACCACGCCTACCCGCCGCTCGGATGCCGCCCGGCAGAAGGCCGAAATGGAGCGTCAGGCCAAGGAAGAGGCCAAGAAGCAAGCCCGCCTCGAGGAGAAAACCCAGGATAAGGACAGCGAGAGCACGACCAGCTCAGCTAATTAGGCCTCCAGACCGCGGTGGCCGATGTCGTGCCGATAGAAGAGGCCCGGCATCGACAATCCGTCCAGCCGGTCATATACACGGTGGGCTGCCTGAGCCAGGTCGTCGCCTCGGGCCACCACCAGTGCGGTCCTTCCGGAGGAGGACGTCAGACCAGTTGAGGCTGAGCCGGACACTCCGGCATAGTAGGCTTTGAGGTCCTGCTCCGGGGCGATCAAGGGTACGGGCACGCCGGTCTTGGGATTGCCGGGATAGCCCTGGGCTGCCAGGACCACCCCCAAACGGCTGTGGGATTCGTCCCAGGTGAATTGTGGCTCTCCGCCCTCCATCAGCGCACGGACGGCTGTGCCCAGGTCGCTGGTCAGGGCGGGCAGCACCACCTCGGTCTCCGGGTCGCCCAGTCGCGCATTGAATTCGACGACCTGAGGGCCTTTGTCAGTGACCATCAATCCCGTGTAGAGGACACCGGTGAAGGGACTGCCTTCCTGGGCCAGGGCCCGGACGGTGGGGGCCACGATGGTGTCCAAGGCCTTTTGGGTCAGTTCTGGACCGAACTGCGGCAGAGGGGAGTAAGCCCCCATGCCGCCGGTGTTGGGACCCCGATCCCCGTCATAGGCGGGCTTGTGGTCTTGTGACAGGGGCATGGGCCAGAACTGCTCGCCCCTGACGAAACACATGAGCGAGCACTCCTGACCCACCAGCTGATCCTCGATGACCACCTGGGCTCCAGCCTGTCCGAACTTATGATCGATGAAGATGTCATCCAGGGCCTGTATGGCCTGGTCAAGGTCAGCGGCCACCGTCACACCCTTGCCGGCTGCCAGCCCATCAGCTTTAATGACGACCGGGGCGCCGTGCGAGTGCACATAGGACTTGGCACTGTCCAAGTCATGAAAGACCGCATAGTCAGCGGTAGGAATCCCATGCCTGCGCATCAGGTCCTTGGCAAAGCCCTTGGATCCCTCGATGCGGGCCGCAGCCTTGGTAGGTCCAAAGGCTGGAATGCCGGCAGCCTGCAGTTCGTCGACCAATCCAGCCGTCAAAGGAGCCTCGGGTCCGACGAAGACCCAGTCGATTCCAAGCTCGCGTATTGCAGCGATCAGTTTTTCCGGCTGCGAGGAATCCTCCTGCAGCAGGCTGATGCCGTCCGGCTCCATACCCGGGTTGCCCGGGGCGCACCAGACCCGATCCACTCCTGGTCTGGACAGCAGGGTGGTGGCGATAACGTGCTCTCTGGCTCCCGACCCGATGACCAGTACCTTGTCCGCCATGATGGGCTCCTCTCGCTATTACTGACGACCGTTGTCGTTAAGGATGACCTGCTGGCCGTTTTGAGCATCTGTCACCTGTCCGATCAGAGCGTAGGGTTCCTGCTCCTCATCCAGGACTGCACGGGCCTGGTCCAGCTGGTCAGGAGAAACCACCAGAACCATCCCAATGCCCATGTTGAAGATGTTGTACATCTCCAAATGGTCGACCCTGCCCATCTCTTCGATCATGGTGAAGATGGGCGGCACCTTCCAGGCATTCAGGTTGAAGCTGGCGGCCAGTCCCTCGGGCAGGATTCGCGGCACCTTCTCCACAAAGCCACCGCCAGTGATGTGTGCTGCGCCCCTGAGCAGGCCCGAGGCGAAGAGCGGACGTAGGGCTTTGACATAGATACGGGTGGGGGTCAGCAGTTCCTCTCCCAGAGTCCGTCCATCAAGCTGGTAGGGCCGATCCTCCAGCTTCATGCCCCCCTGATCCAGCAGGACCTGACGGATCAGGGAGAAACCGTTGGAGTGGACACCCGAGGAGGGCAGACCGATCAGCTGGTCGCCTTCCTTGATGGCCGAACCGTCCACCAGGGACTCCCGTTCGACCACACCCACGGTGAATCCGGCCAGATCGTATTCGTCGGGCTGGTACATGTCGGGCATCTCGGCGGTCTCCCCGCCTACCAGGGCAGCCCCAGCCTGAACGCAGCCGTCGGCCACACCCTTGACCACCTGCTCCAGCAGAGCCGGGTCGTTGTGCCCGCAGGCGATGTAGTCCAGAAAGATCAGCGGCTCGGCCCCCTGGGCGATGATGTCATTGACACACATGGCCACGCAGTCCTGACCGATGGTGTCATGACGGCCGGCTTCCCGGGCCACCATCAGTTTGGTGCCCACGCCGTCAGTGCCTGAAACCAGGACTGGGTGGCGGTAATTGAGCGCAGACAGGTCGAAGTCGCCGCCGAAGCCGCCGATATCGCCGGCACCCGGCCTACGCGTTCTGGCCGTGTGGGAGCGGATCCTGTCGATCAGTTCGTATCCGGCCTCTACCGATACCCCAGCCTGCTCATATGCCTTCGGCATGGCTGCCCCTTTCTATACCCTGTCTGTTCTGTTCTTCGCTAGTGCTCAATGGATTGGTCGGCTCCCTGTCTCGAGCCTGCAGGCATGTCAAGCCCGTAGGATCCCTTGGAAGCTTCCAGCCGGGCCCGGTCCTCTGGGGTCAGCGAGGCCAGGAAGCCCTGCTCATAGTCGTCAAGCCGCGTTGGGTAGTCTCCGTTGAAGTAGGCCACGCAGAGCCCTTGATAGGGCGCATCACGGCCCAGGCCGATGGATTCCACCAGACCGTCCAGACTCAGATAGGCCAGGGAATCGGCTCCAATGGCTTCTCTGATCTGCTCCACGGACTTCTTGGCGGCGATCAGCTCGGAGGTCCGTTGGATGTCGATGCCGTAGTAGCAGGGGTAGCGCAGGGGCGGGGAGGCGATGCGCATGTGCACCTCGCTGGCCCCGGCCTCCCGGAGCAGGCGGACGATTCTGCGCGAAGTGGTGCCTCGGACGATGGAATCGTCGATGACCACCACCCGTTTGCCGGCTACAACGCCGCGTACAGCCGCCAGTTTCATCCTGACGCCCTGCTCGCGCATGGCCTGGCTGGGCTGGATGAAGGTGCGGGCCACATATTGGTTCTTGATCAGCCCCATCTCGTTAGGCAGCCCGGCCGCCTCGGCATATCCTGAGGCGGCGGACAGGGAGGAGTTGGGCACTCCGATGACCATGTCGGCATCCACCGGAGCTTCGCGGGCCAGTCTGGCCCCTATTCGCTTGCGTGCCGAATGGACGTTGATCCCATAAATATTGGAGTCGGGCCTGGCGAAGTAGATGAACTCCATGGAGCAGATGGACAGGCAGGTCTGATCGGTATAGCGCTCGATGCTGTAGCCCGAGTCGTCCACCCGGACGATCTCGCCGGGGCCGATGTCCCGCACCAGCGTGGCGCCGACCAGGTCCAGGGCGCAGGTCTCAGAGGCCAGGACATAGGCCCCTCCTGGCAGCTGGCCCAGGGAGAGGGGGCGGAAGCCGTTGGGATCCATAGCTCCGATCATGGCATCTTCGGTCATGAGCAGGTAGGCGAAGCCGCCATGGACCTGGCGCAGGGCCTGCTTGAGCGCCGCCATGAAGTCCTTTTCAGGGCTGCGCCGGATCAGGTGCATGAGCACCTCGGTGTCTGAGTTGGAGTGGAAGATGGCCCCCTGATCCTCCAGCTGCGCCTTGAGGCTGTTGCAGTTGGTCAGATTACCGTTGTGGGCCAGGGCTATGTCCCCGTCATGGAAGCGGAAGACGAAGGGCTGGATGTTCTCGATGGACCCTGAGCCGGTCGTGGCGTAGCGGACATGGCCAACGGCCCGGTTCCCGGTCAGCGGTGTCAGGCTGGATTCGTCAGGAAAGACCTGAGTGAGCAGACCCAGACCTCGCCGCCCGATCAGGTGCCCTTGGTCGTTGGAAACGATGCCGGCACCCTCCTGGCCGCGGTGCTGCAGGGCGTGCAGGCCGAAGTAGGTCAGCCGGGCGGCGTCGGGGTGGCCCCAGACCCCGAAGATCCCGCATTCCTCGTGGATGCCTTCAAGCTCCAACGACATGGTCTACGTCCTTTCCCCTAGGCGGCAAAGTAGTCCACTCCCGACTGGAAGAGCGGCTGTGTATGTTTTCCGGGCACGTTGAGATACAGGTCGGGGCCGCTGCGCTCCGTGTGGCCCATCTTGCCCAATACCCGGCCGTCCGGGCTGGTGATGGCCTCGACGGCCATGTCGGATCCATTGGGGTTGACCAGTGGATCCATGGAGGGACGGCCCTGCTCGTCCACGTACTGGGCGGCCACCTGTCCTCGGTCGATCAGGGTGCGCAGGAGGCCGGGCTCGGCCACGAACCGCCCTTCCCCGTGGCTGATGGGCATGGTGTGTATCTCACCCACCCGGCAGGCGCTCAGCCAGGGGGAGCGTGTGGAGCTGATCCGGGTGTGGACCAGACGGCTCTGATGGCGGCCGATGGCGTTGACGGCCAGGGTGGGATCCTCGGGCGAGCCGGTGACGATTTTGCCGTAGGGAACCAGGCCCAGCTTGATCAGCGCCTGGAAGCCGTTGCAGACACCCAGAACCAGCCCGTCCCGGTCCTGCAAAAGTTCCTGGAGGGCATCGGCAACCTGGTTCGAACGCAGGAAGGATGCCACCAGTTTGGCCGAACCATCGGGCTCATCGCCGCCGGAGAAGCCTCCGGGCAGCATCAGTATCTGGCTACTGTGGATGGCCTGGGCCAGGCGGCGGGAGCTCTCGGTCACGTCCTCGGCATTCAGATTGCGGATGACCACGGTATCCACCTGGGCTCCAGCGTCCCGGAAGGCCCGGGCGGAGTCGAACTCGCAGTTGGTTCCCGGGAAGACGGGCATGACCACCCTGGGGTGTGCGGTCTTGGAAGTCCCCTTGGATCTGCGCGCAGCAGGCCTGCCGGACTCACGGTCGGTGCGGCCAATGGTCGGCACCGGGTCGCCATGGCCTCGGTATAGGAAGATTGATTCCAGACCCCTGGCACGGATCTCCTCGAGTTCGGCCAGGTCCAGATCCTCGCTGCCGCAGCGCAGGCGGTAATCCTCACGGGTGTGCCCCAGAAGGTGCAGATGCAGACCGGAATCCTGAATAAATAGGGGCTCCGGACCAGAGGCCTCCAGGAGGAAGCTTCCATAGGCGGGACGGAAGAGCGCCGATATAGCAGTGTTTGCTGCCATATCCAGCCCGATCTTGTTGCCCAGGCACATCTCCATCAGGGATTGGGCCATGCATCCGTAGCCTGGAGTGGCAGCCGCATCCACCAGGCCCTGGCTGATCAGCGCCTCCGCCTGGTCCATAACGGTCCGCAGGCTCTCCGGATCGGGCAGCAATCCGTCCTCCTGGTAATCGGGCGCCAAGAGATAGACCTGGCGGTCCGCTGCCTTGAATTCGGGGGAGATAGCATCCTTGGCCTGTCCCAGGGCCACGGCGAAGCTGATCAGGGTGGGCGGCACATCTAGGTCCTCGAAGCTGCCGGACATGGAGTCCTTGCCACCTATGGCACCCACGGAAAGATCCAGCTGAGCCTGGAGGGCTCCCAGGACGCCGGCCACCGGCAGACCCCAACGCCGGGGGTCGTCGCCGGGCTTGGGATAGTACTCCTGCAGGCTCAGGTGGGCCCGGGAACGGCTGAAGCCAGAGGCGACCAGCTTGGCCAGGCTCTCGACCACGGCCAGGTAGGCTCCGGTGTAAGGGTCCTGGCTGCTGATCCAGGGGTTGAATCCCCAGGCCATGGCCGAGGCGGTGGTGGTGTGCCCATCCACGGGCAGCTTGGCCACCATGGCCTGGGCCGGTGTCAGCTGTCGGGCTCCACCGAAGGGCATGAGGATGGTGCCTGCACCGATGGTGGAGTCGAACTGCTCAGCCAGACCCTGCTGGGAGCAGACATTGATGTCCGCAAGCAGGGCTCTCATGCGTGCATCCAGGCTGCCTTGGACCTCGAATGGGGCATGGTAGGGAGCGGGAACCGCCACCTGGGCATCGGCCTTGTGAGGGGCGCCGTTGGAGGACAGGAAGGAGCGGGGGATATCCACGATGGTGTCTGACCGCCAGGTCATCCGCAGCCGGGGTTCTTTGGTGACCTCGGCGATGACGGTGGCTTCAAGGTCCTCTTGCCGGGCGCAGTTGATGAAGGCGGGCGCATCTTTGGCAGGCAGGGCCACGGCCATGCGCTCCTGGCTCTCGGAAATGGCGATTTCAGTCCCGTCCAGCCCCTGGTACTTGAGCGGCACCCGATCCAGGTCCACATTCAGCCCGTCCGCCAGCTCGCCTACGGCCACGGCAACGCCGCCGGCTCCGAAGTCGTTGCAACGCTCAATCAGCCTGGCTGCCTCCGGGCGACGGAAGAGGCGCTGGAGCTTGCGCTCCTCAGGGGCATCGCCCTTCTGCACCTCGGCTCCGCAGCGTTCCAGACTTTCTTCGTTCTGGGACTTGGAGGCTCCGGTCGCGCCGCCGATTCCATCGCGGCCGGTTCTTCCGCCTACCAGGATGATCAGATCGCCGGGTGCGGGCCGACGGCGGATCACATGGTCGGCCGGGGTGGCGGCCACTACAGCGCCCACTTCCATCCGCTTGGCTGCATAGCCGGGGTGGTAGATCTCCCGAACCTGCCCAGTGGCCAGCCCGATCTGGTTGCCATAGGAGGAGTAGCCATCGGCTGCCTGACGGACGATACGGCTCTGGGGTAGCTTGCCCGGCAGGGTCTGATCCAGGGGCTGGCGGGGATCCGCTGCCCCGCTGACCCTCATGGCCTGGTAGACGTAGCCCCTTCCGGACAGGGGATCACGGATGGCTCCGCCGATGCAGGTGGCGGCACCACCGAAGGGCTCGATCTCGGTGGGATGGTTATGCGTTTCATTTTTGAACAGAAAGAGCCAGTCTTGATCCTGGCCGTCCACGTCGACCTTGGTTCGGATAGTGCAGGCGTTGACCTCTTCGGACTGGTCCATGTCGTTCAGGATGCCGCGCTTCTGCAGGTACTTGGCTCCGATGGTGCCCATGTCCATCAGACATTCCGGCCGGTCCTGACGGCCCAACTCTGCGCGAATGGCCCGGTAATGCTCCAGCGTGGCGTGAGCCCGGGGGTTGTCCGCCTCGATCCGCTCCAGCCTGGTGTTGAAGGTGGTGTGCCGGCAGTGGTCGGACCAGTAGGTGTCGATCACCTTGAGCTCGGTCAGGGTGGGGTCGCGCTTCTCCTGACGGTAGTGGTCCCGGCAGAAGCGGATATCCGGCAGATCCATGGCCAGGTCCAGCTTGTCAATCAGCGCTTCAAGTTCAGGATCGTCCAGATCGCGGAACCCGTCCAATACAGGCACTGGATCCGGATTGTCATCAGGCATGGCCAGGGTCTTGGGCTGCTCCAGCCCTACCACCCGTGAGTCCACCGGGTTGACCAGGTAATTGCGGATGGCTTCAATCTGCCCGGCATTCAGGTCGCCCTGGAGCAGGTAAACAGTAGCTGTGGCCACCAAGGGTCGGGCGCCCTGGCCTACCAACTGGACACATTGGGCTGCGGAGTCGGCTCGCTGATCGAACTGACCCGGCAGAGGGGCCACGGCGAAGAGCATGGGGGAGTCCAGTGGCGGCAGGTCCCCGTCGCCCTTCATGCGCAGGGCTTCCTCCAGTCGGGTGACCACCAGATCGGTCTGGGGCTGGGCAAAGACCGTGGGCAGGCAACGTTTGAAGAGGTCTTCGTCGATGCCTTCCAGATCGTAGCGGTTGAACATGCGCAGGCCGGTCAGCCCTTGCACGCCCGGCAGGGTGCGAAGCTGTTCGGCAAGCCTCTCGGCGGCCTGGTCGAAGCCCCGTTTTTTCTCGGTATAGACACGGAAGAGCACGATGGATCCTTTCGTGATGGATTGGTTAGGGACCTATGAAAAACCCGGAGGCGATAAGCTCGCTTCCGGGTCGATCGATTCAGCCGTTCGATTGGCTTTCGCGCTCCTCCAATTCGGTCAGCCCATCCAGAATGGTTTGATAAGCCGGAATGATGCTGCCCAGATCCCTGCGGAAGATGTCCTTGTCCAGGTGGGTGACCTGGCCGTCATTATTGTTGCCAATCGCCCAGAGCCGGCAGGTGTCGGGGGTGATCTCGTCGCCGAGAAGGATGATGCCCGATTCGGTCTTGCCCATTTCGATCTTGAAATCCACCAGCTCTACGTTGATGGCGTGGAAGATGTCGGTCAGCGCCCCGTTGATCTCCCTGGTCTTTGCGGCGACGATGTCCAGGTCCTGCTCGGTGGCCAGCCCCAGGGCCAGAATGTCATCCCGGTTGATAAATGGATCATCCAGGGGATCGGACTTGTAGAAGAACTCCAGCACCGGCTGCTTCAAGGCGGTGCCTTCCGCAACCCCGTACCGCTGGGCGAAAGAGCCTGCGGCCCGGTTGCGCATGACGACCTCCAAGGGGAACATGTCCAGCCGGCGATTGAGTTGTTCGGTATCCGAGATGCTGCGTACGAAGTGGCTGGGGATGCCCCGGCGTGCCAGCAGGGAGAATATCACCGTGGTGATCCTGTTGTTCAGTCTGGCTTTGCCTTCGATATTGGCCTTCTTGGCTCCGTTCCCCGCCGTGGCCTGATCGGTGTACTCAACCCAGAGCACGTTCGGATCATCCGTTTCGTACAGTTTTTTGGCCTTGCCTTGATAGCGCATCCCCAACTTTTCCACGGTTCGCCTTCCTCGAGTTTGTTGCGAATTGGAAACATCTGCACTTCTTGGGACATGACCACCATAGCAAGCCCGAGTTACATCTCCGAGCCCACCTGAGGTTTCAGATCGCCGGCCACGGCTTCGGCCCGTTCTTGGGCAGTCTGCAGGTCAGGACCCTGGGCCAGGGCCACGCCCATGCGGCGCAGACCAAGCACTTCTGGTTTGGAGAAGATGCGCAGATCGGTGCCTGGATGGTCCAGGGCCTGCGGCAGACCTTGGAAACTGACAGGTCCCTGGCCCCTGACCAGGATGGGTCGGCTGACCGCGTAGGCGCCCTCCTGCAGACTCAGGGCCAGATCCTCCTGATGGACGGGAATGCCCAGGATGGCCCGGGCGTGAAGGTCGAACTCGGTCAGGCGTTGGGAGATCATAGTCACCATGCCGGTGTCATGGGGGCGCGGGGCCACCTCGTTGAAGAGCAGCGAGCCATCGCGCAGAACGAAAATCTCCACTCCGTAGACCCCCCACCCGGTCTCCCCGCTTTGACATGCCAGGGAGGTCATGGCATGAACCAGCCTGGTGGCCATGCTCCGGGCCTGCTGCAAGATGTCAGGATTCAGCTCCGCCGGTTGCCAGGAGAGCCGGTAGTCGCCGTTCTCCTGCCGCTGGCCGATGGGCGTGCAGGTGGCCACGCCGGCGGAGGAAGCCACGGTCAGAACGGTCAGCTCATGCGCTAGGGGGGCCAGAGCCTCCACAATGATCTCGGCCTCGCCCTGATGCCTGATGGCTGCCCGGCCCTGGGTCAGTGCCGAATTCCAGGCTTGAGACAAACCTTCCCTGCTTCGCACCAGGGTCTGTCCGTGTCCGGAGGAGCTCATCAGAGGTTTGACCATGCAGGGGTAGCCCACCTGGTCCGCCGCCCTGGCCAGCTCTTCGAGGGAGCTGGCGAACTGATAGGGGGTAGTGGGCAGACCTACCTGCTCGTGGGCGAAGACGCGCAGGGCCCTGCGGTCCATGCACATGGCCGCCAGGGGTGCGGCAGGCACTACCTGGATGCCACGGGCTGCGGCGCCGGCCAGACGGTCAGTGGCGATGGCCTCGACTTCTGGCACGATCAGATCGGGCTTGACCATTTCGATCAGGTCCTCAAGAGCCTGGGGGTCACTCATCCTCACCTGGTAGCCGACATGGGCCACCTGGGTGGCCGGTGCGCCAGGGTAGGAGTCCGCCGCACCTACCCAGGCCCCCAGTCGCATCAGGCTCATGGCGATCTCGCGGCCGAGTTCGCCGGCCCCTAGGAGAAGGACTCGTGTGGATCTTGGCCCCAGAGGAGAGCCGAACGACCGCTTCCCTGGATCGATAGTGTTGATAATCCGCTGCTGACCGGATGCGCGCATACTCATATTCTGTCACCGACTATCGATACATGCCTATAAACGACATCTATAGAGGCCTTCTTGTCCACTGGCCGCCGGGACGATTACCATGTCAGGCAGTCGACCAGGGAAGGCGGGAACGTGAGCGAGCGGATACCGGCTGTGCGGATGGAGCACCTGACCAAGACCTATCACAGCGACGACGACGAAGACAAGACGGCACTGGCCGACATCGATCTGACTGTCGAGACTGGAGATATTTTTGGCATCATCGGACTGAGCGGGGCTGGCAAGTCCACCCTGGTCCGCTGCATCAACGGGCTGGAGGATTATGACTCGGGCAGCGTCAAGGTCCGGGGTCGCGAGGTCAAGTATCTGGCTCCGGCCGAGCTCAGGGACTTGAGGCGTCGTACGGGCATGATCTTCCAGCACTTCAACCTGATGCCATCCAGGACGGTGGCCGATAATGTGGGCCTTCCTCTGCGGGGGAGCAGCCGCGACCGTGCATCTCGACGGGCCCGGGTGTCCGAGCTTCTGGAATTGGTAGGGCTGACTGAGCTGGCCGACCACTATCCCGCCGAACTCTCCGGTGGCCAGCAGCAGCGCGTGGCCATCGCCCGAGCACTGGCCAACGAGCCGGATATCCTGCTCAGCGATGAGGCCACCAGCGCACTGGATCCGACCACCACGCGCTCCATTCTTCAGCTGCTCCGTGACCTGCACGACCAGCTGGGCATCACCGTGGTCATGATCACCCACGAGATGTCGGTTATCCGGCAGATCTGCAACCGGGTGGCAGTCATCGATCAGGGCGTCATTGTGGAGCAGGGCCGGGTCTTCGACGTCTTTGCAGACCCCAAGGCCCAGCTGACCAAGTCTTTCGTGGCCACCACATCCAACCTGGAAAAGGTCAAGGATCTGATGGCCGCCGATTCGCCCCTGGTGGCCCTGGAGCCTGGGCAGATCCTCATGCGCATGTCCTATGTCTCCAAGGAGGTCTCCGAGGCTTTGGTCTCCACCATCAGCCGTCGCTACAACCTGGACGTCAACATCATCTTCGGCGACATCGATGTGGTGGAGGGAGCACCCCTGGGGGGTCTGGTGGTCAGGATGGGCGGCGAACCGGAAAATATCCGTCGGGCCATGGGATACCTGCGCTCGCGCAACATCGGAATCGAGGTCCTCAAATCATGACGTCCCTGCTCACCACCTGGTTCCCCAACGTCATGAGCCGATTGCCTGAGTTCTTCAGCAGCATGGTTCAGACCTTGGTCATGGTCGGCGTCTCAGGGGTGATCTCCTTCCTGCTGGCTCTGGTCATCGGGGTGGGGCTGATCATCAGCCGACGTGATGGCATCCGTCACAACGGCCTGGTGTTCACCATTCTGGACAAGCTGATTGACCTCTTCCGCTCCATTCCCTTCATTATTCTGGCGGCCGCTCTGGTGCCGGTGACCAGAATGCTCATGGGTACGGCCATCGGGCCTAAAGGGGCAATTTTCCCGCTGGTCGTGGGCATCACGCCTTTCTTCTCCCGGCAGATCGAGTCGGCCCTGGCCGGTTTGGACCCTGGGTATGTCGAGGCGGCGGAGTCCATGGGCATGACCACCTGGCAGATCATCTGGCACGTCTACCTGCGTGAGGGCATCCCCTCCATCATCCGGGTGACCACCATTACCATCGTCAGCCTGGTGGGCGAGACCGCCACCGTGGGCATTGTGGGCGGTGGCGGGTTGGGCGACTTCGCCATCCGTCTGGGCTACCAGCGGTCTATGAACGACGTGACCATCGCCACCATCATTGTGCTGGTCATCTTCATCGCCCTGATCGAACTGTTCGGCCGGCTTCTGGCCGAGGTCGTCGAACACTGAGCAACCCGGGAAAGGTCAGATTATTGTGGTCGGTCGTAATCGCGTCGGCAAAAAGAACCGAGCCAAGGTCCAGCTGGCGGCGCTCAGCCTGGTCATCGTCCTCCTGCTGGCGCTGGTGGTCGGTACCGATGTCCGTCTGAACCAGGTGGGTGCCGATGTCAAGGTCGTCAAGGTCGGCGTCATTGGCAGTTCGGACGATCAGATTTGGAAGGCTGTCCAGGCAGAGCTGGATCGGCGGGGCGAACGCATCAGGATCGAGCTCAAGCCTTTCCAGGACGCCATCTATGTCAACCAGGCCACAGCCAACCGCGAGGTGGACTTCAACGCCGCCCAGCATTACGCCTACCTGGAGGACGATGTAAAGACCAACCATTACCAGCTGGCCGTGCTTGGCAATACCTACATCTCGCCCATGAACCTCTACTCGCAGCGCTATGCCAAGCCATCGCAGTTCCAGGACGGCGACCGGGTGGCCATCCCCAACAACGCCACCAACATGGGCCGTGCCCTGAAGGTCCTGGCTGATGCCAAACTGATCGGTCTGCGCGACCCTAAAGCTACCAACCCACTGCCCGAGGATGTGGTGGACAACCCCAAGCATCTGCGCATCGAGCAGGTGGATCCGGCTGGCATCCTCAACCTGCTGCCCGACTATGCGGGCGGGGTCACCAACGCCAACTTCGTGGTCGATGCAGGTCGCAGTGTGCATGATGCCATCCACGAGGTTCCCTACGACCTCCAGAACCCGGCCAACAAGCCTTACGTCAACATCATCGTCACCACCAAGGATCAGCGGAATAACCCCACCTACGCCGCAGTGGTGCGAGCCTACCATTCCAAGCCCGTGGCCGACACCATCGTCCATGTCTACAAGGGGGCCTGCCTGCCGGCTTTCAAGGTTTCCTGATGCGATAGGTTCAACAAATGAAGGAGGATGGATATGAGCACCAGGAGAACCAGGGCCAAGCGAGAGCTGGCAGCTGTCTCGGTCGTCATCCTGGTGGTCGCCGTCCTGATGGGAGTGGCCTATGTCAGGGTCAACCAGCCCGATCGCGGCCAGCGGGAGATCAGCATCGGTCTGGTGGGCGATGCTGATGAGGAGATCTGGAAGGCCGTTCAGCACCAACTGGACCAGCGCCGGGCCGGCATAAAAATCAAGCTCCGCTCCTTCCAATATGGGCGTTACGCCAATCAGGCACTGTCCAACGGGGAGATTGACCTGAATGCCTTCCAGCACTATGCCTTTCTGGAGCAGGAGTCCAAGCAGCACGGGTACCGGTTCGCAGCCATTGGCGACACCTACATCTCACCCCTCAACCTCTACTCAAAGAAGTACCGGAGCGTTGACCAGATAGGCTATGGTGACCGTTTGGCAATACCCAGCGATCCTATCGACTTGGGCCGCTCCCTGAAGGTGCTTGCCAGCGCCGGGCTGATCGGTCTGCGAGACCCCAAGGCCACCACGCCGGTTCCCGAAGATATCGTAGACAACCCGCGCGGGCTGGTCCTGGATCAGGTCGATCCACCGGGGATCGTCAAGGTCCTGCCCGACTATGCGGCGGGAATCACCAACACCAATTTCATCCTGGATGCTGGCATGAAGATCCAGGATGCCATCTACCAGGTGCCCGGCGATCTCAAATCGCCAGCCAATCATCCCTATGTCAACATCATCGTGGCCAGACAGGCTGACAAAAATGACCCCGACTACAAAGCTCTGGTCTCCGCCTACCATAGTCGCTATGTGGCTGATGCCATCAACCGCTACTACCGTGGGGCGGCCGTCCCGGCCTTCTCCTACTAATAGTGGGTGCAATCGGGTGGTCGCCCTGTCCTGGTCCGACCCAAGTCTGCAACAGTTGAACAGCGGAGGGAACGTTGATGAGGGATCATGATCGCCTGACGCTGGCCCTGGTCCTGGATTCCTTCGGCAACAGGGGCAATGGGACCTCCAACTCCGCCATCCAATACGCCCAGGGTCTGGAAGCGCTGGGGCACCAGGTCCGTCTGGTGGGGGTAGGCTCGACCGACTATCCGGCGCGGGTGCATCGAATTCCTCTAGTCTCTCATGTGGCGGCCAGACAGCAGATGAGCTTCGCTCGTGCTGATCCGGAACTTTTCCGAAGGGCCTTTGCCGGTGTGGATCTGGTCCATATTTACGAACCCTTCGCCTTCGGCCGTGCCGCCCTGGCACAGGCCAGGTTCATGGGCATACCGGTGACTGCCGGGTTTCACATTCAGCCTGAGAACATCACCTATTCAGCTGGTCCATTGCGCTACCTGCCCGGGGTGGATGCGGCCATCTACCGGCTCTTTCGATTCTGGCTCTACGATCACGTCAGGCACATCCACGTTCCTACCCAGCTGACGGCTGACCTCTTGCGCTCGCATGGGTACAAGGCCCACCTGCATGTCATATCCAACGGCTACCAGCCCAGGTTCAACCCCGGTGACCGATATGAGCGGGGCCGATACGAGCGGCAGCGACCCGACCGGCTGATCCAAGTCATGGCCTCTGGCAGGCTGGCCCGGGAAAAGGACCATCTGACTCTGATCCGTGCTCTGGCCCTGTGCAGGAACAGACGCAGAATCAGCCTGACCATAGCTGGCACAGGTCCCATGGAGCGCCGTCTGAAGGCGGAGGCCGCCAGGCAGCTGAACGGCACGCAGGTCTCGATTGGATTCCATCACAACACGACCATGCCTGATCTGCTCAGACAGGCCGATCTACTGGTCCATCCCTCCATCGCGGACCTGGAATCGGTCAGCGTCCTAGAGGGGATGGCCTGCGGCGCAGTCCCGGTAATAGCACAATCCGATCTGAGCGCCGCCGGCCATTTCGCTCTGGTTGAACACTCGCTCTTCCCGGTCGGCAAGGCCCAGGCACTGGCTGCGCAAGTTGACTGGTGGATAGACCATCCTGATGCACTTGCGGTCTGGTCCAGACGCTACGCCGAACATGCCAAAGAGCATTATTCCCTGGATGCTTCCGTCAGAGCCTTTGCCAAGATGGTCATGCAGGTCGCCAACAATCAAGAGCAGGACCAGGCATAGCCCGATCTGGCTTAGATCTCCTTCTTGGATATGATCAGAGCCGACCCGATGATGGCCACCAGGACCACGCCCACGGATACGCCGGCATAGATCCAAGCCTGATCTGCCTTCAGCGTATCCAGAACAATCTGTTGGCCGAACCCGACGAAGTCGAAGTATCGCAGCCATTTCCATTTCGCCGTCAACTCTATGAGGCCGATTAGCACGGGCCATATCACGATCACTACCGCTGGAATGACTATGGATTGGGTAAGGATCAACAGGACGATGCCCAGGCTGATGATGACGGAGATGCAGAAGCTGACCGATAGGGTCATGACGGCCACATCCTTGTACAAGATGCCCCAGCCGACTCCGGGCTTCCTTCCAAGGGCCAGTCCGGTCAGCAGGATGGCGATGAAGTAGCACAGGGTCATGAGGATGATGTCAATCAGGATGGTCGCGTACTTGCCTAAGATGAATTGCATGCGCGAGATGCCCGAGGTCAACGTGTTCTTCAGGGTGTGCTGGCTGTACTCCGAACCAATGACGATAACGAAGACTGCGATATAAAAGTAGATCAGGGACGTGGCGGAGGCGACACCAGCTTGCAGGCCTGTCCTGATGGTCCAGCTCTGGCCTTGGATTTCCGAAAGTTTATGAGCGTATTCTTCCCCGCCCGTGCTGATGCCCACAGTGGTCTTGCTCCAGGTGGTCCCGATGCCGAGGGCCACAGTGGCAATCAGCAGAAGCAGCATGCCGATGGAGTGTCGCTGCCTATAAAAGTCGGCCCTGATCTGGTTAATCATTGTTGCCTCCTCGACTCTTGAGGGTCCTTATTCAGCAGATCTGCGAAATAACCCTCCAACGATCCCTTCTGCTGGCTGATTTGATTGACCAGGATGCCTTTCTGAACCAGAAGACTGTTGATGGGGCCCGGTTCCAGATTCCCTTGCCTGATCAGAATCTGATGGTCGTCAAGGACTTGAAAGGGGCCGATTCCCTGGCGATCCATGATCGTGGCGGCTTTGGAGCTCTGGTCCACGTCGATCAACAGTCCATTCTGATTGATCCGGTCCAGTTCATCCTTGTCTACCTCCTTGATCAGGCGGCCGTGGCTGATGAACCCGAACCGGGAGGAGACCAGGTAGAGTTCGCTCAGAATATGGCTGGAGATGAGAATGGTCGTCTGGCGCTCCTTATTGAGCTTTCCCAGAAGTGTCCTGAATTCGATGATTCCTGCCGGGTCCAGGCCGTTGATGGGCTCGTCCAGGATCAGGAAATCGGGCCGGGTGAGGATGGCCATGGCCAACCCCAGGCGCTGACGCTGACCAAGAGAGAGGTGAGCGGCCCGAGTTTTGGCCTTCTCGCCCAGACCAACGAAGTCGATGGCCTGGACGATGGCCTTGTCGTCGGCCAGCCCGTGCTGGATGGCTGTCAGTTTCATGTTCTGGCTGACGGTCAGTTTTTTGAAGGCGGCCGGAGCCTCAATGATCGAGCCTATTCTGCTCAGAATGCGCCTGTTCTTGCTAATTGTGCGCCCCATCAGCCTTATGGTTCCCTTCTGCATGGGGGAGAGTCCGGTTATCAGACGCATCAGGGTGGTTTTGCCAGCACCGTTCTCGCCGATCAACCCGTAGATCTCACCCCTGTTTATGGAAAGGCTGAGATCCTCTAGTGCCTGGAAGCGGCCGAACCGTTTGCTGACATGGCTAATATCCAAAATGGTATAATCCATGGAGTTCCTTTCTCTGTGTCGCTATTAGAGAATCTAAAATGCCTTTCTTAAGTGCTTGGCAAAGAAATCATTAAGAATTACATAAATCCGATTGGGCGAGACTGGCATTGTGAGACGGCTTCAGTAACATGAGTGTGACCCGTGAAAGGAAGAAAGCATGCCGACGATTCTGGTCGTGGAGGATCAGGAGGACATCCAGTCCCTGCTCAAGGATGTACTGGGCGAGACCTATCGGATCATCCAGGCGACCACAGGCGCCCAAGCCTTAGCTCGCTTCCAGCAGGAGGAACCCGACCTGATCCTTCTGGATCTGATGCTCCCCGTAATCACCGGGGACAGCGTCCTCAAGGCCATTCGACGCATGTCTTCGGTGCCGGTCATCATCCTTACGGCCATCCAGGATAAGACCAGGACCGTCAGCCTCTTGGAGCAGGGCGCCAATGATTATGTGACCAAGCCTTTCGACATCGACGAGCTTCGCGCTCGCGTCCGGGTTCAGTTGCGCCAATCCGTGGCACTGAAAGCGGATGCGGATACAGCAGGTGAATCTGACGCCAAGATTTGTTTCGAGGGGATCGAGCTGGACCGGATGGAGCACACGGTCAGCGTTGATGGGCACAGGGTCGATCTGGCTCGCAAAGAATTCGCCATCCTTGAGCTTCTGATGGACCATCCGCATCGGGTTTTCGAGAAGGAGGACCTCTACAGACAGGTTTGGAACCATTCATACATCAATGCCGAGAATACTCTCAATGTGCACCTGAGTACCTTGCGGACCAGTCTTAACAAATATGCTGGAAGCCAGCGCTACATCGTGTCGGTCTGGGGTATCGGCGTTCGCCTAGTCTGAATTTGGGTGGAAAGCGGGACGACGAATAAGGGGTCATCGGAGGTGAATCCGTGAAGGTGGTTGCACTTGTTCTGGGTCTTGTCGCCCTAGCATTGGCGATTAAACTGATACTGTTGATTGTCGACCTCAAACGAATCAGCAGTGATCTGGATTTCATCAACCATGCGGACTCCAATGCCCTAGTAACCACTGGGGCCAATATCGGACTCATCCGCACTCTGGCGAATAGGATCAACGCCATTCTGAACAAAACCAGACGGCTGCAGATCACCCAGGCTGAGCAGAATAAACAGGTCCGACAGATGCTGACCAATCTGACCCATGACATCAAGACCCCTCTAACCGTGGCTAGGGGATACGCCCAACTGCTCAAAGAGGAATCGGACGACCAGGAGCAGCTAAACAAGATTCTCAACAACCTGCAGTCGGTGGATCACTATCTGCATTACCTGATGGATTTCAATCTGATTCAAGAGAAGAGCGTGAGTCTGGATTTGAGTAGGGTGAACCTGTCGGCCCTGGTTCAGCAGGAGCTCTTCAACGCCTTCGATTCTTTGACCGCACAGTCGGTCACGGTGGAGCCCAGGATCCAAGCTGGTGTGGAAATAACGACGGACCAGACCATGATGAGTCGGGTGATCCAGAATCTGATTGGCAACTGGCTCAAGTATGCGGAGGAATCAGCCTGGGTGGACCTGCACCAGGGCGAAGATGGGCGGGTTCATCTGGACTTCGGCAACAAAACTAGGGACGGAGCCGTCGATGTAGACAGGCTGATGGAACGGTTCCAGACCGAGGACCAATCACGGACCAAGATCAGAAGCACAGGTCTAGGTCTGAGCATCGTTGATTCCCTGGTGGATTCGCTCGGCGGTTCAATGAGGCTGGAATCCGCCAACGGTATTTTCTCGATCCACTTGCTGTTGAGTGATGCTTCGCAATCGAACGAACTGTAAACAATGCGGGTTTGATCCCCTCGGTTGGATGCTATGGCCTGTCACGGTCCTTGTGAAAAGACCATGACAGGCCATCAAGTGCAGGTAGGCGGAAAATGGTGTCAGGACACAAATCTGACCATGCTTCAATCCGACCGATAGGCGATCCGCTTTCTCACCTACGCGCTAGGGAAGATCAGGTCTTGGTGTGCGGGACTACAACAGCCCTGGCAGAGAACTTGTTGTCGACCAGCTTGTGGCGGGCATTGAGGGCGTTGTCCAGCGCATAGGTTTCGATCTCAGCCTCAATCTGGCTGTTGCGATACATGTTGGCAGGGCGTGAAGAATCTGAATGGCGATCTGGGCCGGTCCGCCCAGGCCAATGACCAGAGCGTGCTTTCCGCCGCCGTTCAGATGAGGCATGGCAGCCCGGATCGTGGTAGGGGGTCAGGGCAGCGTCAGCTAGGAGGGGGGGCCAATTAGATCCGTATTGCCCAGCGGCGCCAGGTTGCGGGCCAGGACGGTCATGTATTCTGCCATGCCGCCGTCGCGACCCAGACCCAAGGCCAGGGATTTATTGGTTACGGAGCTGGAGCATTAGTTCTCTTGGACAGCCAAGCAGTCAGGGTAGTGGCCGCATCCGGATCACCCTTCTTAAAGCCCGTGACATCGGGGGACCGCCTTTTCGATCCAGCCGGTGGTCTCATGCCACAGAATAATCGGCGGTTTGGTGCGGCTCCAGGTTTCCGGCGTGCAGTCCTGGACGACGGATACATCGGAATGGCAGCAACCTGCCCCAGCAACCTTGAGCAGAACCCCGCCGCTCCCAGGGGTCGGCTCCGGCACTTCCTTGCGGGTGGGGAAGGTGTTGAATTGTTCGAAAAC
Organism: Bifidobacterium sp. B4142; assembly: GCF_026537325.1. Classification (GTDB taxonomy): domain Bacteria; phylum Actinomycetota; class Actinomycetes; order Actinomycetales; family Bifidobacteriaceae; genus Bombiscardovia. The sequence goes on from NZ_JAFNMJ010000001.1 coordinate 611,958, forward strand.
AATGGCTTTCATAGGCTCCCTTTCATTATTGAAGCATTTCCGTTCCTATGCTCAGGGCGGGGAGTGTGCGCATCAGCATCGTTGCAATAAAAATCCTGCTGAACGCCAGCTTTCACTCATCCCGAAAGAGTGTGATATGTCCAACAATGTGGGATTGGTCGTGTCTACAGAGCGGATGAAAAAGTTCACGTATATATGAGTATCCCTCCCCTGAGGATGACCGGCAGGGAAGGGGTGGCGGGATGGCCTTGGTTTGCTTTGGTTTAGCTTGAGCGGCTTTTACAGCAGATTGATCAGAGCCTGGGTGTCCTCGACTGTCGTCGCCCAGGAGGTGGCCAGTCGGATCACGGTGTGGGTTGCATCGCTGCGTTCCCAGAAGTCGAAGGCGACCTGCTTGGACAGCTCCTCCATGCGCTCATTGTCCAGACAGATGAAGGTTTGGTTGGTTGGGGAATCCATAACAATCTGATACCCCTTCTCACGCAGGGCCTCTTTGATCATCGCTGCTGTCTGGATGGCGCTTCGACTGATGCGCAGGTAGAGGTCATCGGTGAAAAGAGCGTCGAACTGCACTCCCAAGAGCCTTCCCTTGGCCAGAAGGGCCCCCCTTCTTTTGATCATGGTGCTGAAATGTTCGGGAGCATTCCCCCTGGGGAAGATCACCGCTTCGCCGCAGAGCGCGCCCACCTTGGTTCCTCCGATGTAGAAGATATCGCAGAGACGGGCTATGTCCGCCAGATCGACATCGGTTCCTGGAGCCACTAGTCCATATCCCAGCCTGGCCCCGTCCAGGTAGAGCGGGATCTTGTATTTCCGACAGGTCTGCGAGAGATCTTCCAGCTCCTGGCGGGTGTAGAGGGTCCCATACTCGGTGGGATGGGAGATGTAAACCATGCCGGGGAAGACCATCTGCTCATGGTTTCCGTCGGCGTAGAAGCCATCAAGGAAGGCGTTAAGATCTCCTGCGCGAATTTTGCCCTGTTTGCTGGGGATGGTGAGGACCTTGTGGCCTATGGCTTCAATGGCACCGGCCTCGTGGACGTTGACATGGCCAGTATCCGCAGCGACCACCCCCTGGTAGGACTTCAGCAGGCAGGAGGTGACGACCTGATTGGTCTGAGTCCCTCCGGCCATGAAATAAACCTGGGCCTGGGGACAGTCACAGGCTTGAGCGATCTTCTGTGCGGCGGAAAAGCAGTACCGATCCTTGCCGTAGCCGGGAAGGTGCTCCATGTTGGTGTCGATTAGCCGTTGCAGGACTGCGGGGTGGGCGCCCTCGGAATAGTCGTTGACGAATGACAGCATGCGGGTCCTTCCTGTTCGACGATAATCGGCCCCGGATCAGCCAAACCGATCTGGAGTCATGGATCTGACTACAGCATATGCGACAGGTCGTCCAGCAGATGCTCAGGCGATAAGTTCCTTGACCGATGCAATGATCGCCTGAAGGCTGACCTTGGCATCGTTGAAGAGCATCTGCGTATTCGGATTGAAGTAGAGCTCGTTTTCGATGCCTGCATAGCCCTTGCCACGACCTCGTTTGAGAACGACAACATGCTGGGCCTTGTCAACGTCCAGGATGGGCATGCCGGATACTGCGGTCCCTGGTCGGCGGGCCGCGGGGTTGGTCACGTCATTGGCGCCAACCACCAAGGCGACGTTGGCTGATGGGAACTGGGGATTGATGTCGTCGAGGTCGATCAATTCCTCATAGGGGACGTTGGCCTCGGCCAAGAGGACATTCATATGTCCGGGCATGCGGCCAGCCACCGGATGGATGGCGTAAGAGACCTCCACGCCATGACCCTTGAGCAGCTCGCCCAAGTCGGCCAGTTCGCGTTGGGCTTGAGCCTGAGCCAGACCAAAGCCGGGGACAAAGATGACCTTGTCTGCGTAGACCAGCTGGACAGCCACATCGTCGGGTGTGGTCTCCTTCATAGTCCCCTGGGCACCCTGATCCTGGCTGGCGCTGACAGAGGAACCGCCAAACCCTCCAGCTAGAACGCTCAGGAGAGGCCTGTTCATGGCCTGTGCCATCAGGACGGACAGGGTCGCTCCAGCGGCACCGACCAGTGCGCCAGCCACGATCAAGGCGACGTTGTCGATGGCCAGGCCGTTCATGGCCACAGCTGTGCCAGTGCAGGCGTTCAGAACAGAAATGACCACGGGCATGTCAGCGCCGCCGATGGGGATGACGAAGACCAGTCCGTAGCCTAGGGCGAATATGGCCGTGAGGAGGGCCCATGGGGTCCGATTGTCTGGATTCAGGCAGAGCATGACCAGGCAGAGCACCGTCAGCAGGGCGAAGAGCACATTCCAGACAGCTTTGGCCGGCAGCTTCAGGTTTTTGATCAGGCTGACGCCCTGAAGCTTGCCGGCAGCTATCAGGGAACCGGTGAAGGTGACGGAACCGATGACCACACCGAGCCCGGCGGTGATCAGCACCACCAGAGTCGGGGTACCTTCGGAAGTGAGTATGTCGTTCAAGGCGACCAGGGCTGCTGCGCCGCCGCCGACCGTGTTGAAGACGGAAACCAGCTGGGGCATGTCCGTCATTTTGACCTTCCTGGCCGAGTAGACCCCTGCTGCGGACCCGATCAGGATGCCGAGCACGAGCAGAACGATGGCCAGGGAGGAGGCGAAACCGGTGGCGAACAGGTGGATGAAGGCCATGGCTACGGCGATGATCATGCCTGCTGCAGAAATCCTATTGCCTGTGCGGGCCGTTTTGGGGGAGTTCATGCAGTGCAGCCCCATGACGAACATGACCGAGGAGAGGAGGTAGACGAACCAGGTGATGATGTCGAGGGTGTTCACTTGTCGGCTCCCCCGTCCTCAGCATTCGCTACCGGGACGGCCGAAGCCTGGTGGTTCTGGTCGTCTTTGTTCTTTTTCCTGCCGGATTTCGATGATTTGAACATCTCCAGCATTCTGTCCGTCACTACATAGCCGCCCACCACATTCATGGCACCAAGTATGGCCGCCAGGAAAATGAGGACGTAGGAAAGCGGGGAGTGCGCCTCCGTTGCAATGATGACCACGCCGACGATCACAATGCCATGGATTGAGTTTGCTCCGGACATCAGAGGCGTATGAAGGGTGGCCGGAACCTTGCCGATCACTTCAACGCCGATCAGCAGAGCCAAGATAAAGAGTGTAATTGCTATGACCAAGGAATTCATTGCTGGTGGCCTTTCTTCTCACTGCTTGCCGCGTCTGCGCTTCCGCGCGCGCCAGACTCTGCTGTTCCTGTTACGACCAGCGCCTGATCTATTCCATCATCTGCCTTGATGCTCAGCGCTCCATTGCGGACAAAATGAACCAACACGTCCGCCACATTCCTGGCCAGAAGGCTGGAGGCCGTCGTGGCCACACCGCTTGCCAAGTATGGCGCACCTATCATGATGACTCCCTCATGCGTGGTCGTGGTTCCTACCTGCGACCCCTCAACGTTGCCGCCAAGATCGCTGGCTGCGCAGTCCACCACCACGGCTCCGGGGTGTAGATTGGCTACTCCCTTGGCACTCAGGAGCCTGGGCGGCTTCCCTCCTGGGACCTTGGCTGTGGTGATGACCACATCGAAACCTGCCGCCTTGGCATCCACCGCTGCCTGCTGCTGAGCCTGCTCCTGGCTGTTCAGCTGGCGCGCATAGCCGCCCTCGCCCTGACCTTTGGAGAAATCCAGTCCCAGGTCAAGGAACTTGGCTCCCAGGGATTCCACCTCCTGCCTGGAGGCGGGTCTGACATCGTAGGCGGTGACTACGGCTCCCAGACGTTTGGCGGTTCCGATGGCTTGCAGTCCTGCAATGCCGGCGCCCAGAACCAGAACCTTGGCTGGCCGGATGGTTCCTGCTGCAGTGGTCATCATGGGGAAGAAGGATCCATAGGCATCGGCAGCCACCAGAGCTGCCTTGTATCCCATGACTGAGTTCTGCGAGGTCATTTCATCCATGGACTGAGCAGAGCTGAGCTGACGGGGGAGTCGTTCCAAGGCGATACCCGTCAGTCCGGCCTCGTCCAGGGCTTTGATGTAATTCTGATCTGAGAAAGATCCCAGCATGCCGATGATCCAGGTCTTGTTTTGTATCCGGCTCAGCAAGGATGTGTCTGGCCTGTTGACAAAGCCCAGGACTTGGGATTTGGACAGGACTGTATTCCTGTCGGTGACTACAGCCCCTGCTCGCTGATAATCCTCGTCCCTGAAGCCGGCTCGGACTCCAGCGCATGACTCCATCAGACAGATGATGCCCTGCCTCGCCAGATGGGTCACGATGTCTGGCGTCAAGGCCACGCGCGACTCATCATGGCTGGTTTCATTCAGGACCCCGAAAGTTATCTGAGATTGTTCTGGTCCGCTCATACCCTTCCTTTTCTTCCACAACTGTGTGTGAAAAATTTCAATATAGAATATAGGTTTCGTCCGTTACTTTTGGGCAACTATCCGTCTTTATTCTAGTCGATTTCCAGACGATCGAATATGGCAGATTGCCTGACTGGAGCCTACAACCGGCCATCTTGTCACCTTTGACATCATATGCCGAAATTTGGCGTATCAGGAAGCAGACTGCGGGAACATCAGCCGCGGAGCAGTCTCGTTCTGCGCCCTGCTCCAGGCTGATATTCCCTTCTCTAGAACGGTTGATCTGATTTGATTCGATTGCCTTTATCGGACAGTTTTCTTTATGGGCTCTTGTTCTGAGATTCTCTCACATTTCGATTGTTCACAGTATCCAAGTTGAGGATAGGACTCAGGTGGATACTGCAATAATTCCGTTATTGCCTCATGCCCCTTTGTCGTGGTTCCCATCGGCAATCGGTTCCTTGGATTTGGAATGCAATGGATCGTGATGGTAGATAAGGGCGAAGGCAGCCAGAGCTTCAATCATGCTGGCGATGATCCAAACTATGACGACGGCGTTCTGATGCTTGTTGATCGTTCCCATGCGGGTGAAGATGAACACATCCATGATGAAGGTCTGCAGAACCAGAAGGACCGTCGCCACAACGACCGTCCTGGTATGCCTGTCAGCCTCCGTCCCTTCTTCCTCTGGTTTGCCGGGAGACTTGAAGCTGGCATAGGAGAGGAGCCAGATGCCGATTCCGAATAAGACGGCAGCAAGAGGCAACGAGAAGAAGATCGGCATGGTGCTCAGGCTGAGGCCCAGAGCTGCGACCAAGACTGCCGAGGCCAGGCCCAGATAGAAGGAATCATGGTTTTTCGCCTTGGGCGGTTTGGCTGGTTTGCTTTCCTTAGTCGACTGAGATGGCTTCTCGACAGTCTTATTGGTTTGGCTCGGCTCGTCGCCATGAGAGGGGCCATCATGCTCTCTGTCTACGTGTCCGGACTGTGCACGCTCGGGGGTTAGGGTCTGTTCCTGCTTATTTAGTGCTTTAGGTCCGCCATGATCAGAATCCTTGTTGGACGGGTTCCTGCCTTCCTTCTCGCCTGTTTGCTCTGATGCATGCTTCGCCTCGGGTGCATTTGCTGTTTGGCTTTCTTTTCCGGCATTAGCAGTTTCCAATGGTTTTGGCATGCGGTTCTTGTCGTTCATGGATGTTTGCTGAAAACTCTCTCGTGTGCTGTCGCTCCGTGAGGAGTTGCCCTCATGCCTGCCTTGGTTCTTATTTGCGTGTTCGTTTCGATTGTTGCTCATCTGATCCTCCAGGCTTGTGCTTCCCCCGTCACTTGTGGCAGGTCATCTGGCAGCCTGCCTATTGTCAGGAAGCAACCTCCGTTGAGGCCAGTGTATGTGTCCTTTTCTCGTAAAAGTGACATTGACCGGCGCTAGATCGGCATCATTTCGATATTGACCAAGTGCAGGTGAAGCACAGAGAGTTAGACGAAGGGGGCCTGCAAAAGCGCTGGATTCGTTGCAATATATTCAACGACGGAAGGTGTTTGTTTATTCATGGTCTGCATCGGCGGCCATGATCTGAACTTTTGACTCTTGGACAGCGCTGCTATTGCTGTGATCAGTCAGATGATTGTATATCCTGACTTGTCGAGGGCATCCAGGGCGGCAGGGAAGTCCTCGGCCTTGGTAAGGACATAGTCCGTGTTGTAGGTCGAGACAGCGAAAATGCCTATGCCCCTGTCTGCCAGGATGGTGGCAATCGGCGCCAGGATGCCGATTAGCGAAAAATCAAGAATGCCTTGAATGCGTAAGGCCCGCCATCCGTCGCTGCGTTCCAGAGTCTGGCTGGGAACCATCTCGGCTGGACAGACCAATGAAGCCTCTTGGTCGGTTCGTCCTGTAAAAACGTAAGGTGAGTTCAGGTCTACCTCTGTATAATCAGCAACCTTGCAAACGGCCAGGTTCGCCTCTATGGGCTGGATGCAGATGCCCCGCCCCTGCCTTGTCGCTGAGCTGCAATCCTTGGTTGTGAGTGACTTGCTTTTTAAGTGGGAACGGATGATGGCGTATAGCGCAACCAGGGCCCATCCGCATTCGAGGGCAAAAAAGGCCCACTGCCGGGTAGCCAGGGCATCGACGGCCAGCAAGCTTGCGCCGACAAGGTTTAGAGCAAGGTTGACCTGACTGCTGCTGGACAGGCTTAGCAGTTGCCTCGAAGCAAAGGCCATGAGTAGCAGCAAAAATCCAATAAATTGAACCAGTGTGAGCAAACCAACCACATCCTTCCACGAGTGACCTGATGAGCGTCGTCGTCAATCCGGGTACGGCGCGTCTCGTCCGGGGAAGGGAAGCTTCCGCAAGATACTGTAGCACCACTGGCAGGGGGGCTGAAGGTTTGGTGCGCCACTCATGCAGAAGATGAATGGGTAGCCATATGCAGCAGGTATTGTACTGTCTTCTCATGCTTTGTTAGATTGCAGGAGGACATCACCATGGAGGGGATAGAGCATGCAAAAACTGCAGTTGAGCAATGGCTTCGAACTGCCCATATTAGGATACGGAGTCTACCAGATAGATGATTTGGCTGAATGCAAGCGTGGAGTGGCGTCGGCCCTCGATGACGGCTACCGCCTTATCGATACAGCCGCCTGCTATGGCAACGAGAGAGCAGTAGGGGATGCTCTGAGTGAAGCTGCCATTCCTCGAGAGGAAGTGAGCCTCTCCTCAAAGGTCTGGATTCAGCAAAATGGTTACGAGGGGACGATGCAGTCCTTTGAAAAGGCGTTGATGAACCTGCAGACCGACTGCCTGGATCTGTACCTCATCCATATGCCCTATGGCGATTATCAGGGGTCTTGGAGGGCTATGGAAGACCTGTACGAGCAAGGCCGGGTCCGTGCCATCGGGGTCTGCAATTTTCTGCCTGACCGACTGATTGATTTGATCCTTTCCAGCCGAATTGCGCCCATGGTCAACCAGATTGAGCTGCATCCTTTCACCCAGCAGATTGCACTCCGAAAGGTCATGGCTGAGCAAGGGGTTGCCCCAATGGCCTGGGCGCCTCTGGCTGAAGGCCGTCAGGACATTTTCGACAATCCTGTCCTCAGGCGTATTGGCCAGCGTTATGGCAAGACCCCGGCCCAGGTGGTATTGCGCTGGCTGACCCAGCAGGGGATATGCGCCATCCCGAAGTCCGTGCATGAGGAACGGATTCGCGAGAACCACAATATTGCAGATTTCAGTCTTGATGATGACGATATGCATGACATCAGGGCCATGGATACGGGAGGGCCGCTCATTCTTGATGTGGATACGCCTGAGGAGGCCACACGTTTGCATGGGAAATCTTATACACAGTGACTGAGGTCCGCTGAGCCGATACGGCAAGGGCGCCTGCACCTGAAGACTCCAGTGTGAGCGCCCTTGTCTTAATATCAGGGATTGTTGCTGCTGTATCAATACATAGGAAAGTGCCATACTAGACGGTCACAACCTTAGACGAATGCTTGCTCGTTAGGGTTGTTTATGTGGCCTGAGCGCAAGGCAGCGTATTCGTCCCGGACCAGGATGCCGTCGTCCTCATGCCCCAGGGATTCCCGCATCAGGCGGGAGTTGATCCGTATGGTGAGGGTTTGTTGGCTGAAGATTGTTTTGCCGTCACTTTTAAAGGTTACGGTGTAGGATGCCCGCATCTGGTGCTGGCTGTCGGCGGCCTTGCTTTCAATGTCTGTGCTGCCTGGCTTGTCCGGTGCGAGCTGGGCGGGTGTGAGGGGGGGGGGGATGCAGTATCCAGGGGCAAGGGCGAAGGCAGCGGCGACTGGGGGCTAGCCGGAGTGGTCGGCAGTATCGGTGCATTGGCTGATGGGTCCGTCTGTTGGCTTGTTGCCATCTGCTTCAGCGTGGTCGCCTCGGGCACGTTGGATCGGCTGGAAGTAGTGTTTGCCACAGCCAGGCTGCTCATGATCAGACTGGTGGGCAAGATAATAGCCAGCAGAATACCAACCATAGTTGTAGACCAGCCTCGTATAGACCTATGCCGAAGCGTAATATGTACAAACACTTCCCAAATAAATGTAGTTAAATGAAGAAATTTCCCACGCTTCTGATGAACTACGCACCAGGAACCACCTGAGCACATGAGACAACGCTATCATCTGCATATCTCGGCCAATTCGAAAATCGATAGGAGGTTTTGCTCTTTTTCCTCTTCCTAATATCGTAATAAGATATTATCGAGCCGACCAGCCTGATGCGGTCCATACTAAAGATGGTTCCATTAATTATTGGTGAACCCATGTCAGCTATGCTATCGCCGATTGCCGTTCTTGTCCGGTTTGGGAATTGCCTTTGGCATCATATACGGCTCCGGCCCTATAGGCTTGTGGGTGATTCTGTTATTTATGTTGCTAGCACTCGCCTTTTTGGTGAGTGAAGTCATTTGCCAATTTTGGGTCGTACACGGTCGTATATTTAAACGCTGGGGGCGTTTGATCACATATAACAAATCCCCTACTTTCTTGATCAGGGGCAAAGGCTTGTGGTGGGGTGGCTAACGCGGCTCGAACGCGCGACCTCCTGAACCACAATCAGGTGCTCTACCAACTGAGCTATAGCCACCATGGTGAATCGACCCGCGATGCGGATCAATGCAACAGATGAAACTATACACGATGGCACGACATGGCACGCCGGTGAGGTGTGACCCATGCGATAAAAGCCAGGTTTTGTCTTGGCATATTTCATGCATATTCAATTCGCGACCGCGGCCTCTACGTAAAAAGTTTCCAGCACCACCAGGGTCTTGTCGTCGGCGGCGAAGTCGGGATCATCCAGTGCCTGTCGCATGTTCTCTGAGGTCCAGAAGGACTCATGAGACTCTCGCCACTCCGCCAGACTTTTATGGCCTTCTCCTTCGTTCAGAACATGCTGCAGCGCGACCACGCCCAGTCGGGTCACTCTCACCGAGGCATATCTGAGGACGGCAACCGGTTGGTTATCTGAGTCCACTAAACTGTTCGTCGGCCGGAGGAGGGAAGTGGTTCATGATCATGGATGAACTCTGCCATAAGGCTGGTCGTAGCAGTTTTGCGCCCGTCCAGATTAGCCTCCACCAGGCGGTCGCGTTCTGGACCAGGGAAGACGAATTCATCCTTGGGTAGATTCCCAACATCTCGGGCTTCTATAGTCGGTACTTGTTTATTTGACATAGTCGATGCGATTGTCTTGCCTTTTAGGCTCTTCGTTGTCGAGCGCTTTTCTTACGGGCTGGTAGGCCTTGATCAGATCAGCCAGACTCATAGCGGCGTTGGCAGGGCTGGTGGACGGCAGATTGATCATCGTCAGTCGATGCCCTTTCTCTTCCAGATCCGGCAGGCAGTAGCGACGGTAAAGCTGACCGGCCTTGCGTCCTGTAGTGAAAATGGTGCCGATCGGCGCACCATCCAGCAGATCGGCGATGTCGGTCGGCACCACCCCGGTGATGGAGGCATCGGAGGCGCCGCAGATGTCGCATTCCTGAACGACATCCCAGAGCGCTATGCGGTGATTGAGGGCGAACCGAGCGCGGGCAGCCGGATCGAGCTCCGGAACAGGCTGGTCGAAGAGTGCGGCCAGTACAGGCCAGAAGCGGTTGCGCGGAAACATGTAGTAGAAGCCAGCCTCGCGAGAACTTGGGCTGGGTATGGATCCAAGGATCAGCACACGGGACTGGTCATTCCAGACAGGCCCGAACCCGTGGGTGACGTGGGTGACATGTGTGGACGAACCTGCGATCATGCGCCAAGCAGACTAGTCAGAGACGCGGTCATCACATCAGCCTGAGCGACCACCAGAATGAAGACCAGCAGACTGGTTGCACATTCAACCAGGCCCACATACAAAATGGGAATGCGGCGCCGACGGGAGATGGCAGGCAGCAGGGCCGCACGCACCAGCAAAACCAGGCCGGTCAGCAGAGGCCACCATCCTGCGGTGTGCACCATGGCGACCCCGATCAGGCAGAGGGCTAGGTTCCAAGTCAGCGAAAGCAGGTAGCACCAGGTCTTGCCACGCTCCCGGATCATGGTTTTGACGAAGATGACCGACCCGAACTGGGTCACAGCGAAGACCGCTGCACTGACCACTCCGATCGATGGCAGGGAGGCGCTTGGCAGGAATCCGCTGGCAAAGCAGTCCACTGCAGGATTCGGTTGGCATCCAGAGTAGCTGGTGTTGGCACCTGTCAGACCCGATTCCGGCTTCTGGAATCGTGACCCTAAGGAAACGACGATCAGACAGAGCATGCAGGCTGCAATCACGGCTACGGCATCGTTCCACCAAGAGCGCTCCGTGCGCATCCAGGCGGCGGCAAAGTTCAGCACGCCCAGCACCAGGTAGAACGGGGCCCATCGCAGGAGCCCAGGGGTGCCGACCAACAGGATCAGCCCGGTCACAGCCGTGAGCAGAGCGTATCCCAAAGCCAGTGGCGCGAATCTGGCAGCTCGGTGCGAAACCATCCACCGCGAGCCCGTGAACTCAAAGCAGTAGCAGAAAGCCCAAGCGACCATGAGCAGCAGGCTCCTCCAGGTTGGGCCTCCGACCAGCAGCCCAGCCAGGCCCGGCATCAAGGCCATGGCCCAGCCGCCTATCTGGTCGGGTATCCATAAACGACGCCACTGTCGACCCTTGGACCCTGATCCGGTCGGTTTTGCTGATTTGCAGGCTCGAGGGCTCGGTCTGCTGCCGTTTGATCCGGCTGCCTTGACCCTTTCTGCGTCTGTAAGCATACTTATCAGCCTACGCCCCGGTATGGCTGTCGCCGCCTCTTCCGTAATGCAGACTCAGTCAATATCATGGTCGAAGGAGTCATGGGGATCATACGGGTCCCTGGTTTCAGGAGGCGGATGATGGGTCAGGTGGATATTAAACGCGTATACGAGCAGGCCGCTGACGAGGACGGGGTCCGCATCCTGGTCGACAGGCTCTGGCCGCGCGGCGTCAGCAAGGAGCGGGCAGCCCTGTCCGGCTGGCTCAAGGATGTTGCGCCCAGTCCGGATCTGCGGCGCTGGTGGCACCATGATCCGGACCGCTTCGAGGACTTTGCACGCCGCTACTGCATTGAGCTGGATGACAATCCCGCCCTGGAGGATCTGCTGAGCATCGCGCGTGAACATGATCGGACAACACTGGTTTATGCAGCCAAGGACCCAGCCGTCAACCATGCCCTGATCCTGCGTGACTACGTCCGCCAGGCCCTTGACAAGGAAGATAAGTAGACGCTGACCATTCACAAATGTCAGAGCATTTCCGGACGCTGGCCTTGATGTTTCTGGTGACTATATTTACCGATCCAGATGTGTTTTTCCGATACCTATATATGGATACCTATATATGTGTATAGTAGGAAACTGCCATAGACGGGTACCTCATTATAGGTATCTGTAAATATAAGGCATGTGCAAGGATCTCCCATTAACGGTTTCAGTGCGGCATTGCAGCGAGCACAGCCTAGAGCATACTTCCAAGTGCGAGACATGGACATGTCTGCCCCGATGATATACTTTTCAACGTGTGTGCCGACAGCATGCCTTATGTTACAGGTGGGCTCGTCGGGGTATCCCCGGATCCGAAGAGTGCGGACAGCAATGCCCAGCAGGAGGATCAGGGGCCATCGGGCCGGTGGACAGTGGCTGATCTCTCCTTTTGGGAGCGACTGCGGCTGCGGTGCGGCGGTCTCGCAGTGCAAACGAAGACAAGTTCATCGAAGGAATCGGAGAGAGTCAGTTGCCAACAATTGAACAGCTCGTCCGCAAAGGGCGTAAGGCCAAGCCTCGCAAGTCGAAGACTTTGGCGCTTAAGGGCAGCCCGTTGCGTCGCGGCGTATGCACCCGTGTTTACACCACCACCCCCAAGAAGCCGAATTCGGCTCTGCGGAAGGTTGCCCGTGTCCGTCTGAGCTCCGGCATTGAGGTTTCCGCCTACATCCCCGGCGAGGGCCACAACCTGCAGGAGCACTCCATCGTGCTGGTGCGCGGCGGACGTGTCAAGGATCTGCCCGGCGTGCGCTACCACATCGTGCGCGGTGCGTTGGATACCCAGGGAGTCAAGGATCGCAAGCAGGGCCGTTCCCTGTACGGAGCAAAGAAGGCCAAGTAATACATGTCACGCAAAGGACCAGCTAAAAAGCACCAGCTCCTGCCCGATCCCATCTACGGTTCCACCGTGGTGGCCCAGCTGATCAACAAGATCCTGCTGGACGGCAAAAAGTCCATCGCTGAGAACATCGTCTACACCGCTCTGGAGCAGGTCAAGGAGAAGACCGACCAGGAGCCTGTGGCCGTGCTCAAGCGCGCCTTGGACAACATTCGTCCCAGCCTGGAGGTCCGCAGCCGTCGTGTCGGCGGCGCCACCTACCAGGTCCCCGTCGAGGTCAAGCCGAACCGCGCCAATACGCTCTCGTTGCGGTGGCTGACCGATTACAGCCGCGCCCGTCGTGAGAAGACCATGTCGGAGCGGCTGGCCAACGAGATCCTTGATGCCTCCAACGGCCTGGGTGCCGCGGTCAAGCGCCGCGAGGACACCCACAAGATGGCCGAGGCCAACAAGGCGTTCGCCCACTATCGCTGGTAATCCCAAGAGAGCGAGAACAAGGAATTATGGCACAAGACGTGCTCACGGACCTGACCAAGGTCCGCAACATCGGCATCATGGCCCACATCGATGCCGGCAAGACAACGACGACCGAGCGTATCCTCTACTACACCGGCGTCAATTACAAGATCGGCGAGACCCACGATGGCGCCTCCACTATGGACTGGATGGATCAGGAGAAGGAACGTGGCATCACGATTACCTCCGCCGCCATCACGGCCTTCTGGAACCGTCAGTCTCACGATTCTGAGGACCGCTACCAGATCAACATCATCGACACTCCCGGCCACGTGGACTTCACCGCCGAGGTGGAGCGCTCCCTGCGCGTGCTCGATGGAGCTGTGGCGGTGTTCGACGGCAAGGAGGGCGTGGAGCCCCAGTCCGAGACCGTCTGGCGTCAGGCTGACAAGTATGGCGTGCCCCGCATCTGCTTCATCAACAAGATGGACAAGCTGGGTGCCGACTTCTACTACTCGGTGGACACCATCAAAGACAAGTTGGGCGTCAAGCCGCTGGTCATGCAGTTGCCCATCGGCGCTGAGAGCGACTTCCACGGCGTGGTCGACCTGGTTCGCATGGTGGCCTACTACTGGAAGGACGAGGCCGACCTAGGCGCCAAGTATGAGACCATCGACATCCCCGATGATCTCAAGGACAAGGCCGAGCAGTACCACACCGAGCTGCTCGAGGCCGTGGCCGAGTCGGACGAGGACCTGCTTGAGAAGTACCTGGGCGGCGAAGAGATCTCCCAGCAGGAGATCCGCACCGCAGTGCGCAAGATGACCATCGAGCAGTCAGCCTTCCCGGTCTTCTGCGGATCCGCTTTCAAGGACAAGGGCGTGCAGCCCATGTTGGACGCGGTCGTGGACTACCTGCCCAGCCCCGAGGACGTGCCGGCCATCAAGGGCTACAAGATCGGCGACGAGTCCGTCGAGATCGATCGCAAGCCCACCGTGGACGAACCTTTCTCAGCCCTTGCATTCAAGGTGGCCACCCACCCCTTCTATGGCAAGCTGATCTATGTGCGCGTCTACTCCGGCAAGGTGGCTCAGGGCGAAACGGTCCTGGACTCCACCAAGGACAAGAAGGAGCGCGTCGGCAAGCTCTTCCAGATGCACTCCAACAAGGAGAATCCGGTCGATGAGGCCATCGCCGGCAACATCTACGCCTTCGTCGGGCTCAAGAACGTCACCACTGGTGATACCCTGTGCGACGAGAAGGCGCCGCTGGTGCTGGAATCCATGACCTTCCCCGATCCTGTGATCGAGGTGGCCGTGGAGCCTAAGACCAAGGCCGACCAGGAGAAGATGGGCATCGCCCTGCAGAAGCTCTCCGAGGAGGATCCCACCTTCCAGGTCAAGACCGACGAAGAGTCCGGCCAGACCCTGATCTCCGGCATGGGCGAGCTCCAGCTGGACATCCTGGTGGACCGCATGCGTCGCGAGTTCCATGTGGAGTGCAACGTGGGCAAGCCCCAGGTGGCCTACCGCGAGACCATCCGCAAGCCCGTCATGAACCAGGAATACACCCACAAGAAGCAGACCGGCGGTTCCGGCCAGTTCGCCAAGGTGCTCATGAACTTCGAGCCCTTGGATACTTCTGAGGGCGAATCCTACATCTTCGAGAACAAGGTCACCGGCGGCCACATCACCAAGGAGTTCATCCCCTCGGTCGATGCTGGTGTGCAGGAGGCCATGGAGTCCGGCGTGCTGGCAGGCTTCCCGGTCGTGGGCGTTAAGGCGACCCTGACCGACGGCCAGATCCACGAGGTCGACTCTTCGGAGATGGCCTTCAAGATTGCAGGCTCCATGTGCTTCAAGGAGGCTGCTCCCAAGGCCAAGCCCGTCATCCTCGAGCCTATTATGGCTGTGGAGGTCCGTACTCCCGAGGAGTACATGGGCGACGTCATGGGCGACATCAACTCCCGGCGTGGCTCCATCCAGTCCATGACCGACGCCACCGGTGTCAAGGTCATCGACGCCAAGGTGCCCCTGTCGGAGATGTTCGGCTATATTGGCGACCTCAGGTCCAAGACCCAGGGGCGCGCCATGTTCACCATGCAGATGGACTCCTACGCTGAGGTCCCCAAGGCCGTCAGCGACGAGATCATCAAGGCCCAGCGGGGCGAGTAATGCCGGTCCGGTCCGCCGCTACTGCGGGCCGCCGCAAAAAGGCTCTTCTGTCACAAGTCGGCGCTACACTCTTGTAGCGCTGACTGGGCGGAGGGCAAAAGTGGCAAAGAACCCGATAACCCAGTAATATGTAGCGAGTGCTCTGTGCGTGGTTCGTGCAGGCAACCTACGAGACGTCCAGGAGGACAAAACACAATGGCAAAGGAAAAGTACGAGCGGAACAAGCCGCACGTTAACATTGGCACCATCGGCCACGTCGATCACGGCAAGACCACCCTGACCGCGGCCATCTCCAAGGTGCTGCACGAGGAGTACCCGGACGTCAACCCCGAGTACGATTTCGCTCAGATTGATGCTGCTCCTGAGGAGAAGGAGCGCGGCATCACCATCAACATCGCGCACATCGAGTACCAGACTGCCAAGCGCCATTACGCCCACGTGGACTGCCCCGGACACGCCGACTTCGTCAAGAACATGATCACCGGCGCTGCTCAGATGGATGGCGCCATCCTGGTGGTCGCCGCCACTGACGGCCCCATGGCCCAGACTCGCGAGCACGTGCTGCTGGCCCGCCAGGTCGGCGTGCCGAAGATCCTGGTCGCCCTGAACAAGTGCGACATGGTCGACGACGAAGAGCTGATCGAGCTGGTCGAGGAAGAAGTCCGCGATCTGCTGGACGAGAACGGTTTCGATCGCGACTGCCCTGTCATCCGCACCTCCGCCTATGGCGCCCTGCATGACGATGCCCCTGACCACGACAAGTGGGTTCAGACCATCAAGGACCTCATGGATGCCGTCGACGACTACATCCCCACCCCGGTCCACGACCTGGACAAGCCCTTCCTGATGCCCATCGAGGATGTCTTCACCATCTCCGGCCGTGGCACCGTGGTGACCGGCCGTGTCGAGCGTGGCAAGCTGCCCGTGAACACCAACGTGGAGATCGTCGGTCTGCGTGAGACCCAGTCCACCACCGTCACCTCCATCGAGACCTTCCACAAGCAGATGGACGAGGCTGAGGCTGGCGACAACACCGGCCTGCTGCTGCGCGGCATCGGCCGTGAGGACGTTGAGCGCGGCCAGGTTGTGGCTGCTCCCGGCACCGTGACCCCTCACCACAAGTTCGAGGGCGAGGTCTACGTGCTGACCAAGGACGAGGGTGGACGCCACTCGCCGTTCTTCTCCAACTACCGTCCGCAGTTCTACTTCCGGACCACCGACGTCACCGGCGTCATCACCCTGCCCGAAGGCGTGGAGATGGTTCAGCCCGGCGATCACGCCACCTTCTCTGTCGAACTGATCCAGCCCGTCGCCATGGAAGAGGGCCTGACCTTCGCTGTTCGTGAAGGCGGCCACACGGTTGGCTCAGGCCGAGTCACCAAGGTCATCGAGTAGGATTGCCTGTCGCTTATCGACACAATCCGATGACGGGGCCCGGAATCCTTTCTGTGATTCCGGGCCCCGCCCATATCCGGCAGGCCTCGCCGCCGGGCCAGCCCCGGTGTTCATGCGCCGTGGCATAATAGGCGAGGATTTATCGCGAGCGGGCTGGATCCTGTGTGGCCCGGTGCTTTCGGCAGATGGCCAGGAGCCCTCCGAAGGAACGTTCATAAGAATGAGGTGGTATCAAGATGGCACAGACTTCCAACGACATCAAGAACGGATCGGTCATCAACCTGGACGGCAAGCTTTGGACCGTCATCAAGTTCCAGCATGTCAAGCCAGGCAAAGGGCCGGCCTTTGTGCGCACGACCATCAAGGACGTCCTTTCGGGCAAGATCGTGGACCGCACCTTCAACGCGGGCATGAAGATGGACTTCGAGACCGTCGACAATAGGACCATGCAGTACTCCTACCGGGATGGCGACTCATTCGTCTTCATGGATATGAACACCTACGAACAAGTCAACATCCCCGAAACCCTGATCGGCGATCAGGAGCGCTTCCTGCTTGAGGGCACCGACTGCATCATCAGCTTCCATGACGGCAACCCGCTGTCCGTAGAACTGCCTGCATCCGTGGTGCTGACTGTGACCGCAACCGAGCCCGGCGTCCAGGGCAACCGCTCCAACGCCGGCACCAAGCCCGCTACTGTGGAGACCGGAGCAGAGATTCAGGTGCCCCTCTTCGTGGGTGAGGGCGAGAAGGTCAAGGTGGACACCCGCGACGGTTCCTACCTGGGCCGCGAGAACTGAGCAAGTCTGGAAACCACGTATCCATGGCACGTTCCACAGCCCGCAAGCGGGCCTTGAACACCCTGTATGAGGCCGATGAGAAGAGCCAGGATTTCCTCTCCCTGCTGGAGGAGCGCAAGGTTCGGCCGGGGGCGCAGACACCTCTGCCTGCCTATGCTGTGACCCTCGTTGAGGGTGTGGCAGGGCATCGTCGGGATATTGATGAGGCCCTGCAGACCCATTCCACCCGGTGGCCGCTGAGCCGCATGCACGCCATCGACCGCAACATTCTGCGTATTGCCGCCTGGGAGATACTCTACAACCCTGACGTTCCCGACAAGGTGGCCATCGATGAGGCCCTGTCCCTGGCCAAGACCCTCTCGGATGCTGACGCCCCTTCCTTCATCCATGGGCTTCTGAGCGCCCTGGAGCAGGAGAAGGATGAGCATCAGGCTCGTCGTGAGCAAGCCGATCGGATCGCTGCCCTGGCTGATGCCGAGGCCGATGCGGACGCTTCGGATGATGAATCCGATAAGGCAAAAGCAGGGATCGCAGCCTCTGAGCCAGTCTCCTCTGGGGATGGCCATGCTGACAGCGAGTCGGAATCGGCAGAGGGTACACACGAGGATGAGGATGCCGACCAGTCGGCTCCCAGTCTGGATCAGTTGAAATTGACGCTGCCGAAGGAACTGACCCCGGATGTGGATCTTCCTTCAGGCGACTGAGTAATGATTCGGATAAAGGCCGACCGATGTCCGCTGGCTGTTAGGGCATCAGGTCGGCCTTTTTTCCATATTGAGATTTATTGAACAGCAGGCCTTGCTGCAAGATTTGCCCAATCATCTTTTGGGCGAGCTAGTCGGCATGATCCATGGGGGACATTAATATAGGTGCGAATATCCACGGCAAACAAGGGGGTTCGGTGAACCTGAAGGACACCAACGCCATCGCCTCCGATCGTCGTTTCTCCGATTCCGCCATCCTTCTGCTGGAGGACGGCCAGGTGTATGAGGGAAAGGCCTTCGGGGCACTGGGCAGCACTATCGGTGAGGTCGTATTCGCCACGGGGATGACCGGATACCAGGAGACCCTGACCGATCCCAGTTATGACAGACAGATAGTAGTCCAGACGTTTCCGCACATCGGCAATACCGGTGTCAACGGGGAGGACGGTGAATCATCACGGATCTGGGTGGCCGGATATGTGGTCCGGGAACCCAGTCCCACTTTCAGCAACTGGCGGGCTACAGGCGGTCTCCAAGGGGAGATGATTGACCAAGGCATCGTCGGCATCAGCGGCATAGACACTCGCCGGCTCGTGCGGCACCTGCGTTCAGCGGGCGTCATGCGGGCCGGTATTTTTTCTGGGTCGGCCCTGGACGATGGCAGCATCCAGAGTCTTTTGGATCGAGTCAGACAGGCGCCGACCATGGGCGGCTCCCACCTGACCGGCGAAGTCAGCACAAACTATCCCTACACGGTGGAGCCTTGCGGTCAATATCAGGATAGGGAGCCGCTCTGCACGGTGGCTGCTGTCGATCTGGGCATCAAGGCCATGACCCCTCATCGGCTGGCCGAGCGCGGATGCCGGGTCCACCTGCTGCCCGTGGGCACCACCATGGAGACCATCCGCTCGCTCAATCCAGATGGCGTCTTCTTCTCCAACGGTCCCGGCGACCCCTCTACGGCCGACCATGAGGTGGCCCTCCTGCGCCAGGTGCTTGATGCAAGGCTGCCCTTCTTCGGCATCTGCCTGGGCAACCAGCTACTGGGCCGTGCCCTGGGCTTCGAGACCTACAAGCTGAAATTCGGTCATCGCGGCATCAATCAGCCGGTCATGGATCTCAGCACTGGCAAGGTGGAGATCACTGCCCACAATCACGGGTTCGCAGTCAAGGCGCCCAAGGGTGACCCGGTGCCCTCGCCCTATGGTGAGGGCCGATATGGTCGTGTTCGGGTCTCTCATGTCGATCTCAACGACGGCGTGGTCGAGGGTCTGGAGTGCCTGGATATTCCGGCCTTCTCCGTTCAATATCATCCGGAGGCGGCGGCTGGTCCGCACGATGCCTCCTATCTGTTTGACAGGTTCATCACGTTGATGCAGGACGCCAAGGAAGGGAAGGCACATGCCTAAGCGGCAGGACATCCATTCGGTCATGGTCATCGGCTCTGGGCCCATCGTCATCGGGCAGGCGGCCGAGTTCGATTATTCGGGGACACAGGCCTGCCGGGTGCTGCGCGAAGAGGGGATTCGCGTCATCCTGGTCAATTCCAATCCCGCCACCATCATGACGGATCCCGAGATGGCCGATGCCACCTACATAGAGCCCATCGCTCTGCCTTTCCTTGAGCGGATCATTGCCAAGGAGCGGCCGGATGCGCTGCTGCCCACCCTGGGCGGCCAGACCGCTCTGAACGCTGCCGTGGAGCTGGGCAAGGCCGGCGTGCTGGAGCGCTACGGGGTGGAGCTGATCGGCGCTTCGCTGGAGGCCATCGACAGGGGAGAGGACCGTGAGCTCTTCAAGCAGGTGGTGGACCAGGCCGGCGCCGAGTCAGCCAAGTCCCGCATCGCCCACAGTCTGGATGAGGCCGAGGCAGTTGCCGCCGAACTGGGCTACCCTCTGGTGGTTCGTCCCTCCTTCACCATGGGCGGCCTGGGCTCAGGCATCGCCCACGATCGTGAGGAACTGAGGCGGATCGCCGGTGCTGGCATCCACTATTCGCCCACCGATGAGATCCTTTTGGAGGAGGGCATCGAAGGGTGGAAAGAGTATGAGCTGGAGCTCATGCGCGACCGCCTGGATAATGTGGTTGTGGTCTGCCCCATCGAGAATGTAGACCCGGTAGGCGTGCACACCGGCGACTCCATCACCGTGGCCCCGGTCTTCACCCTGACCGACCGGGAGTATCAGCGGATGCGCGACATCGGTATCGCCATCATCCGCGGCGTGGGGGTGGATACGGGCGGCTGCAACATCCAGTTCGCCGTCAACCCCAAGAACGGCCGGATCATCGTCATCGAAATGAATCCGCGTGTTTCACGGTCTTCGGCTCTGGCTTCCAAGGCCACCGGCTTCCCCATCGCCAAGATCGCAGTCAAGGTGGCCCTAGGATACACCTTGGACGAGATAGAGAACGACATCACCCGCTCAACCCCTGCCTCCTTCGAGCCGACCATCGACTACGTGGTCACCAAGATTCCGCGCTTCACTTTCGAGAAGTTCCCCGGGGCGGACACGACCCTGACCACCTCGATGAAGTCCGTGGGCGAGGCCATGGCTCTGGCTGGCAACTTCCGCGAGTCCCTGGGCAAGGCCATGCGCTCCATCGACAAGCGGCACATGACCTTCTCCTGGGATGGCCCCAGGCCCGACCAGGCCGAGACGGACCAGCTGCTGGAGGCCATGCACACTCCCACAGAGCACCGCTACCTGCAGATTCAGCGAGCCTTCTGGGGCGGAGCCACCGTGGAGCAGGTCCACCAGGCCACCAGGATCGACCCCTGGTTCCTGGAGCAGATCAGCATGATCAATGATCTGGCCCTCCAAGTGCGCCAGTCCGAGGTCCTGGACGAGGACCTGCTGCGCCGGGCCAAGCAATCGGGGCTGAGCGACCTGCAGATTGCCCACCTGCGTGGCATGGGTGACCAGGGCGAGGCAGTCGTCAGGGAACTTCGCTGGGCCTTCGGTCTTCATCCTGTCTACAAGACTGTGGACACCTGTGCAGCTGAGTTCGATGCGGTCACGCCCTACTACTACTCCTGCTACGCCGACGAGTCCGAGCTGCGACCCCGTCAGTGCGAGGCGGTCATCATCCTGGGCTCGGGGCCCAACCGAATCGGTCAGGGGGTCGAGTTCGATTACACCTGCGTGCACGCCGTCCAGGAGCTAGGCAAGGACTATGACACCATCATGGTCAACTGCAATCCCGAGACGGTCTCCACCGACTATGACATGTCGGACAGGCTCTATTTCGAGCCGCTGACCTTCGAGGATGTTCTGGAGATCTACCGGGCTGAGAAGGCCATGGGACCTGTCAAAGGGGTCATCGTCCAGCTGGGCGGTCAGACGCCCTTGTCTCTGGCGGCCAGGCTCAAGGCGGCCGGGGTGCCCATTCTGGGAACCAGTCCCGAGTCCATCGACCTTGCCGAGAACCGCGAACTCTTCGGCCAGGTGCTCAGCAAGGAGCATTTGAACGCTCCACGGTACGGCACTGCTCTTTCCTTGGATGAGGCCAAGGAGGCAGCCCACGCCATCGGTTACCCGGTTCTGGTCAGGCCCTCCTACGTGTTGGGCGGACGAGGTATGGAGATCGTCTACGACGACCAGCAGTTGGCCACCTACGTGGATCGAGCCCTGGATGAGGCCAAGGCCGATACGGTGGTCTCCGGCCGTCTGCCCTCACCCCTGCTGATCGACAAGTTCCTCCAGGACGCCATCGAGATCGACGTGGATGCCCTCTATGACGGGCAGGAGCTCTACATCGGCGGAATCATGGAGCATGTGGAGGAGGCCGGAGTCCACTCCGGCGATGCCGCCTGCACCCTGCCGCCCTCAACCCTCTCCGACGACCAGATCAATCGGTTGCGGCAGGCCACCCTGGCTATAGCCCAAGGGTGCGGGGTCCAGGGGCTGATCAATGTTCAGTATGCCTTCATGGCCAACACCCTCTATGTGATCGAGGCCAATCCCCGCGCATCCCGGACCGTCCCCTTTGCCTCCAAGGCCACGGGTACGGCGCTGGCCAAGGCTGCGGCGCGGATCATGGTGGGGGAGTCCATCGCCCAGCAACGAGCCAATGGTCTGCTCTTGCCTGTCGGCGACGGCGGCATGGTTCACATCGGTCAGCCTGTGGCGGTCAAGGAGTCCGTCCTGCCCTTCAAGCGCTTCCGTACTCCAGTGGGTCGGACCGTAGATATCCTGCTGGGCCCGGAGATGCGTTCCACCGGAGAGGTCATGGGCTTCGATCGGGACTTTCCCCACGCTTTCGCCAAGAGCCAGCTGGCCTCCTACCAGGGAGGTCTGCCTACCAGCGGGGTCGTTTTCCTGTCGGTCAATGATGCGGACAAGCGCCAGCTGCCCATGCTGGCAGCCCGCCTGTTGGAGCAGGGCTTCAGCATCTGCGCCACCAGTGGCACGGCCTCTGTCCTGCGCCGGTACGGCTTCGATGTGGCCGTTGTCGACAAGATCAGCGATGGTGAGGAGCAGGGTCAGGCTTTTACTGATTCTGACGGAGTAAGGCATATGGGCCGGAATCCTGTCCAGCTTATTGAGGATGGGACCATCGACATGATCCTCAACACGCCCAGCTCCAGGGATTCTCGTTCTGACGGCTATTTGATCCGGGTGGCCGCCATAGCCGCCGATCTGCCGCAGTTCACCACCATCACCGAATTCTCAGCCGCACTGATGGCCATTGACGTGGTCAAAAAGGACGACTACGAGGTCATGAGCATCCAGGAACACGCGGCCCGGCTGCTGGAGCTGGAAAAGGCCAAGTAGGTACGCTATATGATTGATCCATGTTCCGGTCCGGATAGGCTGGAGGGTGACTTTTAGGAAAGGAAGTGGCCGTGTCAACGATCAACGGTGCCGACATGTCAAGTCAGGATCCTTCGGGAGAGCGGACCGGGGGGCCGGGGAAGACGGGCGGCCGGTTGATCGTGTTGACGGGTCCCACGGCTGTTGGCAAGGGTACTGTTGAGGCAGCTCTGCGTCGTGTCCACCCGGAGGTTTGGGTCTCCGTCTCGGCCACCACCCGCGCGCCGCGTCCGGGCGAAAAGGATGGCATTACCTACTGGTTCATGGATGAGCAGGAGTTTGCCCGCAGGGAGGCTGCCGGAGATTTTCTGGAGACCGCCCTGGTTCACGGCTTGTCCCACTATGGCACCCCGCTGCAGCCGGTCCTTGAACATCTGGCAGCAGGAGTGCCCACAATTTTGGAGATCGACCTGCAAGGGGCGCACCGTGTTCGTCAAAGGGCGGGAGAGCTGGGCCTGGAAGTGTTTTACGTCTTCCTGGCTCCGCCGTCATTCCAGGATCTGGTTACCAGGCTGAACATGCGGGGAACCGAAAATGAGGAGCAGCGAGCCCGCAGGCTGGAGACCGCCAAAGTTGAGCTGGCCTCCGAGGATCAGTTCGATCAGGTCATAGTCAATGACAATGTGGATAAAGCCGCCCAGGCGCTCTGGGCGGTAATCGCCAAAGAGTACGGTCTCTGAACGCCTGCCCCAGCTGCGGAAGAGTTAAAAAATCCTCCAATCGAGTGAGAGCTCGATTGGAGGATTTTAGTCTATCAGTCCAAGCCTGACAGTCGGTTGATCAGGTCAGGGTCGCGGGTGGCACCCTTGTCTGCAGAGCGGGCGAAAGCGGCATAGGCTTTCAGCGCCAGGGAAACCTTGCGATCCCTGTGGGCCACATAGCCTTCGCCGGCTTCCAGCTCTGCGCGGCGCTGCTCAAGTTCCTCGTCGCTCAGCTCGACGTCTACGCGCCGGTTGGGGATGTCGATGCGGATCATGTCGCCGTTGCGGATTAGGGCGATGGGGCCCTTGTTGGCTGCTTCAGGCGCGATATGGCCGATGGCCAGGCCTGATGAGCCGCCGGAATAGCGGCCGTCGGTCAGCAGGGCCACGTCCTTGCCGATGCCCTTGCCCTTGACGAATGAGGTGGGGTAGAGCATCTCCTGCATGCCGGGGCCGCCCTTGGGTCCCTCGTAGCGGATGACCAGGGCTTGGCCCTTGTGCAGGGTGCCGTTGAGAATGACCTCCACAGCCTGTTCCTGCGATTCGACCACCAGGGCCGGTCCGCGGAAGTTCCAGATTTCCTTGGGCACACCAGCGGTCTTGACCACGCAGCCATCGGGGGCCAGATTGCCGCGCAGTATGGCCAGACCGCCTTCGGAGACGGCCGGGTGATCCAGGTCGTGAATGGCGCCGTTGACACGGTCGGTGTCCAAGTCCTCCCACTCCTTGGACTGGTTGAAGGGCTCGGGGGAGGTGATGTGCCCGGGCGCTGCGTGGTAGAGCTCCTTGGCCTGGTCCAGGCAGGTGGGACGCATGATGTCCCAGTCGTTGAGCTTGGACTCCAGATCCGGGTAGTCGATGGAATGCGTGTCCTTGTGCAGCACTCCGCCACGGTCCAGCTCACCCAGGATGCCGCAGATGCCGCCAGCGCGGTGGACGTCGGATATCTCCCAGTCTCCGGAGGGAGAGGCTTTGCAGATGCAGGGGACTGTGTGAGAGATGCGCTCGATGTCGTCCAGGGTGAAGTCCACATCCGCCGACTGCGCGGCAGCCAGGATGTGCAGGACGGTGTTGGTAGACCCGCCCATGGCCACATCCATGGTCATGGCGTTTTCGAAGGCTTTCTTGGTGGCGATGGACCGTGGCAGGACCGAGTCGTCGTCATCCTGGTAATACCGGTTGGCAATCTCGACGACCAGCTTGCCGGCCCGCTCGAAGAGCATCTTCCGTGCTGTGTGCGAGGCCAGGGTGGTGCCGTTGCCGGGCAGGGCCAGACCCATGGCCTCGGTCAGGCAGTTCATGGAGTTGGCGGTGAACATGCCGGCGCAGGACCCGCAGGTGGGGCAGACCGTCTTCTCCAGTGCCAGCAGACCTGCATCGTCGATGCTGTCGTCAGCCGAGGCGTACATGACGTCGATCAGGTTTGTGCTCTCCTGGACTGTTCCGTCGGGCATGACCGTGCGTCCGGCCTCCATGGGGCCGCCGGAGACGAAGACTGTGGGAATGTTCAGACGCAGAGCGGCCATGAGCATGCCGGGGGTGATCTTGTCGCAGTTGGAAATGCAGATCAGGGCATCGGCGCAGTGGGCGTTGACCGAGTACTCCACGGCGTCTGCGATCAGGTCACGGCTGGGCAGAGAGTAGAGCATGCCCGTATGGCCCATGGCGATGCCGTCGTCCACGGCGATGGTATTGAACTCGCGGGGGATGCCGCCCGCTTCCTTGACGGCCTTGGAGACCAGACGCCCCACCTTGTTCAGGTGGACGTGGCCGGGCACGAATTCGGAGAAGGAGTTGGCGATGGCCACGATAGGCTTGCCGAAGTCCTCACCCTTGACGCCAGCGGCACGATAGAGAGCACGGGCGCCCGCGAACTCTCGTTCCTTCATTAATTTGGCTGATCGCATCTGCATAGTTTTATTCAAGTGATCGCAGGCATCAACGGTTTGAACATGACCACATGTTGGAATTTCCGAGGTTCTCGTTCCGCTTTCCCCGGCAGAGAAGCATTCGAGGCTAAAATCGAGCCCGGGCGGTAAAATCATTCAGATTGAATGAATGGTTCATCCAGTTGAATTGGAGAAACATCTTATGGCATTCGGTACCGAGCCCCATCCGCAGGGATTTGCGAATCCTCCCATCGACGACCTCATGAAGCACGCCGATTCGAAGTATGCGCTCTCTATCTTCGCGGCCAAGCGGGCCCGTCAGATCAATTCCTATTTTACACAGCTCAATGAGGGCCTGCTGCAGAACGTCGGCCCGCTGGTTGAGTACCAGAACCAGGAGAAGCCCCTGTCCATCGCCTTCCGTGAGATCAACGAGGGCCTGCTTGAAGAGACCCTGGGCGAGGATGATCTGAGCGAAGGCAACTGAGCCTTCGACTCTCAGTGCAGGGTTCTCGGACGGTGACGGTTTCTAGACAAAGGTGAATGAAATGACAGAGCGACGGCTGATTTCGGCTGAATCAGTGACCGAGGGCCATCCAGACAAGGTCTGCGACCAGATTTCCGATGCCATCCTGGACGATTTGATCGCCCAGGATCCGCACTCGCATGTGGCCGTGGAGACCTCGGCGGCCACCGGCCTCTTCTTCGTCTTCGGAGAGGTTTCATCCCAAGGTTACACGGACATTCAGTGCCAGGTCAGGTCGGTGCTGCGCAGGATCGGCTACACCTCATCCGATATTGGACTGGACGCGGATTCCTGCGGCGTGACCGTGGCGCTGAGCGAGCAGAGCAAGGAAATCAACCAGGGCGTGGAACGGCTGTCGGCCAGCCAGGAGAGCGCTGCCACCCGTGAGGAGCGTTACCAGTCCCAGGGGGCCGGCGACCAGGGAGTCATGTTCGGGTACGCCTGTGATGAGACCGACACGCTCATGCCCCTGCCCATCTATCTGGCCCACCAGCTGGCCTTCCGACTGGCACAGGTGCGCAAGGAGGGGATCATCCCCCACCTGCGGCCCGACGGCAAGACCCAGGTCACCATCGAATATGATCAGGATGACCGCCCCCGCCGGGTGGATACGGTCCTCATCTCCACCCAGCACGATCCCGAGGTGGGGCATGACTGGCTGCAGGAGCAGTTGATGGAGCATGTCATCACGCCCGTCCTGGATCGCGTTTGCGGCAAGGCTGTCGAACACCAGGGCTATCGGGTGCTGGTCAATCCTACCGGTTCCTTTATTTTGGGCGGCCCTGCGGCTGACGCAGGACTGACCGGTCGCAAGATCATTGTGGACACCTATGGCGGGGCGGCGCATCATGGAGGCGGCGCCTTCTCCGGCAAGGATCCCAGCAAGGTCGACCGGTCTGCTGCCTACGCAGCGCGTTGGGTGGCCAAGAACATTGTGGCTGCTGGTCTGGCACACAAGGTCGAGGTCCAGGTGGCCTATGCCATTGGTGTGGCCGATCCGGTCAGCGTCAACGTGGAGACCTACGGCACCGAGCAGGGAGTCACCCGGGAACAGATTCAGGAGGCTGTGCGCGAGGTCTTCGACCTGCGGCCGGCAGCCATCATTGATGAGCTGGATCTGTTGAGGCCCATTTACGCCAAGACTGCAGCCTACGGGCACTTCGGCCGGGAGGATCCCGACTTCACCTGGGAGCAGGTGGACAAGGTGGGCGAGCTCAAGGCCGCCATCGGCATGACCAGGTAGTAGCTGTTCATCAAGAGCCACGGCGGATTCCCAGGTCATCGACTGGGGAATCCGCCGTGGCTCTCTTAATTGTGAAAGCGAGGGGAGAAGCCATGGATTCGCAGGATGTTAGTCAGCCCGCCCTGGATGGTCTTGCCCCACGCCGTCGTTCGAGCAGCAGTCGAAAGAAACCTCCGCGCCGACCGGCTCATGAACTCCCTGTGGCACGGGTGGTGCTGGATGTGCAGGCCACTCATCTGGGCGGGACCTTCGATTATTTGGTGGATGCCGACCAGGACGATCATGCACAGCCGGGATGTCTGGTTCGCGTCCGGTTCGGGGCGCGCAGGGTTAACGGCATCATCTGGGAACGCGCGGCAGACAGCCAGGTTCCCCGCGCCTCCCTGCGTTTCTTGGAGCGGGTGGTGCTGGATCGCAGCCTGATCTCATCTTCCCTGCGCGCGGACATCACTGCCATCGCCAGGGCCTATGGGGGTACTGAGGCCAATATTCTGCGGCTGGCCCTGCCCCCTCGCGTGGCCCGCATCGACAAGGAGCAGCAGCTGGTTCCCGGTCAGCCCCGGCTGGCGTCTGATCTCGCCTGGGTGGCCGGGCTGGCCCAGCGGCTGAGGGATCTGAAACAGAAGCTTGATCCGGGCTATCAGGGACTGGAGAAACTGGATCAGTCACTGGAAGAGGATACGTTCACCGCCTATCTGACCGACATTTTGCCCGGTATGGACCAGGCCGCCCTGATGGCTGCCAGGGTGCTGATAGGGGCCCTGCTGGCCGGCCGATCGGCGGTTATGGTGCTGCCGGGCAGCCGCCAGGTGGCCCACCTGTCCGCAGTCCTCCAGCAGCTGGGGTTACGTCCCTTTGGCCCCTCTGTTGCCACTGGTCCTGGCCAACAGGAGGCTCACGGCTGGTCCGGCGATTTCGCCATTCTGGACAGCGGCATGGCTCCTGCCGAGCGTTACAGGGCCTACCTTGCCCTAGCTTCAGGTCAGGTCCGCTGCGCCATCGGGCTGCGGGCTGCCATGTACGCCCCGGTTGAGGGGCCCGCCCTCTTCGCCCTGATGGACGATGCCAGCTACCAGTACGCCGATGGGATGATGCCCTATGCCAATGCCCGTGGAGTGTTGAGGTTGCGGGCGCGTGCACACGGCGGCGTATTCCTGGCCATGGCCCGTGCCAGAAGCGTGCGCTCCCACTGGGAGAGTCTGCCCGAGGCCACCGAGGCGGACTCCGGTGTGACCGGTCCAGGCACCGCTTTGACGCTTGACCGGCCTACGGTGACGACCCTGCAGCCCTGGATTCGCTGGCTGAACCGGGAGGAACTGAGCCATCTGGCCGACCTGACCATGGGCGCCCGGGTTCCACATACCGCCGTCGTGGTTATTGACAAAGCCTTGGAGCGTGGTCCGGTTCTGCTGTCCATCCCTCAGGACGGCATCTTCGAAAGCCTGAGTTGCGCTCGCTGCCATCATCAGGCTCGCTGCCCGCGTTGCACCGGACCCCTGCGGGCGAGGCGGCCTGGTGCGCCTCGATGCGCCTGGTGCGGGGCTGCGGCTACGGACTGGTCCTGTCCGGATTGCGGGGGTTCGCGGCTTCGGGTGGTCAGGGTAGGTGCCGCCGGGACGGCCCAGGAGCTGCGCATGCTCTTCAGAAATGTGCCCATTGTCATCTCTTCGCCCAGCCAGCCTCGCGGGGTGGTCGAACGCATACAGGATCGTCCCAGCTTGGTCATCGCCACCCCGGGTGCCGAGCCTAGAGTGGTCGCTTCGAGTGTTGAAGGCAGCAATACAGACACAGGTGATTCGGACCTGCCCCGGCTGTCGCGAGGATACCGGGCCGTGGCCATTCTGGATGCCTGGACCAGCCTGTATGCCCCTGGCGTCGATGCACGTATGGACACCCTGGGAGCCTGGATGCGCGTGGCCTCCTTTTGTCGCCCCCGGGCCCAGGGAGGTCAGGTGCTCCTGTTGGGGGAGTGCGATCCCCAGCTGGCCCAGGCGCTGATGACCTGGCAGGGGCCGGTGTTGGCCGCCGCCGATCTGGCGGACCGTCGGTTGACTGCCATGCCCCCTGCGGTCGGCATGGCTGCGATATGGGGCGAAAGGGAGGCCGTCACTTGGATGCTGGATGCCGTTGGGATTACGCCGGAGCAGGAGGCTATGACAGATGCCGGTCCTGAGCCGGTCCCTGCCCTGCTTGGCCCTGTGCCCATACCGGCGCCTTCCACGCTGAAAGCCGGCTACCTGGAGGGAACTCAGGATAGGGTCCAAGCCCTGGTTCGGGTACCCACCAGTTCCAGGGATAAGCTGGCTGACGATCTCAAGCAGGCTCAAGCCAGGTACGTGGCCGGTCGCGGGCGAGGGGAGTTGCGCTTCCGGATGGATCCCAAGGATCTGACCTGATTGTCGCCCCAGGCGAATCTCTACAGGGTCTATGCGGCGTGGTTTCATGAGGGGGCGCAGGCAGAGGCGCGAATGAACGAATTCAGGAAAGGCGGAGAGGCATGAAGGGATGGCCGGGCGAGATTCGGGTTGAGGAAGATGTGATCCAGGCCGAGCAGGCGGCGGCTCAGGCCCAGGGTCAGCCCATCGAGCAGGTCATCTTCGACTTCGGCAACGTCTTGATTCGTTGGCAGCCCGAGATGGCCATGGTGGCCAGGTACGGGCGCAAGAGCATCGAAGCCATGCTGGACGACAGCCGTTCCGGTTTCTACCGGGCCAACAACATGATGGATGGCGGAGCCACCTGTGCCCAGGCCCGTGACTGGGTGGCCGCCAACTGCGGGGCCCCTTGGGATGCCATGTTCGCCTACTACTGTGATCATTTCGTCGATTCACTGACCGGACCTGTACCAGGGGCACGTATGCTGGTGGAGGATCTCAAGGCGGCAGGCCTGGGTGTCTGGGGGCTGACCAACTGGGGTGCCGAACTCTTCCATCACGCCTGGGACGGAGACTCCTTCCTGCATAGGCTGGACGGGGTGGTGGTCTCCGGGCCCATTCACATGCGCAAGCCCGACCCGGCCATCTACCGGTACGCCCTGGACCAGTTCAGAATCCAGGCTGACAGGACCCTCTTCGTGGATGACAAGGGTATGAATGTAGTTGGTGCCAACAAGGCCGGCATCCGCAGTCTGCGATTCAGCGACCCCTACGGGCTGCGCACTGCCTTGATTGAAGCAGGGGTGAACATTCCTCAGGTGCAGTGAACGTGCAGAGTTCCGAAGCCGTCAGATGAAAAGGAGATAGACGATATGGTCATGACATTGCTGTTTGCGGGCACACCCCAGGTCGCCTTGCCGTCTCTGAGATTGCTGGCGGCCGACCAGGAGCATTTCCGGGTTGCCGCCGTGCTCACCAGACCCGACGCACCCCAGGGGCGTGGAAGGCATCTGCAGCCCAGTCCGGTCAAGGCTGAGGCCATCAAGCTGGGTATTCCCGTTCTTGAGGACAACCCGTCCGATCCGGGTTTTCCGGCGCGGCTGAAGGATACGGGTGCCAACTGTGCGGCTGTCGTGGCCTACGGACGGATCCTGCGCCAGCCGGTCCTGGACGCCTTTGAGGGGGGCTGGTACAACCTACACTTTTCCCTGCTGCCGCAGTGGCGTGGAGCAGCCCCAGTACAGCGGGCCATCTGGGCCGGGGATACCATCACTGGCGCCACGGTCTTCCGGCTCACGGCTGGCATGGATGAAGGCCCTATCCTGGCACAGTCTACGGTGGAGATCGGGTCGCACGAGACCTCGGGCGAGCTGCTGGATCGCCTGGCTGAGGACGGATCCCACCTGCTGGCTGCCAGTCTTGAGGCCCTTGCGGAGGGTCGGATTCAACCCAAGGAGCAGATGCGGGGCGCCTATCAGGTGGCCGCCAAAATCACCCATCAGGATGCCCACATGCGTTTCGATGTGCCCGTCTTTGCTCTGGATCGGCAGGTTCGCGCCTGCAGCCCGGAACCGGGAGCCTGGTGTCTGTACCGGCGGGGCGACGATCCGCAGGACGAGCAGACAGGACTGACCGTGCTCAGGGCGGCACCGGCCCGAGGGAATGAGCCCGGTCTTCCGGGGCACCTGGAGCCGGGTCGGCTGGCCAGGGACCGTCATCACCTCTGGGTGGGCACCAAGACCCTGCCCCTGGAGCTGCAGATGGTCAAGGCTGCCGGCAAACGCGCCATGAAGGCCATGGACTGGGCCCGTGGAGCTCGTTTGGAAGACGGGGCCCACTGCAGCTGAGTCCCTTCCCGGCTGGCTGTCCAAGCCGTGCGGGGATTCCAGGGGCGAACGATGGAGGGAAGAGGGTAGTCATGCAGTCCGATGATGTTGAGCAAGCTGACGATGCCAATGACCAGGACCAGGACGGGGAACGGCGCAACCGGGCCTTGGCTGCCGCGCTGACCAGGGCTGCCAAGGAACTGTCCAAGGCCAAGAGCCAGTTGGCCCAGCTGGGCCAACCGCCCTTGACCGTCGCCCTGGCCTTGGGCGTGGATTCCGTAGCCTATGACAGCCAGGGGGTGCAGCAGGCCCGTCTGCTGATCCTGAACGGTTCCAGACGGATGGTCGTCCCCCTGGCGCCTGATATCCACGCCGAGCGGATCCGGGCCGGCCAGGAGGTTCTGCTCAACGCCGATATGGTGGTGGTGCGTGTGGGCGATCAGCCGGTGACCGGGCAGGTCCGCACGCTGCGGGAGACCTTGGAATCCGGTGCCCTGTTGGTGGAAGACCCCTCCGGTCAGACCCGCGTAGCCGCGCGTGCGGGCTCTCTACAGGACCAGCCCATCGAGGCGGGTAGCGCCTTGCTCATGGACGAAAGCTGTTCGATGGCCCTGGCTGTGCTGCCTGAGTCGGATCAGGCCGACATGCTCCTGGAGGAGACTCCTGACGTGGACTTCTCTGATATTGGCGGCCTGGACAGGCAGATCGAGCGGATCCGGGATGCGGTCCAGCTGCCCTTCCAGCATGCTGATCTCATGCGTCGTTATGGGCTTCAGGCCCCCAAGGGTGTCCTGCTCTACGGTCCGCCCGGCAATGGCAAGACCATGATCGCCAAGGCTCTGGCCCGTGCCCTGGCCCAGGAGAGCGACGGTCATGGGGTCTTCCTGTCAGTTAAGGGTCCTGAGGTGCTCAACAAGTTCGTGGGCGAGTCCGAACGGCTGATTCGCCGCCTCTTCGCCCGGGCCCGCAACCTGGCAGGCCAGGGTGGACCGGTGGTGGTCTTCATCGACGAGATGGATGCCCTGTTGCGAACCCGAGGTTCTGGTATCTCGTCGGATGTGGAGACCACCATCGTCCCCCAGTTCCTGACCGAGCTGGACGGTGTCGAATCCCTGGACCAGGTCATGGTCATCGGCGCCTCCAACCGCATTGACATGATCGACCCGGCGGTTCTGCGCCCTGGACGGCTGGATGTCAAGATCCGCATCGATCGGCCCGACAGAACCAGGTCAGCCGCCATTCTGGGCAAATATCTGGGCTCCGATATGCCCATGGAGGATGATGGTGGGCCGGAGGAGCTGATCCAGGTGCTGGTCGACGGACTCTTCGCTCGGGATGATGACCACCTGCTGGGCAGAATCATGGATGCCAGGGGCCGCTGGCAGCCCCTCTACCTAGAGTCAGTGGTCTCCGGCGCCATGCTGCATAACCTGGTTGATCGGGTCAAGACCATGGCGGTCAAGGCCTCCATCGAACAGGGTCGGCAGGTGGGTCTTGACCGCGGGTTCTGCGCAAGGGCGGTCCGTGGGCAGTATGAGGACACGCTGGAGGAGCTCAGTGGGCAGGATCCGGACCGCTGGGCCGATCTGGCAGGACTGCGCCCAGGGCAGGTTCAGGAGGTTCGCCCAGTTGACGGGCCAGGGGAGCGATCATGAATGCCGAGCGGGTCATGGGTACCGAGACGGAGTACGCCATAGCCGACCCCCAGGATCCCGGCGCCGATCCACGTACCCTGGCCCTGCGTCTGGTAAGGGCCGCCGCCCAGCCGGCCTTGGCGCATATCCGCTGGGACTATGGGCAAGAGGATCCGGTCAATGATGCCAGGGGAGGTCGGCTGCCGCGTTCCGCCGCCGCTCCGAGCATGCTCACTGACGCGCCCGGCGCCCGGCTGATTGATGTGGCAGCTCCCAATGGCGCTCGCATTTACGTGGATCATGCCCACCCGGAGTATGCCTCGGCGGAAACAGTGAATGCCTTCGATGCGTTGGTCCAGGACCGTGCGGGTGATCGGATGATGGCCCAGGCCGCAAAAAGAGCCGGAGGTCTGACTCTCTACAAGAACAACGTAGACGGCAAGGGTGCCGCCTGGGGATCCCATGAAAACTATCTGATGGATAGGGCGGTGCCCTTCGCCAGGGTGGCGGCTCTGATGACCATTCATTTCGTCACCCGGCAGATCTACACCGGCTCGGGCAGGGTGGGTCTGGGGCCCAGGAGCGAAGAGTCTGGCTTCCAGCTCAGCCAGCGCGCCGACTATCTGACCAGCCGCATTGGACTGCAGACCACCTTCGGGCGGCCGATCATCAATACCCGGGACGAGTCACATGCCGGGCCGGGCAGTCGCCGCCTCCATGTGATTGTGGGCGATGCCAACCGGCTGGATGCGCCCCTGGTCCTCAAGCTGGGAACGACCGATCTGCTGCTGGGCCTCTTGGAGTCCGAGGGTGGTTCGACCAGTCAAGTCGATGAGCTGTTGGATCGCTGGACGCTGGATGATCCGGTGTCGGCCCTGCACACGGTTTCGCGAGATGTCACCCTGACCAAGCCGCTGGCCCTGGCAAACGGAGGGTTCGCCGATGCGCTGACCATCCAAAGAGCATTGCTGGATGCGGCCCGCCAGACCAGACGGGATGTCAACAGGCCTGGATGTGCCGATGATCGGGTTCTGAGCCTCTGGGATCAGGTGCTCGAAGATCTGGCCGCAGTGCGTTCGGGCGACGAGGAGGCCCGTTTGGCTATGCACGACCAGGCAGGCAGGTTGGAATGGCTGCTCAAATGGCAGCTCCTGGAGCGTCTGCGTCGTCGTCGTTCCATATCCGACTGGTTGGATCCCCGTCTGGCGGCCCTGGATTTGGCCTGGGCACGGGTGGATCCCGGCCGTGACCTGCCTTGGCGACTGAGAGGATCCGCCCTGCAACTGGCCGATCCCGATCAGATCACCATAGCCATGGACCAGGGGCCGGAGCAGACTCGCGCCTGGTACCGTTCCCGGCTGCTACATCGCTGCCCTGATGCGGTCAGGGCTGTCTCCTGGAGTCGTGTCATTCTTGAGAGCCAGGGCCCGGAGGGAGAGCCTAGGACCAGGGTGGTGGATCTGTCCGATCCGCTGAGTCACACACGGTCTTCCTACCGGGATGGCCGCGACATATACTGCAGGTAGCGCAGAAAATAGTCCGATATCCGACAGGACGACCACCGGTGGATCACGGTCGGCAATGCCTCGGCCACCCGTTTGAAAGAGAAGAGAAGTATGGAATTGCGCGATTTGGCCATGCAGGCCGCCACCATTGCTGTGGAGGCCGGTCGTCATGCCCTCCAGGACCAGATCAACCCCCACGATCCCCGCTCCACCTCAGCCATCGGCCAAGGCACCCAGTTTTCGCCGAGCATTGACACGCGTCTGATCCGATACTGCCGGACCAAGATCGCCGCCCTGGACCCCATGGACGGCTTCTGGGAGGAGGAGGCCGGCAACCGCCGTCCAGGCGGTCGTTACTGGTGCCTGGGCCACATCGACGGTCCGGTCAACTATGTGCGCAACATGGCCGAATGGACACTGACCATCTCCCTCTTCGCCGTGGACGAGAAGGGTCACGCTTCACCGGTCCTGGGCATCGTGCATGCACCGGTCCTGGGCCTGACCTATCTGGCTG
The DNA here is from genome assembly GCF_026537325.1 of Bifidobacterium sp. B4142. Taxonomy (GTDB): domain Bacteria; phylum Actinomycetota; class Actinomycetes; order Actinomycetales; family Bifidobacteriaceae; genus Bombiscardovia. The sequence continues at coordinate 647,000 of NZ_JAFNMJ010000001.1, forward strand.
CCAAGGGTCAGGGCGCCATCAGGATCCGACGGACTATTGTGGGCGACAAGCGGGAGAAGATCATCCCCTCCACGATGACCACCCTGAATGGGTCAGTGATCAGCTTCGGTATGTCCTACTTCCCCAACGAGTCCGAAAAGGTCCTGCAGATCGTTTCACGCATGGCCGGCAAGCCTGCCGACATCAAGCGTGTTGGTCCGGTCTCGCTGGACCTGTGTCGGGTGGCGGACGGCAGCTACGACGCCTACTTCGAACCGGCCCTGCACTCCTGGGACATCCCCGCTGTCTCTGCAGCGGCTGTCGTGGTCCGGGAGGCCAAGGGCACCCTTTGGCGCTGGGACGGCGGACACGTGCGCTGGGAGGGCAGCAACGACGTGGTAGCCACCAACGGGCTCATCGCCGAGGATTTGAACACCTATCTGAGCGGACGCTGATTCGGGCAGGGAAGGAGAGCGACCATGGCTGAGGCATCCCAGCAGGGACGGCATATGGCAGCCGGGCAGCAGCAGGAACAGGAAGAGGATTTGCCGCAGACCGGGGCACGTGAACAGGGTCAGACGGCTCAGTCCGATCTTGATGCCGTCTTGGATGATATCGAGACCACCCTGGAGACCAATGCCAAGGAGTATGTGCAGGGCTTCGTCCAGAAGGGCGGCCAGTGATCCATGACGGATGGGCATGGGACTGACTCGGACTTTCGCAGAATATTCGGCATCGAGACCGAGTATGGACTGAGTCTGACCGGCGCCAGTGGCCCCTACGCCGCTGGCAGGGTGGCCATGGCCATGTTCCGTCCTCTGATCGAGAAGCACGGGTCAACCAACATCTATCTGCCCAATGGCGCTCGGCTTTACCTGGATGTGGGCTCCCACCCGGAGTATGCCACGGCGGAGGCCCGCGATCCGCTGACGGCACTGAAACAGGTGCTGGCCGGGGAGCGGATCATGACCGACCTTGCGGAGCGCGCTGGGAAACGCCTGACGGAGGATCTGGGCAGGCCCGTGAAGGTGCATGTCTTTGCCAACAATGTGGATGCCCGGGATCATGCCTTCGGTTGCCATGAGAACTACCTGCTGGATCGGGGAGTCCCCTTGGACATGATCGGAGCCTGCCTGGTCCCCTTTCTGGTCACCCGACAGCTGATCACCGGGGCGGGTCGTCTGGACCCAGATGGCTTCCAGATCAGCCAGCGGGCCGACTTTCTGGATGAGGCGGTTTCCTCGGCCACCACCCGTGCCCGTCCCATGGTCAACACCCGTGACGAGCCTCTGGCCGATCCCGAACGATGGCGGCGTCTGCATGTGGTCGTAGGGGATACCAACCGTTCGCCGTTGGTCACTTGGTTCAAGATGGCCAGCACTCACGTGGTTCTGAACCTGATCGAGCAAGCCTGCCGTCAAGGCCGACGACCAGACCTGGCGGACTGGGCCCTGGCTGATCCCCGTGCAGCCGTCCGAGCCGTCAGTCGGGATCGGACCGGCCGGGTCACTCTGGAACTGCAGGCTTCCACGAAAACTGGCAGTATCAGCGCCCTGGGTCTGCAAGAGGCCTATTGGTCGGCCTGCAAGGATTTGGTTGACCAGCAGGAGGATATAGGCATCGATCGACCCCAGGCTCTGCAGGCCCTGCGACTTTGGAGGGTTGCCCTGGATGCGCTGGACGCGGGGCGTTGGCAGGATCTGGCTGACTGGGTGGATTGGGCCGCCAAGTTGCGGTTGATCCAGGGCCTGAGTCGACGAGAGGCCGGACGGGATCTGGCCGAGGCCCTGGATCTGGACTATCACGATCTGAGCGCCGGAAGATCCTTCCCTGGCCTGATCAGGCATGGGCTCATGCGCTCGCCGGTCGACGACTCGGAGATACGTCGCGCCATGGATCAACCTCCGGAGGATACCCGGGCCCGTCTGCGTGGCGACTTCGTCCGTGCCGCAGACCGGGGAACACGCAGCTGGTCATGCGACTGGAGCAACCTGGTCCTAGGCGGCTCTCACCGAGTAGAGGTTGCCCTGCCTAACCCCTTCGATCATCTGGGCCCACCCCGATACCACTCCTTGATGGACTTTCTCAAGAATGCCGCAGAACCTCGTGCCTAGAAGCCCAGTTTGCACCGCGGGACTTCCATTAGGTCTTCTCTAACCAAGAAGGGCCCCAGCATCCGTGGATGGATGCCGGGGCCCTTGCAGAAAGGCTGGTTTCACTTCTTGTTGGTGACGGCCTTCTTCAGCAGCGAGCCTGCGGAGATACGCACGCCGTAGCTGGCCGGAATCTTGATGGTCTCACCGGTGCGGGGGTTGCGGCCGGTGCGGGCGGCGCGCTTGACACGCTCGGCCGAGAACAGACCGGTCAGCTTCAGACCCTCACCGGACTTCATGGCCTCGACGAAGACATCCTGGAAGGCGTTGACAGCAGCTTCCGCCTGAGCCTTGGTCAGGTTGGACTTCTGCGCGATCTTCGAAACGAGATCAGACTTGTTGTATGCCATAGAACATCCTTCTTTCGGGGGCCTCCCATTGCTTGATTTGGGGAAAGCCCAACGGTCAATGACTGATATTACCGCAGATTAGGCCCAAACACCGCATTTTTCGGGGGTTTCCGACATTTCATCAAGCGATTTTTGAGGTCCTTGGGAATGAAAGTGTCCAAAGGGCTCTTCATATGCGATTGTGCTTGCTCAACCAGCGCATGGCAAGGGCTCCCAGGGGGATGCGCAGCCAGTAGGTGGCTACACGGAAGACCAGAGTGGCCGAGATGGCCACACCTGAGGGGATGCCAGCCAGGCGGAAGGCGGAGAAGAGTACGGCTTCTATGGCCCCTAGGCCGCCAGGAGTGGGAACAGCCGAACCTAGCGTGTTGGCCAGAAGGAAGACGAAAGTGGTCTCGAAAACGTTGGTCCTGCAGCCGAAGGCCATCAGGGCGGCCCAGAAACTCATGCCCAAGGCGGCCGACTGCAGCACAGCACCAAGCACGGCCACTACCAGCTGCCGGGGCTGAGTCAATATCTCTACAAGGTGGCGGGCGTAGGAGGCCACAATGGGCATCAAACGTTCCATTACCATTCGTCGTGTGTACGGCAGGGCCATGATCAGTGCTGCGATGATGGCCACTGTTCCGATGACGATGACCAGGGTGTTGGTGGGGATCATCCCGGATAGGGTGTTGCGTCCGGTGAACAGTCCGATGACGATCAGCAGGCAGAAGGTGGTCGCGAACTGGACGGCCACCACGGCGCTCATGATGGCCGTGGCCATGGTGTTGCCATAACCGTCCCGTCGCAAGAACTGCAGGTTGACGAAGGCCGGCCCCACTCCGGCAGGCATGGAGACCGAGGTGAAGGAGGAGGCCACCTGGGATAGGAAGATACCCTTGAAATCGCGCTTGGCCGGATCGATGAAGACTCCTAGAGTGATGGCGCAACCCACCCAAGACAGTGATCCCAGCAGGAAGGAGAGCCCAGCCATCCAAGGATTGGCATTGCGGACGGTGCTGATGACCTGAGGCAGGTTGAACTGGGTGACAATGACTGCCACAGCTACCACCAAGAGGGCCAGGGCCACGAAGCTGCGCAGACTGAAACGTGAGAGGGTTACCTGGCCGGTCTCAGCCACCGACTCAGGGGGAGCCAGAGCCTGCAACTGTTTGCGCAGGTCAGTCAGAATCTGTCGATCCCAGCCGGGCAGGGCTTGGGTCTGTGCGGGAATGGCTACCATCTGGCAGAATGGCGATAGCCCCGCCAGGGTCTTGACACCCCAGGAGGCACGGGCGGCATCAATGGCTTGATCCACCCCGATCATTGTGGCAATCAAGGCCAGAAGCTGGATCCGGTCCAGGGCAATGTTGGCCTGGGAGCTGGCGCTGTCGCCGTTCTCCCAGCCGGCGATGACCATGGAGCCCGACTGGTCCACGGCCAGAGTCTCCGGGCGGATGCGGCGGTGTGTGAAGCCGCGCTCGTTGGCCCGGCGAAGGTAGTCCATCAGCTGCTTGGCCCTGTCGGCGTCCAGGTTCTCAGGTTCCAGGGGATCAAGATGGACATCATCCTCCAGTACCAGAATTGAGGATTCGGCGCTCTCCGTCAGGCCATAAGGGTGCAGGGCGGGCAGCCCCAGGTCCCGCAATTCAGTCAGCAGGGCCATGTGGTGTTGCATGGAGTTTCTGACTGACCGGTCCCGGCGCATGGAGACTCCGGACAGCTTGATCCACTGCCAGAGCTGCATCAGATAGCCCATGGTGTGCAGCTGGCCGTCCATGACCGACACCGTGTAGGTGTGGCCTTGCCCGTCATGGGCTCTGTAGATGCGGGAGGCCTCAATGAGGTCGTCGTCGAGGGCTGGCAGGGGCTGGCCATCGGAGTCCAGACTGGGATCCTGACGTTCCAGACTCGTGGCATGGATGCCGATGGAGGCTATCGCCTGCACCACCCCCTGCCCCCAGGCGCCCTTGTTCTGTGTGCCCGCCAGGTATCGGACGACCATGCCCATGATTCGTCCAAGGATAAGCGAGACCAGAACCCCGCTGGCCGAATTGGAGGATATAGCGACCATGATGATGGCCACGACGTATAGAGCGTTCCATCCCCACTTGACCGAGCTGCGCAGGCGACGGGGTCCTGCTGCGCTCAGGAAGGCAGCTAGACCGGCATAGAAGTCAGGCAGCAAGACGGGCGACCCTATGGCGTTCTGGGAGCTGAATGAGGCGATCAGGGTCGGGTTGCCTGCCTTCAGGATGAGGTCGGAGGTCAACATGACCAGCCCAAACCCCAGGAACATGGCCAGGGGGGCGGTGATGGCCTGGATCCATTCCCTGTTGACCAGCAGGTGGATTATCACGGCCAGGACCACGGTCACCGTCACCGCCTGTTGGAGGAAAGCGGTGGGTACGTCCATGAGCCAGTCCATGGCGTTGCCAGCCTGGCGCATGTCAGACTCGACTCCGGCCGCTATGCCTTTCAGGTAGACAGCTGCCAGGGTGACCAGGATTCCCAGGATCAGGGCTGCCAGGGCTCGAAGTAAATCTTCGGCATCATGGACCCGCTGGGGTGGGGTATCTCTGATGACGACTTGGTCTTCCTGCCCAGGGTGGGCGGAATCAGTGTCCTCGGGGGTGGTGGTCGACTGGGACGGGGTCATGGTCAGTCGCGATCGAAGTCCACCAAGGTTCCGGCTGTGCCGGTGTAGGTTGTCGGCGTCAGGGCCTTGAGCCGACTGGCCGTGTCCTGGTCCAGGTCCAAGCCATCGATGAAGTGCTCGACATCCTCCCGGCCGATCCTCTTGCCCCGCATCAGCTCCTTGACCTGCTCATAGGGGTGATCCATGCCTGAGCGTCCAGCCAGTCCAGCGGCCCGCATGGCCGTCTGTATGGGCTCGCCTAGAACCTCCCAATTGCTGTCCAGCTCGCGGGCCATCAGGGTCTTGTCGGGGTGGATGGTCTGCAGGCCGCCGTCCAGGTTGTCCAGAGCCAGCAGGCTGTAGCCCAGGGCCGAACCTATGTTGCGTTGGGTGGTGGAGTCGGTCAGGTCCCGCTGCCAGCGGGTTTCGGTGAGGGTGGTGGCCAGGGTGTCCAGCAGGGCTCCCGAAATCTCCAGATTGGCTTCGGCGTTCTCGAAGCGTATGGGGTTGACCTTGTGGGGCATGGTGCTGGACCCTGTCGCGCCTTTGACAGGTTCCTGGGCAAAGACGCCTCGGGAGATGTACATCCAGATGTCCACGGCCAGGTTGTGTAGGATCCGGCCCAGGTGGGCGATGTTGCCGAAGAGCTCGGCCTGCCAGTCGTGGGACTCTATCTGGGTGGTCAATGGGTTCCAGACCAGGCCCATCCGCTCGGTGATGAAGGTCCGGGTCAGATCAATCCAATCCACCTGCGGCAGGGCGGCCATATGGGCGCCAAAGGTTCCAGTGGCACCATTCATCTTGCCCATGTAGTCCTGATTGCGGATCCGGTCCAGCTGCCGGTGCAGCCGGTGGACGTAGACCGCCATCTCCTTGCCTAGGGTGGTGGGTGTGGCCGGCTGGCCGTGGGTCAGGGCAAGCATGGGCAGATCGCGGTATTGTTCTGCCATGGTGGCCAGGTGGTTCTCGATTCGGGTGGCCTTGGGGAGCCAGACCTGTTCGACCCCGCCTCGGATGCAGCGGGCATAGGACAGGTTGTTGATGTCCTCGCTGGTGCAGGCGAAGTGGACCAGGGGAGTCAGCCTGGGAAATTGGGACTCGGGGCCAAGGGCTGTGGCTGCAGCCTCCAGACGGCGGTCGATGAAGTATTCCACTGCTTTGACATCGTGGTGGGTCTGGGCTTCGATACCTGCCAGTTCGGTGATGCCATCGGCATCGAAATCCTCGGGGATAGCCCGCAGATAAGCCTGCTCAGCCTTGGTCAGAGGCTTTACGCCCGGCAGGACCGGGTGCTGGCCGCTGCCCTGGTAGCCGTTGGCCAGCATGATCATCCATTCGACCTCGACCCGTATACGCTCGCGGTTCAAGGCAGGTTCACTCAGGTAGTCCACCAGATCGCTGGTCTGTCTGCGGTAACGTCCGTCCAAGGGGTTGAGGGGGATGACTGGGGTGATTCGGCTCAGGTTCATGACTCCAGCCTAGACGACCGGGTCAACCAGCAGGAATCGATATGAGTGCTCTTGGGGGTCCGCGTGTCCCGCTCATCGCCGCAGCCTGCCGCGGTAGTAGCGGGTCTCCTGCAGATCGCCCTCGATGGCTTGGGCGAAGTGGTCGTCCTGACGTCGTACGGCTGGTGAATTCTGATCGCTGGCATCAGCCCAGGCCGCACGTTGGTAGGCCATGCCATGGGTGGATTCCTTGCCGGGGCCGGCAGTGGTCACCGACCGGCCAGTTTGGTTGCCACCTGGAGGGGGAGGTCCGCCCGCCCTTCCCCTGACAGTCAGTTGATTGGGCCGCGAGGGGTTGTCGGCTCCATCAAGACTGGAGACCAGTTCCTCGCGCATCTCCACGCTGGTGACCCAGGTGTCTGACCCTATCTGGCGGTGAGCGATGGGTGATCCGACGGTCACGATGTGATCGAAGTGGTAACGGTTGGAAAGATCCGAGGCCATGGTGGCGGCCACGATGCCGCCCTGGGAATGACCTACCAGGCTGACCGGATCGTCCGGACGCACCCCGGCCTCCCGCATGGCCTGGTCCACTAGACGCAGGGAGGCCGCACTTTCGCGCACTGAAGCCTTGTCGCTCATGAGCTGGATGTTTTGGCCCCAGCCGATGGGGGAATCGAGATGGGAGCTGGTGCCGGGTATGTAGACCAGCCAGCGGTCCTTGCCGTCCGCCTCCCGATATCGTTGTACAGCGATGGTTGCGTAAGGAATGCCGTCCCGGCAGGATCCCAAGGCCTCCAGATTCTGCAGAGCGGTGGCGATGTCATGAGCCTCGCCCAACCCCTTGCCCTGTGGCTGGACAGGATCCATCGTGAGCCGGTCACCCTGAAGATGAGCGAGTATGAAGGGCACCAGCAGACCTGGATCGGTGACCAATCTGCCAATAGGATCATGGTAGTCTGAAGTCAGGTCGGACGCGGCGGCGGCCAGCAGAGGCTGATGGATGCCGGCTGTAGTTTCCAGAAATTCCTGGAATTGCGAGGCATCCAGGTTGCCGGTCAGTTTAGCTGCTCCCAGGCTCAGACCGATGGTTCCCAACATGTACGGGGCGATGGGCTGAAAGAGGGTCACGGCCGTGGATATCAGGGAGTCCATCAGCTTTTCCATGAATGATTCCGCATGCGAGTACAACCCGTAGGCCTTGGTCAGCCGATCGGCCACAGATTGGAGTTTGGTGCGTAGGTTTTCGCAGGACTGAGCTTGGTCACGGCAGAAGGTCACCATCAGGTCCAGGGGCAGACGGGCGTGACCTGGTGGCGGCACGGCAGCCTGGGCGCAGGGGAGTGCCGGCAGTCCTGGCATGGTTCTGCGGATGGCCTGATCGGTAAGAATCCATTGTGTCTGCAGGGTGGCCAGGGCACCACCTGCCTGGTTGAGCCGGTCCGCCATGCCGGTCAGATGATCCAATTCGGTGCTGGTGTAACCGTTGGCGTCTGGTGCGGCAGTGATCGTCCGCTTCATGGTTGGCTCTCTTGATCGATCACGTTCAAGGTGCGTCCTGCCTGGACACGCTGATCCTGGCAGAGGGCATCCATGGCCCGTACCTGGGCCCGGTAGGCCTGAGCGGCCTTTCCCTGCCAGTCGACCCTAAGAGCTTGGCCGGCTAACTCGCTCAGGTGGACCAGGGTTGTTCTCGACTGCCGAGCCATATCGGCCAGCATGGTCCGGCAGCGGGCTGCCCGTGCGTGGCAGGGGCAGGCTCCGGCCGCCTCAGGATCGGACAGGTAGGAGGACTGCTCGAGGAAGGAGCCCCAGGTTGGTAGTAACGATGGTGATGACTTGTCCATGCGCCTACTTCATCACCGCGGTCACGCTTGCATGGCGTCGATTGGGCTATGTGGTCGAATGTTGCCTGACCCGTTTTGATGGGGACAGGTCTTTGCAAATGGTTGAGCAATGCCTGGTATGGCCGGTCACCAGGGTTTGACGCCCTTTTCCTGGTCCTGGTGGCCGCCCGTATTGCCTGTTGGGTTGGGGGAGGAGGAGGGATCGCTCTGTTGTTGGTTGCGCTTGAGCAGATCCTCCACCTCAGCCTCCTGCTGCTTGGTCAGCCCAGAGGATGAGCCCTTGCCTGATTCGCTCTTTCCATCCTGCCCATTCTTGGTTTTGTCTGCTTGTTGTTTTTTGAGTACCCGTTCCGTACGTTGGGTCAGCGCAGTACTGGTCGCTTGGTTGGCCTGCGCGGCCTGCCTGGTCTTCGGCAGAAGCAAGGGGCCCGGCCGCGCCGCTTGGGCGAAAAGGCGGTCTGCCTGATCTTGCAGCGCCTTGATTGCTGCCGGGTCTGCCTGTGGGTTTCGGGCCTGCCGGATGCTGGTGTTCAGTGTGCGCGTGGCCTCGTTGTAAGTGGCGATGGCTCTGACGTTGATCAGGCCCCATGCCCCGGCCAGCGCTGCTATCAGGGCTACAACAATAAGAACCAGACGCGTTCGAAGGATCTTCCTGCTCATAGCAATCTCCTCGAAGTACGGATCCATTGCCCTGCCTCAACCAGGACCAGGACCAGTTCCACCAGTGCCAAGGGCCAGACCAGTGGAGTGACATGTCGGCGTACCTGGTCGACCGTGGTCACCCGGTAGCGCTTGGAGACCGAAGCCGTAGCACCCTCGTGGACGGTGACCCCCTTGACCAGGGCCTGATAGTGGCCGCTCATCTCGTCGGCCATGGCCTTCAAGGTGTTCGGGTCCATGGCCGAGATGCCCGGCTGGCCGGTCTGCGGATCCTTCACCCAGCCTCCGGCATCGCTGCCGCCCACATCGGAGGTCAACGGCACCGTGCCTCCCTTGACTGAACCGGTTCCCAGGACAAAAGCCTCGTCCAACCCTTCTCTAAGAGCGCTGAAGGATCGCCGTTCGTCCCTGCCGGTCTGCTCCCCATCGCTGATCAGATAGAGCAGGATCCGGTCGTTGGGATGTCGGTCCTTGGTCTGCTTCAATGCCAGAGTCAGCCGATCGAGAGGAGCGTCCAGACTGGAACCCGAGGAACGGGAGGTGGGCTCTGTGGTCAGCCCACGGGCCCAGTTGTCCACAGCTCGTACGTCGGGGGTCAGGGGCAGATCGACGCTGGCCGAGGCACCGAAACTCAGAGCCGAGAAGGATGCATCCGGATAGATGTCGACCAGGTCTCGAACGGCCGCCTTGGCCGCCTCCAACCGGCTCATGCCGTCCTGGGTTCCATATCCGGCATCCTTGACTGCCATGGATCCGGTCACGTCAACCGCAATGAAGACATCAGTGGCGTTGACGGCCTTGTTGGTGGTTTTGCTGACGGTGCTGGGAGTCAGGACCATGAGGGCCAGGATCAGGACCATGGCGGTGCGTCGGGCCAGGGCCCAGCGATCGGCATCCGTATCCTGTCCCTTACGCAGTCCATGGATGACCAGCGCAATGGCCAGGAGCAAGAGCAGGCCTGCCAGAAGGCCGCCGGCCACCCAGCCCAGAGCAGGCTCAAAGGTCAGGGACTTGAGTATGTTCATCGCTTCAGCCTCCAGGCCAGGAGCAGATATGCGGACAGGGCCAGGGCCAGGGCCAGGGTCCACCAGCCGGGTGCATCCACCAGGCTGGACTGCTCCTGCTGGCGTGGGTCGGCTCCATGGCGACGTTCGATCCGGCGGACCAGCGCGTTGATGGAGTTCCCATCCTGCCGTCGCAGGAAGATACCGCCACGGGCTTCGATCAGCCGCTGCATCTGCTTGGTGGTCTCATCCTCGGTGCCTTGGTCCGGTCCCGAATAGAGCCCGTCCACCGCGATTTCTGCGGCCGAGGTCAGCTTGAGCGCCTCTTCCAGGGTGTACGTGGGTTTGCCGGAGACCACGTTATCGGTGGCCAGGACCAAGGAGCTCGAACGTTGGTCGGCCTTTGCCGGTCGGGTTTGGTTCTTGGGAGCGAATTGCGGCAGGAGCGCAGCGCAGCCCACCAGTCCGTCGCCGATCAGTGAGGTGGTGTCCCGGCGGTTCTGCGTGCCCTCCAGCCAGTCGCTGATGTCCTGGTACTGTCGTCCGCTCATGGCGTCGATGCGGTCCTGGGATTGCACCCCGTCCAGGATCCGCCGAGCCTTGCTTAATTCGGCAGTGATCATGTCATAGTCATCAGTCAGGGGGAAGACGGTGCGCGATGTGGAGTTGAAGATGCTCAGAGCCATGCGTTCGCCCCGGAAGTTGCGGACCAGATCGAGGTAGGAGGCGATCACCTGCCGGTCGTAGGGCAGGGTGGACCCGGACACATCAAGACATAGGACAATATCGCGGTTATGACCCTCCTCCAATGTCCGATCGACCCGGGCGGGCCTTGCAGCCAGGCTTAAAACCATCATCAGGGCCAGAGCGAGCAGGATTGCGGCGCAGCGCTTCAATCGCCGCCAGCGCCGCAGGGCCTCGTGGCCCTCCTCGGTGTCCAGGTCGTTGTCCAAGGTCCAGATCCGGGCTCCCGGTTCCTGATCCGGCCGGCCACGACGTGCCATACGGTGAGCCAGCAGGCCCACTGCCAATGCCAGGACCAGAGCCAGGACCGGCAGCCAGGGCCACCTCCAGGACAGATTGCCTATGCTCATCGTGGCCACCGTTCAATCAAATCCCGTACCCAGTCGGCTGCCTGATTCACCGTGGCGTCAGTTCCCTCGCTGTCCCGTGGAAGGGCGAATTCGGGCGGGTAGAGGGCATCTATGGTCTGTCGAAGCAGATCCAGACCCTGCTGCGTACTCGGCGTGCGGGGCTGAGCCTGGATTTCGGCCAAAGTCTTGGATTTCATGTCGCTGTTCCAGGAGTGGGAGGCAAATCCACGAGCGATAGTGGCCAGTGCTGTCATGGCCTGGTCGCGGTCCAGATGGCCCTTGTTGTACTGGGCCACCACCTGATCAATCCGCCGACGCCATGCATCGAGGGAGTCAGAGCTCGCCTGGATCGGATGCTCTTCCTGCTGACGGCGGAACATAGGCAAAAGAATGGCCGCTCCGGCCAGGGCCAGGGCCAGTATGATGGCGGTCGTTGTCAGAGCCAACAGCCAGGTGGGCTGGGTCATGGTGGGCATGACCTTGATTCGGCCATGATCGGACGCAAGACGAATCAGGACGACACCACTCATGCCGCCATCACCGTCCGTCGCATGGGGATGCCCGGTCTGCCGGCTGAAAGCAGGTGGATGAACCTGTTGAACATGGCTGTGCTGGAGTCTGCCCGGATCAGGGAGGCCCCGATTCTGGACAGTTCCCGGTTAAAGGCCTCAATCTGGTAGCGTCTGTGCAGGTCCACAGCTTGCGTCCCGTTCGCGGTTCGCAGGAAAGCCGGGATCCTGCGTCCGCTGGGCGCATCCTTTACCGAGCCCATAGCGGGCTGCTGGCGCAGGGGATTCATGGTCTCCACTCCGATGAGATTCAGGGGGTGGGTGGTTGCCAACTGTCGGATGTTCGGCATCAGGTCTACGTGCAATGCCGACTGGTCGGTGGCGATAACCAGCATGGCCTGCCGGTCCTGGATGCCGGCGGCGTAGCCCAGCAGGGCCTCAAGGTTGCGTGGCTGTTCCAGCGGTGACTCCAGAGCCCGGTCCAGCGTCTGTTCGAATCGAGCGAAGCCGCCCTGGCAGGGTATGCGGCGGATGGCGGACGAATTGACCAGGACCAGATCCACCTCATCGCTGCGGCGCAGGCTTAGGGAGGCGAACATGCACAGGGCGTTGGCGGCTACCTGGATGGCCTGCTCCCCGTCAGGGCAGGTTCCGGACATCTCGCGGCCAACGTCCAGCAACAGCCAGACCTTGCTGGTAACCAGGCGCTCGCGCTCCACCACCATGGGCCGACCCATCCGTGCGCTGGCGTGCCAGTTGATCATGCGGGTTTCGTCTCCGAACTCATAGGCGCGCAGGTCGGCGCGTTCGTCTCCACCGCCGCGTCGGCTGGAGGAGTGCTCACCCTCCAGCAGACCAAGGGCCCTGCGCACCGTGGGAAGCCGCAGGCTGGAGTCCAAGGACTCGATCCGCCTGCGGACCGGGTCGCGATCCGAGCGTCGACGGCTCATGGCACCGGCACCGTGTCGACGATCTGGTCGATGATGTCGTCGCTGCTGATGCCGTCGGCCTGAGCCTCGAAGGTCAGCAGAATCCGGTGGCGGAGTACTGAATGGGCCCAGTCCTTCAGATCCTCGGGAATGACGTAATCCCTGCCAGTCAGCAGGGCTCTGGCCTGGCCAATGCGCACCAGAGCGATGGAGGCACGCGGGCTGGCTCCCAGTCTCACCTGTTCGGCCAGCCCTTGGATGGGCCGCGATCCAGCCCCCCTGCTGGTGGCTGCCAGATCGACTGCATATCGCATGATGGGCTCTGCCACGTGGACCTGCCGGGCCTTCTGCCTCAAGAAGTCCACATCGGCGATGGTCAGTGCGTTCCGATCGTCCTTGCCGGGCATATCGGTGCCTCGACTGGTCAGCATCTGCAGCATTCGGGTCTCCTGGTCGGCATCAGGATAGGTCATGACGGCCTTGAGCATGAACCGGTCCATCTGGGCCTCGGGCAGGTTGTAGGTACCCTCCTCCTCAATGGGGTTTTGGGTGGCGATCACCATGAAGGGCCGGGGTAGGGCTATGCGCTCGCCGCCGATGGTGGTGGCGCCCTCGGCCATGGCCTCAAGCATGGCTGACTGGGTCTTGGCGTTGGAGCGGTTGATCTCGTCCAGGAGAACGAAGTTGGCGTGAATAGGGCCCAGTTGCGTCGAGAAGCGCTGTGTGGAGAAGTCATAAACCTGAGTGCCTACCAGATCCGAGGGCATTAGGTCGGGCGTGCACTGAATCCGCTTGAAGCTGCCGGAGACCGAGGTGGCCAGGGTCTGGGCGGCGGTGGTCTTGGCCAAGCCGGGCACGGATTCGATCAGGATGTGTCCGGAGGCCACCAGCGTCAGGATAAGGGCCTCGCGCAGGTTCTCCTGGCCTACCAGAGTCCTTGAAAAGCGGGTTCGGATCCGGTCGGCCAACTGACGGCAACGTTGCAGGTCGTCCTGGCTGATTGGCGGAACCTGCCGGTTCTGACCGGACTGAACAGATGGGGACTGACTGGGTCGTGGTGGGAATAATGCCATAGCAGACATGGTAACGGCATTTCCTGACGATTCAGCCAGCCGGACTCAGGTCAGGGACCAGTCCACCGGCTCGGCGCCCATGGCCTCCAGCGCTTCGTTGGCCTTGGAGAACGGACGGGACCCGAAGAAGCCGTATCGGGCCGACATGGGACTGGGGTGCGGGGATTTGATGATGGCCGCGTTGGTCAGCAGGGGCTCCAGGCTCTGGGCCTGTCTTCCCCAAAGAATGGCTACCAGGGGCCGGATCTTGCCCTCCTGGTCGCGCCTGTCGTTCAGAGCTCGGATGGCGGCGTCGGTGATCTCCTCCCAGCCCTTGTTCCGGTGGCTGGCCGGCTTGCCCACCCGAACAGTCAGGCAGCGGTTGAGCAGCATGACCCCTCGCCGGGTCCAAGGTGTCAGATCGCCGTTGGAGGGCGTGGGCAGGCCCAGGTCAGTACTCAGCTCGGCGTAGATATTGCGCAGGGAGCCGGGGATGGGGCTGACTGCAGGATCCACGCAGAAGCTTAGGCCTACCGGATGCCCGGGAGTCGGATAGGGATCCTGGCCCACGATCAGGACCTTGATGGAGTCGAAGGGGATGGTAAAGGCGCGCAGGATGTTCTTGCTGGCAGGCAGATAGCGGTGGCCCTGGGCCAGCTCGGATCTGAGGAAGTCGCCCATCCGGTGAATGTTGGGTTCGACAGGAGCGAGAGCCTTGGCCCAGCCGGGATCCACCAGGGCACTCAGAGGTTTGCGATGGGGTCGGCCCTGGCCTCCTGCTATGGTCGGAGGGTTGGTACCGGTTCCGTTCGTCGGCGCGGGGGAGGTTGCGGCAATAGGCTGGCTGCTGTTCATAAGGTCACTATATCGCTTGGTGCTATGAGCCGGCCAGGGTTGTCATGGCTCTCCCAGGCTTGCGGGAACGTCGGATGGTCAGTGGGATGCTGCTCCGGCGTCCCATTACCTATAATGGTTCAGGATCCGGTGGAGCAGAGGAGAGTTCATGGCTAGCACGCGCGACAATGGGACGCAGGCGCGCCCCCAGGTTCATGATGCGTTCGACAACCCTCCCAAGGGGCCGGTCGGTGTGCATCGGGGGCCTCGTTCCCTGTCGGTCAGGGTTCTGCCCTACCTGCTGGTGGTGGTCTTGGCCGTGCTGTGCGGACTGGGCCTATGGGCTGCAGTCAGTGGCTCCCTGCCCTGGCAGCAGACGCATACTGATTCCTCACGGGTCATCAGCAGCCATCTGCCCAAGAGGTCTGCATCCTCCTCTGCCTCAGAGAGCAAGACCTCTGCTGAAGAATCCTCACAGGGCCAGGCTTCACAACCGTCCTCGCAATCGCCTTCGGCGAGTGCATCCAGCAGCAGCCCGGCACCCGTGGTCAACAGGGGCACACAGGTGGCGGTCATCAACGGAACCAGGATCACCGGTTATGCAGGCAACAAGCGTCAGGTTCTGGTCAATGCCGGTTATACTGCGGTCACGGCAACCAACCCGCAGGGCGCTCTGTCTGGCGTAAGTACGGTCCGTTACCGTGACGAGGGTGACAAGGCTACTGCCCAGGAGGTGGCCAGCCTGTTGGGCATCACCCAGGTAGAGCAGTCCTCCGTGGCCTCCACTCCGGTGGAAGCCATCCTCATGCAGTGAGGTTCAACCAACCGGACGACCAAGGAAATTCGATGGCAAAAGTTCCCGAATTTCGGCTCGGCGTTTTGCAATTGCCCTATCAATGGGCCTAAACTGACCTTGCCGACCAGGCAGATGCGGTCAGTCTCGTATCTGTTGTGACGCGGCACCTATGTTAAGGAAGTTAGTTATGGCACAAGGCACTGTGAAATTCTTCAGCGCTGGCAAGGGTTACGGATTCATCAATCCCGACGATGGCGGCGAGGACGTGTTCGTGCACTACTCAGCCATTCAGTCCGACGGGTTCAAGACCCTTGATGAGGGAGATAAGGTCGAATATCAGGTGGAGCAGGGCCCCAAGGGTCTGCAGGCAACCAAGGTCACCAAGCTCTGATTGTCGTCTTCTGTATTCGTCATGGTGGATCCCGGTCATTCCGGGGTCCATTTTTTTATAGCATTCGTTTGAGAGCAGAGTGCGGATCGTCTGTGGGCACGGCTGATCGGTCAGGGCCGATATGACATACAGCCTGCAGCGTATTTTCCACTCAGGTTGGCACTCGGCCCCACCGAGTGCTAATCTGCTGAATTAGCACTCGAGGTGCGGGAGTGATAACACGACAGCTGACGGTCGGGTTCCGTTCCACGCCGACGGTGGGTCATGAAACCTCAAGCCATGACGGAGGAAGCAACAATGGCAAAAATCATCGAGTATGACGAGGAAGCTCGTCAGGGCATGCTTGCCGGCCTGGACAAGCTGGCCGACACGGTCAAGGTCACGCTGGGCCCCAAGGGTCGCAATGTGGTGCTGGACAAGTCCTACGGCGCGCCGACCATCACCAACGACGGTGTCTCCATCGCCAAGGAGATCGACCTGGAGGATCCTTACGAGCGCATCGGCGCCGAGCTGGTCAAGGAAGTAGCCAAGAAGACTGATGACGTAGCCGGAGACGGCACCACCACCGCCACCGTACTGGCCCAGTCCCTGGTGCATGAGGGTCTGAAGAACGTGGCTGCCGGGTCCAACCCCATCGCCCTGCGTCGCGGCATCGAGAAGGCGGCCGATGCCATCGTCAAGGAGCTCGTGGCACAGTCCAAGGAAGTCGAGACCAAGGATCAGATCGCTGCCACCGCCACCATCTCTGCAGGCGACCCCGAGATCGGCAATGAGATCGCCGAGGCTCTGGACAAGGTCGGTCAGGACGGCGTGGTCACCGTCGAGGACAACAACCGCTTCGGCCTGGACCTGGAGTTCACCGAGGGCATGCGTTTCGACAAGGGCTACATCGCTCCCTACTTCGTCACCAACAACGACGACCAGACCGCCGTTCTGGATGATCCATACATTCTGCTGACCTCAGGCAAGGTCTCCAGCCAGCAGGACGTGGTCCACATCGCCGAGCTGGTCATGAAGACCGGCAAGCCGCTGCTGATCGTCGCTGAGGACGTGGACGGCGAGGCGCTGCCCACCCTGATCCTCAACAAGATCCGCGGCACCTTCAACTCCTGCGCCGTCAAGGCCCCTGGCTTTGGCGACCGCCGAAAGGCCATGCTGCAGGATATGGCCATTCTGACCGGCGCACAGGTGGTTTCCGATGAGCTCGGCCTCAAGCTGGACTCCATCGACATGAGCGTGCTGGGCACCGCCAAGAAGGTCATCGTCTCCAAGGACGAGACCACCATCGTCTCCGGAGGTGGTTCCAAGGACGAGGTCTCCGCTCGCGTGGGCCAGATCCGCACCGAGATCGAGAACACCGACTCCGACTACGACCGTGAGAAGCTGCAGGAGCGGCTGGCCAAGCTGGCCGGCGGCGTGGCCGTCATCAAGGTCGGCGCAGCCACCGAGGTCGAAGCCAAGGAGCGCAAGCACCGCATCGAAGATGCTGTCCGCAACGCCAAGGCCGCCATCGAGGAGGGCCTGCTGCCCGGAGGTGGCGTGGCTCTGGTTCAGGCCGCTGCCAAGGCCGAGAAGGATGTCAAGCTGGATGGCGACGAGTCCACCGGCGCATCCATCGTCTTCCGCGCCATCGAGGCCCCCATCAAGCAGATTGCCGAGAACAGCGGCGTCTCCGGTGACGTGGTCATCAACAAGGTTCGTTCGCTGCCTGCTGGTCAGGGCTTCAACGCCGCCAACAACGAGTACCAGGATCTGCTGGAGGCCGGCGTGGCCGACCCTGTCAAGGTGACTCGTTCTGCTCTGCAGAACGCTGCCTCCATCGCCGGGCTCTTCCTGACCACCGAGGCCGTCGTGGCCAACAAGCCTGAGCCTCCGGCACCTGCTGCCGCTCAGCCTCAGGGCGACATGGGCTACTGATCCCTCGAGGTTCGGCCCGGCTTTTCGGCCGAACTGATTGATCGCCAAGGACAGGGGCCTGCGCACCGGATAATGGTGCGCAGGCCCCTGTCTCTGTTCTTGTACTCGTTGACCGTCTGTTTTCGTTTTCCGCATATGCTTGCCAGGTCCGGGGCCGATCCGCCATGATCACATAGCTCCAGGTTGCTTGCATGTATCAACCAGGCGTCAGGCTCCGGCGAACAGACGGGTGGCCTGGGCCTCGGTGTCCGCATAGAGCGACGATGCCTGTGTCAGAGCTGCCTGGATACCTTCAAGCGCCTGTTCCATCTGAGCCTGCGAGGCGCGCCACTGCTGGGCCACCGTGGCGAATTGGCTGGCCGCCGAGCCCTGCCAGACGCTTTGCAGATTGTCCAGATTGGTGTACATTCCCGCCACGGCATCTCTGATGGCTCCTATTGAGCCGCTGACCGCGCCGGAGGCTGTCTGTATCTGATCAGAATCAACTTGGAATCGTGTCATGATTGTCCTTTCCGTGAATGGCGGTGATGGTGGGGGAGTCCACTGCCGTCAACCGCTACTGTGGACACTATGACAGTGTTCAAGCAGTTGCCCCGTCCGCGGATCCATGTGGTCGAACGAGTCCCCTTCCACAAGACGAATCCTGTCGGCGTTTCACCCATAAGGCGGGTGCTGGCTTTCCTGCTCCTGATGATTGTGATGGTCGGCGTCCTGGGGCCGATCAAGGCTTTTGCCGATGAGCCTCAGACTGGGGCCGGAACCATGACCGACACGATCACCGATCCGCAGAATTTGCTGGGTTCTGACGTGGGATCAGTCAAGGATGCCATTGAGGAAACCGCGCAGCAGACAGGAGTATCGGTCCGACTGCTCTACCTTCCGCATTTCTATCAAGGTGTTAAGCCTGAGACCTGGGCATCCAGGGTGCTCGAATCGATGAAGCCCACCCACGACACGGTTCTGCTGGCTGTGGCCTCTCAGGACGGCAAATTGGTCGTGGCGGTCTCCAGCAACTCGCAGGCCTGGCTCAAGGACCAATCCAGCGTGGATCAGCTCTCGCAGGCGGCTCTGGAGCCAGTCACCAAGGGCCGCAATCCCGACTGGGTGGGCTCGGCCAAGGCCATGATGGACCAGGTTGAGACTCTTGACCAAAACCACCGGCATCACCGGGTGATGATCATTGCTCTTTCGGCGACGGTTGTCGTCCTGATCGTGCTGGGCGTAGCCGTTACGATTTGGTGGCGTCGCAGTAGCCGAACCGGGGCTCATCATCGCAAGTCCGGCGCTGCAAAGAAACAATTACGCCCGGCAGAGACGGTCAGCAAACTATCAGAGAATACCCAGAAAGAGGCGGCAAGCTGAAGCCATGAGCAAACCGACGCAAGCACAACTGGTCGTGGTCGACGACGAACCGTCCATCAGGGATCTGCTGGTGGCCTCCCTGCACTTCGCGGGCTTTGCTGTCGAGACCGCGGCATCCGGCTCCGAGGCCATCCAGGTCATTGAGCGCACCCAGCCAGATCTGATTGTCTTGGATGTCATGCTGCCTGACATCGATGGGTTCACGGTCACCTCACGCATCCGTCAGGAGGGGATCGATGCGCCCGTGCTCTTCCTGACCGCCAGGGATGACACCCAGGACAAGGTCATGGGACTGACTGTGGGCGGCGACGATTATGTGACCAAGCCTTTCAGCCTGGAGGAGGTTGTGGCCAGGATCAAGGCCATACTGCGCAGGACCCGCGAACACCAGGAGGACGATCCGGTCATTCGTGTGGGCGATCTGGAGATCAATGAGGATTCCCACGACGTCACCAGGGCCGGTCAACCCATCGACCTGAGCCCGACCGAATACAAGCTGCTGCGCTACCTGATGGACAACGAGGGTCGTGTGCTCAGCAAGGCCCAGATCCTGGACCATGTCTGGCAGTACGACTGGGGCGGCGATGCGGCCATTGTTGAATCTTACATCTCATACCTGCGCAAGAAAGTGGATGGCATCACCGTCAGTGACGGACAAGGCGGTGAGCGCAAGGTCACCCCGCTGATTGAGACCAAGCGCGGCATCGGCTACATGATCAGGGCTCCCAGGCAGAACGCATCGGACGGCGGCGATGGCGACTAGTCCCGAGGGTCCGCTCCCCAAGACAGAATCGTCGGCCATTCCCGGCACGAAGACGGCTGACGGGTCCAAGTCCTTCATGGGTTCGGACTCCGGCAAGGCATCCGGCTCCAGCAAACCGAGGGATCGCTCCTTGCCTAGGTCGCCTCTGGCTGCCATCCCCCTAAGCACCAAACTTGTGGCCAGCATGCTCATTCTGCTCATCGTGGGCACGGTGGGCGTTTCTGTAGCCATCTGCCAAATGGCCGACGACTATCTGATGAAGCGCACAGACTCGCAATTGATCCGCCAGGCCAACCTAGGCATTCGCAACGCCACCCTCCTTCGTCAGGAGGATCTGAGCAAGAACGGGCTTGGCCCCACCGACTATTTCCTGCAGATCCGCGACGACGACCTGCACATCATTTCGGACGATCTGAATCCGATGCAGGTCAATGGGGTCGTCTCCCGCCCGCGCCTTCCGGCCGACGGTAGCCTGGGCTCGATACCCTTGGGCCAGCCGACCACGGTACCAGCCTACGTGCGCGGCTCTCAGCAGGCCTCGCCCGACCGGGACACCATGAAGCGAGCCAGAGCCTCCTGGCGGGTGGTGGCCATGCAGTGGAAGCTAGGCAACGAGCTGGACGGTTCCGAAATCAGCGGCGTGCTCTTCATTGGCCTGTCCATGAGCGATCAGGATGAGGCTGTGCATGATCTGACGGCTTTCTGCATGATCATTTCCGTCGTGGTGGTCCTTCTGGGTGGAGTCATCTCGGTCCTGCTGATCCAGTCCACCCTGGTTCCCCTCAAGCGCATTGAGAAGACCGCTGCAAAGATAGCGGCTGGCGACCTTTCTCAACGCATTCCCAGTTTCCCGGAGAATACCGAGGTGGGTTCCCTG
The DNA here is from genome assembly GCF_026537325.1 of Bifidobacterium sp. B4142. Taxonomy (GTDB): domain Bacteria; phylum Actinomycetota; class Actinomycetes; order Actinomycetales; family Bifidobacteriaceae; genus Bombiscardovia. The sequence goes on from NZ_JAFNMJ010000001.1 coordinate 667,585, forward strand.
GCAGCATCCCTGAATGCCATGCTGACGCGAATCGAGCATTCCTTCGACGAGCAGCGCCAGACCACTGAGAAGATGAAACAGTTCGTTTCAGATGCCAGCCATGAGCTGCGCACCCCACTGGCTGCCATCCACGGCTATGCGGAGCTTTACAGGATGCAGCGTGACTATCCAGGGGCTTTGGAGCGGGCCGACAAATCCATTCAGCACATCGAGGACTCCTCCACCAGGATGACTGTCCTGGTCACGGATCTGCTCTCGCTTGCACGCCTGGATGAGGGCAGGGGAATCGACCCGACCCTGGCGGTCGATTTGACTGGACTGGTGCGAGATGGGGTGGATGACCTGCATGCCCTGGACCCGGGCAGGCAGGTGGCTACAGGAAAGGTATGCCTGCATACCGAGGATCAGCCAGCCCTCCAGGAGGTCCCGGTCGCAGCCAACAAGGGTCTGCCAGGCCTCAAAGGGCGCAGCAAGGAGAAAATCACCGTGGGCGGGCACCTGGGTCCATCTGTCAGTCTGGACATTCATGTAGGCCCCTTGCCCTCGGTGCAGGTGACTGGCGATCCCAGCCGTCTGCGTCAGGTGATTACCAATATCGTGGGCAATATCCACCGCTATACCCCATCTGATTCGCCTGTTCGGGTGGGATTGGGCCTGGTCAAGGCGACCATCGCTCCAGCGGATCTGACAAGGTTGGAGGCCGCCGAATCCTCGCTGGGACGTCTGACAGAAGCGATCCAAGTGGCAGAGAACAGCCATGTGGGCACCGACTACGCCATTATTCGCGTGGTCGACCACGGGCCGGGCGTCCCGGAGGAATCCAGGTCCAGGCTCTTCGAGCGCTTCTACACAGCCGATCCATCCAGGGCTCGGGAGAAGGGCGGCACGGGGCTGGGTCTGGCCATTGTACAATCCATTGTCAAGGCCCATCAGGGGTTCATCTGCGCCTCGCAGACCCCAGGGGGCGGCTTGACCTTCACCATCGTCATACCCCAGGGCGTCAGGCAGGATCAGGGGGGCGTTGAGGATTAGGCCAATCCTGCTGCCAACCCGTTCCGTATGCCCATGACAAGATGGGTCGTCCTGCCTGTCCAGGTCAGGTAGACTGATTTCGGATATACCTGTACAAGAAGCAACGTAAGGAAGTGGCAGAGCATGCCCAGCGGGAGAGTACGATGGTACGACGCCAAGCGGGGGTTCGGGTTCATCACGGATGAACAAGGTGGGGATGTCTTCCTGCCATCATCAGCCCTGCCTGCTGGGGTATCCACCATACGCAAGGGATCCCGGGTGGAGTTCTCGGTGGCTGAGGGCCGCAAGGGCCCCCAGGCACTGGATCTGAAGCTGGTGGGGCCTACCCCCTCCATTCTGCGTGCCAAGCGTCCCGATCCGGACGATATGGCCGCCATCGTGGAGGATCTGATCAAGCTGCTGGATTCGGCTGGCAATGGCCTGCGTCGGCACCACTATCCAGGTCGGGCCGAATCCGCCAAGCTGGCTACCCTCCTGAGGGCTGTGGCCGATGACTTTGACGTGCCGGACTGAGTGGACGGCGAGAAGAATCCGACGAGGATCGGTTGATCCGGTCCCACTGATGATGAAGGTGTGATAGATGGTTCAAGAGGACCTGGATCCTGAGGAACTGGCCAGGCGGGTAGCTCTAAGCGTGGCTGCCGACAGCGATGAGGTTGGTGGGCTGGTCGACCGCACCCTGATCGGGGATGGAGTCTGGGACTACCGGTTCGCCTCGGCTATCAAGGGCTACGAGGGCTGGCAGTGGTCGGTCACCCTTTACCGTGATGAGGATGCCGGTACCTGGACTGTGGATGAATCGTCTCTGGTGCCCACCGATGCGGCCCTGCAGCCCCCGGCTTGGGTTCCCTGGAAGGATCGCCTGCTGCCCTCGGATCTGAGCGTGACCGATGCCATGGGAACCGACCCCGACGACCCCAGACTGACGGCCGGCTACAAGCCTGCGCAGGCTAGGCCTCAGAATTCTGAAGTGCAGCAGACCCCAGAGGACAATGAAGAGGGTCAGAAAGCATCCGCCCCGGTTGATGCTGACGGTGCGGTCTTCCGCCTGGCAGACCGCTCAGGTGACGAAAAAGACGTTCGCGAGCAGGAACCGGATGGCCAGGTTTCCTTCGGTGCACAGACATCTTCCGACGACCTGGACGAGGCCGTCGACCGCTTCGCTCTGACTCGTCGGCACTTGATGACCGTCGAGGCCAGGTCCGCCACTGCCAAGCGCTGGTACGAGGGGCAGCACGGTCCCAAGTCCCTGTCGACCCGAACGGCCAAGGGCAAGGCCTGCGAGACCTGCGGCTTCATGATTCCCCTGGCAGGTGATCTGGGGTCCATGTTCGGCGTCTGTGCCAATCGCTGGAGCCCGGACGATGGGCGTGTGGTCTCCCTGGATCATGGCTGCGGGGAGCATTCCGAGATCGAGCCCCAGGAGGAGTCCCATCTCTGGGTCCAGTCCCAGCCGGCCTATGACGATCTTCATATTGATGTGGTCAGGCAGAAGCCTCGCGAGGAGCGCCCTGAGGTGGAACTCATGGAGCAGATGCAGTCGGAAGACGGCTCAGAGGACTGATTCCAAGGCCTCGTTGCGTTCAGAGCGCAATCCCCGGTGGGCCGAGAATAAACGTCACCGTAAATCTGTAGAGTGAATTACGGATCAAAGGGAAGGACAAGTATGTTCGAACGGTTTACCGACCGTGCGCGGCGGGTGATTGTGCTGGCGCAGGAAGAGGCCCGCACTCTGCAGCACAATTACATCGGCACCGAGCACCTCCTCCTGGGCCTGATCAGGGAAGGTGACGGTGTCGCCGCCAAGGCCCTGGCCTCCAAGGGCGTGGAACTGGATGCCACCCGCAAACAGGTAGAGGAGATGATCGGTAAGGGCAATGCGGTTCCCAATGGGCACATCCCATTTACGCCGCACGCCCGTCAGGTCCTGGAGCTGTCGTTGCGTGAGGCGCTTCAGCTGGGACACTCTTACATTGGCACTGAGCACATTCTGCTGGGACTCATCCGCGAGGGTGAAGGTGTCGGCACCCAGGTGCTGATCAAGATGGGCGTGGACCTGGGCGATCTGCGGACCGCCACTATTGACATGATTCGCGGCAGCCACGAGGGGGGCGATGCCGGCAAGGGCGATCTGGCCAACGCCGGTGGCGTTTCCAACAAGAGCGGGCAGACCGGTTCAGCCATCCTGGACCAGTTCGGCAGGAACCTGACCCAGGAAGCCGCTGAAGGCAAGCTGGACCCGGTCATCGGCCGAGCCAACGAAATTGAGCGGGTCATGGTCGTTCTGTCCAGGAGGACCAAGAACAACCCTGTGCTGATCGGAGAGCCCGGTGTAGGTAAGACCGCCGTGGTCGAGGGTCTGGCGCAGAAGATCCACGAAGGCGATGTGCCCGAGACCCTCAAGGGCAAGCAGGTCTACTCGCTGGATCTGGGCTCCATGGTGGCCGGTTCACGCTACCGGGGCGACTTCGAGGAGCGCCTGAAGAAGGTGCTCAAGGAGATCAAGACCCGGGGCGACATCATTCTCTTCATCGATGAGATCCATACCATCGTCGGCGCAGGTTCGGCTGACGGGGCTCTGGGAGCCTCTGACATGCTCAAGCCTCTGCTGGCCCGTGGCGAACTGCAGACCATCGGAGCAACCACTACCGACGAGTACCGCAAGTACATCGAAAAGGATGCAGCCCTGGAGCGGCGTTTCCAGCCGATCCAGGTTTCTGAGCCCACTATCGCCCAGACCATCGAGATCCTCAAGGGCCTGCGCGGCCGCTATGAGCATCATCACCACGTCACTATCACTGACAAGGCTCTGCAGTCGGCGGCCGAGCTCTCTGCGCGCTATATTCAGGACAGGAACCTGCCTGACAAGGCTATTGACCTGATTGATGAGGCCGGCGCTCGTCTGCGCATCAAGCGGCTGACTGCACCGCCGGAGCTCAAGGAGCTGGACGCCAAGGTGGATCGTATCTCCGCTCAGAAGGACCAGGCCATCAAGGACCAAGACTTCGAGAAGGCCGCTCAGCTGCGCGACAGCCAGGAGAAGCTGGAGGCCGAGCGCAAGGAGAAGGAGCAGGCCTGGCACGAGGGCGAGTCCGACGTCGAGATGGTTGTCGACGAGGATGTAATCGCCGAGGTGGTCTCCTCGACCACCGGCATCCCGGTCTTCAAGCTGACTCAGGCCGAGTCCAAGAAGCTCCTGGGTATGGAGAAGGAGCTGCACAAGCGGATTATCGGCCAGGATGAGGCTGTCTCCGCCCTGTCCCGCTCCATCCGTCGCACCCGAGTGGGTCTCAAGGATCCCAAGCGTCCCGCTGGTTCCTTCATCTTCGCTGGCCCCACCGGCGTGGGCAAGACCGAGCTGGCCAAGGCACTGGCCCAGTTCCTCTTTGATGATGAGGATGCCCTGATCCGGGTGGATATGTCCGAGTTCTCGGAGAAATACTCCACTTCTCGTCTCTTCGGCGCACCTCCAGGGTACGTGGGATACGAAGAGGGTGGCGAGCTGACCGAGAAGGTCAGGCGCAAGCCGTTCTCCGTGGTCCTTTTCGACGAGATCGAGAAGGCTCATCCGGACATCTTCAACACCCTTCTGCAGGTGCTGGACGACGGTCATCTGACTGATGGGCAGGGTCGTATGGTGGACTTCAAGAACACCATCATTATCCTGACCACCAACCTAGGAACCCGCGACATCGCCAAGGCGGCCAACACCGGCTTCAACGTGAGCGGCAACACCGAGACCTCCTATCAGCGGATGAAGGACCAGGTGACCAGCGAGCTCAAGCAGCAGTTCAGGCCCGAGTTCCTGAACCGCCTGGATGACATCATCGTCTTCCAGCAGCTGACTGAACCCCAGGTTCGTCAGATCGTCGATCTGGACATCACCCAGCTCAACGATCGTCTCTTCGAGCGTCACATGTCCCTGGACCTGACCGACAAGGCCAAGGACCTGTTGGCTGAAAAGGGCTTCGATCCGCTTCTGGGTGCCCGGCCTCTGCGCCGCGTCATACAGCGGGACATTGAGGATGCCGTCTCCGAGAAGATCCTCATGGGTGAGCTTACAGACAATGAGTCCGTTCAGGTTGACGCCGAAGGCGAGGGCATCCTGGGCGAGTTCACCTTCACCGGCAAGCCCTTTGAGGGACCCAGGCATGCGGCCAGCTCCGCTGATGGACAGGACCAGAAGCCCGAACTGGTTGGAGCTTCGGTCGGCTCTTCCGAGGCTGATGTTCCGCCAGTAGGCGAGGCTGACGGCCAGAGCCAGGATGGCCAGGGTCCTGAGCAGTCTGGCCAGAGTTCGCCTGCTGGTGACTGAGATACATGGTTAATGCCTGACGCGGCTGACTGAAGTGGGGCTGGAGCACTTGGATAGTGCTCCAGCCCCACTTATTTGATGCTGCCGAGGATCGGTGCTGATCTCTGCAATATTGTTCTTGAAGCATCGCTTGAAATATATAGTGTCTGTTGGCAGAGTGAGCTCCGCATTCGCCTTGCCTTACGAGTCCGCCGAAGGGCTCGATCGTTTTCTTATATCAGCTTCGAGGCAGCGATGAAGTTGACAGCGACTGACCCCAGCGTTCCCAGGTCAGTCTTCCATTCACAACGGCTCGTTTGCTTAAGTAGTCGAGGACTCAGATGGTTGCGGGATGGAGCACTTAAGCCAGGCATGGGCTAAGTGCTTGACGTGGCCCTGACTGCTCAGAACAGGGGATGCAGCAGCAGGGCCAGAAGGTAGAGGGACATGAGAGCGATAAACAGGATGTCTATCCTGCCCAGTCGCAGCAATCGGTAGTGGGTGCGTTCTTGACGGCTGCCCTCATAGCACCGGGCGTCCAATGCCCGGCTCAGGTTATCAGCGTGGCGCAGGGCTCCGGCGAAGACGGGGACTGTGATGGCTATGGCTGCATGCAGGCGTTGAGAGAGCGAGCCGGACTCGATGGATCCGCCGCGGGCGGCCTGGGCCTCCACGATGGCCTGAACTTCGCGTCCCAAGGTGGGGATGAAACGCAGGGCCAATGAAAGGACCAGAGCAATCTCATTGGTGTGTATGCCCAGCTTTGACAGTGGGCTCAGCAGGGATTCACAGGCATCGGTCATCTGCGTGGGCGTGGTGGTCTCCACTAGGAGCGCTCCCAGAAAGATAATCAGCATAAAGCGGCAGGCATAGAGTACGGCCACCCAGATGCCGCCAGTGGTCAGCACGAATGGGCCCCAGGCAGCCAATTTCCGGCCGGTTTGCGTGACCAAAAGATTGAACAGAGCCAGCAGAAGCATGAGGGCCAGAAAGCCTTTGACCGAGTTCATGATGGAACGCAGTGGGGCCCGGGCGGCGCCAAAGAGACCTACAGTGACCACCAGCGCCAGAACAAGCTGCCTTGGCGTGGAGATAGCGAAGGCGGTGAACATGGCTAGGAGGAAGGTTGCCAGCTTGGCTCGCGGGTCAAGTCTTGCCAGCAAGGACAGGGGTTTCTGGTCGGTCTGAGTGCGATTGGTTTCCTTCTCCGCTGCTTCTGTTGCCAGCAGTTGATGGTAGCGCTTCACGACTTCAGCAGCAGGCCCATAGGCTAGTGTTTCTCCATGCTCCAGGAGCAGGGTCTGGTCGGCCAGGCCCAGGGCCTCACGATCGGCGTGCGTGCTCATGACGATGGTGACACCGCGCCGATGGAGCACTCGAAGCAGTGTCATGATGCGTGCGCAGGCCTGGGGGTCGAGACTGGCAGTGGCCTCGTCCAAAACCAGCAGTTGCGGGCTGCAGGCCACGACTCCGGCGATGGCCACCAGGCGCCGCTGGCCCCCCGAGAGGTCGAAGGGGGAGCGGTCGGCCAGATCACTGATGCCCAGGAGCTTCATGGCTTCATCCACCCGATGCTGCACCTGTTCGGGCCCGTAGCCCAGGTTGTGTGGACCATAGGCGATGTCCTGGGCAACAGAATCCGCAAAAAGCTGATGTTCGGGGTATTGCATGACATAGCCGACTCGTTGGCGCAGCAGCTTCAGATTCTGGCGCCGCAGATGCCTGGCCTTGGGCCGGTCGGGTCCGGCCAGGGGCAGGCCGGCCACCTGGATGGACCCGCTGTCGGGAGTGGCCAGGGCGCAGATGAGCCTGGCCAGTGTGGACTTGCCGGATCCGTTGCGCCCGATGATGGCCAGGGTCTGTCCTGCCGCCAACTCCAGACTCACATGGCTGAGCGCTTGGTCGTCGGCATCGGGAAAGCTGTAGGAGACGCCCGAGAGTTTGACCATAGTATCAGCCCGATCGCCGACCATAGATTTCGTATCCGCATGTATCGTCGCGCTCTGGCTTGATGTATTCCGATCCGGTTCGCTGCCTGCCTGCTGGGCATCTTCGCGGGCAAGGACAGGCAGGTTTTGTCCTTCCAGGATCCGGACCGGGTTTCCTGAAGCCAGGATGTGCCCATGGTCAAGCACGAGGACCCGATCAGCATGCCTGGCCTGCTCGAGCAGGTGGGTGATGTGGACGACAGCTGTGCCCTGGGCCGTCAGTCGACGCAGAATTGATTGGATCTCCTGTCGACCGGCCGCGTCGAGCATGGCGCCAGGTTCGTCCAGCACCATCATGTTTGGATTCATGGCCAGGCTGCCGGCCAGGGCCAGTCGTTGCTGCTGCCCGCCAGACATGCGGGTGGGATTATCATTCATCCGCGTCTGCAGATCTACCTGCTTCAGGGCCGCTGGGACGCAGGAAAGCATCTTTTGGCGGGGCATGCCCAGATTTTCGGGTCCAAAAGCCACGTCGTCCTGGACAACGGTGGTTACGATCTGGTCTTCGGGGTTCTGAAAGACCATGCCGATGCTCCGCCGTGCCTGTCGGTAGGCCTCAGTATCGATCTGTCGGCCCTGACCCGGCGTATCGGAGCAGACGGATCGGCCCATAAGCTCGACCTGGCCGTGGTCAGGTGCCGTCGCACCCGAGAGGATGCTTCCCAGTGTGGATTTGCCGGAACCATTTGCTCCCAGGATGCACAGATGTTCGCCTGCACGCACTTCCATGGACAGATGGTCCAAGGCCCAGGTCCGGCCTCCGTCATAAGAGAAAGAGACCTGGCTGAGCCGGGCGACGGTCGCCTTCGGATCCGCTGAATCCGGGACTGGGGATTGGTCCATGGATGCCGCCATGACGTTCCGAACCGCTGTGGCCTACTTGTTGATCAGTGTGGAGATGGGCTTGTAGATCAGGAAGGTGACCACGCCGTGGATGGCGAACTTCATCAGGTTGAAGGGCAGGAGGATCGGCACGATCATGGCGACCACCTTGGCCATGGACATGTGCGCGTAGAAGGGTGTGATTACCACGTTGCACAGGATGGCTGCGATCACGCCCAGAATAGCGCCGGAGACGATCCCGATGACCGCTCCCTTACGGCTGTGCAACCTGCGGTAGATCAAGGCTGCCGGCACGCTCAGGGCCAGGGCCACGATCATCGAGATCAGAGCGCCGAAGGGGTTGGTGAACAGGTGAGGAACGAATCCCAGGATGGAGATGATGGCGGCAGCCGCTGGTCCGAAGGCGAAGCCACACACCAGGACGACGATGCCCGAGGGGTCGTATTTGAGCCAGGGGGCCGCAGGAAAGATCGGGAAGGAGAAGAAGCTCAGAACCACGGCCAGAGCTACGAAGAGCGCGTAGACTGCGATCCGCTTGGTAGACCAGCGTCCTGAACCGCCCGCTCCTGTGGAGTGGACATCATTGAAGCGCGTGTCCTTGTTTGCAACGGTGTGTGTATGAGAATTGGGCATGCTCATAGAGGGCCTCGTTTCTTCCATCCGGACTGTAACCGTTGGCTTCGGACTTCGACCGATATCCACCGCTTGCGCGGGTCGCGGGCTCCCGGCATTCAGCCGGATACCGCCAGTAAGGACTTTCACCTTCCCTGAAACTGATGATTTCAATATAGCTGTGCTCTTTGGAATGGTCAATTCCCTCTCGCCGCTGGTGCATTTCTAGACACGCCGAGAAAGAAATAAAACCGCCGTCCATGCAACTATTGCAGCCTGCACAACGAATATGAGGTTGTAGAAAGTTCACAATGTTGCAAGGAGGCTGGAGCGTGGTGAGGATGGGCGACCATCTGATGCCTACGGATGAAGCTATGCATCCGGCCCTTGTCAGACAAACAAGTGACGGAGACGCTGACGGTGGCCAATCCCAAGCAGAGGACCTGGAATGGATCAGAAGCATACTGTCCACCAGATCCTTTCGCGCAGCCGATGACTTGGTTCGCAAGTATTACGACGACCTGCTGGTCTACATCCGCGCTCAGGTCGGCGACAGGGAGGAGGCGCGTAACCTTGCTCAGGATACTTTCGTCGCTATTCTGCGGTCATTGGGCGGCTACGATCCGAACAAGTCCAGCTTCCGAACCTGGATCCATCGCATTGCCACCTACAAGGTCATCGACTACTGGCGGATACGCCGCAGACGACAGCGGCAGGAGACACAAGTACTTGTGGTATCCAGCCACGATCAGCATGATGACCCGGCCGACCAGACCTTCAAGGACGACTTGGTTGGTCGGATTGAAGACAGGATTTCACAGGCTCCGGTCCCGGCGCAGGAGGTCTTGCGCCTCCATCTGTACGCCGGCTATGGGTTCGCGCAGATCGCTGAGGTTTGCGGAGAACCTGAAAGCACGGTCAAGGCTCGGTATTACCGACTCTTGGACAATCTGAGGAAGGAGTTTGGTCATGAATCGGTCTGAACCTGATATCCGTCCCATTCTGGCGGCTCTGCAGGGTAGCGACCTTGAGTGCGATGATGCTGCTGAAACTCAGGTCGGCGGCTCCAAAATGCGCGAGCGATCCATAAAAACGATTGTCCGCAAGGGGATGGGAAAACGGCCTGGGCTGATCTGGACCCTTGTAGCCATGGTTCGTTCCCTGGGCCTGAGAAACCTGCTCTTTGGCCTCTGGGACTGCGTGTTCATCGGCCTAATCCTGACGCTGGCGGTCTGGGCGGCCGTCTTTGGCTCCTTCATGAAGACCGCTTGGCCTAGCAGGGTCGATAGAATATTCGGTCTGGTTGTCCCCATATTCGTCTGCTCGCCTGTTCTTTTCCTGGTAGTGCACCTTTTGGTAGTGCTCAAGGAGCGGAACCTGAATACCTTGAATCTAATCAGAACTTGCAGGTGGTCATTCCGCCAGATAGCTGCAGTCAGGATGCTCCTGTTCGGCATGGTCAGCATGATGATTTCATCCTTGGCCACCGTCCTATTGGCGCAGACGACCAATCCGGGGCTGTCCACCATGACCCTTTTGGGGATCAGCTTCTCCTCCCTTTTTCTCTTTTCCTTGGCTCAGATATGGGTGGAGGAACATGTGCGTGGAGAACTATCCATCTACCTGGTTCTCGGACTCTGGATTGTGCTCGGCTGGATTCTTTATCTTACTCGATTTGCCACCGCTCCCATTCTTTTCTTCATTCCGCCGGCTCTAAGCCTGGCGACGGGCCTTGTCCTTCTGCTGATCTTCCTTCTTGTTCTGCATGAACGCTGCGTGGGATCAATGCTGCCAAAGCGGACATGCGGATGAAAAGACTGGGGACTGTATGAGGACAGAATCGCACATGTTTAGCCTGAAAGGACGGTAAGTTTCGTGTTGCACTTGTACCATGTGTCAAAGAGCTTCAGGGACAAACGGGTGATCGACGATCTGAGCCTCTCTATTGGAACCGGCGTCCATGGGCTCCTCGCGCCCAACGGAGCAGGCAAGACCACGCTGATCCAAATGATCGCCACACTGATCCGCCCGGATTCGGGAGACATCACTTGGAACGGGCAGGACATCATGGTCATGGACGAGGATTATCGGGGCCTCCTAGGGTATCTGCCTCAAAAATTCGGCTATTACCCAGACTACAGCGCTGAAGATTTTTTGATGTACATAGCAGCCCTTCAGGGGATTGGTCACAAACGGGCCAAGCCTCTGGCTAAACATCTGCTAGAGATTGTGGGGCTTAAAAACCATGGCAAGCAGAAGATGAAGACACTCTCCGGGGGCATGATTCAGCGCGTGGGATTGGCTCAGGCCATGATCAATGACCCGGAACTGATGATTTTGGACGAGCCGACCGCAGGTTTGGATCCACGGGAGCGCGTCCGTTTGCGCAACCTGGTCCATGCGCTTTCGCACGATCGGATTGTCATCCTATCCACCCATATCGTCTCTGACCTGGAGACTATCGCCGACCATGTCATTATGCTCAAGGATGGACGGATCTGCTGCAACCAGTCACCTAGGCAGATAACTCGCAGGCTGGAAGGCAAAATATTCCTGGTTCCTGCAGATTACCGCTTAGGAGAGGGGCAGCTGCTCCTTGAGGAGGAGCTGGACGGGGATGCGACCCGTCTGAGAATCTACTCGCCTGCGCCACCGTCCCAGGGCCAGGGTGTTCCTGCCAACTTGGAGGATGCCTTCCTGGTGATTTACAGGGACGGGGAGTAGCGATGCAGCATACTTCGCCGAATCAGGCTCGCAATCCCTTCTCTTGTCAAGGATGCCCTTTTATAAGATGGACGGTGATCAGGAACGAGATGCGACATCTTCTGGGTACCTCCTTTTGGCTGGTACTCTGTCTGTCTCTTGGATTCGTTTTCTGTCTAAATCTAGCCATGTATGACCAGATTCCCACTGATGAAGCTCATCATGACCTGGCTAGCTATGGATTGTATGTCAGTCAGTACACCATTGCCGGAATGAAGCGTGAGGCTGGCAGACTTGAGCCGGCGGTATCCAGAGATCTGATGGCTCTTGGTTCTCAAGCTGTGCAACTGGACGTCAAGGACTATCAGTCGGCCAGGGACCTGGTCGACTCGGTCGAGAGCTCGCGCTGGTCACATCCTTCAGTACTGAACACAGACAGGGGCAGACTGACTGAGCGCATCAGAGCCTTGCCCAGCTATCGTCGGCTTGCTCATTGCCATGATGTGATGGATGCCTATCGCGGATGCAACCGAGAAGCCCTGACTGCAACAGCCAAGAAACAGTTGGGAAAGGGCAATACAAAGGGCATTGACCTGCCCAGCTTGGTGACCAAGCGGCTTGACGCCTTAAGCGGACAGTGCAAGACGGGCATGGGCTTGGCCGCCCCGGAACTATTGGAGTACACCCAGAGCAACTTCAGACTTTCAGTCTTTCTGGTTCCGCTTCTGGCAGCCTTGGTTGTCGTAGCCCCGCGCCTTGTCAAGGATCAGGTCCATGGAGTACGGCAGACGCAGTTGACGACACGGACTGGACGATTCTTGCCTGAGCTGCAATTGTTCGCCATGGTCTGTACCGGTCTGCTGATGATGCTCATGGTGGCAGGGGGATCCATGCTGATGTGGTTGCCCAAGACCGCTGGTCTGCAGGATCTTCCGGTCTTTGATGGACATGCATTGCCTTGGTTCACCTGGTCCTTAGGAGAATACCTGGCTGTTTTCATATTGCTTTGCTTGGGGTCAGCCTTTCTTGTTTTTCTCTTGGTTCTCTGGATTTCCACACACTGCAGCACCTACACACGCTTGGTCTTGCTTGCAGTTCCTGTGTTGTTGCCGGCCTTTCATGTCTTTGTCGACTGGCTTCTCGTGGATCCATGCTGCATTGGCAGTGTGGTTACTCGAATTGTGCCATTGCCTGGGACTGAACTCTACCTGATCCTAAGCCTGCTGGTTTTAGCCGTTTTGCTTTGCTGGCGGTCGGCCAGAAGGCTCCATAGCCATCCAACCATCTGACGATTTGCTGCTTAGGCGGCCTGAATGAAAGGAATATCCATGAATGAACTGCCACTGAAGATGGAGGGGGTGTCCTTCCATTACAAGGCTGGTGAAGCTGGAATAGACCAAGTTGGCTTGGAATGTCCGGCAGGATCTTGGACCGCAGTCATGGGCCCTTCCGGAGCAGGGAAAACCACCCTGCTCTATTGCGCCTCAGGGCTCTTGCCTGTGCAGCAGGGATCGGTCGAGATTGCCGGCCAGAACATAGCCGGGATGAAGGAGTCCGCTTTGACCAGGATGCGGCGTGACCATATAGGTTTCGTCTTTCAGGATTACAACCTGGTCGAGGCCTTCACCTGTTTGCAGAACGTCATGCTGCCCCAGCTCTTCGGCGGCCCCAAAGTTGGTGTCGTCCGATCACTGCAGGCCCTAAAGATTTTGGGGCTGGATGGTTATGCGCAGCAGTATCCGTCTGACATATCTGGCGGTCAAAGGCAACGCGTGGCCATTGCCAGGGCGTTGGTCGCCCAGCCAGACATGATTTTTGCGGACGAACCCACGGGTGCGCTGGATACGCGCAGCTCGGAAATGGTTCTGGATGCCCTTTCGACCCTGGTGGAGGGCGGACGAACCGTGCTGATGGTAACACATGACCCCAACGTGGCGGCCTGGGCGCAGCGCACGGTGTTCTTGGTGGACGGCACCGTGCATTCGATCTGCCAGGGGTATACGGCCGAGCAGCTGGCCACTCATCTGACCAGCATGACTCAGGTTAGCCAGGGGGTAGACAGATGATGCATGTAGGCAAAGGTCAAGCTGGAAGAGGTGAAGTTCCCGGACAGGTGTCCCTACATGCATCCTCCTCAATCAGTCGACCGACCTTTTTCTTTCTGGTCTGGTCCCTGATCAAGAAGCATCGAGCATCATACACGGTCATGGGTCTGTCCACATGCCTGGCATCCCTTCTGACTTCTTCGACCATGCAGGTCTACCAAGCGGGAAAGTCCTTTGATAGTATTGGCAATTTGAGCAAGCTGAACACCTACCGGCGTTTCCAAGCCAAGGCACCTTATTCAGGTCTCTTCATAGTCACTGTTCCAGCGCTGGCTTGCTGCCTGCTCGTGTCGGTTTTTTTGATTCTCTCGTCGGTAACCTTTCTGACTCAGGAGCGCCGACGCGAGTATGGAATGATGCGGTTGAACGGTGCCTCCCGCAGGAGGATCCTGATCATAGGTCTCCTGGAGTTCTCGATTCCCTTGGCCCTCTCGAATCTCATAGGTTGCCTGGTCGGATCCCTCCTGACTGTACCAGTAGGACGGTTTTACGCGCGCTCGGCCGAGTTCAGCGACAGGGGCATGGTTTTCACCCCACGGATTCGGCCTTTCATTGCAGTGGTCACTTTCATCATGATGATGGTCGCCTGTCTGCTGGGAGTATGGATGGCTATGCGCAAGGTGGGCGGGGCATCACCGCTCCAGCTCATGACGGAAACCAATGACCGAACCAAGCGGATCGGATGGGTTCGTTCTTCAGCAGCCTTGGTCTTTCTGATCCTGACCTTGGTGGTCGGGTTCGCCCCACTGCCTTCTATGACTCAGGACCTGCGGATTATGTTCGAGGTCATTCTTGTCATCACTACGGTCTATTTGGCGGCTCCGGTCCTGGTCGTCCTGACTGTGTCAGTCATCGGTCTGATTCCGGCGAAGGCGGCCGGAGGCCCCGGTCTTCTGGCCCTGCAGCGTGCTCGAAAGGAGAGCGCAGGTTCAACCGCGATAGCCCTCCCAGCTATGATGGTTCTGACCATTGTCATCTCACTTGTGGCTGCCCTGCAGGCTGGTTCCATCGGCGGGGCGGTTCTGAGCTTGTACCCCTTGAAGGCCGATGTTATGGCTACTTCCCTTGATCCGGATGCCGAAAACCGCGATCCATCCGAGCTGATCAGTGGGATGCCTGAGGTTCGAGACTTTGTCACCTACCAGACTCAGCAATGGGCTATGGAAGGATCGCAGGGCCAGGCGGCAACGGTGGTATGGGAATCTGCAGATCAACTGCGGGGTCAGAATTCGTCGGGCATTCAGTTCTCCCCGGTTAAAGGGAATTTGGCTGACCTAGGTCCAGGGCGAGTCGCAGTGAATCAGGATTCCTCCTATTCCATAGGTGACACCGTCTGTCTTCTTGATCGTCATGATCGACGGCATGAGGCACGGATCGTTGCTCTTGTTCAGTCGCCTAAGGGCATCCCACAACTATCTGCAAGCAATAACTATCCTCAGTTTCTGACTGTGGATGATAACCTGCCTCGATTGGGGGAAGACCCACATACGATCATTCCCATTTCAGCTGCCAATCAGACTGATGCGCATAGGATTGTCACTCTTCTGAAGGGTGGCCTTCAGGGCGACTTCGCAGTGCAGACCAGGCAGGAATATATAGACGACTTTATTCAACGAGGCCTGTCCGGGCAGACGGCCTTGACGGTCATGATCGTCGGCGGGACCGTTCTTGCCCTGATCTTCATGATGCAGTCTATCGCTATTTTGGCCTGGGAGCGCAAGCGGCAGAACCAGCGGCTCAACAAGATTGGTGTTGTCTGGAGTTCAATAACCTGGTCGGGGGTGATGGAGACGCTGACCGATGTGGCCGGTGGCGCAGTAATGTCTCTGCTGGCGATTGTCATCGTCGAAGGCTGCATAGCCTTGAGTTTCGTCCAGGCCGGCATGTCTGTGGCTCTGACTCCTGTGCCCGTAGGCCGGTTCCTCCTAGTGACTGTTGTTCTGTTGCTGGTGGCGGTGTTCACATCCTGGCTGTGCAGTCTGCAATCCAGGAAGGCGGAAGAAGGCTAAACTCGTCAGGAGGTTTGTCCCGCAGTAAGCCAAAGTTGCGGGTCGGTGTCACAATGGAGAGCATGGGAAAGACCTTGAATAAGGCGGCCATGGTCGTCGTAACCTATAAGCGTCAGGAATTGCTGACAGGCCTGTTCGACTCGATTCTCCAACTTACCCAAGCCCCATGGCGGATTGTGGTGGTGGATAACGAGAATTCGGCAGACACGCGAACCATAGTTGAGCAGTTTTCTGAACGTGTGACAGGACGTTGGGGCAGGACCATCATCGACGGCTCCGGCAATCAAGATCGTGTGGTTTATCTGCCACAGGACCAGAATGGCGGCGGCGCGGGAGGCTTCTCCGCCGGTGTGGGGAAAGCATACGAGCTCGGTGCCGAATGGTTCTGGGTCATGGATGATGACGTTGCAGTAGAACCTGAAGGACTTGACTCGCTGGCCCAATGGAGTGACCGCTATCAGGTGGTGCAGGGTTCCCGGCTGGATTATGATGGCGGTTCCTTCTATTGGCAGTATCATTTTCTCACTGCCTTGGGTATTCCAGACCCGATCGCCCCAGGTGATTTCGGACCATCAGGATGTCGGCCTATGAACACCATGTGCTTTGAAGGGGGATTCTTCTCCAGGCAGATTGTGGATCAAATCGGTCTGCCTGATCCGCGCTTCTTCATCTATTGGGATGACACCATCTATGGGTATTTGGCATCCAAGGTCACACAGCCTGTGGTCATATCAGATGTAGTCATGCGCCGGACTCGCAACTTAGCTAATTGGAACATCGCTGGGGTGCGCCAGCTCAATTCCACGTCTGACATGAACCGTTATCACATCATGCGCAACCGGGGCTTCATGGCCAGGTATTTCATGGTTCACGGGGACTATCGACCTCTGGCTTTCTCCCTGGGAACCCTAGCAACAGCTCTCAAGGAAGTCATCCGCCTTCTGGCTGTTGATCGTAGCCACATCATGACTGGTATTCCTGCCATCCTGAAGGGATGGGTGGATTCGCGCCAGATACTGCATGATCCCGAATGGAGGCCCATGGAACCGCTTAAGAGACAACCAGCCGGGGAAATACAACGCGCCTGAATAGGTTTGACTGCTACTTTTCTTGACTTCCTGCCTGGAAGTAATCCATGGAACCGATTGGTCCAGCTAGATGGAAACCATCATTCCCATAGATTACCTTGGTGACTGCGGTGTTGGCCATGTCAGGGATAGGGCAATCGTCGTCGATGGCCACAAGGAACTGTTGAAGGCACATGCCTGAGGAGACCACCAGGACAGGCCCGCCGCCCTCTTCGATTGCGGACTGGGCGATGCGCGTCAGCACAGCGATCATTCTGCTGCGGACCTGGGCCGTGGTCTCAGCCCGATCCTGTTCTTCCAGTCCGGCGGACAGGACGTCCTGGGCATCCAGCCGGTGGAAGGTGTCCTGCATATGGACGGAGATGTTTCTGCCGTAGGTTGCCTTGGCTGTAGTGAAGTCCTTGAACCCCATGGCGGCGCAGACCTGGTCAAGAGTGGTGCGCTCGTCCCGGCCCTCGAAACTGCCGAAATTATCCTCGCGCAGGTCAGGGTCAACGCCCACGCACAGGTCCCCATTGCCCGACATGTCAAGGGCCAGACGGGCGGTTTCATATTGTCGGCTCAGATTGCCGCTCCAGGCTGCCTGGAAACGAATGGGCCGCAGACCCCGGCCGAACTGGCGCACGTCCTCGCGACCTTGCCTGGTCAGGGGAAAATCGGACCAGCCCTGCATCAGGTGCATGACATTGGCCGTTGTTCTGCCGTGTCGGGTCAGGTAAAGGGTGGCCGGACCAGCTTCAGTGCTCGTTTGGGTGGTGGACTGTGATGATGCTCCATTGTTCATAGGTCATCACCCTACACGGCCCCCTTGCCTGATCACGGGGTACAGCCATGGTCAGGACCTGATAAAGCGGCCTTTGTCGCCCCAGGTCCATGTGCCGCCTCCGGCTCCGATCTGAAAGTTCATTTTGGCTATGCCCAGATCAACGGCGGAACCATAGGCGACCGAGGGGTCCAATGTGGCGATCGCATCGCCTGAGCCCTTGTCCCAAGCGAATAGCACTGGCTGCCCATTCATGGCTGAAGGAGCCTTGGCGGCGGCAGCCACGCCGGCCTTGAACCATTCCGGAGCATCTTGGCGATCCTGCGCGCTCATGGATGAAGTCAGCTCCTCGTAGCTCTTGGAGGTTCGATGCTCGCTCTGACGTTGGCAAAGCTTGTCGAAGTCCTGGTTGCCGTAGCCGACCTGGTCGGCCGGATAGCCGATGGTGACCACTAGATAGAGCGACTGGCCGGGGGCGATCCGGCAGTGGCGCTCGGCCGCCTGGCGGTCCCAGCTGCCCGACACCCATCCTGTCCCCAGTCCGTATAAGGTGGCGGCAAGAACTATGCGCTCGCCATAAAAGCCGGCTTTTTCCAGGCTCTTTTGATCATCTTTGGGTCCGACTAGGGCAAGGTAGTTGGCCGCATTGGCCAGGTGGCCGGAAGCGTTGTCGGCCGCGAAGGCGTCGGGTTTGCCCAGAACCAGCTGCATGTCCAGGCCGCTCAGCGTGTTCAGAGCGTTCAGAGTGCTGCCCAGCTGCCTGGCTAGTTCGGGATCGATGGGCTTGGGATCGTATTCTCTGGCGGTGATTCGCACGTTGACTGCGTCAATAAGCTGTGTATGTTCGGTCATAACCTCATTATTCCACCCAATTCTTTTCACTGCATGTAGTTGCACAAGGCCGGCGGAATGGTCTGCGCTTGGTCCGGATTGTGCCGCTGCCGAGGGTTGCAGAGACAGGGCTTGGGGTACAATCGCTACCGTGCCGGTTCGGACCCTCATCTTTGATCAGCTAAGGAGCAGCAATGATTGAAACAGCGCAGGCTTTTGGAGTGGATATTGGTGGATCCGGCATCAAGGCTGCCCCTGTTGACCTGACGATCGGCGATTTTGCAGAGCCGCGCAAGAAAATTCTGACCCCGGAGCACTCGACGCCGGAGGCTGTAGGAGTCGTGGTCAAAGAGCTCCTGGACCGCTTCGAAGTTTCCTCGGACGTACCTGTGGGCATCGCTTTTCCGGCACCTGTTAAGCCTGACAAGCCGCTCGATTTCATGGCCAACCTGGATCAAGCCTGGGTGGGAACCAATGTTCAGGAGGTCCTTTCCAAGGCCTGCGGCAGGCCCGTCAGCGTTGTCAACGACGCAGATGCGGCCGGCCTTGCCGAGGTACAGTACGGAGCGGCCAAGGGACAGAGGGGTCTGGTCATCGCCACTACGCTGGGTACCGGCATCGGCACGGCTCTGATCTACAACGGTGTTCTGATCCCCAACAGTGAGTTGGGCCACCTGACGCTGGACGGCAAGGACGCAGAGAAGTACGCGGCCTCTTCGGTGCGCGACCGCAAGAAGCTGAGCTATAAGAAGTGGGCCAACCGTCTGACCAAATACTACCGACTGCTTGAGCACTACTTCAATCCCGATTTCTTCGTCGTCGGCGGCGGTGTCAGTCGGATGAGCGAGAAGTTCCTGCCTCACATTGACATCAAGACTCCCATCGTGGCTGCCAAGCTGCGCAATCAGGCTGGCATTGTCGGCGCCGCCTATCTGGCTGACCTTCGGCAAAAGCGTCTGGGGTGAAGCAGGGCTTTTCTGCGACCAACCTGTTTGGGGCGTTCCGGCCACTGCTGGATCGCATGAGGAGCTGAAGAATCGTGCATTTTTCTCACCGTACAGGGTCTGACCGCCTCAATCGCATTGCTCTGGCCGAGTCAGGAGCACGCTCCCAAGGGCTCAAGCTGGGCAGGCTGAATGATTCCAACCCTACCCGTTTCGGACTGGCCCCGTCGTTCCTGCCCCAAGTCTATGAGGCCGAACCGAGAGGACCTCGTGTGGCCCGCCAGGCCCTGGCTGAGTTTCTGACCAGGCGTCAGGAAGCGAATCAGAGCGTGGACGGTGCGGCGGTCGATCCTGATGACCTCTACCTGCTCTCCTCAACATCCCAGGCTTATTCCTGGCTGATGAAGCTTCTCTGCGATCCGGGTGATGCCATTCTGGAGCCCAGGCCTGGATATCCCCTGATCGAATCCATCGCCGGTCTGGAATGTGTCCGGACAATTCCATACCGCCTGGCCTACGACGGATCATGGGTCCTTGACCTGGCCACGGTCAGACAGGCTCTGGAAGGACCTGAGGGCGATTGTATCCGCGCTTTGGTCCTTATCAACCCCAACAATCCCACAGGTTCCTACATTCACCCGGAAGAACGCCGGTCGCTGCTGGAACTCTGCCAGCGGCAGGGGGTGGCCATCATAGCGGATGAGGTCTTCTTCGATTACCCTCTGGACCCCTTGCCGGGTCGTGCCCGGCTGGCTGGTGAGGATCGGGTGCTGACCTTCGCCTTGGACGGATTCTCGAAGAGCCTGGCAGCTCCCCATGCCAAGGTGGGCTGGATCCAGGTTTCCGGGCCGGCCGACCAGGTTGCCGAGGCCAAGCGCCATCTTGATCTGATAGCGGATGATTACCTGCCCATGAGTCTTCTGATCACCAGGGATATGGAGGCCATGCTCTCGGATATTCCTGGCCAGACCAGCCGAGTGGGTGAACGTGTCAGGGGCAATCTCGAAATCCTGAGACAGACACTGGTTCTAAAGGAGTCCTGTCTCTCTCTGCTCAGGCCTGAGGCTGGCTGGAACGTTCTTCTTCGCTTCCCTCAGGTCATCGACGAGGAGGAGCTGATCCTTCGCTTGATCGGGTCCTACGGGCTGACTGGCCAGCCCGGATACTTTTTCGACATGCCAGGGAATGGGTATCTGGCCCTGTCGCTCCTGCCTGAACCCTCGGAATTCCAGCGGAATGCTGACTCAGTCGTGTCGGCGATTGAAAAAAAATTGTGACTGTGGGCCGTTTGCTGGCTGGTTTACTCCGATAATAAGTTCTAAGTGACCATTCATCATGGAAGGGGGAGATTGGTTAGGCTCAATGATGAGCTACTGACTGCAGGGTTGCACAGGAAGGAAAGACGATAATGGGGAACGGAAATAAGGGTCAGAGGAGAAATCCAGCTGAGGGGGTTGGCGCTCGAGTCGGGGAAGACATCAAGGCAATGGCCTCCGCAGATGAGACCGGAGGCGCCGCAGCGGACCGGGGCATTGACGCGAACCTGGCTCCGGACACGGGCAGAAGGCTCAACAATGCGGAGAAGGTCCGCTTTGCCATTGGCTTTGTCCTGGTATCCCTGCTCTGGGCTGCGCCCTTTACCATGGGATCCGGGGTCCTCCTGCCGCAGATTTTCAATTCCCTGCATGGGGTCAGCGCTGAAGCGGCTCTGGGGACAATGAATTCGATCGGCTGCGTGTTCGCCTTAGTGGCCAACGTTGTTTTCGGTGCTCTCTCAGACATGTCGAGGTTCCGAGTCGGCAAGCGCACCCCTTGGATCGTGTTGGGCGGAATTATCGGCGCCCTTGGTTTCTGCTGGTTATCCAGTCCCATACGCTCGCCATGATCATCCTCGGCTGGTGCATTGTGCAGGTGGGCATCAACTGCCTGATAGCCCCGGCCGTGGCAGTCCTTTCAGACAGGATTCCTGAGTCGACCAGGGGAACCTATTCGGCACTCTATGGCGCCAGCCAGGTCATCGGCCAGCAGCTGGGAACCATCATCGGCAGCTCCTTCATAGCCAGCATCCATACAGGCCTTGTAGTCGCCATGATCATCTTCCTCTTCTCTGGTATCCTCACTGTGTTGATCTGGCCCCGGGAGAAGTCGGCTGCCAACACGGTCGTGGAACGAACCTGGGCAGATGTCGGCCGGTCCTTCATACCGCCCACCAAAAATTGCCGCGACTTCTACCTGGCGCTTCTGGGCAGGTTCACTTTCGTCGTCGGATGCTTCATGATCCAGGGCTACCAGCTCTACATACTGCAAAAGTACTGTCACCTGAGCGATGCCCAGGCCGCATCCACACTCAGGATCATGGCCCTGATCTCGGTGGTGACCACCATCCTGGCCTCCGTGGTTTCGGGCCCGCTTTCGGACTTTCTGCACAGGAGAAAGGTGATTGTAGCCACTAGCTGTCTGATTCTCGCTATCGGCATACTCTTCCCATTCCTGATGCCAACTGCAACGGGTATGTACATTTACGCCGCCCTTGCTGGAATCGGCAATGGCTGCTACATGTCAGTCGACCAGGCGCTGAACGTCGATGTGCTGCCGAACGCCAAGGAAGCAGGCAAGGATCTGGGTATCCTCAACCTGGCCAATACGATCGGTCAGGTGATCGCTCCCGGGTGCACCACGCTGGTCATTGGACTCTTCGGCGGCTACAGGATGATCTTCCCGGTCGCCATCGCCTGCTTGCTGGTGGGAACAGTATTCATCATGATGATTCGCAAGGTCAAGTGAGTCTGAAAACCTGTAATCCGGACCTGTACTGAGCAGCGGCCCGGCCAATCAAACCCGAAAGGAAAAAGACATGACAGAAGAATCGCATACCAAAGCCAAGGATTTGGAACTGCAAGAGGAGGCCTCGCTGACCTCCGGATCCGACTCCTGGCACCTGCAGGGACTGACCGACAAGGGCTATGAAGGCTATATGATCACCGACGGTCCCTATGGCCTGCGCAAGGCCACTGGCTCCGACGTCTACGGATCGGTCCCGGCCACCTGCTTCCCCCCGACTGCGGGACTGGCCTCCTCCTGGAACCCGGATCTGACCTATCAGGTGGGCCAGGCCATGGGCGAGGAGTGCGTCCAAGAGAAGGTGGCCGTAATCCTGGGACCCGGTATCAATATCAAGCGCAGCCCACTGGGCGGTCGTAATTTCGAGTTTTACTCGGAGGATCCTGTGCTGGCCGGTCATGAAGCCGCAGGTCTGGTCGAAGGGGTCCAGTCCAAGGGGGTGGGAACCTCTCTGAAGCACTTTGCAGCCAACAACCAGGAAACAGACCGGCTCAGGGTCAGCTCTGACGTGGACATGCGCACCCTGCGCGAGATCTATCTGCCGGCCTTCGAATATGTGGTCAGGAATGCCAAGCCATGGACCATCATGTGCGCCTACAACAAGCTCAACGGGGTCTTCAGCTCAGAGAACCGCTGGCTGCTGACGGACGTTCTGCGTGGTGAGTGGGGCTACCAGGGCATGGTCATGTCCGACTGGGGTGCTGTCCACAACAGGGTCAATGCTTTGCAGGCCGGGCTCAACCTCGAGATGCCGCCTTCCCGCACTGACGACCAGGTAGTCCAGGCCGTACAGGCTGGCAAGCTGGACAAGGAACAGCTGGACCAGATGGCCCAGGGGGTCCTGGACCTGATCGAAAAGGCCCGTCCGGCCATGTCCCGACAGGATTATCGCTACGACGTCCAGGAACACAACAACATGGCTCGTCGAGCGGCCCAGGAGTCCATCGTCCTCTTGCGCAACGAGGACCGGATCCTGCCCCTTGACCCGAAGGAGAAGATCGCCGTCATCGGTGAGTTCGCCCGGACTCCGCGCTACCAGGGCGGAGGCTCCTCGCACATCACACCCACCGAGGTCTCCTCGGTCCTGGGTGGCTTCAAAGAGGCTGGCATAAATGTGGACTTTGCTCCCGGGTTCACGTTGGACGAGAAGGAACAGGATCCTGCTCTGACCCAGCAGGCGCTTGAGGTAGCGCGCGGAGCCGACACCGTGGTGCTCTTCCTGGGATTGCCTGAATACGCCGAGTCCGAGGGCTTCGACCGCACCAGTATGGATCTTCCCGACAATCAAGTGGCTCTGCTCAGGGCCGTGTCCGAGGTCAACGACCGGGTGGTTGCCGTCCTTTCCAACGGAGCAGTGGTGACGGTTGCCGATTGGATGGACAATACCAAGGGTCTGCTGGAGACCTGGTTGCTGGGCCAGGAGGGCGGACGCGCCGTGGTGGATGTGCTGACCGGTGCCGCTAACCCCTCGGGTCATCTGCCTGAAACCATTCCGGTCCGGCTGGAGGACAACCCCACCATTACCTCCTTCCCTGGCGAGGAGGGTCACTCCCGCTATGGCGAGGGCGTCTACGTGGGGTACCGCTACTACGACACTTTCCAGCGACCGGTGGCCTTCCCCTTCGGATTCGGGCTGTCCTATGCCGACTTTGCACTGGAACAGATTGCGGTGACCAAGACCGGAGCCAACTCGGCTCGGGTGGAGGTGACCGTGACCAACACCTCGCAGGCGGATGGCGCTCAGACCGTGCAGGTCTATGTGGCCCCCTGCTCCAGCCGGGTGAATCGGCCCAGCCATGAGCTCAAGGCCTTCACCAAGGTCTTCCTGAAAGCCGGACAGTCCAGCCGAGTGAGCATGGACCTGACGGAGCGCGACTTCGCCTACTGGTCAACGGTCATGGATGGCTGGCATGTGGAGGCGGGCACTTACCGCATCCAAGTGGGCACCTCCAGTCGCGATCTGGTTGCGGAGCAGGACCTGCAGGTGGATGGCGACGGCCGCTTTATTCCGTTGAATGCTGAATCGACCATGGCGGAGTGGCGTGAGAATTCGATCGGCGGGCCCATCCTGCGCGATCGTATCGAGCAGGACGGCATACCTCTGCCCGACGATCCCAATACGGCCCAGCTCTTTGACACCATGCCCCTGGCCTCGGTGATCACCCTGTCGGGCGGTGATGGCAATGGCATCGTGGCCGACATGGTCGACCGGTATCACCAGGCCCTCAAGCAGCAGGGTCTGGACTCCTGATACCGTAGTCGGCTGGGCTCAGGGTGCTAGGAACCAGACGGCTACGTTCATGGCCTGACTGGGGTCGAAGTGCTCCAGCAGGACTATGGCGTTGACCAAGGCCAGGACCAGACCAGCCAGGCACCCCAGTGTCAGCAGGCTCATGACGGCCGCTTCCGCTGAGGGGCGGCCGTCTTCATATGTCGAGGATGCGGCGGCCATGGCCACAACGGCGACCAGGCAGACCAACCAGGCGAAATCAATGGTGTAGCGCACCGAAAATCCACCCAGATAGGAGTCTGCAGCCATGACCAAGGCTGCCAGAGCCAGGGCCAAGACCAAGGCGGGCATCCATCCCCGACGCTGTAGCTCTTTTCGCACCCGGGGCAGAGCAAGAAGAGCAAGGGCCAGTGCGAGTGACGGGGTGGTGACCAGGAGCCCGCCCAGGCCAGGCTCGGTGAAGTGCCAGACCCGCATGGGAGCGGGGGAGAATTGCAAGTAGGGGAAGACCGGCAGGGTGGTCAAAGGTTGCAGCAGGTAGTAGCTAAAGATCTGAAGCAGGCCCTGGATGCCGGGATGGTAGTTGGTCAGATCCAGGACGGTCATCTGATACCGGTTGCCGAAATCCAGCAGTGACCCGAAGCGCCAACGGTTGTACCAGAGCAGAGGGGCGGCGACCAGGAGGACCGGCAAGAGGCAGCAGGCCAGCAGGGACAGTGCCCGCCTCCGGGACATGCCAGCCGGATGGCGTCCACGCGTGAACAGGGCCTTGACGACTGCCCTTATCTCCTTGACAAACAGGGGCAGCGCCAGCAGGCCGGCAGCGAGGAAGGTGGGCCGACAGCCCAGGGTGGCAGCCACTGACAGCGATCCCAGAAAGAGCCGAGATTTGGACAGATGCCAGGGTTGGTCCCCGTCCTCCACAGTCCACATCCGTGTTGATCCACGCCCCGAACGCTCACCGGCGTTTGCAGCCTGTCGCTGAACCCGTCTGGCCCCCATCCAGAGCCAGAGCCCGGTCATGACCGCCAGCAGGGAGGCATCGAAAGGGATCGTATAGAAGTTGCGGCGGCACCAGAGGTAGACCATGCCGGATCCTCCCAGCATGGTTATAAGGGCCATGCCGACCACGGCCAGATGGACCCGTGGGAACCAGCGGGCCAGCAGGCGGATGGTAGCTAGGGCCGTCATGACGGTGGCCGTCGCGACCAGCAGGGCCGCAGCCGAACTGGTGGGCAGGGCATAGCCGCCTGGATGCACCAGGCTGGTTATCACTCGGTAGGGCAGGAAGAGCAGCAGCACTGGCAGGACACCGAAGTAGGAATACCAGTGGCCGCCCCGGTAGACGTAGTCCCAATATATGGGTTGCTGGTCCTGGGCCAGCAGCGCGTTACGGGTGGCTATGTCGAAGGGGTTGGCTGCCTTGGCCAGACCCGGCGCTTGGCCAAGATCCAGCCAGGGGCGTCCATGCAGAAGGGCCTGGGCTACGTGGTCGTACTGGTTGAAGTCGTATACGTAGGCGTTCGGCTGGTGATAGGCCATGGGAGTGAAGGTGGACAGATCGTGCTGGATGTTCCAGCAGGACCAGGCTGCCAGCGGAGCCAGAATCAGGGCCAGGACCAGACGTTGGCTCACCGAGCCTGTATCCAACCGGGTCCGCCAGAGGATCGAGCCGGGCAGGTAGCCCAGGATCAGTGCCGCCAGACAGGTCAGCAGCAGTATCCGCGCCAAGTTGAAGTCCAGGGGGACCACCTTGGCTGGGGTCACTCCTGTCAGTTCCAGTCGGGAACCGATGGGTTCCTGTATCCACAGGCGCATGGCCTGGATCCGGGTGCCGCTGGGTTTTCCGCGGACGCGCAGGTAGTGGCTACGGGCCTGACCGGGGCAGATCAGCCCTCGGGTGCCCTGGATCCATCCCTTGCCGCCGGCCGGGCGCAGGTCCAGACGTACATGGATCTGCGACAGGAATGAACCCTCGACATCCTCTGCCAGATGGGCCTGAACAAAGGATGCCTGTCCATCGGCATCAGGGACATCTACCCAGGCGCCAGCCGGATCGGTGACTTTCAGTCCCCCGCCTGGCAGAGGGGACAGCCCTGGTCCCAGCCGACCTAGTGGGGAGTGGGGATCGGCCGTAGTCTGTGCCGGAGAGTTTGATGTGGAGCCCATCAGCGACTGCCAATGGGCCAGATTGAATACTCCCAGTTCGAGGATGAGTACCGCAGCAAGCGCTACCAGCAGGCGAATGGTCGTGCCCCTAGCCGGGGTGGGTCGTCGCAGGGCTGGCAGAGTCATCACGGTTTTATTCTAACGGCGACATGTCTGGCTGGATTGGGACAATCAAAGGTATGTCCAAGAACGCGAAGAAGTCCCGGGGTTTCGGTGATCTGTCCGGCCTGGGCCGTTCCATTCTTTCCGCACTGGAGGGATTGGTGGGCTCCTCTCGGCCGACCAGAGGGGGTCGTGGGGATCATCCCCTGGATTCTTCGGTGGCCGACATGGTCGATCTAATCAACCGGACGGGAGGCCATCCGGATGATCGGCAGATGCGCGAATTCCTGGCTTCTCACAGCCGTATTCTGGGTATCGCTGTCAAGCGTCGGCTCTTTCCCCGTCTGCAGGGCGTGCCCGAGGGACTGACGCTGGGCTGGGTTCAGTGGCCCGATGCCCCGGGCCGGGGCTTCGCGTTGGGGATCTTCACCGATCACCGTCACTTTGCCCAGATCGCTCTGGCCGACGACCATGGCCGGGTCTTCATTGGCGAGCAGAGCCGGATGGACCTGCAGAATATGGAGCCTGCTTTCTTGCTGGGTCGTGAGGAGGAGGTGACCCTGGCCGACGGTCGTCGGTTGGGCCGCGATCCGGGTCAGGATTCGGGCCCGGTCCATGCCCTGCAGGGTGCCGTAGCAGGCCGTGATGATGCCGGCCACATGCGTTGGCTGGCCTCCTGGCTGCGAGCCGATGGTCGCTATTGCCTGGAGCAGCTGCGTCCCCTCCTGCCTCCTGAGATGCGCCTGGACCTGGAGTATCGGGATGCTGTGGCCATCGCCTTCTTCGCCGCCTACCTGCTGCCGCGCATTCAGGGAACCTTCACCGGGTTCGGCTCGGGCAACATCTTCTACCGGCTCAATCGGGAGGCGCCCATGGGAGCCATCCGACGCAGCGTGGGCGACATGATCCAGGCACGCTCCCACGGACAGCGGGTCTCTGGCCTGGAGGATCTGTTCGCCGACCTGATGCGTGAGGCCGGTGCTCTATCGCCCGTCTCAGGCCTTGAGGCCGTTCATGGGGCGGAGCCCCTGCATCTGTATGCTTCCTCCTACTCCGGCGCCTACTTCCTGAGCTGGGACAACGGACTGGAGTTCACTGCCGCGCTTGCGGCCCTGCGTATCGAGGGCAACCTCAACAGATTCGCCGCAGTCAGCGCCTGGCTGGAGCGCAATGCCCGTCTGGGAACGCTGCCCACCGAGGACTCGATCAATCGCGTCCAGGCAACGCGGCTGGACCAGGCACTTTTGGAGGATCCTGCCATTGTCGCCCTGCTGCGCCCGGGAGACTATCCGATTCGCTTCGATCCCCTGGAGGATGACGGCCGAACTGCTATCAATGCCATGGTTGACAAGGCCGCAGCCACTGCTGTCATGGTCCGTCAACAGGCTCCCCAGGCGCTGCCCGTGCGAGCGGACGGCCAGGGCCAGGAGCCGGTGCGATCCGAGTGGGTCTACCGGCAGACGATGGCCATGCTGATACGATCCCTTCGGTTGCCTTTCCGCTTCGACGTGGAGTTCAGGTCCAATCTTGTCCAGGGACAGGTGGCTCTGGCCTTCAATGCGGCAGGGCGTACCATGATGCCCTCCAGCCGCTATGAGGACAAGTCGCGGGCCTGGCGGGACCTGGACGAGGGCGAGCGTTCCGCCATGAGCGCCGACTACAACCTGCGCGTCGGGCTGATGATGGCCGCACTGGCCTTCGGGGCGGATCCGTCCGTGCGCGAGGTCAGCCTGCATATTGACTCCATCGGTCTGGAAGAGGCTGTCGACCAGCAGAACTCGGCCATCAGGACCATGATGGGACAGGCCTTGGAGGCCTTTGAGCGCATGCGTTCAGGCGAGGTGGCCCCTACAGGGTCCAAGGCTGATCCCAAGGATGGTGACGTGCACGGCGATCCCACCAAGCCCATTGCCTCCCGAATGGCTCCTGAACAACAACAGGAAGACGGGGAGGACAAGGTCGAGGATCAGGGTGAAAAGGAATCCGTGGACCGCGAGTTCAAGGATCTCATGCAGGGCGTGGACCTTGACTCTGCCGCCTTTGCGCCGCCGTCGTCGACCAACGAGGATGCATCGAAGGAGGATGTCTCGAATGAAGATGCCTCCGCAGATCAGACTGAGGATGACGCATCCCAGAATCCGCTCAGCGCCCTGCAGAGCAATCCGACCATCCGCACCCTGGTCTCGGTGGTCTTCAGCAGGGAACTCTTCCTCTCCCGCATCCGTTCACAGGGGCTGAAGGATCCACGTGCCATCTACCGTTTCTTCGACGCGGCCATGCAGGTGGATCCCCAGGGCGGACTCAAGCCCACCGAGGCTGTCTTCGACATGCACGATGACCGCTTCAGCCCCCATGGCAGCCAGGAGGAGCCCGAGTTTTCCGAGGTGGCCTTTGCCGACAAGTCTGCCAAGGCCCTGGGCGCACATAAGGCCGTCGATCTGTCCATCCAGCGTGCCGACCTGCTGCAGAGGGCTGTAGGCGGTTTCCACCAGCTGGCCTCGGATCGGACCATGACATCGGCGGCCAAGGCCCAGGCGGCTACGGGCATCATCCAGAGCATCGGTGACCCGGAGCTGGAACAGCTGGCCCCTCAGGTTGCCAGCGCCATGATCGACGGCACCCCTGTTCCCGACTTCGACTTCTCACTGTCCTTACAGCTGGACAAGGAGCGCGTCAAAGCCCGCGACCTGCTCTTCTCCGGCGGCGCAGCCCAGGGCATACAGGTTGAGCAGGATGCCATCGCCCATATGGATGCCGTCTTTGCAGCCGAGGGCCAGGTGCCTCGCTACTTCAATTCATACGCCGAACGGGTGGTCTATAATCGCCTTTTCGCCACACCGGGGGAGCGGACCCTGCTCATTCCTGACAACCTCTTCTATGCCCACCTGGAGATAGCCGACCTGCTGGCCCAGCTTAAAAAGGACCAGGCGGCCCTCAAGCATCTGAACGCCATGGTGGCCTATGCGCCTGCCTACCCGCTCTCTCATCTGAAGCTGGCGGTCATGCTGGCCAACCGTGAGGACTGGGATTCGGCCCGGGCTGCCACACTGAACGCTCTGCGGGTGGCTCTGGACCGGGACGATGCCTCCTTCGCCTACTACCGTCTGGCCTATGCCTCATGGATGCGCGACGAGTTCGATGTGGCTGCGGCGGCCTATCTGATGAGCGAGCATATCAGTCCCGACCGGATACCAGCCCTCAAGACCGAGCTGGCCGAGCTGCAGGCCAGGGCCCGCTCCCAGTGCGTGGTTCTGCCCGAAGACCACAGGCAGGCACGCCGAGTGCTGGCTGAACACGGCCTGCCGGTCTGGCCTCACACCGAGGTGGCTTCGATAGTGCGTCAGGCCGCGCGCATCTGTGTGGACGGCTGGCTCTTCGTCCCGGCCCGGACACTGTCAATGGCGGCCGCCAGGATGAACGACGACGATAATGAAGGTGTTGATGTGGTACAGGCACAGTTCATGAGGTCGCTCAATGCATGACAAAACAGCTCAGGAAGATATTCAGCAAACCGGTGATGCGGGTGGGGATGCCGAGTCCAGGCCCAGGCCGGGCACTGACCGATGGATAGCATCCCTCCAGCCCGACGATGCTGATGCCATGCGACTGGGGGAGCTGGACCTCGACTCCTTGGGAGCCCAGCAGGCCCAGCGTCTCTGGTCCAGGCTGGCCGCCTGGGTGGAGTCCGACCAGGTCGCCTACTACATAGACGACGCGCCGGTCTCCTCCGACGCGGCATATGACGCCAGGATGCGCTGCCTGCAGGAGCTGGAGTCCCGCTTCCCCAGCCTGGATACCCCCCAGTCGCCAACGCACCGGGTCGGAGGGACCTTCTCCAACGACTTCGCCTCCGTCCGTCACCCCTCCCAGATGCTCAGTCTGGATGACGTCTTCAGCGTCGCCGAGCTGCGCCAGTGGTATGACGGGCTGCGCAGCGAGCTCGACTGGCCGCAGGACAAGGCCCTGCCCATGACCAGCGAGGTCAAGATCGACGGCCTGGCCCTCAACCTCCTCTACCGCAACGGGGTCCTGGAGCAGGGCCTGACAAGGGGAGACGGGGTGACTGGTGAGGACATCACCCTGAACGTCAGAACCATTCCAAGCATTCCGCAGAACCTGTCGGGTCCGTCCGGCGACATCCCCGAGTTCGTGGAGGTCCGTGGCGAAGTCTTCATGCGGTTCGACGACTTCAACGCCTTGAACGAGCAACAGGAGCAGGAGGGCAAGGCGCCCTTCGCCAACCCCCGCAACGCCGCCGCCGGATCCCTGAGGCAGAAGGATCCGCGCATCACTGCCAGCCGCCGTCTGAGCTTCTACGCCCATGGCCTTGGCTCTCTGAGGTGGGGGCCAGCCCATCCCAAGGGGACTCATGACGAGGTCATCGACCAGTCCCAGGCCTACGACCTCTATAGGCAGTGGGGGATTCCGGTCTCCCCCCACAACCGGGTCGTCACGTCCTTCGACCAGATCCTGGACATGATCGACTATTACGGCCAGCACCGCAACGACATCGAGCACGCCTTGGACGGCATCGTGGTCAAGCTGCAGGACCGGGATCTTCAGCGCAGGCTGGGCGCCACCTCCCGTGCCCCCCGCTGGGCCGTGGCCTACAAGTACCCTCCGGAGGAGGTCAATACCCGGCTTCTGGACATCACCGTCCAAGTGGGCCGAACCGGGCGGATTACCCCGGTGGCGGTTCTCACCCCGGTCACCGTGGCCGGCTCCACGGTCTCCAGGACCACCCTCCACAACGCCTCCGAGGTCAAGCGCAAGGGCATTCTGATCGGGGACACGGTCGTGGTCCGCAAGGCGGGCGATGTGATTCCCGAGCTGGTCGGACCGGTCGTCGAGGCTAGGAAGGGGCGCGAGAAGGACCTGAGACCCTTCGTCATGCCCGAGATCTGCCCCAGCTGTGGCGCCCGTCTGGCTCCGGCCAAGGAGGGCGATGTGGACATCCGCTGCCCCAATGTGGAGTCCTGCCCGGCCCAGCTGACCGAGCGGATCATCCACATGGCTTCGCGCAAAGCCCTGGATATCGAACATCTGGGGGAGCAGAGCGCCATAGCCTTGACCAATCCCGATGAAAACCGGCCCGATTCCGTTGAGGTCTATGCTCCTGGCCTGCGTGAGGTTCTGGTTGACCAAGGCGGCCAGGCAGCCCCCTACCAGCCGGATCCGGATCTGAAGCTTCCGCCTCGGCAGGATCCTGTCCTGACCAGCGAGGCAGGCCTCTTCGACCTGGAGGCGGAGGATCTGCGCCAGGTTTATGTCTGGCGCGAGGTCCCCCTGATGGAGCAGGCGGAAGTCGAAGGTCGGCAGGGACGAGCTGCGATCAAGCGCCGGACTGGCGGCAGCGGCCTGTGGTACCGTGTGCCTGCCTTCTACAACCTGCCCAAGGGCGATCAGGCAGCCCACGGCGAACGGGCCATGAACAGCCATGAGACCCAGGCACAGGAGGCTGCACTGGGCAGTGCTGATGCCCTACCCTCCAGGAACACCCTGCAGATGCTCGAAGAGATCGACAAGGCCAGGCATGCCGACCTGTGGAGGGTTCTGGTGGCCCTATCCATCCGGCACCTGGGACCGACCTCGGCCCGGGCCATAGCCACCCGCTTCCCGTCTCTCGAGGCGGTGGAGGAGGCCAGCGTGGAGGACTTGTCCGAGCTGGACGGCGTGGGCCCCGAGATCGCGCACTCCATCCACGACTGGTTCCAGGGCGCCCGACAGCCCAACGACTGGCGCGGGCGCATCCTGGATTCCTGGCAGGCCGCCGGGGTGGGTGCTCACGTCGAACGCAGCACCAAGCCGCAGACCCTGAAAGGCATGACCGTGGTGGTCACCGGCAGCCTGGAGGACTTCTCCAGGGACTCTGCCAAGGAGGCCATCGTGGAGCGCGGCGGCAAGGCCTCCGGATCCGTCAGTAAAAGGACCACCTATGTGGTTGTGGGTGCCAACCCGGGCTCCAAGGCCGACAAGGCTGAGAGTCTGGGCCTGCCGATCCTGGACGAGGCGGGCTTCCATCGCTTGCTTGATACCGGCGATCCCAACCCAGCACAAGGCTGATTGTGACATTCGCAATATCCGACCAGCCGAGCCCTGGCAACGGATGGCTGGGCGCGATATGGTGACGGCATGGAACAAGCAGAGCATCGCAAGGAAGGGACCCGGAATCTAGAGGAGCTGCCTCGAAGAATCAAGGGGGAGGTCTATGAGCGGCTCAGTCGGGTCATCGATCCGGAACTGGGTCGATCCATCACTGATCTGGGCATGATCACCGACATCATTGTCGAGCCAGCCAGGGATGCCCAAGCCGACTACGAGGTGACCGTGCGGGTGGAGCTGACCATCAAGGGATGCCCGTTGTCGACCACTATTACCAACCAGATCAATGGAACCGTGACCTCATATCCGCGAGCCCGGCTGCGCCCGCATATCGATGTCTCCTCGATGAGCCGGGAGAAGCTGGACAACCTGGTGGCCGATCTCAAGGCCGCCCGGCGCAGCAATCCCTTTTCCAAGCCTGGCGTGGGTACCCGCATCTTCGCCATCGCCTCGGGCAAGGGGGGCGTGGGCAAGTCCTCGGTGACGGTCAACCTGGCGGCCACGCTGGCTGCCCTGGGCTATGACACGGCCGCCATTGATGCGGACATCTACGGATTCTCCCTGCCTGGGCTCTTTGGCGTACACAGTCGGCCCACCAATCTGCACGGTATGCTGATGCCGGTCACCGCATGGGGTGTCAAGCTGATATCCATTGGTATGTTCGCTGGGGCGGACCGGGCCATCCTCTGGAGGGGTCCCCGCCTGCAGCGCTCGCTGGAGCAGTTCCTCTCTGATGTCTGGTGGGGCGACCCCGATGTGCTCCTGCTGGATCTGGCCCCAGGCACCGGGGACATGGCCCTATCCGTAGCCCAGGCCCTGCCCAACAGCCGGCTGATTGTGGTCACCACTCCCCAGCCCTCAGCCTCGCAGGTGGCCGTGCGTTCAGGTTTGGTGGCCCTCCAGCTACCTACCAAGGTCCAGGGTGTGATCGAAAACATGTCCTGGTACGAGCATAATGGGGAACGGCTGCGCATCTTCGGTCAAGGAGGCGGCCAGCGTGTAGCCGACCAGCTGACCCGGGATCTGGGGTATCAGGTGCCTCTGCTGGAGCAGTTGCCCCTGCAGACCGACCTACGCGAGTCAGGGGAGTCCGGCCGTCCGGCTGTCTTGAGGTCAGATGGCTCCCTGGATGATTCGCCGCTGACCGAGCGATTCGTGGATCTGGTCAAGACCCTGATGGAAGGTTCGGAGCCTGGCGATGCTCGTCGGGCCGCCGGTGAAGACTGACTTTAAAACAAGGTTACTAGTCCGGTGCCGTGCCTTACCCTGAGGCTAGACGGCGGCCGGGCTCTTTTGGCTGGTGATCTGCCGAGAAGGGATGGCCAGGAACCATGGAACTGCCAGTACGACCAAGCCAATGGCGCACATAGCCAGGAAGGGAATGACCTCATGTCCGGCCAGGATGTAGGAGGCGAACATGGGTCCCACGATGTAGCCCAGGGAGGCGGCCGTGTTGAGCAGGCCGAACATACGTCCGCTGAATGATGGTCCGGCCAGCTCAGCGGCCACCACCGGCTGGGAGATGCCCATCATGACTTCGCCCAGCCCGAAGATGGTGATGCCCAGGGAGGCCACGCTCAGGGCGCCGGGAGTGGAATCCAGGCGCAGACCCAGGACGATGATCACCCAGGCCGCAGCCCAGAAGACCGGCACGGTACGCAGCAGGCGTACATGGTTGGCGTCCTTGAGCCGGGGCAGCAGCACGATGTTCATGATGACCACCGAGAAGGTGTTGACCACGTCCACCACCGACAGGGACCAGCGGGGGATGTGCGGATCAGAGATCAGGGTGGTGACCAGACCGGCGTCGAACTGGGAGTAGCCGAAAAGGTCCATGAAGAAGGTGCCCAGGGTCAGCAGTGCCATGGAGGCCAGTACCCTGGTCAGGGAGCTGGTCCGCCCGCCGAAGGTCCCGTTGGCGGTTACGCTTTCGGCGCTGTCTGTCTGGCTGGCCTTTAGGGCATGGGTTGCCCCGGCGGATTCCTGGACGACCTCCCGCTCTGCCTTGGCCTTGAGCTCAGCCGTCAACTGTCGCAGCTGCCAGTGTCGTTCGATGACCAGTAGGGACAGGCTGAGCAGGGCGAATCCCAGGGCCCTGCCGCCAAAACCAATGCGATAGAGGAAGTCCTGACCGCCTGCGGCCAGCAGTCCGCCCACGGCAGCTCCTAGGCCGATGCCCAAGTTGAGCTCAGCCTGGTTGATGCCGTAGACGATCCGGTGCTGCTCCCTGGTGGAGATCTGCGTCAGAATGCTGGCCCAGGAGGTCTGCATGCCCATCCCCAAGCCCGAGACGAAGGCTCCCGCCACTGCTGCCCGGTAGTCGTGGGCCATGGTGAAAATCAGGGGGCCGATGACCGAGAAGATCATGGCCGTGTGCATGGCCAGCCAGGAGGAGCGACGATCCGAGACCCAGCCGATGATGGGGTTGGAGATCAGCGACCCGACCGAGCTGATGGTCACCAGGAGGGCGGCCTCGCTCATGGTGGCACCCAGGGAATGGGTGGCGAAGAGCAGTTCGATGGGCATAACCAGACCGATGCCGAAGTTGCACATGAGGTCCACGATGAGCATGGCTCGCAGATATACGGGCAACTCCATGAACTCACGCAGCCAGCGCATCGGTTTCCACTTCCATCGGATCTGTTTTCGTACCTCTCCTCATTCTGGCCTGACCGCCTGCCGGGATGCCGGGGCTGGCGTGTTGCCATCAACGGGTGGATGCCGATAGTCCTGATACGCAAAGAGGCCCAACCCTTCGGCATGAAGGATCAGGCCCTATGTGTGAACTGGCCGGTCAGCCGGCCTCAGTCGTCATACGAACTCAGATGTGGAAGTAGAGCTCGTACTCCAGGGGGGTGGGGGCCAGACGGGTCTGGTCCAGTTCACCGCGCTTCAAGTCCAACCAGGTCTGGATCAGATCGTCGGTGAAGACGTCGCCCTCGCTCAGGAAGTCGTGGTCCTCTTCCAAGGCGTTCAGAGCCTCCTCCAGGGAGCCGGGCACCTGCTTGATCTGGGCATGCTCTTCGGGAGGCAGCTCATAGAGGTCCTTGTCGATGGGGGCCGGGGGCTCGGTGTGGTTGAGGATGCCGTCCAGTCCTGCCATCAGCTGGGCCGAGAAGGCCAGGAAGGGGTTGCAGGAGGGGTCGGGGGCGCGGAACTCGATCCGCTTGGCAGCCGGCGAGGTGCCGGCCAGAGGGATGCGGATGGCCGCCGAACGGTTCCGCGCCGAGTAGACCAGGTTGACCGGGGCCTCGTAGCCGGGCACCAGCCGCTTGTAGGAGTTGGTGGAGGGGTTGGTGAAGGCCAGAACGGACGAGGCATGCTCAATCAGGCCGCCCACGTACCAGCGGGCGATGTCGGAGAGTCCGCCATAGCCATTCTCGTCATAGAAGAGGGGCTTGCCATCCTTCCAGAGGGACTGATGGCAGTGCATGCCAGTCCCGTTGTCACCGGCGATGGGCTTAGGCATGAAGGTGGCCGCCTTGCCGGCCAGGGCAGCGGTTTCGTGAACCACGTACTTGTACTTCATCAGGTCGTCGCCAGCGTGCAGCAGGGTGTTGAAGCGATAGTTGATCTCCTGCTGGCCGGCGCCGCCCACCTCGTGATGGGAGCGCTCCAGGATCAGGCCCACCTTCTGCAGGTTGGCCACCATGTCGTCGCGCAGATCCTGGTAGTGATCGATGGGCGGCACGGGGAAGTAGCCCCTCTTGACCCGGTTCTTGAAACCGATGTTGTCGGAGCCGTCTTCCTCGACATCCACGCCCGAGTTCCAAGGGGCCTCGATGGAGTCGACCTCGTAGAAGGAGCGCTGCATGCTGTTCTCGAAGCGGACCTTGTCGAAGATGAAGAACTCAGCCTCAGGAGCAAAGGATGCCGTGTCGGCGATGCCGGTGGAGCGAAGATAGGCCTCAGCCTTGGAGGCGATCTGCCGGGGGTCGCGCGAGTACGGTTCGTCGGTCACCGGGTCCACGATGGAGAATGCCACGTTCAAAGTGCGGTGGCGGCGGAATGGATCCAGATAGGCTGTTTCAGGGTCTGGAATCAGCTTCATATCGGATTCGTTGATGGCTTGGAATCCTTGGACGGAGGAGCCGTCGAAGGCCATGCCGTCAGTGAAAGCGTCTTTCAGGAATTCACTGGCGGGCACGGTGAAGTGCTGTTGTACCCCGATCAGGTCCGTGAACCTGACTGAGACGTATTCCACGCCCTCCTGGTTGATCAGAGCTTCGCAATCGGCCTTTGATTTCAGTTCTTTCACTGAACTGCTCCTTTCCTGAAAACCGTAACATCCAGTCTAGGGGACCGGTTTTTCGGCAATGCGCCGTTGAGGTTACAGGGGTGTTTCATGCGAAGGTCCCAGCGCCTCCTTGGAGGAGATGGGACCTTCGCAACAGTCAGCGCCCACGCATGGCCTTGCGGTTGACGCGTATCTTGGTTGGATCAATGCCCTTGGGCATTCCCAGCGCATTCTGCCGCTTTTGCAGGGTGACCAGCCTGTCGTTCAGGGTCTCCAGCTCGGTGGCGGTCAGCTTGATCTTCTTTTTGACCACGGTGCGCTGGAGCTTGTTCAGCGGAACCTGGTCGGGGCCGTGACCCACGCTGATCCGGTAGATCGGGATGGCGGACCCGCGGGTGATGCGGCGGATCTTCTCCTCCTCGCGGTTCATGGCCTTGTTGACGCGGTTGTAGTCGCCCTCGGCTATCAGATAGACCCCGGTGCGGCCGGTGCCCCTCCAGACGGCATCCTTGGTCTTGGCATCAATCCAGACGGGTTCCTGGGGGAAGGAGAAGCCTGCCTTGGAGATGCTGCTCAGCACGGCGGCGGCAGCGCCAGGACGACCCTCCATTTTAGCGTAGCCTACCCGGTCAGAGCGCCTTGTCAGGGTCATGGTGGCCAGAAGCAGGCCGACCATGATGCCCAGAAGCACGGTAAGAATCCAGGACAGCCAGCCAAAGTGAGCCAACAGGCAGATCACCACTGCTATCAGTGTGGGCACCAGAATGGCCGCGGCCAACAGCCAGGGAAGAGCCTTGTCCTCTTCATAAGTGAATCGGTAGATCTTGACGATCTGGCTGATCGTGCTGGTCTTCTTTTTTGCTTTTTTGCCCTTGGTGTCCTCTGTAGCCATGCCATCCTCACTTGGAAACGTTCGCTGGTTGACCAGTCTACCGCATGCCTACCGCATGTTCAGGGGTCTGCCATCAGCCTTAAGCAGGGCCTCTCCAATGGCTTCGGAGAACGTGGGATGTGGGTGAATGAGCCCGGCCGCCCGGTGCAAGGGGATCTGGTTGCCCACCAGCTGCTGGGCTTCAGCGATGTTCTCGGATGCCTGGGGGGAGACCACCTCCAGACCGACCACCATCTGCTTCTCCAGATCAGTGGCTTGGCAGGCCGTGATCAGGCTGAGGGTGCCCTGCAGGCCGCTCATGCGCATGCGCGAGTTGGCCATCATGGGGTAGATGGTCTCCTTGATCTGGTTCAGCGATGGATCGTCCTCGGCCTCCTGGCGGCTGAAGCCCACAGCTGCTGCCTGGGGGGAGGAGAAGACCACGCGGGGAATGGTGGCCTCGTTGACCGGTTCAGGATCCAGGCCAGAGGCGGCATCGGCCAGGGTTATGCCCTGCTGGAAGGCCCTGTGGGCCAGATGGTGACCTGGGGTGATGTCACCCAGGGCCCAGACACGGTCACGGCTGGTGCGCCCCTGGGAGTCAGTCAGAACCTGGCCATGCTCGTCCAGGTCGATGCCCAGCTCTTTCATATGCTTAGGGTTGGTATTGGGATCTCTGCCGATGGCCACCAGGACCAGATCAGTCTCGATCGCTCCCGCATGGCCCTTGTCGTCGGACGGCTGGTAGTCGACCTGAATGCCCCCGTCTGCGGGCAGACGGTGCCCTCCCGAGCAGCGGGCATGGGTGATGATCTGAATCCCCTGACGCTCCAGTTCCCGGGTCATGATCTGGCCTGTTCGCCGACCCCAGTGGGAGAGCACCCGGTCATGTCTGATCATCAGGGTCACCTGGCAGCCGGCTTGGTTCCAGATAGTGGCGAATTCCAGGGCCACCGCACCTGAACCGATAATCAGCGCCCGGTGGGGGAAGGGCTTGAGTGCTAGAGCCCGGTCGGTGTCGATGACAAGATCATCGAAAGGGAGTTCTTCCAGGGCTCTGGCATGAGACCCAGTGGCCAGGATCGTGTCGCAGGTAGTCAGACGGGTTCGATTGCCGTCAGCAGCGGCCACCTCCACCAGGCCGTCACCGACAATGGTGCCGTGGCCGTGCACCACGGTGATGCCACGCTGCTTGAGCAGGTTTGACAGACCGCCGGTCATGGCATCGACCATCCGGTCCTGATAGTCCTGAAGCTTCTGATAATCGATGTTGGCCGACTCGATATTGATCCCCATGGCTGCCCCAAGGCTAGCCTGTTCCAGAACCTGGGTGGCTGTCAGCAGGGCCTTGGTAGGGATGCATCCGCGGTTCAGGCAGACGCCGCCAACGACAGGGTCTTGCTCAACCAAGGCCACACGTCCGCCCAGCTCTGCCGTGCGAAGGGCCGTGGCATAGCCGCCTGGGCCGGATCCGATGATGATGGTGTCGTACTGGCGGCTGTCGGCATCCCATGGGTCAAGAGACTTTGTAGCGGGTTGGTTGATCGATTGCTGCATAACAATACATGCTAGCCGTACCGGCTGGGAGAATGAAGACCATTGGCATAATGCGGAGTGAATACGGAGACCGCCCGGAACCCTAGGGGCACCGGGCGGGTTAACCGACCCGCCGGCCGGCGTGCAAGGACGATTGCTCGTCAGTCGGGCCAGTGCCCCCGCTTGCTCTGCTTGGGCTTGGGAACCCGCCAGCGCCGGACCATCATGGCCCGTTGCCAGGCGTAGGAGGCCGATCGTGAACCCTTGGCCACCGAGCGTTCGCCGAACTTGCCGATCAGCAGGCCCTTGAGCTTGCGCCACATCAGCCAGGTGTCGATCAGGGCCACGATCAGGTAGCCATAGAGAAGGACGGTCACC
This sequence comes from Bifidobacterium sp. B4142, assembly GCF_026537325.1. Classification (GTDB taxonomy): domain Bacteria; phylum Actinomycetota; class Actinomycetes; order Actinomycetales; family Bifidobacteriaceae; genus Bombiscardovia. The sequence continues at coordinate 707,263 of NZ_JAFNMJ010000001.1, forward strand.
ACCATGGTGAAGGCAGCATAATGCTGCGGACCCACGAACATGCCCATCAGGGTGGCCACGAACATAAGAATGATGGCCGGGAAGATCCATTCCAGCAGATTGAAGCGGGCATCCACATAGTCGCGGATGTAGATTCTCCAAGGCAGGCGCTCCGATTTGGGCATGTGGTTGATATCGCCGGTCCTCATGGCCTCGTACTGAGCATCCTCACGGGCTCGGATCCGGGCCTTGGCAGCCTTGCGCGAGGCCTTGCGGTCCTTGGGGACCAGCGGGCGCAGGTTCCTGGCCTCGGCCTGCTTGCGCTTGGGCGTAGGCCGTCCCTTGCCCCGTGCCTCTTCAGCGGAGGCCGTCTGGTCCGCCTCCGCCTCTTTGTCCCGTCGATCCTTGCGTGAGAAGGGGTTCCATGTCATGCGAACAGGTTACGGTGACGCCTAGACTCGCAAGCATTGATTCACAAGCAATTATAGGAGGTAATGATGGCGGAACTGGGCCTGGAGACGATCCGTACCCGTGTGCAAGACGATAGGAGCCGGATCGTCGATCTGCTCAAGGACAAGATCGCCCTGGCTTCGGTTTCGGCCAAGGGGATTACCGGGGATCACATGCGGCGATCAGCCGACTATGTGGCCGGGCAACTGCGGCAGGTGGGTGTAGATGCCCGTGTGGTCCAGGCCACCAATCCTGACGGGACCCCTGGTGCTTTCGAGGTCATCGGATCCCGGCAGGTGGACGACAAGGCCCCGACCGTTCTGCTCTATGCCCATCACGACGTGCAGCCGGTGCCCGACCCCTCCCAGTGGACAACCGATCCCTTTACCGGTGTGGAGAAGGAGGGACGGCTCTACGGACGCGGATCGGCCGACGACGGTGGCGGCATCGCCATCCACTCGGGTGCCCTGCATGCCCTGGGCAAGGACCTGCACGTCAACGTCAAGGTCTTCATCGAAGGCGAGGAGGAGATGGGCTCGCGCAGTTTCATCCCCTTCCTCCAAGCTCATCGGGACGACTTCGCCTCGGACCTGATCATCGTGGCCGACTCGGGCAACTGGTCGGCGGACACCCCCAGCCTGACCACCTCACTAAGAGGGAATGCGGACCTGGATGTCACGGTCACAGCCTTGGAGCACCCGGTCCATTCCGGGCAGTTCGGCGGGCCCATCCTGGATGCTAACACCCTGGCTGCCATGCTGATCTCCTCCATGTATGACGACCATGGGGAACTTGCCGTGCCCGGCCTGGAGGGTGGACAGCCCGTCGGCGGCCTGCAGCGTGACCTGGATCAGGCTCAGCTGCGTGCGGATGCCGGCGTGGTGGACTCCTACCGGCTGGCCGGAACCGACTCCCTGGCCTCCAGGCTCTGGACCAAGCCTGCGGCGGCTGTGATCGGCTTCGATGCCCATCCGGTGGAGGGCTCCTTCAACGTGCTGGCCGACAAGACCCGCTTCCGCATTTCGCTGCGGACTGCGCCCACCCAACGGCCTGAGCAGGCCGCGCAGGCTCTGGCTGATTTCCTGGTCGCCCATGCCCCTCATGGGGCCAAAGTGGAGGTCACCCCCAGCGACATGGGCATGGGATGGGCCATGGACGCCGATAGCCCGGTGGTCCGGCAGGCCGAGGAGGCCATGCGGCAGGCCTTCGGACGCGACCCGGTCAACAAGGGCGAGGGCGGATCCATCCCCTTCATCCCCGAACTCAAGCGCCTCTTCCCTGAGGCCCAGGTCCTGGTGACCGGCCCCGAGGATCCCCAGTCCAACGCGCACAGTCCGAACGAGTCCATTTCCCTGCAGGGGCTGGTCGACAACATCATCACCGAGGCCCTCCTGCTGGATTCCCTTGACCATCGTATGTTCTAGAATGCCAGGTGACACGGGGGCCGTATGCTCAAGGGCGTGCGGCTGAGAGGAGGCTCAGCCTCAACCGGACGAACGTTTACCGGGTAATGCCGGCGCACGGATGTCACTGGACCCGTGCCTGAACGGGATGGCGCTCATAGGGGGCGCCCCGAGGAAAGGCACAAGATCATGACTGATGGTCATTTCATGAACAATACTGTTTCCGGACCGGAGTCGGAGTCTGACAAGACTCCCTCCCAAGTCAGGATCCCCTCCAGACGGTGGAGGGTGGTGGATATCGCTGTTGCCTCGGTCATCGGGGTGGCTTCCGCCGTCATCTACTGGGTGGTCGCCATGGTGACTACCATTCCCTGGTCCTTCTTGGACGGGGTTGTGCCTGGTCTGGGCGGTATTCTCAACGGCCTCTACCTGTTCGCCGGGCCCTTGGCATTGGTCATCGTACGCAAGCCAGGTGCAGCGGTCTATGCCGAGCTGGTCGCCGCCATCCTGGAGTCGCTGCTGGGCAGCCTTTGGGTGCCTGTGGAGACCATACTGATCGGTCTGCTTCAGGGCTTCATGGCCGAACTGGTCTTCATGCTGCTGCGCTACCGGCGTTGGAACATGTCCACGGTGGCACTGTCGGGCGCTGCCGCTGGTTTCGGCTGCTGGCTGTATTCCTTCTGCACGCACCTACAGGCCATCAACCTGACCGGCCCCTATGGGGTGATCTATCTGATAGCCACCCTGATTTCGGGCGCGCTGATCGCCGGAGTTCTGGTTTGGTACCTCTATAAGGCCATTGCCGCCACCGGGGCTCTGGACCGTTTCGCCTCCGGCCGCGATATTCGGACGGCCGGGAAGTAGAGGTCTGGGCGTGTACCAGAGCATCCAGGACAATCCCTACCAACCCGCGGCCTTGGAACTGCGCGGTTGGGGGTACCGCCATGCCTATCGGAACCACTTTGCTGTCAGGGATCTTTCCCTGAGTATTCCTGCGGGTCAGCGGGTGCTTCTGCTGGGAGCCTCCGGCATTGGCAAATCGACCATCCTTGAGGGTGTGGCCGGGCTGCTGGGCGATCATGCCCCGCAGAGCGGTCAGGACCAGGTCGAGGATGACGAAGGCGGGGTGACCCAGGGTCAGGTCCTCATCGACGGCAATCCCGCCGTATCCAGCCGTGGGCGTGTGGGTCTGGTCCTGCAGGATCCGGATGCTCAGGCCATCTTTCAGCGGCTGGGTGACAATGTGGCCTTCGGGCCGGAGAACATGGGGTTGCCCCGCGAGGAGATCTGGCCACGGGTGCGGAAGGCCATGGCCGAGGTGGGTCTGGCTGACCTGCAGCTGACCCGATCCACCATGCATTTGAGCGGAGGGCAGATGCAGCGTCTGGCCCTGGCCGGCGCTCTGGCCATGCAGCCTGGGTTGCTTCTGCTGGATGAGCCAACGGCCAACCTGGACCCGGTCGGTGTCAAGCAAATTGTCGGTGCCGTCAGGAAGGTCTTGGATCGGCAAGGCTCCACCATGGTTCTGGTCGAGCACCGGGCAGGGCCTTGGATGGATATGATCGACAGGGTCATCGTGCTCGGGCTGGGCGAGGTTGAAGACAGCGTCGGTGGATCGGGTGTTGCAGCCTATCGCAAGACAGTGATCATGGCCGACGGCAGCCCCCAGGAGGTCTTCACTGATCCTGGATTGGATCTGGCCTCCCTGGGCATCTGGGTTCCTGAGGCCTATAGGAGTGCCAAGGATTCGCTCCCTGAGCTTGGACGTGCTCGGTCTGGGCAATCCGGCCACGGTCATGATGGTCATCAAGTCTTGTTGACCGCCCGGGATCTGGCGGTTGGTCGTCAGGGCAAGGCAGTGGCCGAGCACATCGATCTGGAATTCAGGGCCGGGCAGGTCACTGCCCTGGTCGGAGCCAACGGAGCCGGCAAGTCCACGCTGGCCATGACCCTGGCTGGTTTGCTGGAGCCCGTGGCCGGTTCGGTGCTTGCCCATGCCCATCTGCTTCGAGGACCCCAGGGGCAGACGCCTACCGAGCCGGAGCCTATTCGATGGACCTCTTCCCAGCTGGCCGCGCGTATCGCCTATGTCTTTCAGAATCCCGAGCACCAGTTTGCCCGGGGCACGGTCCTGGAAGAGGTCAAGCTGGCCCCCATTCGCACCGGCATGACCGAGGACCAGGCCCAGGCCCGCACCCTGGAGCTGCTGGGTCGCTTCAGTCTGAGACAGTACGCCCGCGCCAACCCTTACACGCTCTCCGGTGGCGAGAAGCGGCGGCTCACTGTGGCCTCGGCCCTGGCCGCTGCACCACAGATGCTGATTCTTGACGAGCCCACCTTCGGCCAGGACAGGAACACCTGGGTCAGCATGGCCCAGCTGATTGCAGACCTGCGCGACCAGGGAGCCTGCATCATTCTGGTCACCCATGACCGGGAACTGGTTCAGACCCTGGATGCCCGCCTGGTGGAAATGACGCCTCCGGGAGCCCAGAAGGCCGTCTGGCCTGCAGTCGAGTCAGATATGCAGGCTCGCCACAAGACTGTTACGGCCAGACTGACCGTCACGCCCATGGATCAGCGGGACGAACCTGTCAAGCCAGCCAGCCGATCGCCATACATAGCCTCTATCAATCCAGCCTTTCGTCTGATCGGGGCCTTTCTGGCGGCTCTGCCCCTGCTGATCAGCCTGGACCCGGTTTCGGCCACGACGGCCCTGATCCTGGAGTTCCTGCTGCTGGGCGCGGCAGGCTTCACGCCCCTGCGCGTGGTCAGGTCTACCTGGCCTATCTTCCTGGGGGCACCGGGTTCGGCCCTGGCAATCATCCTCTATGGCAAGAGCGGCGGCGCCACCTTCTGGCAGTGGGGAATGATCCACATCACCCAGCGGTCGCTGGACCTGGCCCTGGCTACTGCGTTGCGAATCCTGGCCATCGGGATCCCCGCCATCATCACCGTGCTGGGAATAGACGCCACCGACCTGGCCGATGCCTTCAGCCAGGTGCTCCACCTGCCTGATCGCTTCGTCTACGGCGGGTTGGCCGGCATGCGGCTTTTCACTGTTCTCAAGGACGACTGGTCGGCCCTGACGGCCTCGCGCCGCAGTCGCGGACTGGGCGATGAGAATCGTTTCAAGGCTTTCATGCCTCAAGCCTTCGCGCTGCTGGTCCTGTCCATCAGGCGTTCGACGACCTTGGCCACGGCCATGGAGGCCCGGGGCTTCGGCGGCAGCACTCCACGAACCCATGCCAGGGTTTCCCATGTCAGAACTCGTGATGCGGGCTTCCTGCTCATCTGTCTGGCTGTGCCCGCAATCTCCCTGACCATGGCTGCGCTGACCGGCTCCATCGCCTTCTTCGGCAACTGATCGTCAGGGGTTTCCGCAGGTCTCAGATATAGAGGAACCCTGGCCCTTTCCACCTCCCGCAGAGAGGGGAAAGGGCCAAGGTTTGCCTGTGGTTGGAAGCGCTGGTCTTTTACCTGGCCAGAGTGGTGTTGATGTTGCGCACCTCGTCGAAGCGCTTGGAGGCATCCTCCCAGTTGACGATGTGCCACCAGGCCTTGACGTAGCTGGCCCGGTCGTTCAGGTACTCCAGGTAGTAGGCGTGCTCCCAGAGGTCCAGCAGGACCAGCGGGAAGATGGTGACGGGCAGGTTGCCCTGGTGGTCGTACATCTGTAGGGTGACCAGGCGCTCGCCCAGGGTATCCCAAGCCAGGACGGCCCAGCCGGAGCCCTGGATGCCTGCGCACATGGACTCGAAGTAGGTCTGGAAGCCCTGGAAGGACCCGAACTGGTCTTCGATGGCGGCCTTAAGTTCGCCAGTAGGCTCCTGGCCGTCGGCCGGGGCCATGTTCTTCCAGAAGATGGAGTGGTTCTTGTGCCCGGCCAGGTTGAAGGCCAGGTTCTTCTCCAGCAGGTTGGACTGAGCCACGTTGCCGGACTCGGCCGCGTCGTGGATCTGCTCCAGGGCCTTGTTGGCCCCGTTCACATAAGCCTGATGGTGCTTATCATGGTGCAGCTCCATGATCTTGCCGGACACGTACGGCTCCAGTGCCGAGTAGTCGTAGGGCAGATCGGGAAGTGTGTATACGGGCATATCGTCTCCTCACAATGATTCTGGCCAAGCCAGATGTGCCATGGTCGGTCTGCGCCATACCAGCAATGGACGTGGTCGACCCGACCGGTTCTTTTACCCTAGCCTTTTGTTCGCCGAGCACAAGGGGCGCAGACCTTTCTTTCAGTGAAATTTCCCACAGATGCGGGCTCATGAAGGTCCGTCAGCCGTGCTCTCGACTGCCGGGGTTAGAGTTGTGCTCATGCCCTTTGATGAATCCCTTCTCGACAATCCCCGTGCCCAACGAATTCGTCGCTTGGCTGAACTGCAGGATCGGCGGGCCCGGCAGCGTCATGGCCGCTTCCTGATAGAGGGGCCGCAGAGCGTGCGCGAGGCGGTCCGCTGGCGTCCCGACCTGCTGACCGACCTCTATATTCAGGTGGATGAATCCTCTCCTGTAGCCCAGGGCGGCCATCCGCAGCCACTCAACGAGACCGTAGGGGCCATCATGGAGCAGGCTCGAGAGCTGCCTGACTGCTACGGACACTTCGTCTCGGCCCGGGTCATGCGTGCCATCAGCGGCAATGTCCAGGGAATCCTGGCACAGGCGCGGACTGATGGATTTTTGGCTCAACCGACAGATCTTGAGGATCCCCAGCACTTGCCGGGGGAGGGGCCCGACCTGGTGGCGGCCTTCTGGCAGATTCGTGATCCAGGCAATGCCGGAACCGTCATTCGCACCGCCGATGCCGCCGGTTGCCGGGCGGTCATCCTGGTGGACCAGTGCGTGGAACCCACCAATCCCAAGGTTATTCGTTCTACGGCCGGATCGGCCTTTCATATACCCCTGATGAGCATGGGCACCGAAGACTTCCTGGGCCTGTGCAGACGACAGGGTCGGTCCATGGTGGCCGCGGATGTCTATGGCACGCCGGACAAACCCGTCCGCTCCCTGACTGATTTGATGGCGAGCGGTGCCCTGGCCAAGCCAGACTCGTCGGGTCAACCCATGGCCCTGCTTTTCGGCAATGAGGCACGTGGACTGCCCAGTGGGTTGCTGCAGTCCATGGATCAGATCGTTCGCATACCCATATACGGGCGGGCTGAATCACTCAATCTGGCCACCTCGGCGGCGGTGCTGCTTTACGCCATGGCCATGTCGAGTCGTATTGAAAGAATGTGAAGGCGTCAACGACCGGGATTTCCGCTGATTTGCGGCCCGGACACGGCATTGGCAACAGTGGAAAGGTCCATGGTGGCACAGGAAGAATTCGACCCCGCGGCGATGACCGACGAGGTCAACGAGGGCATCGGCAGGATTCGCGAAGCCTCCGATCTGGAAGAACTCAAGGCGATCAAGGCCAAGTATGCAGGGACAGGTTCAGCCCTGGCCGGATCCGGCCGGATCATCGGAAGGCTGCCAGCGGATCAGAAGAAGACCGCCGGCCGTTTAGCGGGCAAGCTCAAGGCTGACTTCGGCCGCGCCTACGGGCTCAAGGAGCGGCAGTTGCGCCAGGAGGAGGAGTCCCGCCGCCTTGCTGCCGAGCAGGTGGATATGACCCTTCCGGTCGAGCGTAAACCTCAGGGCGCACGTCATCCGCTGTCCAAGCTCATGGAGGACGTGGAGGATTTCTTCGTCTCCATGGGTTGGAGTATCGCCCAGGGCCCCGAGCTGGAAGCCGAATGGTACAACTTCGATGCGCTCAACTTCGGCCCTGACCATCCTGCCCGTCAGATGCAGGACACCTTCTACGTCAAGGGCAGCCAGGCCAGGGACGCCGCCGGCTTCGTCGGCTCCAACATGGTCATGCGCACCCATACCTCGCCCGATCAAGCCCGTTCCCTGATAACCCGCGGTGTACCGCTTTACGTGGCCTGCACGGGCAGGGTCTTCCGCACCGATGAACTGGATGCCACCCACACCCCGGTCTTCCATCAGTGCGAGGCCATCGCCGTCGATGAACACCTGACTATGGCCGACCTCAAGGGCACCCTGGACAAGCTCGCTGTGGCCATGTTCGGTCCTGAGGCCCGGACCAGACTACGGCCCTCGTACTTCCCCTTCACCGAGCCCAGCGCCGAGATGGACCTCTGGTTCCCTGACAAGAAGGGCGGCCCCGGATGGATTGAATGGGGAGGCTGCGGCATGGTCAACCCCAACGTTCTGAGATCAGCCGGCGTGGATCCGCAGCGCTACTCAGGCTTCGCCTTCGGTGTGGGCATGGAGCGCACCCTGCTCCTGCGCCACGACATCAACGATATGCACGACCTGGTCGAAGGCGACGTGCGGTTCAGCCAGCAGTTCGAGATGGGGGAGTGACTGTCAGATGCCAATGGTAGATATCGACTGGCTCAAGGAGCATGTGCAGGTCCCTGAGGATCTGACCTATGAACAGCTGGCCAAGGACCTGGTCCGGGTCGGACTGGAGGAAGAGGACATCCACCAGTCCACTGTGACCGGCCCAATCGTAGTCGGCTATGTGGTGGATGCCGAGCCTGAGCCTCAGAAGAACGGCAAGACCATCAACTGGTGTCATGTTGATGTGGGCGAGCAGTACAATGCCGTGGACGACCAGGGTCGCAAGGTGCCGCGTGGCATCGTCTGCGGGGCCCCCAACATGGTTGCGGGTGAGAAGGTGGTGGTAACTCTGCCAGGGGCCGTCCTGCCCGGTGACTTCCGCATCGAACCACGCAAGACCTACGGTCATATCTCGGACGGCATGTGCGCCTCCGAGCGTGAGCTGGGACTGGGTTCGGACCATCAGGGCATCATCCTGCTACGCAACTACGGGTTCACCCCCGAGCAGTACGAGCAGCTCAAGCCTGGTGACGATGCCATGAGCCTCCTGCATATGAATACGCCCGTGCTTGAGATCAACATCACCCCTGACCGTGGCTACGCCTTCTCCTACCGGGGGGTTGCCCGCGAATACCACCACTCCACGGGCGCCGAGTACACGGATCCGGTGATTGAACTGAACAAGACGGTGCCGGCCTCGGCAGCCCAGGAGGATCAGGCACCGCTGGCCGTGCGCGTTCAGGATGAGAATCCTATTCACGGTCAGCCAGGCTGTGATCGGTACTACCTGCGTGCCTTGACCGGGTGCGACCCCAAGGCGGCGACTCCCAGCTGGATGCGTCGTCGGCTGGTTCGGGCCGGCATGCGCTCCATCAGCCTGCCGGTGGACATCACCAACTACGTCATGCTGGATCTGGGCCAGCCCCTGCACGCCTACGACCTGGACAAGCTCAGCGGGCCTATCGTGGTGCGCAGGGCCAGGCAGGGCGAGCACCTGACCACTCTGGATGGCAAGGATCGCGAGCTCAGCACCGAGGATCTGCTCATCACCGACTCGCCCCAGGGGCAAGAGGGATCTCGCATTCTGGGTCTGGCCGGCGTCATGGGCGGTCTGTACGGAGAAGTGACCGATCAGACGAAGAACATTCTGATTGAGTCCGCTCACTTCGACCAGGTGACCATCGCCCGGACCGCCCGTCGCCACAAGCTGCCCTCGGAGGCCTCCAAGCGCTTTGAGCGCGGGGTCGATCCGCAGATGCAGCCAGCCGCCGCAGCCATGGCCGCTGACCTGCTGCATCGCCTTGCCGGTGGGCAGGACCTGGATGCTCCGCTGGATATGGATCAGACCAAGCCCATGCCGGTCATCGACTTTGCCGTCAGCGAGGTGGCACGTCTGACCGGACTGGAGGTGGAGCCCCAGCGCATCGTGGCCATTCTGCGTGATATCGGCTGTACTGTCCAGGGCGATCCTCAAGATCGGCTGTCGGTGACTCCTCCAACCTGGAGGCCCGACCTGGGTGAGGGCTGCGACCTGGTCGAGGAGGTGGCCCGTCTGGTGGGTTATGACCGCATTCCCGTCACCGTGCCATCACCCAAGGTGTCCGGAGCGGTTGGTCTGACCGATCGCCAGCAGCGCCGCCGTTGGGTGGCTGACACCCTGGCCGAGTATGGACTGACCGAGGTTCTGGACTACCCGTTCGTCGGTAACAATGATTTCAAGGCCTTCGGCATGGATCCTGATGAGGTCCATGTCAACAGCGTGGAACTCGCCAACCCCATGGCCGCTGACAGGCCCTACCTGCGCCAGAGCCTGCTGCTGCCGCTGGCCAACACCGTGGAGCGCAACCTGCGACGTGGCAACACGGATGTGCGTCTCTTCGAGATCGGCTATGTCTTCCGTCGCGATCCCAAGGCTCCTGCGGTGCCCACCCTTCCGGGCGGTGTGCGGCCCAGCGACGAGGATCTGGCCCGCCTGGACCAGGGTCTGCCAGAGCAACGGCTGCATGTGGCGGCCTTGCTGACCGGCCGTGCCCAGGAGGACGGCTGGCTCAAGGACAGCAGGGATGTGGACTGGACCGATGCAGTCGAATCCGCTCGGCGTGTCCTGGATAGGCTGGGAGCGCATTATCGGCTTGAGCAGCCCTCGGCCGAGCAGGTGCCCGACCAGTGGCATCCGGGCCGTACCGCCAGGCTGGTCCTGGATGACGGCACGCTTGTCGGCATGGTGGGCGAGTTGCATCCTCGGGTTGATCAGGCTCTGGGCTTCCCTGCCCACTCGGCCGCCTTCGAGCTGAGTATGGACATGGTGCTGGACCATTTGGACTACACCCCCCTGCAGGCCAAGCCCGTGTCGACCTTCCCGCCGGTCCGTCAGGATCTGGCCTTCACCGTGCCGGACACGGTCTCGGCAGCCGACCTGACTTCCGCCATCAGAGAAGCGGCTGGGTCTAGTCTTGAATCCATCGAGCTGTTCGACGTTTTCACTGGCGATCAGATCGGTGAGCATGCAAAATCGCTGGCCTTCGCAGTCACCTTCCGCGCCCCGGACCGCACCTTGACGTCCGAGGACAGCGAATCCCTGCGCCAGGCCATCGTTGACAAGACTGCAGGTCTGGGCGCCGTGCTGCGTGCCTGACCGGGCATCAAGGGGACCGAGGGACATGACGGATTCTCAAGAACAGGGCACAGCCGGTGGACCCGACCGCCAGGATCATGATGGGGGCGACCAGCCCTTGTACGGCGCGCGCGCCGATCGTTATCCAGGATGGAATCCGTACATCTACGGTCGCCCAGACCCCGAACCCAAGGCCAAGGAATCCGATTCGTCCCAGGGCAACCCCGCCAATAGGCCCATGCCCATGGCGGGGCAGTCGGGTCCCGGCCGCGGCGGAAATCCTGGCAATCCTCAGGCCCGTCCCGGTGCGCCAGGATGGCTTCCCCAGGGCATGCCCGATCTGAACGACCCCTCCCAAAATCCGGTCTACGGCCACTGGGATCCCTGCGCCATCATCGCCTTCCTTATGGCCCTCTTCCTGCCCATGCCTGTGATTCCCGCCTTGCTCGGCGGCGTTTCCATGTATCGGACCCGCCGACTGCATATGAAGGGCTATGGGCTGGCCATGGCTGCCCTGATCATTAACCTGCTCTTTACCTTGGCCTGGATCTGGCTTCTGGTCAACGGGGTCTCCCTGAACGACTTCTACCAACAGATGGTGCCGTCGCCCTCGACGGGTGGCGGCGGCTCAGGCGGGGACGGTGTCAGCGCCTGAGATCTAAGCAGGGGGTCATTCAGATGGGTTTGGATATCAATATTGTCGTATTCGACGGGTTTGAGCCCTTGGATGTTTTCGGCCCCTTTGAGGTTTTCATCAATACTGATGGCGCCCGGGTGCGACTTTTCTCCTTGGAGGGCCCTGGAGTGAAAGTCGGGGAGGGCGGTGTCAGGGTCGAAGCTGTAGGACCCGAAGCGATCGATCCCAAGGGAGTTTTGCTGATACCTGGCGGGTCCGGCACGCGAACTCTGGTTGGAAACGACCGATGGATTGGGCAGTTGGCAAGCCTGGCCGCCCAGTCGCCCCAGGTAATGACGGTCTGCACAGGATCGGCTCTCTTGGCTGCCGCCGGTGTGCTCGACGGTCGGCGTGCGACCTCCAATGACTTGGCCTTTGACTGGGTCGTCAGCACGGGGAAGCGTGTGAACTGGGTCAAGGATGCCCGTTGGGTGGTCGATGGCAAGTTTCGTGCCTCTTCGGGTATCTCGGCCGGTATTGACATGGCACTGGCCTTTGTGGAGGGCACATGCGGGCCCGAGGCTGCGGACAGGGCCAGTACGCAAATGGAATACATCCGAAACCGAGATTCCGGTTATGATCCCTTCGCATAGGTGACAGCGTCGCGCAGCTATAGCATGTGCATAGCGACACGCCGAATTGTATAAATATGCGTTTTACTGCATGAGTATGTATGATGGTGCCCGATGAAGGGAGCACTCATGCGGCAATACACGGTGGCTGTAGCGGGAGCTTCGGGGTATGCCGGCTCGGAAATGATCCGTCTATTGGCAGCGCATCCAGCCTTTCAGGTATGCACGGTCACCGGTCACGGCTCCGCTGGTCGACTGTTGGGGGAGTTCTCGCCCAACCTTCCGGAGTCGCTGGCCTCGCTGCAGATTCAGGATACGAAGCCGGAGATCTTGGCCGGCCATGATCTGGTGGTTCTGGCCCTGCCCCACGGGGCTTCGGGTCCCTTGGCCGAGCAGCTGGATCCGCAATCGCTGATGGTCGACCTGGGCGCTGATCACCGGCTGGAGAATCCGGAGGACTGGCAAGACTATTATGGCGGACCTTTCTCAAGCCCGTGGACCTACGGGATGCCTGAGCTGCTCAATCCGGGTGGCGGTCGTCAGCGTCAGTTGCTTGGGCAGACCCGGCGGATCGCTGGTCCCGGCTGCAATGTCACGGCAGTCACCCTGGCCTTCCAGCCTGCTTTGGCCGCCGGACTGGTGCAGACCAATGATCTGGTTGCTGACCTGGCAGTCGGCTATTCGGGTGCCGGACGCTCAAGCGGCAGAATGGATCTACTGGCAGCCCAGGCCATCAATTCAGCCCATCCCTATTCGGTCGGCGGCACCCATCGGCATATCCCTGAGATTCTGCAGAACCTGCGTAAGGCCGCAGCTGCGGATCCGAACCTCGGAGGTCTTGGGAAACAGCCCATCAGTTTGGGGCTGACCCCCATACTGGTCCCCATGTCAAGGGGGATTCTGGCTGTGGTCTCGGCCAAGCTGAGCGAGCGTGGACGGAGCATGGGGATGGCTGATATTCGTGCCGTTTGGGAAGAGATCTATGCCCAGGAGCAGTTCGTCGATCTGCTCCCCGAGGGCAGGCTCCCCTCCACGGCCGACGTGTACGGCTCCAACCGGGCCCAGGTTCAGGTCGCTGTGGACCAGCGCGCCGACCGCCTCTACGCTTTCGCCGCCATCGACAACCTGACCCGGGGCACCGCAGGCCAGGCCCTCCAGGCCGTAAATCTGGCCCTGGGCCTGCCCGAGGAGACCGGATTGACAACCATAGGAGTTGCACCATGAGCATCACCTACCCTGCAGGCTTCCGGACTGGCACCGCCATCGCCCATCGTCCGGGAGGTTCACAGCGCCGAAACCTGGCCTTGGTCGTCAACAGCGGACCCATGGACACGGCTGTTGGGGTCTTTACCCCCAATCGTTTCCGGGCCGCTCCGGTCATCTGGACCAGCCGAATCCTTGAAGAAGGCCATGCTGGAGCCGTGGTCATCAACTCCGGCAATGCCAACGCCTGCACTGGTCCCGAGGGCCTGGACCAGGCCAGGGCCATGGCTGAGCGGACAGGAGAGCAACTGGGTCTGCCCGCTGATCGAGTTGCTGTCTGCTCCACCGGGATCATCGGCCATCTGCTGCATCTGGATTCCATATTGACCGGCATTGACCAGGCTGCCCAGGATTTGTCGGCCAGTCAGGAGGCCGGCGAAGAGGCCGCCAAGGCCATACTGACCACCGACACCTGCACCAAGACCGTGGCTGTGGACGGATCCGGCTGGCGGCTGGGCGGCATGGTCAAGGGTTCCGGGATGATCGCCCCGCAGTTGGCCACTATGATCTGTGTAATCACCACCGATGCCATTCTGGAGCCGGAAGAGGCACTCCAAGCCTTGTCGGAAGCTTGCCAGCTCAGCTTCAACCGGATCGACGTGGACGGGTGCATGTCCACCAACGACACCGTCCTGCTGATGGCCTCCGGGGCCTCTGGTGTGCGGCCTGATCCCGACCAGTTCCAGGAGAAGCTGGGTCAGGCCTGCGCGGATCTGGCCCATCGGATTGTGGCCGACGGCGAGGGCAGTAGGCATCGGATCCGTATCCGGGTGGATGGTGCCGAGAGTGAGGATGCAGCCCTTGCCTGCGCCCGGGCGGTCTCCGGCTCAACACTGCTCAAGTGCGCGGTGGCCGGCGAGGATCCCAACTGGGGCCGAGTGGTGTCCTCCCTGGGCACCGTGCCGGTTTCGACGGCGGCCTATGACCCGGCCCATGTGGATGTCAGCTTCAACGGCATCAAGGTTTGCCGGGGCGGCCGTCCCGGCCAGGACCCGGAGCTGGTCGACCTGCATGTCCCAGAGGTCCATATCGATATCGACCTTGGTCAGGGTGACAGCCAGGCCACGGTATGGACCGATGATCTGACCCACGAATACGTGACCATCAATGCCGACTACCACACCTGATGGGAAGACCGATCAGGCGCGCTGCCAAGAGCTGCAGCAATCGGAAGATGGTCATAAGGAAGGGGAAGAGGATGGCGGATGACGAGCAGGAAGCCGAAGCTGAAAAGGCCTTGGACGACGCCCGCAAGGCCCAGGTGCTCATCGAGGCCCTGCCCTGGCTGGAGGAGTTCGCCGGCCAGCGGATCGTAGTCAAATACGGTGGCCATGCCATGGTGGACGACCATCTGCGGCAGTGCTTTGCCCAAGACATGGTCTTCCTGAGGCAGGTGGGCATGCATCCGGTGGTGGTGCACGGCGGCGGCCCGCAAATCTCCAGCATGCTCCAGGCCCTGGGCATCCCCTCGGTCTTCCGCGGCGGCCTACGGGTGACCACACCGGAGACCATGAAGGTGGTTCGTATGGTGCTGACCGGACAAGTGGGCAGGGATCTGGTCGGGGCCATCAATGCCCACGGTCCCATGGCTGTAGGCCTGTCGGGTGAGGATGCTGGCCTGTTCAGTGCAGCCCGCCGTACCGGCATGGCGGATGGTCAGCCGGTTGATTTGGGCCTGGTGGGCGAGGTCGTGGGCGTGGATGCCTCGGCCGTCGAAGACCTGATCGATGCCGGGCGAATTCCCGTCGTCTCCTCTGTGGCTCCTGACGAGCAGGATCCCACCCAGGTGCTCAACGTGAATGCCGATGCGGCCGCATCCGCTCTGGCAGTAGCTTTGGGGGCCCGGAAACTGGTCATCCTCACCGACGTGGAGGGCCTGTATGCCAACTGGCCCCAGGCCGACTCCCTGGTCTCCAGCATCGGGGTGGACCATCTTGAGGACATGCTGGAGGACATGCATGAGGGGATGCGCCCCAAGATGGAGGCCTGCCTGCAGGCCGTGCGCTCCGGGGTGGGCGAGGCCCACGTCATCGACGGGCGGCGGCCGCATTCCATGCTCAACGAGATCTTCACCCGCAACGGCATCGGCACGGTGGTCGTACCGGGCAAGGACATGATCATGAGGAGGAGCCATGACGAAGGCTGATGCACCTATGAGAACTCCCGAGGGGCCGCAGAGCAGTCAATGGGCAGACCGCTATGACCGCGTCCACATGCAGGTCTTCGGTCGGCCGGGCAGGGTCATGGACCATGGTCGAGGCGCCTGGATCTGGGACCTGGACGGCAACCGCTATCTGGACATGATGGCCGGCATCGCGGTCAATGCCCTCGGTTACGCCCATCCTGACTGGAACAAGGCATTGGCAGAGCAGGCCGGAAAGATGGCCCACATCAGCAACTTCTTCGCCTCCCAGCCTCAGATCGAGCTGGCCGAACGACTGCTGGACCTGGCTCAGGCACCGGAGGGATCCCGCGTCTTCTTCGCCAACTCGGGAACCGAGGCCAATGAGGCGGCTATCAAGCTGGCCAGGCTGCATGGCGCTCACTTGGGCGGGCATCCCGGCCGTATCATGGCGCTGACCCATAGTTTCCACGGCCGCAGCATGGGATCCTTGAGTCTGACATGGAAGCCGGCCATCCGTGAGCCCTTCCAGCCCCTGGTCCCGGGTATGGGCTTCCTGCCGGCAGAAGACGGCGAAGCTATAGAGAAGGCCTTTGCACAGGGGGAGACCTCAGAAGAGCCGGTGGCTGCCGTCATTCTGGAGCTTATCCAGGGAGAGGCCGGGGTGCTGCCGCTGAATCCTGACTACGTTCGGCAGGTGCGTGAGCTCTGTAGCCAGCATGGAGCCCTGATGATTCTGGACGAGGTGCAGACCGGCATGGGCAGGACCGGCCACTGGTTCGCCTTCCAAGACCAGAGCCTGTCCGGAGGAGCCTGCCCGGACGTGCTCACCTTCGCCAAGGGGGTGGCAGGCGGATTCCCCATGGGCGGGATGATCACCTTCGGCCCTGGGCCGTCAGGTCTGCTGACCCCGGGCATGCACGGGTCCACCTTCGGCGGCAATCCTCTGGGATCGGCTCTGGCGCTGACCACCTTGGATACCATCCAGCAGGAGGGCCTGTTGGAGCGGGCGCGGCAGATGGGGGAGAGGCTGCGCGCCGGCCTTACCGACTGTGGCAATCCCCTCTATACCCAGGTTAGAGGCAGGGGACTGCTGGATGCGGTCCAGCTGAGCGCTCCCTGTGCCGGGGATCTGGCCTCTTGGGCCCTGGACCATGGGCTGATCGTCAACGCTGTGGCCCCCGATGCCCTGCGTCTGGCCCCGCCCCTGATCATCCAGGCCGATCAGATCGACCTGGCAGTGGATATCCTGTCCAAGGCTCCGGCCAGTCTCGCGGACAAGGGCTTGCGGCAGGATGATCAGTGAGATCAGCCATCAATGACGTGCATAATCATAGCGATAGGGAGGCAGAGATGAACAACGGTTTGCGGCACATGCTGCGTGACGACGACCTCAACCACGAGGAGCAGTTGGAGGTTCTCCGACTGGGCATGGCTTTCAGGGCAAATCCCTATTTATCTCAGCCTTATAAGGGGCCTCAGGCCGTGGCCATCATCTTCGACAAGCCCAGCACGCGCACCAGAACCAGCTTCTGCGTGGGTGTGGCCCAGCTGGGCGGCTATCCCATGGTCATCGATAGCTCTGGCTCGCAGCTGGGCCGTGGCGAGCCCGTGGCGGACACCTCCAACGTGCTGACACGGATGACGTCCACCATAGTCTGGCGCACCTTTGGCCAGGATCGGGTGGAGACCATGGCTGCCCATGCCACCGTGCCCGTCATCAACGCGCTGACCGATTCCTTCCATCCCTGCCAGGTTCTGGCCGACTTCCTGACCTTGGCACAGCACCGGGGCGGGGTCGACGCCCTGGCCGGCATGACCATCGCCTACCTGGGCGACGCAGCCAACAACATGGCCAACTCCTATCTGCTGGCCGGGGCAGTAGCCGGCATGAACGTGCGGATTGCCGGACCCAACGGCTTCCTGCCCGATCCAAACCTGGTGGAACAGGCGCGGACCCTGGCCGCTGAAAACGGCGGATCCATTCTGGTCACCACGGATCCGGTCCAGGCCGTGGAGGACGCTGACTGCGTCTTCACCGACACCTGGGTCTCCATGGGCGAGGAGGACCAGTACGCCATCCGCTCCCATCCCTTCCTGCCCTATCAGGTCAACGCCGCACTTATGGCCCATGCCCGCCCGGATGCACTCTTCCAGCACTGCCTGCCCGCCTACAGGGGCCGGGAGGTGACGGCCGAGGTCATTGACGGCCCCCAGTCCGTGGTCTGGGACGAGGCCGAAAATCGGCTGCACGCCCAGAAGGCCCTGATGACCTGGCTGGTGGCCCGCTCCCGGGGTGACGAATCCCTCCTGCAGGGGGTGTGCTGATGCGTCCGACGACCAAGGTGGCCCGGCTGGATGCCATCCGTCAGGCTTTGAGCCGACATAGGGTCAACTCCCAGCAGCAGCTGTCAGCCCTGCTGGCTGATCAGGGCATTGAGGTGACCCAGGCCACCCTGAGCCGGGACCTGGACGACCTGCATGCCACCAAGTTGCGGTATGCAGACGGCAGCATGGCCTACTGGATTCCCGCCACCACCGACCAGCAGGCCATGGAGGCGGCTGCCGCAGAGGGGCCTGAGGTCGAGGGGGAGAACAAGACCGATGCCTACCTGGCCAAGATTCTGACTGGGCTGATTACCTCAGTGGCCCGGGCCCGCAACCTGCTGGTGGTCAGAACCCCGGCCGGCGCTGCCCAGTATGCAGCTTCTGCCCTGGACCGCCAGCCCATCAATGGAATCCTGGGCACCATAGCCGGGGACGACACGATTCTGATCATCGCTGCAGACGATGAATCGGCTTCATCCCGGGCCGACTGGCTCATGACTATCGTCTCCGGCCAGGAGGATGCCAGAGCCCGATGATGGCTGAAAGCATGAACTGAATATTGACAAGTGTGAAATTAGAAGGAAAGAGGATCGCCATGACCGAAAACAATCGCATCGTGCTGGCCTACTCGGGCGGCCTGGACACCTCGGTGTCCATTCCCTACCTCAAGGAGCGCACCGGCAAGGATGTGGTGGCCGTCTCCCTGGATGTGGGGCAAGGCGGCGAGCGTCTGCAGACCATCCGCCAGCGGGCCCTGGACTGCGGAGCCGTCGAGTCTGTAGTGGTGGATGCCCGGGACGAGTTCGCCAGGGATTACTGCATGCTGGCGCTCAAGGCCAATGCCATGTACGAGGGTGTCTACCCGCTGGTATCGGCCATCTCCAGGCCGCTGATCACCAAGCATCTGGTCCAGGCGGCCCATCAGTACGGTGCCGACACCATAGCCCACGGCTGCACCGGCAAGGGCAACGATCAGGTTCGTTTCGAGGTCTCCATCATGTCCATCGACCCCTCGCTGAAGGCCATCAGCCCCATCCGTGACCTGGGACTGATGAGGGATGTGGAAATCGCCTACGCCAAGGAGCACCACCTGCCCATCGAGCAGACCGAGGAGAGCCCCTATTCCATCGATCAGAACGTCTGGGGACGGGCCATCGAGACAGGCTACCTGGAGGATCCCTGGAACGGGCCCACCAAGGATGTCTACTCCTACACCGACGATCCTGCCTTCCCACCGGTCGAGGACGAGGTGACCATCGACTTCGAGCAGGGCATCCCCGTGCGCATCGACGGCAGGGCCGTTACGCCTCTGGAGGCCATCGAAGAGATGAACCGCCGGGCCGGAGCCCAGGGCATCGGACGTGTGGATCTGATCGAGGATAGGCTTGTGGGCATCAAGTCCCGCGAGCTCTACGAGGCACCCGGGGCCATTGCCCTGATCACCGCCCACCAGGAGCTGGAGAACTGCTGCCTGGAGCGCGAACAGCACCGGATCAAGCGCGACATCGACAAGCGTTGGGGCGAGCTGGTCTACGACGCCCAGTGGTACTCGCCGGCCGTCCGCTCCCTGAACGCCTTCATCGAGGAGACCCAGCGCTATGTCTCCGGCCGCATCCGTATGGTCATGCACGGGGGGCGGGCCGTGGTCACAGGCCGTCACTCCGACAGCTCCCTCTACGACTACAGCCTGGCCACCTACGAGTCCGGCGACAGCTTCGACCAGAACGCCTCCAACGGGTTCATCGCCATCTACGGCCTGGCCGACAAGGTGGCCGCCGCCCGTGACATGCGCTTCGGCAACGGCATTGCACAGGACGGACAAGAGCAGTGAGCACCGGCGACAAGCCCATGGCCCTCTGGGGCGGGCGCTTCAGCGGTGGTCCCTCGCCGGCGTTGGTTGAGCTCAGCCGGTCCACCCAGTTCGACTGGCGACTGGCCGATGACGACCTTGCCGGTTCCCGGGCACACGCTCGGGCCCTCAACCGTGCTGGGTTGCTGGATGATGGCGAGCTGGCACGTATGGAACAAGCCCTGGATGAACTCCAGGATCAGGTGGATTCCGGCGCCTTCGCCCCTGAACCCGGCGATGAGGACGAGGCCACGGCCCTGGAGCGCGGCCTGATCGACATTGCGGGGGACCAGCTGGGCGGCAAGTTGCGGGCCGGGCGTTCGCGCAACGATCAGATCGCCACCCTGATTCGGATCTGGCTGCGTCGTCACGCCCGGGTGCTGGCCAAGGATCTGCTGCGCACGGCCCAGGCTCTGATGGATCAGGCCCGTGCGGCGGGGACCACGGTCATGCCTGGCCGCACCCACATGCAGCACGCCCAGCCTGTTCTGCTGGCCCACCAGCTCATGGCCCATGTCTGGCCCCTGATCCGTGACCTGGAGCGCCTGAGAGACTGGGACCAGCGTGCTGATGCCAGTCCATACGGGTCGGGTGCGCTGGCTGGCACCACCCTTGGTCTGGACCCCCTGCCAGTGGCCCGGGATCTGGGCTTTAGCCGGGTCTGCGCCAACTCCATCGACGGGACAGCCGCCAGGGATGTGGTGGCCGAATTCGCCTTCGTCGCCGCCATGATCGGCGTGGACCTGTCCAGGCTGGCCGAGGAGATCATCATCTGGAACACCCAGGAATTCGCCTTCGTTCGCCTGGACGACGGCTATTCGACCGGGTCCTCCATCATGCCTCAGAAGAAGAATCCGGACGTGGCCGAGCTGGCTCGCGGCAAGGCCGGTCGACTGGTCGGGGATCTGGCTGGCCTGCTGACCACCCTCAAGGGGCTGCCGACAGCCTATGCGCGCGACCTGCAGGAGGACAAGGAGGCGGTCTTCGACCAGGTGGATACCCTGGAGGTCCTGCTGCCCGCCTTTGCCGGCATGGTCGCTACTTTGACCTTCAACAAGGATCGGCTGGAGGAGCAGGCACCCACAGGCTTTGCTCTGGCCACCGACCTGGCCGAATGGCTGGTCAGGCAAGGAGTGCCCTTCCGGCATGCCCACGAGCTCTCCGGAGCCTGCGTCAAGCTGGCCGAGGGGCGTGGATGCGAGCTGGCTGACCTGGAGGATGCCGATTTCGTCAGGGTCTTCGCTGACTGGGTGCCTGCCGATCAAGCTCCAAAGGTCCGTTCGGTCCTGACTGCCGCGGGAGCAGTACGCGCTCGCCAGGGCCAGGGGGGCACCGCACCGGAGAGGGTCAAGGAGCAGATGGACCAGGCTGTACATGTGCTGGAAGAGCTGAAGGCTTTCGCCGACTCGCAATCTGATGGGCCCGCCTTCCGTCCGCCCAAGTGAGCTTTCTGGTTTCCGCCAGACCGGTGGCCGCGTTAAAATTCCGAACGGCAATTCCCCAAGAGGGAGGGTAAAGAGCGAAAGGCGGCGGCGAACATGAATCCGGTGGCACTGGTCCAGGCCTGGTGGGCCAAGCAGCACATCACTCTGGCCAAGGAGCCACCCGGCTCACGCCAAGGGCTGTGCTCGCCACCGGATCAAGGCCGCGACCTGGAGCCGCTGACCATGCTGGTGGTGGGCGACTCCATGGCGGTCGGCTGTGGAGTGCAGGACCAGAGCCAGGGCTTCGTCCCTGACATAGCCGCCTGTCTGGCCACCCGGCTGGGACGTCCGATATCCTGGTCGACTCTGGGTCGGCTGGGGGCCACCATCCGCAGGGTGCGCTACCGGTTCCTGCCTGCTCTGCAGGAACATCCTGATCTGCTGGTCCTGTGTGCAGGTTCCAACGACATCATGGCCAACCGCACCGGTGAGCAGTGGCGGGATGACTTGGCTGCCAGCATCGAGCTAGCCAAAAACAAGGGTCGCCAGGTGCTGGTCCTGAGCTCCGGTCAACTTTATCGGGATCCTGCCCTGGGCCGGGCGCTCAGGGCCGAGGTGGAGCGTCGGATAGCCCGGCAGACGCAGATCAGCCGTCAGGTCTGTCAAGAGGCCTCGGTGCCCTTCGTGGATGCCACCCGCGACGACGTCGGCACCGACCGATCCGACTTCTGGGGCATTGATCACTTTCATCCAGGGGTGCAGGGGTACAGACGCATGGCTGCCTGCGTAGTCGGCCACATTCCCCAAGACTTAATTGATCAGTTGTCCGTGACTGCGCATTCCTGACCTGAACGCAGCGATTACGCTGAGGGGTTCCTGCTGGTTTAGCAGTCAGTAGTCAATCAACAGCGGCTGGTTCGAAACGAATAATCAGCCCGGCTTCATTCCCGGGGAATTCCATCTTGGTACGGCCTTGTCTACGGCGGTCCAGGGTCCTGCCGTGTCGGTATCTGCTGCAAGAATAGTGGGGTTTAGCGTACATTCATCTAAATATCCGATAGGGAGTAGCCTCTCATGTCGCAAGTCACCGATTTCAGGCAGGCGGGTTTCGACTCGCTTTTCGACGAACTCAAGTGGCGCGGTCTCATTGCCCAGTGCACGGACGAGTCCGAGCTCAGGAAGGTGCTGGCCGACCCCTCGGTGACCTATTATTGTGGGTTTGACCCCACTGCTCCCTCACTGCACGTGGGCAATCTGGTCCAGCTGCTCAACATGCGTCACCTGCAGGCGGCCGGTCTGCATCCCATAGCCGTTGTGGGCGGGGCCACCGGGCTTATTGGCGACCCTCGGCAGTCGGGTGAGCGCACTCTGAATCCCAAGCAGACCGTGGCCGAGTGGACCGAGCGTCTGCGTGGCCAGATCGGGCGTTTCCTGGATATCGAGGGAGACAATCCGGTCCGGTTCGTCAATAACTACGAGTGGACCGGGTCCATGAGCACCATCGACTTTCTGCGTGACGTGGGCAAGAACTTCCGCATGGGCACCATGCTGGCCAAGGACACAGTGGCCCGCCGTCTGGACTCTGACGAGGGCATCTCCTTTACCGAGTTCAGCTACCAGGTGCTTCAGGGCAACGACTTCCTAGAGCTCTTCGACCGCTACGGATGCAGTCTGCAGCTGGGCGGCAGCGACCAGTGGGGGAACCTGACCAGCGGTCTGGACCTGATTCGCAAGGTGCGCAATGCATCCGTCAATGTCATGACCAGCCCATTGATCACTGACTCCCAGGGCAAGAAGTTCGGCAAGTCCGAGGGCAACGCGGTCTGGCTGGATTCCACCATGTTCAGCCCCTACCGCTTCTACCAGTTCTGGTTCAACCAGCCTGACGACCAGGTGGTCAAGCTGCTGAAGACCTTCACCTTCCTGCCCAAGGCCGAGATCGAACGTCTGGAAGAGCGGACAGTTCAGGATCCGGGTGCTCGCGAGGCCCAGAAGGTCCTGGCCTGGCAGGTGACCTCCTATGTGCACGGCGAGCATGCCGCCCAAGGGGCCATTGATGCCTCGGGCGCCCTGTTCGGTCGTGGCAAGACCCTGGAGGAGCTGGACGAGGATGTGCTGGATTCCGCGCTGGACGGTCTCAAGGTCGATGATGGTCATGGCGGACGTGTCCTGCCCGAAGCCAGCGAGGGCCAGCGTCTGGTTGAGGCAGGGGTTGCGGCCGGGCTCTTCCGCTCGGTCTCCGAGGCGCGTAAGACCGTGGCCTCGGGCGGCTTCTACCTGAATAACCAGCGGGTCGAGGATCCGGATCAAGTTTTGGAGAACAAGGACTTTCTGCATGGGCGCTTCGCCCTGGTTCGCAGAGGAAAGAAGGCCCTGGGCGCGCTTGAGCTTCGGGCCGGCAATTAGGAACGCAGGAATTAAGGACACTGATGGCAGAAGAACACAATCATTCCCGGGGCGATCGCGGACGGGGTCGGGGCGGTTCGCGCCCAGGCGGCTTCCGGTCAGGCGGCCGCCGCTCTTCGGGTTTCCACAAGGGCGGGTCGCACTCGGGCGGATACCGCTCCGGAGGCTATCGTTCGGGAGGTTACCGTTCCGGCAACTTCCACAGCCATGACAGCGAGGGTGGCGAAGAGCGTCGTTCCGAGAATAGGAATGGTCAGCGGTCCTTCCGCGGACGCGGGCACGACCGGTTCGAGCGCGACCATCGTGGATACAGGCATGACCGTCAGGATGGTCACGGCAGCTTCCGCAGGGATTCCGACCAAGATCGCCATTTCGACAGGCGTGATGACCGCCACGGCCGTCGGCAGGATGGTAACCGTCCACGTCGTGATTTCCATACCAACGGGAATGGCGGATATGCGCATCATGACCATGATAACGACCGTGGTCGGTCGGGGTATGGCGATCGCCATTCCGGTCGCGGCTACCAGCGGCACGGCCGCGATCGTGATCGTGGCCAGGGCTTCCGCGGCGATGGCCATTGGGGTGATGACCGGAGGTTTGACCGTCGGCAGGATGAGCGGTCTGGCGGTGATCGCCCATGGAAGAACCGTTCCCGTGATGACCGCCCGCGTCAGGACCGTTCGCATGGGGACCGTTTCTACGGCAACCGCTCCTATGGTAACCGTTCCCGCGATGACCATCGTCAAGGCGGTTATCGGAGCGACCGTTCCCATGGCGACAGGTACCAGGGCCAGCATGGTCGTGATGATCGCCGTCGTGATGACCATCGCTATGACGACCGCCGCGGGGCCTATCAGCGTGACCGCCAGAATGGCTATGACCGCGGTCGCCGCAATTCTGACGGGACCATCTCCTATCCCTCGCAGAACCCCTACACGGATCGTCGGCCTGGCGAGCCCAAGATGCCCAAGGGCCTGGAATGGTCCATGCTCTCCAAGGATGATCGCCTGCGCCTGCGCGGACTGAGCAAGGAACACGCGGAGAACATCGGCCTGCACATCCTGGCCGCCTATGCGCTGGAGGAGACTGATCCCCAGGGGGCCCTTGCTCATGCCAAGTGGGCTGCACGGCAGGCTTCGCGGATCGATCTTGCCCGTGAGACTCTGGCCCTGGTGGCCTATCGTCAGGGCGACTACAAACTGGCCCTCAAGGAGTTCCGCACTGCACACCGTATGAACGGCTATTCTGATTATCTGCCCTTCATTGCCGACTGCGAGCGTGGCCTGGGCAATCCTCGCAAGGCCATTGAGGAGGCCACCTCCGAAGAGGGCAGCCAGCTGCAAGGCGAGTCCAAGGCGGAGATGTTCCTGGTTTATGCCGGAGCACTGGGCGATCTGGGCCTGTGGGACAAGGCCATCGAGACGGTTCAGGCCCTGGTCAAGGCCCGCGGGCTCAGCGGCGACTACCGAATGCGTGCCGTGCAGGCCGAGCAGAACTTCCTTGAACAGGCTGGCCGCAGCCAGGAGGCTCTGGAGCTGGAACCTCTGCTGGATCGCCTGGAAGCTGAGTATGCCGACGAGGATGAGGACGAGGATGGTCAGAAGGACGGACAGTTTGAGGAGATCCTGATCGACTACGACCTGGAGCACCTGGATCCGGCCATGATGGAGGATCTCTCCATTGACTCGGATGGCGGTGAGGAGGACTCGGATGAGGCTGAAGTTGAGACTGAGGCCGCTGAGTCTGATGTCACCGATGCATCCGATCAGGGTGCCGATAACAGCAAGGTTGAGGAATCTCCTGAATCAGTAGGTTCGAACGATTCAGCGGAATCAACTGACACAGTAGATTCAACTGAGTCAGCTGATTCATCTCCAATGTCCGAATCCGGAATGCAGGAATCGTCGGATGCTGTGAAGCAACCCGAGGGAGAGCCTTCTCGCCTTGATGTGGAAGCTTCGGGGGATGGCTCTCAAAGCGACCAGACTGGCGACGAAACAGACGCGACTGTTGCCGATGAACCGGCTGCTGATGATGGTGATCTGTCTGGCAAGGACGCAGGATCCGAAGCCGATACTGCCGATCATCAAAATAAAGAGTCCAAGGATGAGCAGGTCAAGGAGTCGGATACGTCTGATGAAGCCAAGGCCGAATCATGACCGTCTTCCTCAAAGGAACTGAAGACGCCCCGGCAAAGATCTACCGTCTGGCTCTGCTGGATCTGGACGGAGTGGTCTACCGGGGCGCTGACCCTGTTGAGCATGCGGCCGAGGGGATCGACCGAGCCCAGACGCTTGGCATGCGCATGGCCTACACCACCAACAACGCATCCCGGTTTCCCAATGTGGTGGCCGATCAGCTGCGAGGATTTGGGCTGACCCTGGACGATGGCCAGGTCATTACCTCAGCCGTCGTCGCCGCACGAATGTTGCGCCGATACCTGCCGGAGGGTGCCCGGGTGCTGGTCATCGGGTCCGATCATCTGCGCGAGCAGATCCGCATCAACGGTATGGTGCCCGTGGATAAGGCTGCAGATCAGTCAGAGGCCATCATCCAGGCTTGGTATCCCGAACTGAGCTGGCAAGACCTGGCCCAGGCCGCCTTTGCCATTGAAAACGGTGCACGTTACTTCACCACCAACAAGGATCAGACCCTGCCCAGGGAGGGCGGTATGGCGCCCGGCAATGGGGCCATGCTCCAACCGGTGATTCTGGCTACTGGCAAGCAGCCGGAGGACTCGGCGGGCAAGCCGGAATCGGCCATGTACGACGAGGCCCGGCAGCTCTTGGCCAGCAGCCAGGAGGAGATCCTGAACGTTGACCTATGCCTACCTGTGGGCGATCGTCTGGACACTGACATCGAGGCAGCCAACCGGGGCGGGTACGACTCTATGCTCGTCCTGACGGGTGTGGCTCGAACACCCTCCATTCTGACTGCACCTGCCAAGTGGCGGCCGACCTATCTGGCTGAAGACTTGCGTGGCCTGGCCGAGTCGCAACCGCAGCCCAGCAAGGAGGCAGATCAGATCTGGCACTGCGGCGACCAAACCGCAAGGGTGGATGATGACGGGCATGTCACCCTCCGTGCTCTTGAAGGCGGTGGTGACCCCCTGCACGACTTGGATGCTGTGCGAGCCTGCGCCTGTGCGATCTGGGAATATCAGGATTGTGGTGGCGATATGGATTCGCTGGATTTGCCTGCCTTTGACATCGGGGCGTAGCGCTCATGTCGGAAGAGGTCAAATCAGGACAGCTTGGAGCGAGTGGATCTTCGCAAGGTTCCAATGACTACAGGCTGTCTGAGCAGTCCAGCCAGACCGAGCAGCCTGTTGAGTCTGAGGATTCTGGAGGGTCCTCACAGGCAGAAGACGAGAATACAACTGCGTCAGTACCTCAAGAGCCCATGGATAAGCAAGCCATGGCCCCCCTTTTGGAGCGTTTCCCTGATTTGGCGAAATTGGACGATCTGGATGATGCCCAACAGGTTGAGATGCTCGGCAAGGTGCTGGCCGGGCTTCAGCAGGATCTGAATCGGGAGGGCAAGTGAACGATGAGGATACGGTTGTCAGCGCTGGGGATGGTCGCCGAAGAACCGTGGCTCTTGCCCGCGACCGACTTGACCGTATCCTGCCTGCACAGGGGCTGACGAATTCGCGGGCCAGAGCCCAGGCGCTGATTCGTCAAGGCCGGGTTACGGTCAATGATCATCCGGCATCAAGGCCTGCTCAGAGTGTCCAGCCAGGTGATGTGATTTTTCTGGACCCGGGCGATGACTACGCCTCCCGTGGAGCACTGAAGCTGGAGGGTGCCCTGACGACTTTTGCGGCGCAGGGGATGCCCGATCCGCAGGACAGGCTCTGCCTCGATATCGGGGCGTCTACGGGTGGTTTCACTGATGTTCTGCTCAGGCATGGTGCCAAGCGGGTTATAGCCCTTGATGTGGGCCACGGACAGTTGTTGGGTCGGATTGCTGCTGATCCTAGGGTGGTTGACATGAGCGGTGTCAACATACGCGAAGTTCAGCCGGGCGACCTGCCGTATCGCCCGGAATACGTGGTCTCTGATGTGTCCTTCATCTCGCTGACCTACGTCATTCCCGTCCTCCCTGCTTTGCTGGCACCTATTGCTAACTGCTTGTTGCTGGTCAAGCCCCAGTTTGAGGTCGGACGTAGCCTGCTGGGCCATCATGGCATTGTGACGGACGAGGACCGCAGGCAAGAGGCTCTGGAGCGCGTCTTAGCCTGTGCATGTGAGCATGGATTTGTTGTCCGAGCTACCACCCCATCGCCCATAAGAGGAGCTCATGGCAACGTGGAATATCTGCTTTGGCTGTCTTGGTCACAGTCGGCCTGAAGCCTGCAGTTCCCCACCTCCTGCGCGACACACCAGACTGGACAGAATCCAAAGTTGCGGTAGTATAAATGAGTTGTCAAAAACGAGTTCCTCGTCAAGATGATATGCGCCAGTAGCCCAACGGATTAGAGCAGCTGACTACGGATCAGCAGGTTGCAGGTTCGAATCCTGTCTGGCGCACAAGAAACCCTTGGAAACATTAGCTTCCAGTGGTTATTTAATATCAGGATCATTCCCTTTCAGACACGATTAGACACGACGGGCGAAAATGCTTTAGTTCAGTTGCCTGTCTCGCTGTTGTTCCATGATCTCGGCCACTTCATCCAGACGGTCAGGCCAGAGCGGCGCATACACATTCAGGGTTATGCTGGCGTCCGCATGACCCAAGGCGTTCTGGACTGTTTTCACGTCTGCCCCTGCAGCGATGGATAGAGATGCGAAAGTGTGGCGGAGACTATGTATTGTGAGCCCAGGTATCTCAAGTCCGCTCCCGGCCACCGCTTTCACACAGATGCGGTTATACCAGTTCTTTATGTTGATGTGTTCTCCGCGTTTGGGGCGGAAAACGAAGGCTTCGGATGGTTTCCCTGAGCAGAGCCTTTTGGGGGGGAAGACGAGGAAACGGGAATCGCAACCCGCCTGCGTTCCCACGTTTTCGGAGATCCTAGAACCGGTTTGCCTTTGTCGTCTTCCGTCCAGGTTCGTAGGACGCTGACCCGCCGCTTCTCGAAGTCCATATCTGAGACTTTCAGTGCTGTTGCCTCGCTGATTCGCAGACCCACATATGCGAGGAATCGAATCAGGGTGCCGGACATGGTTGGATCAATCTTGTCTGCTTCCTCTGCCAGGTCTTCTACTTCCGCATAGGTCAGATATATCTTTTCGACTGTGACCTGCTTGCGAGGGAGTTTGATTCCTGACAGTAGGTCGATGGTAAGCCACCGGCGTTTAGGGGCTGCCGCATATCGGAGCACGCTGCCGAAAGTAACTTCCACTATGCTGTGAATGCTGTTGGGCGACAGTGGCTTGGGTTTGTGGGTGGTTCTAAATTCGCAAGGGGCTTCGCCTTTGTTGGGATCCTTGATTCCAGGTGTTTATGTCCGTCTCCGCTGTGGCGTTCACTGCACGTTGCCGCATCGTAGAAGCACATACTTCTTCTGTTCGCCGACAATATCGATTGATGCTTGATGCCTTCAGTTTATGCTTCGAACTCAGCTAGTCCTTGGTTGCCTCCCTGAAAATAATTCTTCTGAGTGTGTCCGGTACGTACTTGCCGCTTCTCAAATCCCCTCCGACTGCATCCCTGTATGATTAGGCATCATTCAGCTTGGGGATATGCATCTTTGGGTACGATCTTCAATACCTTCATGCCTTTTTACCAGGTGGTGGTGGCAGCGTTCGGGGACAGAGATGTCACGGTGGTGCTGTCGGTTGGCCGTGATTTCGACCAGGCCAAGTTGGGCCGGGTTCCTCAGAATATATTCATCCACCAGTCTGTAGACCAGCTGGCTGTCCTTGAGAGGGCTGACCTGTTCATCACGCATGGCGGCATGAGCAGCGTGAACGAGGTTCTTTACTAAACGGTGTCCATGGCGGTGGTTCCTATGGCCGACGATAGCCGACAGTAGGGGCGAGAATCGCTGAGCTAGGGCTGGAAACGGTCCTGGTGAGCTACAGGAAGGTCAACGGACAGACGCTGGAGCGTGCAGCCTTGATTCTGGCAGACAAACATATCGCCGACAATGTCAACATGATCAGCAAGGATATGCGAAAGTCCGGCGGCAACCAGCAAATAGTTAAGGATCTGGACCACATCCTCAACCAAACCTGACCAACCCAGTACTCCGTGCGAAAAAGATAGGACTAACATCCCCACGAGGAAACCTCTGTGCCTGCTTAACATATCAACCATTTCCGCAAAAGAGGCAGGGAAGTGTTGATCCGGCATTTAGGAGCTGGTGAAGTTCGTTCGAACAGATAAGAGTAAAAGCACATTGAACAACGAGAAGTTTTTTTATCCAAAATAGCTTGATCCTAGCAATTATACCGATCTTCTGATTGCCTGCATGAATTTATTGCCTCACAAATGTGATGATTTCATATTCTTAAATACTATCTGTATTCTATATAATCGCCTTTTTGACATATTCGTATGACGTATGTAATCTCTTAATTATGAAAGGCGATTGCAAGGACGCAAGGAGGAAAATGGTTGTACACGTTGTCATCATGGGTGTTGCAGGTTGCGGTAAGACCACGACAGGTGAGGCTGTGAGCAATCGATTAGGCTTTGTCATGGCAGAAGGTGATGATTTTCATTCGCAAGCCAACATTGAGAAAATGAGTCGTGGCATTCCACTCACGGATGAGGATCGTTGGCCTTGGTTGAGGGCCATCAATCGGTGGATGATTCGTTGCGATACTCAAGGAAAATCAACTGTGGTCTCCTGCTCGGCTCTCAAGCGTGCCTACCGTGACATTCTTCGAAATGACGTTCCGGTGCTTTTTGTGCATTTGTCAGGATCTTTGCAGCTGATAGCCGACAGGCTCGCCAAACGGAGTGGCCATTATATGCCTGCTTCCTTGCTACCCAGTCAATTTGCTGACCTGGAACCATTGGAGGCTGATGAACCGGGCAGCACAGTATCAATTGACGGTACAGCGGATGAGGTTGCAGACCAGGTCGTTGATGTCATTGATGAATACCGTCGTGTATCGGAAGGAACTGATGCAGATCGGAAACATTGAAACTTGTGATGTGAACGTGACCTCATTTATGGCGCCCTCCGGGGGTGGGTACTGCCAAGTAAATGAAGTTCAAATAATACGACATCTTTAGAGAAAGGAAAACAAAGTAATCAAAATGATGTAGACATGGTGGAGTCCACGGATCATGTCCATAAAAAGTATTGCCTACATACTCTGACAAGGGAGTCAATAATGACTACATTAAGAACAGCTATCATCGGTTGCGGCAAAGTCGCCGACTTTCATGCTAAGGCCTTCGTAAACCTGCCTGATTCGCAATTCGTGGCAGTGTATGATCGCAATCTTCAAAGAGCCCAGAAATTCGCCGAACCGTACAATGTTCACGCCTATGATGACATCAAGGATATGATCAGCAAAGAGCATATAGATGTTGTCAGCATCTGTACACCCCATCCGGCCCATGCGGCGCCGGCGATTGAAGCTATGAAGGCCGGTGCGCATATTCTCGTTGAAAAACCGATGGCCTCGTCTTTGGAGGATTGTGATGCCATGTTGGCTGTGGCTGAACAGGAGCACAAGAAAGTCGGAGTAATCTCGCAGCGTAGATTCTATAGACCATGTATGCGCATTAAGCAGGCGATTGATGCAGGGAAGATCGGCAAACCAGTGCTTGGCGCGGTTCGTATGCTTGGATGGAGAGACAAGCCATACTACGACAGCGATCCATGGCGGGGAACTTGGGATGGCGAAGGTGGCGGTGTTCTGGTGAACCAAGCTCCGCACCAACTTGATCTGCTGCTTTGGTACATGGGTGAGGTTGATGAGGTTTATGGCGTTTGGCGCAATTTCAATCACCCTTATATTGAGGTAGAGGACACAGCCGTCGCCGTGATCAAGTTTAAAAACGGTGCTTTGGGAAATGTTGTAGTCAGCAATTCCCAAAATCCCGCGTTGTACGGCAAGGTGCACGTGTATGGCGACAACGGCGCAGGGGTCGGCGTGCAGACCGATGGGGGAGCAATGTTCATCGCTGGAATGTCAACGATCACTGAACCCCCGTACAACGATTTATGGACCGTTGAAGACGAGGCCGATAAATTGGAATCTTGGAAAAAAGAGGACAGCGACTTCTTCAATAGCGTGGATTCGATGCACTATTATCATCAGCTGCAGGTCGAGGACTTCCTGAAGGCTGTCATCGAAGACAGCAAGCCTTTAGTCGATGGATATGAAGGACGTCGAACGGTCGAGCTGTTTACCGCCATCTACCAGAGCACCAAGGACGATGCTGTCATCAAGTTTCCACTGCATACCAGTCAGGATCGGTGATCGGTTATGAAACTTGGATTTAACGAAGCAACTTCTAGAGATTGTTCTGATTTATCAACCGATTTGAAATTATGCGAACGTGCAGGTTTTGATTCCATTGAAATCCGTTTGGACATGCTCAGGAACTACATGAAGGATCACGACCTTGATGAGTTATCAGATTTCTTCGCTACGAGCCATCTGAAGCCCCACGCAATGAATGCCCTCTATCTGTATGAGAAGCTATTCGCGCAAGACGATGATCCTGCCGAGCGAGAAACCGCCATGGACGATTTCAATCTGGCCTGCCGTGCAGCCCAGCACATCGGTTACAGATGTCTGATCGTGGTGGTGCCTCTGCATAGAAAGCCGGACGTTGAAGGCCCTTATGATGCGCCGTGGCCAGAAGTATTCTCCAACTGCGTTCGAATTCTGATGACCCTAGGGCAGATGGCTGCGCCATTCAAGGTGAATCTGTGCCTGGAGTTGGTTGGACATGAATACAGCGCTGTAAGGACGGTAGAACGGGCTTGGGATATTGTCAAAGCAGTCGATATGAGCAATGTCGGCCTTTGCTTTGATGCATGCAACCTCTATCTTTATCATCATCTTCAGGATTTTTCTGTAATGGAGTTGGTGAATCCGGAGAAGATCTTTGACGTGCACATCAATGACGCGGATGATTCTCCCATGCAAGGATTGATGCAATCCAACAGGGTCTTCTGCGGAGAAGGAAATATAGATCTGATGGACTTCCTTCGTGTGCTTCAACGCCTTGATTACCAGGGCAATGTGTCCATCGAAACATTCCGGCCCGAGTATTGGAGTTGTTCGCCGCAGTGGGTGGTGGATAATGCCTATCAGTCCACTCGATCAATGATGCAGAAGGCAGGTATCGTCTTCTAGCAACAACAGCTAACGATGCGGTGAGCAGGGAAATGCGACTATGCCGTCGATTGCTGACCGCATCTTTAGAGGGGACAAGAACGTCAACATACCAGGAGGTACACCGTTGACACCGACAATTTTTCTTATAGTTTTGGTGCTAGCAGTCGCACTGCTTGTCTACACCACCATCAAGCTGAAGATTCATCCGGTCATTTCCCTGTTCGTCATAGCCGTAATACTGGGTTTGGTGCTCGGCGGCTCTCTTGGCGACACTATGGACAAGATCAATAAATACTTCGGATCCACTCTAGCGGGCATCGCCATTGTCATCATCTTCGGCGCCATTATCGCCATGGGTATCCAGGACACTGGTGCAGCCACAAAAATTACTAATTTCTTCATACGAATCTTCCGAGGCAAGCACCTTGAGCTTGCGCCATCCTCTGCTGCTTTCGTAATGACGTTGGCAGTGTTTGGAAATATTTCCGAGGTCCTGACCGCGCCGATTTCTGCCGTCATAGCCAAGCGCGAGAAGATCACCATGGCGCTGATTGCGCCTCTGGTCTGTTTGGGATTGACACTGACCCACGGACTTGTTCCGACACATCCGGGGATTCTAGCAGTGAGCATCATGTTCAAGGCCAACATCGGCAAGGTGATGGTATGGGGCATCATCATCAGTTTCATCGCTTTCGTTGCCTCTTATCTCATCAGCAGACCCTTCTTGGGCAGAGAATACATCGCGCCAAATCCTGGATTCGCGGATGGCTATGAGGAGGCGCCGGAAAACGCCCCGCTCGATCAGCTCTACATCAAGGAAGAAGGCACTCCTTCGACCTTCTGGTCTTTCATGCCTCTGATTGTGCCGCTGGTTCTGATAGCTGCCGGATCCTTGGGAACACTTGGCGTGAAGAAAGGCAGCACAGCATATGCAGTTTTCAATTCCCTGGGCAACACCACATTTGCCCTTTTCGTAGGGGTCGTCCTGGTTGCTCTGCTGGTTGTCGGACGCAAGAACAAGGTGCTCGCCAGCGCTCGCAAAAGCGATGCATCCTTGTCCGACAAGTCTTCTGCCTTGGAGATCACTATGAACAGCTGGGTGGGTCGTGCCATGAAGACCGCCATCGACCCATTGATCATGATTGGCATGGGAGGAGCCTTGGGCGGAATCCTTCAAGATAATGCCATGGTCAAGCAACTAGGCTCCATGATTGTCAACCTCAGCGTTCCTGCGGTTACCATTCCCTTTGTGCTGGCGGCGGTGATGATGGGAGCCACAGGTTCGATGACCATAGCAGTCATGATCTCTGCGTCACTGGTCAACCCTATGATGGGCGCTTTGGGGTTGTCTCCGGTCGTCGCAACTCTTGCTATCGGCTGCGGCTCCATGGTATTCTGGCACGTCAATTGCAGCGGCTTCTGGATGATGACTTCGCTGTTCAATCTCAATACCAAACAGGGTCTCAAGTATCTGACCACACTGAATGCCTTGGGGGGAATCATCGGTTTCGCTGTGCTTTGCGGAGCTAGCGCCCTGGGTTGGGTCTGATTAGCCATTCTGGAATCTCGAATACCCAACGGGTCATTTCAGGTGCGGGCTAACCTGCATAAACAGGTGCCTGCACCTGTTTATGCCATAATTGCATTTTTTCATTCATTTGCAGAATTTCAAGGCTCAGGACTGTTCAGTTGTAGTCCGTACTTCGTCGACGATCCGAGTCATGGCCTCTCTAGCAAGGTCAGGTTCTCCCTTCCATATCGCTTCTGCCACCTGATCATGCGCCTCCAAAGCTTCCGTTCTGGGTTTGGCTGGGTACATGCCCAGTTCGACCCTGCTGGAGAGCATGGTGTTGACCAGCGGTGAAAGCGAGGCGAATAACTCATTGCCGCTGTATTTGAGAATTTTATCGTGAAATCGGATATCGAGCTGGTGAAATTCCTCTAAATTTCCGGATGTCCCGTCTTTGTGCATTTTCATTGCTAAAACCGGCATCAAGGCACGAACTTCAATCGGAGCTCTTCGCGCGGTGTCTTCTGCAGCTATCGGTTCTACTGCCAAACGTAGTTCAGTTAGGGAAAGCAGCTGTTCCTTACGATGAGAGGAATGTAATTTCCAACGCATGACTTGGGTGTCTAATGAATTCCATTGATCAAGGCTCTTGGCAATGAGCCCCACCCTTTTTCTAATATTCACAGCTTGCACGGATTGCAACGTTTGCGCTGTTTCTCTGGCTATAGTCCGGGACACCGAAAAACGTTGCTGTATGTCTGCCAGGGTAATGCTCGTTGTAGGCGGCCAACGTCCTTCGATGATGTCAATGGCAAGCAGCTCCGCAATATGAGTAGCATTGGGCCTAACGGATTTTTCGGTGTCGCAGTGGCTGGATGCTCCGCTGCGGGACTTTTGCGAAGCACTCAGTGTTTTGCCGCTTCCCGTTCTTGTCGGTGACGTTTCGAGACTGCTGGTAGTGCTCATACTTTACAGATTATCAATACCATATGGCCAAAGAGGGTTCCTTCTGGAAGTTTGGATAGACGCAGGAACGGTATGCCGCAATAGATGCCCGGCCGTCCAGCATTTCATCATAATCCGGGCGGCCGTTGCTCAGAGTACTCTGAAGCGCAGCATTCTTGTCATTGCGCCGTATAGCCACCATCAACAACAAACTCGGATCCAGTGGAGAAGGAAGAATCATCACTGGTGAGATATAGGGCCATGTTGGCTATTTCACGGGTTGAACCCAGCCGACCCATGGGGTGCAGTTTCTCGAGATCGCCACGCATCTGGGGATAGGCATCGACCATGCGAGTGCGGGCGTATCCGGGATGAATGGAGTTGATCCGGATTGGGTATCTATGCTGAGCGCAATAGAGGGCGGCCGACTTGGTCAGCAGTCGTACCGCGCCTTTGGCGGCGTTGTATGCGTACAGATTGGCTATGCCAATCAATCCTGTAATAGAGCACATATTAATAATGGAGCCGCCATGCTCCTTATGTGCGCAATAGCATGTTTGACGCCCAGCATGACCCCATCCCAAATCTACAGATAGGATTTTATGCCACTCGTCCATTGCAATATGCTCAGCGTCTTCAAAGAAGAGGATGCCCGCATTATTTACCAGTACATGGCTTCGCCAAACTTGTCGCGTGTGGCACTGAAGACAGGCTCCCAGCTGTCCTCCTTTGCGACATCTTGAGCTACGAGAACTGCCTTGTCCCTGCCTATGGCGTCTATGGCCTTCTGTCCACCTTGCTCATCCAGATCGGCGATGACCACCTTGGCTCCCTCCTGCACGAGCAGTTGTGCAGTTGACAGACCGGAGCCCTTGGCTCCTCCTGTAATGATTGCCGCTTTACCTGTCAATCGTGCCATAGTTGACCTCTTTGTCCATGACACCTTCTTTTATTCATGCTACTCGTGTGGCCTATAGCTGGATGGCGCTTCTATCATGCAAGCTTTAGCTGGATAAAGCGAGTCTGTCGGATTTGGACTTGACGGAGTATTGCTCATAAGGTAGATATAGGAAGAACCCCCCGTAGTTGTTAGGTCTCTATGCAAGGGCCCTTGGATTGCTAGGGCAGACGCCAAGGTTGTGCTGTTTCCATCTGTAAGGTGGTAAACGATAGGACCGACAGTAACTCCTAACTATAAATCCCCCCCCCCCTCCTCCTCCTCTAGAATCCCACCTGTGCAACATTGCGCAAGTATTCTTATAGCCCAGGTATGAGCCCTTCATCGCGGGAATGGGTAGTATGTAAATCTAGTCCAGAAGAGAGTGTGTCAAAAGTACGTATACAGAATCAAACTTTTCTGTCAGTTCAGCATATGCGTATCCCCTTGTTTTTGAGAAAACAAATAGAAATTATCACTGGATAATTTGTTTTTCAAATACGTTGAAATTCAGTAACGAAAAGCACGGACATTACCAATTATAGATATTGACTATCTTTTTGCAATCTGAAAAGATATCAAGACAAATATCGAGTAGAACTCTATCGTTTTCGTTGAACTCGGGAAAGGCGTTGAGCTTGCGCACAATCAGAGTACAGCGATTCAGTTCAAATAAGTCTAGGACACTCTGAGCAGAAATATTAGGAAATATGTTAACGCTTATCACTTCAGCCTAGTTTGCGAGCAATGACATGAAGGACGCGGGTGATAAGAGCTAAATCCCATCTGGAACCACCCAATATAGTTTCGAAACACAACCTGCTTTTATAGCAAAATATAGCCAGTTAGAAATATCTATAGAATCCTCATATTGGTATACGTCCCATACAAGGGTTCGCACTCCTTCTCGATTTCATGGTTCTCGTATGATATCGTTCCTGTCTTGTAAAAAGTAGGTCCGGTTCGCAGGCGTCAAGGATCTCCACTCGTCGAATGCCGGTCAGCAGCCGGGACCACATGTGTCTTCCAACGGAGTTGCCAGATGAGGACGCCGCAGCGCACAGCATCGATTCCATTTCGGACATGCTAAAAGTGGTCTTTTCTCCGACGATCTTCTTGTACTGAGCATCCGTGCTTCGAGGAATGGGTATCTTTTACAGCTGTGTTGGACGGGATGATCCAGTTTCTTATTGGCATTATGGAAGACAGAGTGGAGCATCGACCTCAGCTATTTCTTTAGGTTGATGCCTGCGTCTCCGAGTATTCGCCCCTTACAGTCATGAGATTCGGCTGTGTCCAGTATGCGCGTAATAACATCAGGGATGAACTTCACCAGCCGCTTGTCCTGATAGTCTGCGAGGTGGCTTTGCAGGACGTTGATATGCAGTCTGTAGGTCTTTGGAACCGCTATCTCTCTTTTCTTTCCCAAGAAGACGGGTGGGGGGGGGGATTATGAATCTAACGTGGCTGTCTTGTTCGCTTCCACCCCGTCTTTCTCTCCTTGCCTCGTTGCATCAGGCGCGGGCTTTCTCTGCGACGGATCCCGATTTGTCTGCGGTGAAGGTCTTCTTTCGCCGCCGCCCGTCCGGATAGTACCCTAGGTATATTTGCTGCTTCTACTGTATCTTGCTTTTGATGACGGGTTACTG
This sequence comes from Bifidobacterium sp. B4142, assembly GCF_026537325.1. GTDB lineage: Bacteria > Actinomycetota > Actinomycetes > Actinomycetales > Bifidobacteriaceae > Bombiscardovia. The sequence continues at coordinate 745,001 of NZ_JAFNMJ010000001.1, forward strand.
TCCCTGTCTTTGTTCGTTTAGGCGGCCTTGTACTCGAAAGGTATCCCGGCTTCGATAGCTCTTTTACGCTTCAGCTTCTGCCTTCCAAATTTTCTGTGACATTTGGGTGAAAACATCAGACCTTCGGTTGTGTATTAGTCGTGTATTTATGGTGTAAAATCGTTGATTTTCTGGCAATCTGTCAGGATAGTTCCTTATCTGCTTTTATTGCGCTGCTGATCCGTAGTCAGCAGGTGGCAGTTTTGAACCCTGTCTGGTGCACGAGAAGTTAATAGTTCCAGAGCTTCAAGGCTGGGGCCATTCTTGTTTTCAGAGTCGGGCATATTACTTATACTGGATTCCCCTTCGGACTGACTCTGGCCGCATAGTATTGCGGCAGATAAGAGTCGCTACATTCTCGGGCCGGTATCTGGTCAGGAGTCCTATGTGCAAGTATGGAAGCTCGATTTTCTGCGTTTTCCATACGTTCAGTGTGTGTTCATCTGTACCGGTAGGATCTCGGCAATCTCTACGGATGCCAGCGGCTTTGTTCGGCGGCGTAGCCATTTTCACTTTCATTGGTTCTCATGACTCGATTTGGCTTTGATATATAACCGGCACGGGGGACTGGGAAGACGCACTGAGATGGTCGTTAGGTCTTCGTCAGATATGTGGACAGGATTGGTTCTATATCGTTTTTCGATGTTCCATCTCGTATTCGGGTCCCATTTTGTTGGGCATCTCGTTATCCACTTCGAAGTAGCCGTTAAATTCCCATCAGCTCCATAGTCAATTCCTGGCAGTTCTGAGCTCTTGTATTATATTTTCTGAAGTCATTGTCATGGCGTGATATATAAGCCACTTACCCGATCTGCTCTCTATTGAGTCGCTTTGGTAGATGGCTACCATTTCCAAGAGACGGCCTTTAGAATCCATGCCTATGGCTATTGAAGGAACGGATCTGTCGATTCTTGCCACGGAGATCATGCCCGATTTTCAGGACAATACTCAGGGATTGGCGTGGGCAATTGGCGGCGAGTGTGCTTGGCGCGGCGTTGATAACCCGTCTGAGGTGCTTCTCCAGCCTGCACTTTGGTTGAGCCATGCTGATAATCCTTAAAAAATGAGGGTGTCAAAGACTTTTGGCAGGGGAATTTTTGGTGGGCGAGGGTTGGGTTGATAGCTTGAGGGTGTCGGACTTGCGCAGGTCACGATGATGCAACCACATAGTTATTAACCAACAATCAGTCAGCGAACGATGGTCAGGGAAAGCGAGTGGCAGGGGTATGGAACTGGGCAATCAGATTCGCCGGTATCGCTCGGAGCGGGGCATGTCCCAGGATGATCTTGCGGGGAAGATATTTGTGTCCCGCCAGACCATATCCAACTGGGAGAACGACCGTACCTACCCGGACGTGCAGAACCTGCTCCTCCTGTCCAACCTCTTCGATGTGACCATAGACCAGCTGATCAAAGGAGACCTCGACATCATGGATAAGAGCATTGATTCGGAAACCAAAAACCTTCGCCGACTCGGCTTGGTCTGTGGAATTCTCACGGTCTTCATGTTTTTGACCCTTATCGTCGGATTTACTTTCTATTTGAAGTTGAATAAGTCAGATGTGATTCTGTATGCTATGCTTGTCTTGGCTCTGATAACGGGCATTTTGGATATTATAGCTGCCGCGTACATCGAGCAGATTAAAGCCCGCAATCATGTGCAGACCTATCGGGAGATCAAGGCCTTTCTGTCGGGCGAGGAAGTGGACCGCAGTAAACGAACCCGCTTTGAACGAAAGTGGGTCATACCCGGAAATCGATACTATAGCCAGGCGTTTAAGTCCCATCCGATTGTGGGGCCGGTCATCAATTTCTGTGTGACTTCTGCCGTTGGATTCTCTCTGGGTGCAGGTATCATCTGGACTCTGATTCATATCTTTGGCATGATCTGACCTGCATAGGGAAAGCAGATCGCACCTAAGAAATACGCTTTTGTATGACATTTCTTGGGTAGAAGTTGAGGGGGAGGGGGCTATACAGATATTTTTTTTACTGCTTCTTGAGGTGAACGGTGGTTGTGGTGCCCATCGCGCTGGCCTTGTAGGTGATTTCACCGTTTTCATACGTGAAATCTTTGGTGTCGTCCTGTGAGGCGAGCAAGCTCCGCGACATTTTGTCCTTGTTTCCCTGGCTGGTCCAAGAGTAGCCGCCAGCGGTGGTGGGCGGGGTGAAGCTGCCGGACCAATATAGGCTGGTGGTGTCGGGGCTCACCCAATTGATTTCTATACTATCAGCGGTCACCGTTGCCTGCTGGTAGTGGTCTTTATCGGAACCGTTTGTCTGCTTCCATGTCCCTGTTAGATCGGCCGGTTGTGGGGCTTTGTTCGTTTTCTTCGGCTCCCCTTGTGAACTGGTCGTTTGCTTTCCTGCATCCGAGCTTGTTGAAGAATTTCCTCCGCAGGATGACAAGCCTATCAACATGACTATCGCGGCAACTGGAGCCGCGATGCCCTTGCGCATTTGCGCTTCCTCTCGTCCTCAGTGAACGGCAATAGAATATCATGCAGACCTAAGTGAGATTGAAGTCGGCATTCATATCAGCCCCCCTGTAGGTCACAGAGATGACAGGTTTACGATGCTAATCGAATGCTGTGGAAAACAGCCCCAAGTTTGGAAACAATTCGTTAGCGTTGCTTTTGTGCATAGCTCCTGTGGACAAATATTCGATTCGATTGATAAATTGCAGAATAGGGTTCTCTTGCTTGAAAGTTTGAGCGTGATTCGTCCTTATACTTTTTAGAGTCAATGTGCTGTCAATCTGTCAGTTATTTGAAGAGCAGACGATGTTGTTGATTAGATGCTTGAATGGGAAAGTCATCAGACGATAGATCGAGTCTTTTTTATCAAAGAGGTGTTTGCGCGGCAGGATTGATATGTCTGCTGTGACATTAAAGTTAAGCCTATTTACCTTAAAGCCCTACCGTTTTCAGGGCGCTTGCCGCTTACTGGGTCAGAATGTACGAAAAGTACTGTATTCAGTATGTTTAAGGTTTGATGCAGAGTCACCCCGCATTATATATTTCCCCCCACATCTTCTGCTGCAGAAGTTATAGCGGGCAGGGAAGCAATGGGAATGTTCAAGAATTTGTTTCAAAGTTAAGTTTGTTTTCAGCAGTCATAGCAAAGACATATAAGCGACGCATCAGTTACTGCCGGTCGATGTTCAGTATCGTTTTGCCGAGTTACTTGATTATGGCATGTTGTAAGTGAGCGAACTTATGCAGAAAGCGATATATTCACACTGGACCTTGCATGAGTCATGCTCTTCGTTCCCTGCAAAGGTGTCCGTTGATGTTTACACGCACTGATAGAGGGAATCCGAATAATGTTGATGGGTTTCCAGGCTGCGGTGTAGCTTATCAAGCGTGAGGAAAAGGAAGAATGACAAGGGCACGTTGCTGGGTATTGTCATTCTTGCAGTGCTTGGTGTGATCATCATGCATCCGGTGATCTCAGGAATCAGTATTGCGGTTATCATTCTGTTGGTAGTGCTGTATGCGATGGCGCATAAACAGAAGACTAAAGACCTCGGAAATGAGCATATAAGCCCAACCGCTAAGAAAAGGCATGGTCCGAGAGGAAAACATGCAAAACGGCCCGCTGACGAACTAGTTCCTTTGAACGATAATGCGAAACCTGCCGACAACGATGACGGCTTGCCTGTGGATTATGTGGTGCTTGATACCGAGACGACGGGTCTGCGTGCACAGATGGATCAGATCATCGAGATCGGGGCAGTGAAGGTTCGCGGCCGGAGCATTGTCGACAGTTTTGATACCTTGGTCAATCCCGGCAGGAGTTTGGACAGCAGGATTGTCGAATTGACCGGCATTACTGATGCCATGCTGGAGGGTCAACCGAAAATCGGCGATGTGTTGCCTTTGTTCTGGTCCTGGGTAGGAGACGGCCCTGTTGTAGGTCATAATTTGCGTTTCGATATGAGGTTTTTCGAAGCTGAGAGTGCACGAGTCGGGTACACCATGCCCGGCCCAGTGTGCATGGATACCTTGCAAATGAGCCGAGCTTTGTTTCCGCAGGAGAAGCACCATCGGCTGCAGGATCTTATTCGCAGATTCGGCATCGCAGAGAACGAGGAGCATCGTGCATTGTCTGACGCCGCGCAGACGCAGGAGTGCTTTGAATGGATGCGCCGGTATATGAGCGGACTAGGCGGTGGGTTCACTACTGTTCTCAATGCGTCAACTTCTTCAGCCACTGCTTCTATGGTATTGAAGCAGCCTAGGCAGTCCCGGCGTTTCAGGGGGAAGGGTGTGCATCGCCCATGCAATCAGCGTCCCGATGGTCAGTGCATCGTAGAGGGTATAGATAAGTGGCAGACCGTTGGTGTGTCGGGTGCGGCAAAGCATCAGGACCTGTTTTACCGATTCTCCACCAGTGACGAGGTCTGGGTGAGATTGCTGCATGGATTCATCAAAACAGGTAAGTACAAAGGCTGGCCGACAATCCAAGTCTGGCTTGACGGAGAATATGCGGGATGCCTCACCGTATTGCAGACATCACGCCATTACCGCCAGGTTCCGCCTGAAGGCGGCGTATCGTACGCACATTTCGGCGCTAGGACTAAAAGGGGAACCTGCCAGTTGCGGGTCTCATTTCCCTATGCCCATGCCGAGATAGAATTGAGCCAATTCGCGCAAACAGCTTCACTGAAGGAAGTTGATATGACTGGTTCGGCGCAGATGAAGTTTGAGATGTAGCCAAATATTCAGATCTGCCTTGATGGTTATCCAACAGAACCGTAAAGCAAAGAAGCAAGAAACTTGGCTCAATAGTTCGTATTCCGGGTGAGCTCTGCCTAGGCAGACAGCATTCTGAATAGTCGAGTGCCGATGGCTACCTTGCCGCCAGCCGGGCGGCGGGGGCCGCTATCATGAGAGCCGGAACAGGATCGAGCGGGTCCTTCGGATCGGGGCCCGATGAAGGAATGCGATATGGCGGATATGGTTGACGATCACAATGACGATGAGGGCCCGGACCTGGGCAGGACTTACCACAGCGGTCCGGTAATCATGCGCGGGCCCATGATTCCTGAGGCGGATGCCAACGCTGGTTTGCTCTCATCGGGCGGTGATACGGACTGGCTGCATATGGATCCCTGGCGGGTGCTGCGCATCCAGGCTGAGTTCATCGACGGGTTCGGCGCGCTGGCTGAGCTGGGGCCGGCGGCTGCGATCTTTGGATCAGCCCGGACCGGCAGGGATGATCCCGCTTATGCTGCTGCACGAAAGATGGGCGGCGACCTGGCCAAGGCCGGTATGGCGGTCATTACCGGGGGAGGGCCTGGCATCATGGAAGCGGCCAACAAGGGCGCGGCGGAGGTTGGCGGCAAGTCCGTCGGCTTGGGCATCGAATTGCCCATGGAGCAGGGGCTGAACCGCTGGGTGAATCTGGGCATCACCTTCCGCTACTTCTTCGTACGCAAGATGATGTTCATGAAATACTCCTCGGGCATCATCGTCTGTCCTGGCGGGTTCGGCACCCTGGACGAGATGTTCGAGGTGCTGACCCTGGTCCAAACCCATAAGGCGCCCAGTATGCCCATCGTCCTCTTCGACAGGGCCTATTGGCGGGGACTCTTCGACTGGATCTCGGACACGCTGAAGCAGAGGGGGATGATTTCTGAGCTGGACCCTGATCTGGTCATCCGCACTGATGATCCTGATGAGGCTGTCCAGGCCATCCTTCGTCACCGTGTCTGAATAAGCAGGCGGGTAGTAGTCAGCGGGCGCGGGTGGCCATGATCATGCCCGTGCCGATGGGCAACAGGCAGGATTCCCAAGCATTGTCTTTGCTTATGGCCTCCATGATGGTCCGTAAGGCGGTCGTTTTGGCGGACCTGTTGGCCGGGTTGAGCACACCGCCCTTGTCGGGGTCCTCAAGCAGGTCGAAGGCATCAGTGAAAATCAGCTGTCCCCGTTCCTTGAGCAGGCGCGGAGCCTGGTCCATGACCTGCTGGTAGTTGTCCCCATTGCCTGAGACGACGATAAGGTCGTAGTCGTTGGGGTTGAGCCTGGGGAAGTAGGTCCTGGCAGCCGCGTTGACCGCCCGCAGCCTCATGCCTGGATGGACTTTCTCCATGCCAGCGAATATTTTTTTGACCAGCGAGGTGCCTTGGGCCGTGGAGTCAACGGCGGTGAACTGACCATGACCGTGCAGGCCCGTCATCAGGCGCAGGGCTTCGACTACAGAGCCGTTGCCTACCAGGATAATGGATGCCGGAGCGTTCCGGCCGGCCAGGAACTGCAGGAAGGCGCCTTGAGACCGGGAACATTGGGCGAATCCGGCCTCTGTAGCCTTGTCTCGCAAGGTCTGCAACTTGTCGGATTCGACGTTCAGAGCGCTTGCCTCGGCGAATTCCCATCCTCTGGCGACGTTGTTGTACGAGGTTTTGTCCATGCTAACCATGGTAACGACTAGAGGGCACAAGCCTGTCGCCGGCTCTTGTTGCCCTGTGTGGGCATGAGTCTGGCTACTCCTTGACGGCTTCGACCAGCTTCCACATCTCTTCGCCCACGTCGATCCCTCGGGGGCAGGGTCGGGTGCAGGCCCGTATGGACTGGCAAGCCTGGATCCCGTCCACCTGGTCAATGGCTTCAAGACGTTCCTGCCGATGGCTGTCGCGGGAATCGTTGATGAATCGAGCCGCTGCGATCATGGCTGCCGGTCCGGCGAAGGCCTCACCGCCCGCATAAATGGGGCAGGCCCCCTGGCAGAGTCCGCAGGCGATGCAGGTGCTGAGTAGCTCATACCGGGCCAGCTCTTCCGGAGTTTGCTTGTATTCAGACGCTGGTTCTGTGTTGGCTGCTTTTGCCTTGGCTAACGGGTCTAGCTGAGAATCATGGGTTTGCCGTTGATCAGATTCTCGATGACTCTGGCCGCTATCGGCAGAGGGATCATCATGGAGCAGATAAGGCTTGAAACGTCGAATCTGTTCAAACATGGCATCGGTGTCCACTATCAGGTCTCTGAGTGGGGTAAAGCCGGGAAGCGGACGAATCTCTACAACTGAGGTTTCTGCATAGTCTGGAGTTTTAGTAAGGCCTGTAGCCTCTATAGGGACTGAAGGGTCTGTAGGGTCTGAAGCTTCCGAATGATTTGTAGCGCTGGGTTCTGTGTCCGAATTCGAATGCGCAGCCGACGAGGATACGCCAGTTACGGCGGCTGCCGTACCAGTGCGACGGAAGACTGAAGGCTGTTGGACCTGTGGATTTCCAGCAGCCACGCCGGGTGAGGCGTATGCGTTCAGCATGGTCTTGGATGCAGACAGGCAGTCGGCGATGGTGGCTGCGCAGAGCAGGTCCGGACGTCCGTTGATGAGCACGGCATCCGACCCGCACATGCCATGCCCACAGGAGTACCGGAAGTTCAGTGTAGGATCCGCCTCTCGTTTGATCTGCAGAAGGGCATCCAGAACGGTATGCTGCGGGGCAATGCGAATTGTGTACTCCTGCGTCCAACGGCGACCTCGAGCCCGTCGACTGCCCGCTGCGGCGAAAGGATTGCTTTTGGCAAAGGGATTGATTCGCGCCGGACGCTCTGATTGAGGTCGTGGGGTAAACCGGGCTATTCGGAAAGTTACCGGACGGGGATCGCTGTCCGATGCGGATGCCTTGGATCCGTCTGATTCCGTGGACTGTGATGTCACAGTTGCTCCTGTCCTTGCTCGGGATATGGCCCGATGCCCATTGATATGCGCGGACTCCATCCTAATCCCTGACTGACCTGAATAGGTCTCGATTAGGTGCTCGTCTGACGAGTTTGGGTTCAGAGTCCATAATCGGAGTCCATCAGTAGTTGCGGCCCTTGGGAGGCATGTCGACGATATGAACAGGCTGCCAGGAGACGTCTTCCTTAGCATCGATCATGGTGTGAGCCAGATAGTGTTCGTCATCGCGCTGCGGATAATCGCTGCGATACAGGGCGCCACGGGATTCCTGACGCTGTAGGCTGGCATTCAACACAGCCCGGGCCAGTGTCAGCAGGTTGTCCACCTCCATGATGGCGGTGACTTCCTGGTTGAGTACTGCTGTCTCACTGTGCGCATGTAGCTGTTTTGCATCAGTTTCCAGTTGATCCAGACCGCGCAAACCCTTTTCAATGCTGCCCTGATCGCATCGGACGGCAACGGCCTCCTCCATCAGCCGTCCCAGTCGGCCCATCAGTGCATAAGGGTTGTTCAGTGTGGCATCGTCATCGGAGTCGGAGGCTTCGTCTTGGTCGTCAGCCAATGCTGGTTCCGAGGATTCGCCGTTGCTTGCGCCAGCCAGCAACTCGTCCAGGAAGGCCTGACGCTTTTGCAGAGCTTGTGTGAGCGGAGACGTGTCGGTCGTGTCGTTTGGCTCATCGGCTTTGGTCATGGCGGCGGCGATGGTCTGCCCGGTCCTGGTGCCAAAGAGGCAGGCGTCCAGCAGGGAGTTGCCGCCCAGTCGGTTGGCCCCATGAACGCTGACACAGGAGCATTCCCCGGCAGCGAACAGTCCGTCGACGATTCGACGGTGGCCATTCTGCCAACGATAGACGCGGCCACGATCGGTAATGGGAATGCCTCCCATGGTGTAGTGGGCAGTGGGTTTGACCGGAACCATGTCCACAGTGGGATCCAGGTGGGCGTAGCGATGGATGGTCTCGGTGACCTGGGGGAGCAGGGCAGTCATGCGTTGGCCATCAATACCGGTCATGTCCAGCCAGACGCAATCATGAGGTCCGTCCGGGTCCGATGGATCGGCCACCCCGCGACCTGCATCAATCTCGGCCATGATGGAACGGCTGACCACATCCCTGGCTGCCAGGTCGCCGTGTCCCGGCGCGTAGTCCTGCATGAAGGCCCGGCCTTGACTGTTCCGGAGCACGCCGCCTTCTGCACGGGAGGCCTCCGACAGCAGGATGCCGGTGTGGCCCAGGCCGGTGGGATGGAATTGGATGAACTCCACATCCTCCAGCTGCAGGCCGGCCTGCAGGGCGAGCGCCATGCCGTCACCGGTCAGATCCCAGGAGTTGGAGGTCGTATGGAAGAGTCGGCCCGCCCCACCCGTGCACAGGACGATATTGTCGGCTTGGATAGCTTGCAGCTTGCCGGCGTGGGTGTCCAGGACGATCAGTCCACGGGCATGGCCGCCGGTTTCCTCATCAGCAGGCGGATCCACGACCAGATCGGTCACATACCATTCCTCAGCGAACTCGACTCCCAGACGCAGACACTGCTGCCAAAGAGCGTGCAGGATCTGGTGGCCGATACGGTCGGCTGCATAGGCTGCTCTCCGGACTGGGTGGCCACCATAATCGGCGGTATGGCCGCCAAACTTCCGCTGGGCGATGTGCCTGTCTTCAGTCCTTGAGAAGGCCACCCCGTCATGCTCCAGTTCGATGATGATGCCCGGGGCCTGCTCGGCCAGAATCCGCACGGCATCCTGGTCAGCCAGCCAGTCGCTGCCCTTGATGGTGTCGTAGTAATGCCAATGCCAGTCATCCTTCTCCTGATTGCCCAGACTGGCCGCGATGCCACCCTCTGCTGAGCCGGTGTGGGACCGCAGGGGCTGCAACTTGGAGACGACTAGGACCTTTGGCGACGAATCGTTCCTATTTCCGTCGCTCTCCAGAGCCCTGTACAGTCCCAGAGCGGTTGACAACCCGGCCGCTCCGGCTCCGACGATGACGGCATCATAGCGGCTTCTGACCTTCTGCGGATTCATACCATTGATACTGTCACAACCCGTTGATAGTGGTGGCCCTTCCGGCTCATGTCTGCTTACGCGGGCAGAATAGATCTTATGACCGAACTTTCCTTCTCCCAGCAGGTGTATCAGGTCGTCAGGCGGATCCCTCGCGGCAAGGTAGCCACCTACGGTCAGGTCGCCTCCCTGACTGGTCACCCACGCAACGCCAGGTTCGTGGGTTATGCACTTCATGACAACCCCGAACCCGGGGTGATTCCCTGTCATCGCGTGGTCTTCCGCGATGGTTCTCTGGCGCCAGGATTCGCCTTTGGCGGTCCTGAACGTCAGCGTCAGCTGCTGGAGGATGAGGGCGTTCATTTTGTTCCTCCGCGTAGTGACGAGTCGGCTGGTGCAGATGGCTGGGTGGTGGATTTGGACCGCTGCCGCTGGCAGGCCTGATTCTTCGGGTGCTCAGCTACGACGCATCCGTCCTTCAGGCTGATCAGATCACGAATCTCTAGGGATCCCAGCAGTTGCATCAGATGCCTGACGGAGAGCTCACGTCCTTGATTCGCCAGCTCAGCGCGAAGCTGTCCCGTCATGGGCGGACCTTCCCGACGCTGGTAAGTGCGGATAGCCGCCAGCACGGTTGCCTCTTCTTTGGTTAGAGACTCGTCATCTGCTTTTTTGCCTTCACTGTCAGTCCCCGAATTTGATGACTGGGTTGAAGGTTCGTCTCTATCGGTCGGGGATTGTTTAAGCACGGTTGGGCCCGGTTGGCCGCCGTTTATGGTCTGGTCCCGATGATCCGAACCAACCGTCGGTGTGCGTCGCGCGTTCTGCCTGTTCGTTTGATTACCGCGTGATTCGGCGGTATTGACTGAAGCGGAGGCTTCTTGACGGACGGACTTGCCGGGGTGAACCGGTCCATGGGCAGGGTGGCAAATGTCTCGGATGTCGGATGCAGACAGGAGTAGCTCCGCCTTGCCCTCATGGATGAGCCGGTTGCAGCCGGTGTTTTCCGGTTGATCGATTCTGCCAGGAGCGGCCAGTACGCGACGATCCAATTCGACGCCCCAGTTGGCTGTGTTCAACGCGCCTGATCTGTGCCGTGCCTGTGCCACCACAATATCGGAGGCTAGGGCGGCGATGATCCGGTTGCGCAGCAGGAAACGACGCGCCTCGGGGATGGTTCCGGGCGGCAGTTCGCTGATCAGTGCGCCGCCATCTGCCTCGATGTTTTCGAACAGACGGCTGTTGCGCTTGGGACCCATATGCAGCAAGCCTCCGGCAAAAACGGCGACCGTGCGTCCGCCGCCAGCGGCCAGGGCTCCCCAGTGAGCGGCGGCATCCGTACCCATGGCCCCACCGGAGACGACCAGATGGCCTTCGCCGGCGGCCTTCCTGGCTAACTGGTGAGCAGTGGACCGACCATACTCGTCACATGTCCTTGACCCGACCACGGCCAAGGGTCGGTCACAGCAGATCAATGTTTCGGGATTGCCTTGCCCCCACAGGCAGAGGGGAGGGGCCCAATCGGAGCGGCGTGCCAGGTCATCCACCTGGCCTGGCCAGCAGGGATCGCTTGGGGTCATCACCCAGAATCGGCCTCCGCCAGTCATCATGGTCCGCACCTGGTCGGTGTCCATGGCAAGCAAGGGTGTCAGGCGTCTCCGCCAGGAGTTGCTGATCTTGTGGAACCGAGTGAGGTCCTCGGGGCTCGTTTGTCGTCCCCACCGGGCCGTCCCCTTCAGAAAGCGTTCATCCAGTCTCGTGCGAGCAGCATCATGATGGCTGTCAGTCCCTGCTTGGTTTGGCGCTCTTAGCTCGATCAGATTTCGACAAAGATCGGCCGCCTGGTCCGAGCCCAACAGACAAGCAATCATAAAAGCATCGGGGCCATCTGCCGCTAGAGTCAGCACGGTTCTGGCAAGCCAGTCGCTTTCGACCATGGTCATCGGTTGCGGCTGGTCGTCAAGCATGGTCTTTATCATGGGTTGGGCCATCTCAGACGGCCCTTGTTCTGAGCAGAATGCCGGTGGTCACATCGTCGGCACCGGGGCTGGTCCGCCCGTCCAGGTCTGCCAGAGTCCACGCCAGGCGCATGGTCCGGTCGGCACCTCGCAGACTGATCCGCTGCCTGCGCAGGGCCTGATCAACGACCGAACGTGCCTTGGCTGATGTGTTCTGACGCAGCCATTCGCCGCTGATCTGAGCGTTGCAGGTCCAACCTTGCTTGCGAAAACGCTCTTTTGCCGTCTGGCGGGCGTGGGTCACACGCTGGCGGATCTGAGCGCTGTGCTGGCGTGGACGGTGGTCGTCGAATCCCGGGTCGGTCACCGGGGGGACCGTGGTCTGGATGTCGATGCGGTCCATGATTGGTCCGGAAAGCCTGTTCCAGTAGCGGAGGCGTTCGCGGGGCGTGCAGGTGCAGCGCTCGCCGGTGCCGTATCCGTACCCGCAAGGGCAGGGGTTGGCAGCCATGACCAGCTGGAAACGAGCCGGGAAGGTGGTGCTGCCCTTGGCCCGGGACAGGAAGATTCGCCCGATCTCCAGGGGCTCGCGCAGGGATTGGATCACCCTTGGGGAGAATTCCGGAGCCTCATCCATGAAGAGGACGCCGCGGTGGGCACGAGTGATGGCTCCTGGGGTGGCCAGTCCGGCGCCACCTCCGACCATGGCCGCCATGGAGATCGTATGATGAGGAGCCTCGAAGGGTGGCACATCGGAGATCCCATACTGGCTCAGCGTGCCGCACAGGGATCGAATGGAGGCCACCTCCAGCTGTTGAACAGCGTCCAAGGCGGGCATGATGCTGGGAAGCCGTTCAGCCAGCATGCTTTTACCGGCTCCTGGAGGGCCGACCATGAGCATGTGGTGACCGCCGGCTGCAGCCACCATCATGGCCCACTTGGTCTCCTCCTGCCCAATCACGTCAGCCATGTCCGGCTTGGGCGGAGATGGGTCGGCATTGGCGGGGGAGTTGTCTTCATGCTGCCCGATTCTGGGATGCGCCTTCGCTATGGCGGTCGACTTGTCGGTGTCTAGGTGGCTGTCAAGCTCAGGAACGGCGATCCTGCCTCGCCCGCCCAAGGTTTGAATGAGCTGGCCCAGGTGGCGTAGTCCCACGACCTCGATATCGGGTACCAGATGAGCCTCGTCCAGGTTGTCTGCGGGGACGAAAGCCCGTGTGATCCCCTGGGCTCTGGCCTGCGTCAGGATGGGGAGCAGACCGTTGATCGGCAGAATCGTGCCATCCAGGTTGAGTTCGCCCAGGATGACCGTATGATCCAGGCCTTCCGTCGGCAGTGCCCCGCCGGCTTCGAGGACACTGGTCGCAATGGCCAGGTCGTGTGAGGAGCCATGCTTGGGCTTTGAAGCTGGGGACATGTTGACGGTGACCCTGGTCTGCGGCCACCGGAATCCGCAGGCCGAGCAGGCGGATTTGACCCGTTCCCTTGATTCCGACAGGGAGGCATCCGGTAGGCCGATGATGGAGAAGTAGGGCAGCCCTGGGGAGATGAAGGACTGTACGTGAATCAGAAAGGCCTTGAGGCCTATCAATCCCACGGATTCAGCGGATCCAAGACGCATCAGAAGGCCTCCCTGGTGTGCCTGAGGAAGACTGATCCCGGATTCCATCCACCCTTGCCCGAACAATTGGATCCTGTGGCGGCCTTGGCGGATGCCTGACTGGAAGCCAGGGGATAGGGGTTCTCGGAATGCATGCTTCTGCCGGGGTCTGACTTGACTGACAGGCTGATGACATCGAAACGGGTGCCACGATGCCGTGCGCTGGGAACTCGGTCATGGCTGATCAGCCATTGGACTGCGGCGCGACGAAGATGGGTCTGTTTGCGCGGGCCGACAGCCTGTTCTGGGGATCCGAACCGACCGGTGCGTCTGGTTTTGACCTCAACGAATACCAGAATTGATTCGGGATCCAGGGCGATGATGTCCAGCTCGCCGAACCGGCTTCTCCAATTCCGGGCTAGAATCTTCCAGTTGCGTTGCCGCAGCCACTGGCAGGCGTAGTCTTCGCCCAAACGTCCGAGTTCTCGGCTGCTTACGCCCCTGGCCCTGATCTGTCGCTCAACATCTGCCAGCTCCATGTCGATGGATTCATGGTTGCTCGTATTTAACCTTGTTCTTCCAGGCGGCGTGGTTTCTGGATTGTCGGCGGACCTGGTGGTAGCAGGCAAAGCGCTTATGGGCTGCGCGACCGTTGAGTCTGGAATCTTAATATCGGCGTCAGTGCTGCCAACCCGGTCGTTGAAAACTGTGAGGAGATTACTTGGTCTAGTCAGTGCTTGTGTGTCCATGTTTCAAGGAGACCACTGGAGGGAAGTCGGTGACTAGTCGAACCAGGCATGTGGTCGAATGAACCAGCGCACGCACGAAAGTGGATGAACGAGTGGATTGACGATACTGATGCTGTAGCTATCGCACTCATCTCTGCATCGGGCAGAGGCGGCAGAGGCAAGAAGGACCGAAACAAAAACCAAGGTATGCAGAAACCAAGCAAAGCGGGACTAAGCCAAGCGGAACTTAGGAAACAGAAACCAGGGAAATAGAAACGAGTGATACCAGGTAAAGCAAATGAACAAGGGGAGCGGGGCAATAGGCAGGCAAAAGAACCAGAAGTAAAGAGACAGCAGAGGCCGGAAGACATCGCCGGCGAATTCGCTGGCAACGCTTTCCGGCCTGCTGTGGTCAACTATCCTTATGATTGATTAATCACCTTGTCGACCGAGTATTTGTCTGAAAGGAATGAGGCGATTGGGGCGGTTTGGGTTCCATTTGTCCACTCCTGTCTTCCGCTCTTGACAATGCCCAGACTCTTAGGCGATTTTCACCGGCCTCGAGCTCACTACTCCTGCATCAGAGCAGTCATCTGCCCCAGATCCAGCTCGAAGCTGACCCCGCGCTGCTGATAGTCGGGCTGATTGCGTGTGTGCTGCATGGCCGAGCGGACGAATTCGCCGGCAATTCGGGCTGCATCGGCCAGGCCTCGTCCTGCAAAGAGCGCCCCGCAGAGGCTGGAGGCAAAGGCATCGCCGGTGCCGTGGATCATGAAGGGCAGCTTGTCGTGGACCAGCTCGGTGCGCTCGCTGACCCCGCCATGATCTGCCGAGGCCACGAAGTTGCGCAGCTTGCCGTCCTTCCGATCGATGCCCTTGATGATGACGTTTTTCGCGCCCATGTCCAGCAGGCGGCCCAGACGCTCGTCAACCTGGGTGTGGTCGAGGTCCTGGCCTTCATAGTCGATGCCGGTCAGCAGACTGACCTCGGTCAAGTTGGGCATGAGCAGGTCGGCCCCATCGACCAGATTGGTCACGGCCCGGCACATTTCCTCGGTGTAGGTGGGGTACATGGATCCGCCGTCGCCCATGACCGGGTCGACCAGCCGCAGGGCCTTGGGGTATTCGCGATACATGCGCTGAATAATGTCGACCTGCTCGGCGCTGCCCAGGAACCCGCTGTATATTCCGTCCAGTTCGACGCCCTCCTTCTGCCAGGCATCCAAGTATCCCGGCAGCATCTCGGTGGTGTCATGGAAGGTGTAGTCCTTGAACATGGTGTGCGCGCTGAACAGGGCGGTGGGCACCGGGCAAACGTCGCATCCGGCTGCCGAAAGGATGGGGATGGCGGCCGTCAGCGAGCACTTACCATACCCGCACATGTCATGCACAGCGGCGACTCGGGGGATATACTTGCTGTCGCGCTGGTAGAGTCTGTTCTGATCGTCCGTCTGTCCGGCCATCTTTGAACTCCTTCATGCCTGCTGAGGCTGTTCGCAGCGGAGTCTTCTCCGTCGCTTACTCGACTCTACAGCGGAGGGGTTAAACGGGCACCGCCGCGTGTGCAATAGCGAGATAAAAAAGGCCAGTTTTCAACCTTTTGGAAGCTGTTATAAAAAAGGACGATACCGAAAAGTCTCTTCTGGCTTGAACAGGTGGGCTTGTGCCGCTTATGGTCACATTCAAGAACATGGACGAGGACGCACGTCACCAACAGATAGGAATCGACATGACCGACCAGAACCCGCACAAGTACCATTTCGAGACGCTTCAGCTCCACGTGGGCCAGGAACAAGCCGACCCAGCCACTGATTCCCGGGCCGTGCCCATCTACGCCACCACCAGCTACGTCTTCCACGACTTCGATCACGCCGAGGCCCGGTTCGCGCTGAAGGATCCGGGCAACATTTATGGCCGTCTGACCAACTCTACCCAGGGGGTTTTCGAGGACAGGATCGCCGCCCTGGAGAACGGCACCGCCGGTTTGGCTGTGGCTTCGGGAGCGGCAGCGGTGGAGTATGCCTTCCGGAACATCACCCAGACCGGGGACCATATCGTGTCCTCCAAGAACATCTACGGCGGAACCTTCAACCTCCTCAAGCACACTCTGCCCCGTGATGGTGTCGAGACCACCTTCGTGGATCCTTCGGACCCGTCCAACTTCGAGTCGGCCATCCAGGACAACACCAAGCTGGTCTTCTTCGAGACCTTCGGCAACCCTAACGCCGACCTGCCCGACTTCGAGGCCATCTCCAAGATCGCCCATGACCACAACCTGCCGGTGATCGTCGACAACACTTTCGCTACTCCTTACCTGTTCCGTCCACTGGAGCACGGTGCGGATGTCGTCGTGGAATCGGCCACCAAGTTCATCGGCGGCCATGGCACCACTCTGGGCGGGGTCGTCGTTGAAGGCGGCAAGTTCGACTGGTCGGCAGTGCCCGGGAAGTTCCCCACCTTGACCGAGCCTGACCCCAGCTATCACGGGCTGCGCTTCTACCAGGATCTGGGCGCTGCGGCTTTCGTCACCCGCATTCGCGCCATCCTCCTGCGCGACACCGGCGCCGTCATCTCGCCCTTTGCAGCCTTCCTCCTCCTGCAGGGGACCGAGACACTCTCGCTGAGGGTTGAGCGTCACGTTGAGAACGCCCTGAAGGTAGTGGATTACCTGCAGACCGTGCCAGAGGTGGAGTCGGTCAGCCATCCGGCCATCGAGGGGCGCCCCGACCACGAGCTCTACAAGCGCTACTTCCCCAACGGCGCTGGTTCCATCTTCACCTTCGATCTGAAGGGCGGCAAGGATGCGGCCAGGGTCTTCATCAACAACCTGCATCTCTTCTCCCTCCTGGCCAACGTGGCTGATGTGAAGTCGCTGGCCATCCATCCGGCATCGACCACCCACTCCCAGGAGACGCCGGAGGAGCTGGAGGATCAGGCTATCCATCCCGGTACCATCAGGCTCTCCATCGGCACGGAGAACATCGAGGACATTCTGGATGACCTCAAGGCTGCCTTCCAGGCATTGAAGGAGTCCGGTCTGGCCAAGTAACCGGCAATTACACTTCCTTCTTGGTGCCATATCTGCGCGATATATGACCGAGAAGGCACAGAAGCAGAAGGTGCCTGTCGAAACCTCATTACGTTTCGATGGGCACCTTTGTATATGCCCTCTCATCCCCTCGCTCCAGTGGCAGAGAGCACCTGACCAGTCAGGCGGAAACGTTCTGGTGGGTATGATGGGAGTATGAAACATGGAGCAAAGACGAGGGCGTCTTCCGATCCGTCGTCCGGTGCGGGGAAACCGAGGCAAATCGCCCAGGTGGCCATCAAGGCCAAAGGACTGACCAAGGACTATGGGAGTGGGGAGAACCTGGTCCATGCCCTCCGGGGTGTGGATGTCGAATTCGAACGGGGCAGGTTCACGGTCATCATGGGTCCCTCCGGGTCGGGCAAGTCCACCCTCATGCACACCTTGGCGGGCTTGGACACCGTTACCTCCGGACATGTCTACCTGAACGGGACCGATGCCGTCGGCGTGAAGGGCAGGCGGGCCCGTCGTCAAGGAGGGCGGAGGGGCGTGGTCGATCTGACCAAGCTCAACGACAATCAGCTGACCCTCTTGAGGCGCCAGAGTCTGGGCTTCATTTTCCAGAGTTTTAACCTCCTGCCCATGTTTACGGCCAAGCAGAATATCCTCATGCCTCTGATCCTGGATGGAGCCAAGCCAGACACAGCCTGGTTGGACATTCTGGCCAAGACCCTGGGTCTGGAAGAGAGGCTGAGTCACCGGCCCAGCGAGCTTTCTGGTGGTCAACAGCAACGTGTGGCTATCGCCAGGGCCCTCATCACCAAGCCTTCCATTGTCTTTGCAGACGAACCCACCGGAAACCTGGACACGGCCTCTTCGACCGAAGTGCTCAGCTTCTTGCGGGATTCGGTCCGCGAGCTGGGGCAAACCATCATCATGGTCACGCATGATGTCTTTGCGGCCTCCTTTGCCGACCGGGCTTTGGTATTTGCGGATGGGCGAATCGTGGCAGACCAGGACAGACCCACTGTGGATTCCATGAACGCCTTGCTCTCCGAGGAAGTCATGGACTCCACAGCTACAGCTGACTCGGCTGCTCATCGCTGAGGGGAATGCTCATGTGGTTCGTTGCTAGGAAAATGATGCGGCATGACCTGGGCATGATGGTTCCCGCCGGCATCGCCATTGTCGTCGGAACACTGTTCATCGCCATGACCTTCCTCTTCGGCAACACCATGGACGTTTCCATGCGGCGGATGGTCTCATCCGATGCCGCCCAGGCCAACTACGCCATCATCCCTGCGGAGGGCAACCATTCAGAGCAGAAAAGGGTGAAGGACTTCAAAACCGAGGAGCTGGCAAAAGTCCCAGGTGTTCACGCAGTCAGATCAGACACCCAGCTCATGGTGGATGTCCGCGTCGGCAAGATCAAGAGCGAGAGCGTGATTGCCATTCCTATGGCGGATTCATCGCTGATGCCGATCGGTCTGGCCAAGGGATCCTGGCCTAGCTCTGATGACCAGGTGGTTCTACCCGGGCCGACTGTGTCCAGGCTCAAGCTTTCCCTCGGTGACAAGGTGGATCTGAACCTGTCGCCTAACATGCTGTATATTTCCGAGGACCTTGGGCCGAAAGGGCAAGCCAGCGCTGACCAGGTTGCGGGTAGGTTCATATCGAAGCCGCTGACCTTGTCGGGTGTCAGTTCGAACCAGGGCAACGAGGGCGACAGGTTTGGCGAATCGGGCGGCGCAATCGTACTGACCCCCAAGACCATAGATGCCTTGATGGCTACAGCAGGTCTTGGCAACATGGGTAACCTGTATGCTCAGAACGTTTACCTGAATGTTGGCGGGCAGGGCAGCGACCTCGATGGGAGTCTGGCCTCTCTGCGCAAGCTCATGCCTTCCGGCTATTCCCTTGAGGACCGTCACACTATGGAGGACCGACTGGTCAAGACCGCACTCGGCGGTTCCCAAAACCCCGTGACCACCTTCCTTCTGGTCTTTGGCACGCTGGCCATGTTTGTGGCTGCCACCGTCATAGCTAACACCTTCCAGGTTATGGTGGCTCGGCAACGTCGCTACCTGGCCCTCCTGAGGACAATAGGCGCCGATAAGGGGCAGGTCAGGGCCAGCGTCCTGTTACGCTCCGTCATCCTGGGCGCTGTGGCCTCCCTGATCGGGGTCGTCGCCGCCATCGGCATCATGGCCGTTCTGGGTGTAGCCAAGGCTCATACGAGTTCCCTCTACTTCCAATTGAAGCTGACTCCGGCAGTCATCCTGGTGCCTCTCGTTTTCGGCATCGTCGTTACGGTCTTGGCCTCCCTGGGATCTTCATGGGCCGCCACCAGGGTCAGTCCTTTGGAGGCGCTGAGGCCTGCCGATCTTCTGCAGAACAAGCGGACGAGCAGAATACGACTGTTTGTCAGCGTGGTCATGATTCTGCTGGGCATCACCATGACGGTCTGGTCTCTCTGGCAGGTCAGGCTCAATGTCACGGCAGACAAGGCCAGCAAGGCATCCGGAGACGGGCCGAATATCGTCGCTGCCATGGCTGTCATCGGCATTGTCCTTGCCTTCCTAGGTATCCTTTTCAGCGCCAATCGTTGGATTCCTTTCATGCTCAAGGGAGTCGGGTCCCTGGTTTCGCGGATTGGGCCCTCGTCCACAATCGCCGTGGCTAACATTGCACGGAATCATTCCCGTGTGGCGGCAACAGGTAACGCCCTCCTGATCGGCGTAACGCTGGTCGCCACCTTGACCACAGGCGCCGCCAGTGCCAAGCAGACCATGGCCGACATGATGGATGAGCACTACTCGGTCGATCTGCAGATCAGCGCCGATGGCCTGGATGCCAAGGCTCTGAACGCCATTCGACGGATCGACGGGGTCGCACAGGCCGAACTGGTGCCCCAGTATGCTGCCATGGTCAAATCAGGCGGCGAGAACGGTGCAGGAATGACTATTTTCGCCCTGGATGCGCACAAGATCGATCGCCTCCTGAATGCCAAGGTCGGCAAGGATCTTTCCGGACAAGATGCCCTTCTGCTTCCAAAAAGCCTCATGGATAAACAGAAGGATTTTCATGACGGCGGAAATCTGGGACTCAATGTACTCAACCCAATTCAAGGCGACGCTCAAGGCGGATCCGCATCGGTGGCTCAAAGACTCTTCGTGACCAGTGTCTACGCGCCCTTCCAGGGGATTGATGCCAGCGATTTATATGGCCTGACCGACTCCTCCTCGCTCAATGGCGTTCAGCCTCAGACCGTGCAGATCTGGGCCAAGGTCCATGGCTCGCCAACAGTCTCGGCGTTCATAGACAAGGTGAAGAGTGCACTTTCTGGGTATTCGGCTGTTTCCGTGAAGGGCGGGCTGGCTGAGAAGCAACAGTGGGACCGGACCATCGACAACCTGCTCATGATTATCCTCGCCCTGCTGGCGGTGGCAGTTGCCATCGCCTTGATCGGCGTGGCCAACACGCTTTCCCTTTCGGTGCTGGAACGTCGGCGTGAGTCCGCCACCCTGCGGGCCATCGGGATGACCCGCAAGCAGATCAGTCGGTCCTTGGCTGTGGAGTCAGGGCTGATAGCCCTGGGGTCGTCCTTGTCTGGCATGGTCCTGGGCCTGCTCTTCGGCTGGGCTGCAGCCTATGAGATCTTCTCCTCTCTGGGGACTGTGGCTTTCCCCATTCCCTGGTCCACTGGACTGGTGATTCTGGTGGTGGCACTCGTAGCGGCGATCCTGGCAAGCGTCCTGCCAGCTAGACGCGTCAACCGGACTCCACCGGTTGTGGCTCTTGCTGAGGAATGACGGCAAGCAACCAGCGCGCATCATAAGCACCAGCCTTTATCCCAGCGCGCCTTGGTCGGCGTCGGGAATGATTGATTTGTCTCCCCAGATGCCGTCTTTACTGATGCTGCTTGGAAGGGAGCCGGCTTGAGCGAAGGGACCTTGATATTCCCGGAGTCAATCAAGGGGATCGAGGTAACTGTTGCAATCCATTGATCCGATGGTTGCATGTCTTGAGGCTCACGTCTTTTGCGCTGAACATGATGTTCTTCATCTCCCAGATGTCCATCCCCGCCGCTCCGCGTTTATTTGGATGGTGCCAGCCTAACAGGAAGAGTTTTTCAGCGCACTCATCCGTAAGAATGATTATTTTCATCCTTCCTAGGGACCATATCGCGGCAGCTGATAGCCGCATAGGGTCGGAAGCTAACGGGAGAAAGGCTTCCTGGCGGATAAGGAGCACCATGCAGAACAAAGCGGATACTTCACCTTCACAAGGGTTAATCGACAGTGCAGGCCCAGGCGTCGCGGGACCGCCGGCCGTCAGCGCCAGGCAGCTGACCAAGGATTATGGGCAAGGCTCGAATGCTGTCCATGCCCTGCGCGGAATTGACGTGAATTTTGAACGTGGCTGGTTCACGGCCATCATGGGGCCTTCAGGTTCGGGCAAGTCAACGCTCATGCACGTTCTGGCCGGTCTGGGTACTGTCACCTCTGGCCATGTCTATATGGCCGCTGATCTTCTGCAGCCGAAGAGCAGACATCGTCATCATTCATCGATCGATCAGGCTGGCCGAGTCGACCTGACACGAGTGGACGACCGTCAGCTGACCCTGATCAGGCGACGACATCTGGGATTCATCTTCCAGAGCTTCAACCTGCTGCCTATGTTCACGGCCAAACAGAACATCCTCATGCCGCTGGTACTGGATGGCGTTCGGCCCGACAACTCGTGGATGGAGCAGCTGGTAGATACTCTGGGTTTGTCGGAGAGGCTGGACCATCTTCCCGGGGAATTATCCGGGGGGCAGCAGCAGCGGGTCGCCATCGCCAGAGCGCTGATAACCAAACCCGGTCTGGTCTTCGCGGACGAACCGACGGGGAACCTGGACCTGGCCGCCAGCACTGGTGTTCTGAAGTTCCTGCGCGATTCCGTACGCGAGCTGAACCAGACCGTCATCATGGTCACCCATGATGCCTATGCCGCATCCTATGCCGACCGTGCGCTGGTCTTTGCCGACGGACAGATCGTTGCGGACCGACAGGATCCGACGGTGAAAGCCATGAACGATCTTCTGGCTGAACAAGTTTCGGCTGGCGCTGCTGACTATTCCCGGGTACAGGACTAGGGGGTGCATTGTGTGGCGCATAACCCGTACGATGATGAAGCGCGATGCACGAATGATGATGCCGGCTGGTCTGGCCATCGTGATCGGCACCCTCTTTATGTGCCTGACACTTCTTTTTGGCAACGTGGCGAATGCCTCCATGCGTCGCGAGATCAGCATGGATGCCGGCCAAGCCAACTATGCTGTGACAGCCAGAAGGGATCAGGACAAGCCAATTCTGTTCGACGAGTTCGATAGCAGGGGGTTGTCGAAACTGCAGGGGGTTCGTGGTCTGCGCCCCGATGTCAACCTCATGGTGGATACGGAAGCAAACGGTCGGTCCAGCAAGGGGATTCTGGCCATTATGGGTGCCAGGCAGGAGCTCATGCCTATCGATTTGGATCGGGGACAATGGCCGGATTCAGACGATCAGGTGGTACTGCCGCGTTCCGTCGCTGACAGGCTACAGGCCAGCCTTGGTGATAAAGTGCGCCTCCATCTATCCCCGTTGATGCTCCCAGAAAGTGACAGTGCTCAGGATTCTTCAAATAAAGAACGCCTTGTTGACCAAGGTTCTGTGAACTTGACCATCTCAGGTATCAGCAAGAGCCGTGGTGGACAGTACGACGACTTCGGCGGAGCTGTGGTGCTGACGGGTTCTCGGATTGGTCGTCTGCTGACTAAGGTGGGAATGGTTGGACCGGAGTCCCCTCCTTTGGAAAACATCTATCTGTTGGTTAATGGCCAAGGCAAGGAACTTCAGAACACTCTGCATGACATCAGTCGATACGTTCCTGACGGATAACGGTTGGAGGGCCGTCGCGCCATGGAGGACAGGCTGCTCAGTGACCAGACTGGCAATGGTGTGAACATCATGACTGTCTTCCTCATGACTTTCGGTGTGCTGGCCATGGTGGTGGCTGCCTTGGTGATTGCCAACACCTTCCAGATCATGGTGGCCAGACAGCGCAGGTATCTGGCCCTGCTGAGGGTTATTGGTGCGGATCGACGGCAAATCAGGTTAGGCGTGCTGCAGCAGGCACTGCTTCTTGGTGTCATATCGTCCTTGATTGGCATCCTGCTGGCCATGGGCTTGATGGGTCTTGCCGGTTGCCTTGGTTTGCATTCGGGCACCATGGAGCTTGCACTTCTGCTTACTCCTGCTGCCCTTTTGGTTCCATTTGCGCTTGGCGTTCTGGCAACCTTGGTGGCTGCCTTTGGGTCTACGCGTACGGCTATCAAAGTCAGACCGCTTGAAGCCCTGCAGCCACTGGATTATCAGGAGCAAGGAAACAGGAAACGGACCGGTCTGCTGATCAGCATCCTGTTGGCGGTCATTGGCATAGCGTTCGTGATCTGGTCCTCTTGGCGCGTCAGGGAGCTAGTCAGGACAAACACCGGCGATACAGTCCAGACCAGTAATCAGCAGGAACTCTTGCTGGGTCTCGCAGTATTGGGTGTTTTGCTGATTTTTCTGGGTGCGCTGATCGGTGCGCGTCGATGGATTCCATCTCTTCTGCGTTGCCTGGGTAGACCTGTGTCCCGGATTGGACCATCTTGCAGGGTTGGAGTGGCGAATATCGCTCGAAATCCCTCACGAGTAGCTGCCACAGGTGTTGCTCTGCTGATTGGCGTAACCCTGGTCTCCACTCTAGCTACAGGTGCGGTAACCACTAAACGGACCTTGGCCAAGGATATTGATCAGCGTTATTCCTTGGATATTGAAATATCTGGCCAGGGGCTGAACAAGAATAATGTGCGGGCCATTGAGCGGATCAAAGGTGTTGCTGATGCAGAGCTGGTGCAGAGATTCAATGCCAAGGTCGAGTCGGGAGGTCCCTCACAAGATTCCATGACTGTCTATGCCTTGGATGCTTCACGTATCAGGCGTGTGCTTCATGCCGATCTGGGTCTGGGTATGCAAAGGTCGGATGCACTGCTGGTATCGACCAGAACGATTTCCAAGTATTCCGGTTACCGGAGCGGAAGTCAGTTGAAGTTGTCGATAGCTGATCCTCAGGCGGACGATGAACGTGGAAAAGAGTCAGTTACAAGAAGAACATTGACCGGGGTCTTTGCCGGATTCGGCGGGCTGGATACCAGTGGCGTCTATGCAATCACGGATCCCCAGAATGTCGCTGGGATAAACACCGAGACGCATGAAATCTGGATCAGGACGCAGAGAGATCGTGATGCCGCACTGCTCTTGGATGACATACGTCAGGCTGTCGGAGAGCATGACGACATGGCTATCAGCGGTGGGCTGACGCAAAAGAGACTATGGGGCGAAAGAATCGATTCCTTGCTGGCGATCATGGTGGCATTGCTGGGCGTTGCGGTCATTATCGCCCTCATAGGGGTCTCCAACACTTTGATGATGTCGGTGCTGGAACGCCGTCGTGAGACCGCCACGCTTAGAGCAATCGGCATGAGCAGCGTCCAGGTTCGCCGATCCTTGGGAGTCGAAGCCTGCATGATTGCCCTAGGAGCCAGTCTGGCTGGAATCGTTCTAGGAATGCTATTCGGGTGGATAGGAGCCTATCAGGTCTTTGTTCCCTTAGGATCCGTGACCTTCACCGTGCCATGGTCGGCTTTTGCGCTGGTACTGCCGGTGGCCTTGCTGGCTGCGGTGGCAGCCAGTGTGCTGCCAGCCAGGGAGGCAGTTAAGGTTTCACCCATTGAGGCGCTCAGTGATGATTGATACTGCTTGATGGCCGTGTTCATACCAGATGGTTTTCGTAAGGGAAGACCACTGCTTGGACACGGTCGCGGGCATTGTTTTTCTGGAGAATGTGAGTGACATGGGTTTTCACCGTGGGCAGTGAGATCCCCAGATTGTCGGCAATCTCCTGGTTGCTCAGGCCTTGGGCTATGAGAGCCAGGACCTGCAACTCGCGATCAGTGAGCAGGTCCGCTTCGGGATCGCGATAGGTTGAGCCCGATGGCATGGATTTGGTCTCAGGCTTGTCATGAGCCATATGCTCGATTAGGCGTTTTGTAGCCGAAGGGGCGATGATCGCATTGCCCTGGTGAACTGTACGGATGGAGGACAAGAGGGTTTCAGGTTCGGTATCCTTGAGCAGAAATCCTGATGCGCCGGCTTTTATGGCAGCCATGACGTATTCTTCAAGATCGAAGGTGGTCAGCACAATGACCCTGGGCTCCGGACGGTCAGGCGACAGAGCAGTGATCCGGCGGGTGGCTGTCAAACCATCCATGCCGGGCATTCGGACATCCATGAGGATCACATCAGGCCGCAGGCGTGAAGCCAGGTCCACCGCTTGATCGCCGTCCGCGCCTTGGCCAACCACGGTCATGTCATCCTGGGAGCCGATGACCATGGCAAAGCCAGCCCGGACCAGATCCTGGTCATCCACGATGGCAACGCTGATGGGTTCGGTCCGTTCCATAACTGCCTGCTTCTTTCCGCTAGATGATGGTCAGCGCCACCATTCGATTTTATCTGAGTCGAGTGTGGCTAGGAATTGCGACTGGTCTCAATTTGTAGCCAAGGTAATCGCTGTCTGACTGAGTGTTGTCTAAGCAATGGCTGTCTGAGTGATTGTTACCGAAATAACTGTTGACGGAGCCACTACCAAATGGTGAAGTGATCCGCTTCTGTCGTTGATTCCTGGGCTGGGCTGATCTTCCGGTCCGTGATTCATAGAATGCTCGATTCTTCTGCTGGGCTCATTGCCTGCTGTGTTCATTTCCTGTGTATCCATTTCCTGTGTGCTCGCCATAGGAGGTGCACATCATCAAGAACGCTCATGTCTGCAGTCCGGTTGGTCCGATTGGACGCGCTTTGATTCCTTATCCTGTTGCGAATGTTGCGGAGGGTTGTCAAGCCGATCGTCAAGATCTACTGGCAAGGGTTTGGCTGGGTGAAGAGCCGGCAATGGTGCGGTCTTGTGGGTGGGATCGACCATATGGTTCCTGTCTGAATTGGTGCTCACGTCTGACACGTCGGTGGTGTCATTGTCTGAACGCAAATCAGTACTGGAACTGTGACGCAGGACAGTGAGCAGTTGTCGCATGCGAGCCAGGGCCTGGCGTCCTTGGGTTGCAATGTCGCCGAAGGCTTGCGCTACCTGTTCTGGGTGAGGGTCCACCTCCTTGGCTCGATAATCGTTCAACTCGGCGATGGCCTTGCCGGTGGATGCAATGACTGTATTCAGTGTGGCGGCCACCTCTACCTGCATGGTGGCGCCGATAAGTTCACGCTCTTGATTGGCTGCCAGAGCCTGGCTTTCCTGCAAGGTCTGGTTTAGCGCGCGCTCGCGCTCCTGCTGGAGAAGCAGAACCGAACCACGAGTGCGTCGGCGTGAGGCAATCAGAATGGTCAGCAGACAGATCAAGGCCGGCGCGGCCATCACTATGAAAAGCGCTAAATGGGATGCAGAAAAAGAGGCTTCTGCTGGTCCTTTTGTTATGTAGGACAAAATGGTGGGACACCCTTGGTTATTGACTGCACATCTGACAGTCCACAAAACCATATCTGTGATGACCGCGAACGGAACCCAGCGCCTGGTGGTGTCTTTACCGTAAACCATTGCTGAATAGACGGCGATTGGGGATAAGGCTGCAGCTTCTGGTAGCCAGGGCGAGAAAAGGAGCAGCAGGGCGGCAACTGCAGCTACTATGGCGGCGCAAATGCCGGGACGGACCCTGCGCACAATCAGGGGCAAAGCGATAGCTAGTGTGGCAATGATTCTTGCTGGCCGGCCTGGATCATATTGGGGAGTGACAGGTGCTATGGCAAGAGCTTGACCTGGATTTTCTACCAATACGATTCCGATTACCAGACCCAGGTCTGCCGTCAACGGATGGCGTTGGAACCAAACGAAGAGCGTGGAGACAATCGAACGCAAGGACCATTGCGTTTGTCGGTTGACGTGTATTCCTGCTTCAGGGTCGGGTTTTGGCGGAGCAGCAAAAGGAATCCGCGCCTGGAGGTGGTAACCGCCTTCTGGCTTGGGACCAGCTTGAAGGCTGCCACCCAGGGAAGTCAGTCGTTCGTGCATTCCCAAAAGGCCGAAATCTGAATGCTCAGGTCGATCCATCTGCGGCGGAGAATCTGAATTGGTAGTGGCATGGTCGAGCGGGTGGTCGTCAATGGTGAGGCACAGACCGTCTGTGAGCCACTGTTCTTCAATCAGCACATCCGAAGCCGGAGCGGCATGCTTGCGAACGTTGGTCAAGGCTTCTTGGAGGACCCGATAAGCAGTCATGGCGCGGCTGCGATCCAACTTTTCTGGGTGGGGTCGGCCTTCGAGGCGTCGGTTGAATTGAGATTCTGGCTGAGCAAGTTGGGCGGCATCTATCAAGTTTGTCCATGATTCGTAGCTGGTCGGCGGATTGCTTGAAGAGGTGGCATCTGAGGACCAAATACACGCATTGTCGGCCGTATCAACGTTAGCCTTGGCAGTGTTAGCAGCTGGAGTCTCTTTGCCTGTGTGAAGATAGTCGCTGGCTTGGCTTGGCTGAGTGCGATCCGTTCCGGGTGGATTCGGATCATGAGCGTTCGCGGATTGACGAGGGGAATTCGTTTGGGTGGTTGTTTGAGATTGGTCAAGGGTATGGATGTCGGCAGGGTCGGTTGGTGGTAGGGAAGACGGGTGTTGACCGGGAGGGGAATCCGCTGTTTTTTGGCTGGTTTCGGCCGCTGGGTTGGTCGGTGATTTGAGTTTGCCGAAGAGAGAGCTCAGCTCGCGTAGGGCGCGACGGCTCTCTTGATCGATGGTGCGCATAGTCTTGAGGGCTAGGCTCGCATCGGCAGTGGCTGCGTATCTGCCGGCATCGGCCTGCACGATGACGATGGACAGTGTGTGGGCGACGACATCATGCATGTCACGAGCTATGCGGGCCCGCTCAGCGCTGGCGGACAGGGCAGCGCTCTGTTCTGCCTGCAGGGCCAGAGCGTGGTTGCGTCGACGAGCCTCGTCAAGGGCATCTCGCCTGGTCCGCGTCCAGTAGGCTGCGACGATGGCTACGAGCAGTAAAAGCCCTTCGATCAGAAAATTCGATAGGAAGGTGGTCGCCAGTTCTCTGAATGAGATCGGCCACATAGAGGTGAGGTTCGGCTGTGCTCTTCCCGGAGGCAGAAACCCCAAATCGACCAATGTGAAGATAAGGCTGGACAAGGGCGTCATGACCCAGGCCAAGGTCAGGTAGAGTCGACGCAAGGATGGGCGTCCGTAGAGCAGACAGGAATAGACCATAACCAGGCAGACTGCATGGGCGGGCATGATGGCTGGTCCCAAGAAAAGCTGAGCCAGAGCCACAGCAACGAAGAGCCAGGCTGCCAGGTCGGGGAATCGACGACGGATAACGGCAGGGGTTATGAGCAGGACCGTCCACATCAGGGTTAGGTTTTCCTGCAAGGGGATCAGGGCTCCATCTTTGAGATTGGCGGTGGAGCCGCTCACTAGAAGCAACAGAAGGATGGCGAAGAGAGCGTCAGTCAGCAGCGTTCGATTGTTGGACCTGGTGATTGGTCGCTGCGCTGTTTGACTGACTGTGTTCATGGAATGAACACTATTCGGGGGCGGAGGGAGGTGCCATCAGTCCGAGGGATGATGTGGTCAAATGTGGGCCCAGGCTGTCTCAAAGTGGATAAGTCGGAGCAGTCGCAATCGGAAGTGGGTGCTGAATGGCGAGTCGGAAGATAGTGAGTCGGAAGATGGCGGCTTTGCAGATGGCGATTGCCGTTATCGGTCTAGCCGCTTTGGCTTTGGGAGGCCTAGTACCGTTCCTTGCCGTGGTGCTGTACATGCATTCTTATGTACACGCATTCTTACATGGAATGGCTTTCTGCATAGCATGCACGGCCGAGACGTATGCGTACCCCAATGCACGTCCCAACCCTTGGAGGGCTTTAACTGGCAATAAGTATGGATTCTGTGCTTGGATTCAACAGGCAGTGAGAGCGGATCGCAGACTTGCGCTCAGTCGGCAATGAGTTTGGGTTCCATATGGATTCCACATTTGTGCTCAACCGGCAATTGGCAACCGGCAACAAGTATGCACCCCATATCCATCCATCCAGCCTGTATTCCACAGATACCAGTCAGGCCGACGAATCGTCGTGCATTCTGCAACGGTTCGTCGGCCTGACAACGCAGGGGAGGGCACCCAATCTCAGGAGAAGCGCAGCCGAATCTGCTCGGCCGTGCCGTAGGAGGCCTGCGCCCCCTGTCCGGTGGCAGCGTAGGCGGAGACGTAGGAGGCCAGCTGGGCGGCCTGCACCAGGGTCATGTCGGAGGCCAGGCCGGCCAGCACGGTGCCCATAAAGGCGTCCCCGCAGCCGGTGGTGTCCACGGCGTCTACATGCACGGCGTGAATCCGGTAGGTCTGGCCCTGGTCCAGCACCATGGATCCCTCGCCGCCCAGGGTGACGATGGCCCGGTGGAAGCCGAAGTCCTGCATGGTCTGGTTGATCCGGTCCCAGTCGGCCCCCAGCCAGTCGCCGTTCTCGGGCTCGTCGATGCCCAGCAGCTGGGCCATCTCATGCTCGTTGACCAGGATCAGGTCCGAGTTGGCGATCAGGTCGGCGGGCAGGTCGGCGCGGAAGGGGGAGTCGTTGAGCAGCACGGTCATGCCTGCCTCGTGGCCCATGCGCGCGACCTCGGTGACCGTCTCGATGGGGCTCTCCAGGCACAGGCCCAGCACCTTGGCCGAGGTCAGGGCCTGGCGGGAGCGGTGGGCGTAGTCCACATCCACCTTGCCGTTGGAGCCGGGGGAGTAGACGATGGTGTTCTCGCCGCGCGCGTCCACGGTGATGACTGTGGTTCCGCTGGCTCCCGGCACGGTCATCACATGGGAGACGTCCACCCCGGCGTTGCCCAGCTGCCCCAGCAGGAAGTCGGCGTTGGAGTCGGATCCCACGGCCCCGAAGAGCCTGACCTGCGCGCCGATGCGGGCCGCGGTCGCCGCCTGGTTGGCCGACTTGCCCCCGGGCAGCACCTGCAGGGGACCCCCGTTGATGGTCTCGCCGGGCTTGGGCAGCCGGTCGGTGTTGACGGTGTAGTCCGCATTCATGGACCCGACCACCGAGATGGATCCCGTGATGGTATCCAGTCCCTTGAGCACCTGGTCGGGTGCCGCCGCCATATCTTGAATCATGTTTCTCCGTTCCTTGATGAGCTTGTCCGCCTTGATGATCACGCTGTGACAGGTTCAGGGATCCTGGCCGGTGTGTGCGGGCGGGCGACCCACCGAGGCGCAGTGGCGGTAGCTGGTCTGCAACCGGACCGACCGCACGGGCGAGCCTGCCATCAGAGCCAGGAGCATGTCCACGCAGCGGGTCCCCATGGTGTCGATCTGCTGGGAGATGGTCGACACGGCCGGGGTCAGGATGCGGAAGACGGGCAGGTCGTCGAAGGTGATCATGGACAGGTCCTCGCCGATGCCGATTCCTTGGGACTGGGCCGTTTTGATGGCGCGTATGGCATCCAGGGAGGATCCGAAGAGCACGCCGGTGATGCCCTGCCGGGCCCAGAGGTCGATCATGTCGGGGTCGAAGGTGCCGGGCTCTACTTGGTCGGACAGGGGGTCGTCCATGCCCTCGATGTCTGCCAGCAGGTCCCGGTAGACGTTCAGGCGTTCGCGGAAGGTGGCCGATTCCTTGAGGGGCCCGGGCACCAGGGTGATGCGTCGGTGGCCTTCGGCGTGCAGATCTTTAAGGGCCTGCCTCAGGCCGGGCTCGGGGTCGGCGTCCACGCAGGGGATGGTCCGTCCGTCGCGTCCGGCGGCACCCTCGGCGGCACGGTCCACGCAGACCAGGGGCAGTCCGCGTCTGGTCAGCTCCTCCAGGGTGTGCGAGGAACGCGGCCCGGGCACGATGATGGCTCCGTCGATGTGTTGGCCCAGTAGGTTGCGCACCTGGGCCCGGTCCTCGCCGGGGTCGCCCTGGGTGGAGGTGCAGATCAGGGTCTGGAAGCCATGGTTGAGCAGCTGGCCCTGGATCAGGTAGGCCAGGTCCGCGAAGTAGGAGTTGCGGATGTCGGGGATGAGCAGGCCGATGGTGCGCGAGTGTGCGGAGTGCATGGATCGGGCCCGGGAGTCCGGCACATAGTGCAGGTCGTGGATGACCTGGTTGATGCGCTGTCGTGTGGCGGGGGAGATGCGCCCGGAGTCGTTGAGGGCTCGGGAGACCGTCGATACGGAGACTCCGGCCCGTTGGGCCACATCCCTGATCGTCGCGTACGCCATCATGGCCTTTCGTCGAAGTGGTCGGCCGCCGGGCCGGACTGCCGACCTCGGCGGTTGCCTGACCGCCGCCATGGGCAGGCGAACGGTTCTGACAGCCTTCAGTTATATCAGTGCGGTAACGATACCGCAACTTTCACAGCATGGCCCGTCGAGGCTTGGCTTTGAGTGAAGGCGAGCGAGGTTGAATGCTCGGGGATGAAGCTGCTGTTTGCGCGATTATGCTGGGATAGGGAGATGGACAGCGGCCGGGCTGGCTGGAGGCTGTTGAGCCTTTTGGCTGGCCTGGCCGTGTTTCCCTCCTCTCCCGGGCGGGGGCGGGGGCGTGCATGCCTGCCCTCGGCTTCCGCCTGCAGAAGTGTGGTGGGGGCGCGGGAGGAGGTGTCGGCTCTCTTGAGGTTTGAGCCTTGATTGGCGTTTCCTCCCTGCTCCCCCTGTATGGGCCGGGGGCGGGGGGATTGATACGCCGCCCGGCCGTTCTTACTCGTGCGAAGTGTGTAGCAGTTGGCGTTGTTCCCTTCTGTGGCGGCGTGAGGCGAGGACCCCGCCCATGCCGGTCATGCCCGTGGCGAGGGCGAGCAGGATGCCTTCCCCGCCTGCCTTGGGGAGCACGCCTGCAGGCAGGTACGTGTACCTGAGGGAGGTGTCGGGCGTTTGGGGTGCGCCGCCCAGCGTGTAGTCCACGCTGACTGTGACCGTGCCCGGCTGGTGTGCGGGCGTTGTCACGCTGACGCTGCTGCCGTCGCCGCGCGTCAAACCTGATACGGGTGTCTGGTCGAATCTGACGCCGGTGATCACCAGCTGCAGGTTGAACGCCACCGGCACAGGAGCCGACTTGGTGTTTGTGGTGCCGTCGCCGAGCTGGCCATTGTCGTTCCATCCCCAGGCGTAGGCGTTCCCGTCGCTGCCCACGGCCAGCGAATGATGGAATCCGCCGCTCACCTGTGTGGCTTTCAGTCCTATGCTCTTGTCGGTGGGGTTGGCGGGGTCGCGCACGCGCGGAGGAACAGGATTCACGTCACCGTACCAGCTGACAGTGTTGTTGCCGAGCGGGCCATCCTGGTTGCATCCCCATGCCCAGGTGTTTCCGTCGCTGCCCACGGCCAGCGAATGATCGTTCCCGGCGCTGACCTGTGTGTAGGTGAGATCCGCGGTCGTGTCTGTAGGCTTCCCTACTTTGACCGGCGTAGTACGGCTGGTGTCTGTCCCGTCGCCGAGCTGGCCATCGCCGTTGTCTCCCCAGGCGTAGGCGTTGCCGTCGCTGCCCAGGGCCAGCGAATGCCGACTTCTGGCGCTGACTTGCACGTAGGTGAAGTCCGCGGGTGTGCCTTCAGGCTTGCTCACCTTGACCGGTGTAGTCCTTTGAGTGGTTGTCCCGTCGCCGAGTTGGCCATACCAGTTGTCTCCCCATGCGTAGGCGTTCTCGTCGCTGCCCACAGCCAAGGAAAAACCATAGGATCTCCTACTGTCGTATGATGATCCGCTGACCTGGCTGAACCTGATGCCTCGGCTGGTGTCTGGCGGGGTGAGGATGGTGGTTTCGTTGCCGAGCCGGCTGCCCTGGTCGGGGTTGATTTTCCATGTATTGTTGGGGTCTTTGAAGGTCCATTTGGCGGTCAGGGTCAGATCCTTGGTGACGGGTTTGCTGAAGTCGTAGGCGACTTCGCCGGTGAACCATCCGTCGAACTGGTAGCCCTCACGCGCAGGGTCGGGGGAGGGCCGCTTCGCCCTGCCGTTCGGGGTCGGGAATTCCTGGTTTGCTGGTTCGGGTTTTCCTCCGTCCGTGTCGAAGTGGACCGTAAACGTGGATTTTTGCTCAGTGCCTCTGGTCAGCGTCTGGTCGACGGTGTAGTTGAGGTTTTTGGTGAAGGGCTGGCCGTCCTGTCTGCCGGCGAGTGTGATGGTGGCTTGTCCCGGCTTGTGGGCGGGTATGTCTGTCTGCCAGGCGTCGTTGTTCTTGGTGAGGTTGAGCGGCTGGCTGTCCATGCCGGCTGATTCCAGTGTGGGTGCCTATGCGGTGTCGGGTCTTGCCGGCTGGCCGCGCTTGCCTTGCCCGTCCAGGCTCCACGTGAGTATGTTGCCCTTCGTGCTGATGGCGGTGATCCTGCTGCCTGTCTTGACGGCTTGCATGTAGTGCTGGTTCCCGTCGTCCGCTCGGGTGAGTGTTTCGCCTGGCTTCCAGGCCCAGAGGTGGCCGTTCGTGTCGGTGATGACGGCCTGTCTGTCGTTGGCGCTGATCGAGTTGGCTTTCATGCGTTCCGGCAGGCTGACCGCTGTGGGGCTGGTCGTGTTGTCGGCCAGGTAATGGATCTGCCTTTCTGCGTCCAGGAGGAGGAACCCCTGGTCGAGGGCCTGGGCCTGGAGAATGCGCATGCCCGGGTCCTGCCTGATGCGTTCGGGTTCGACGTTGCCGGTGTTGCTCGCATGCCAGGTCCAGGCCTGCCCGTCCGCGTCCAGGGTGAGGGTCCGGCTGCTGGTGGCGGCCGAGAGTACTGCCTGAGCCTGACCGGGCAGGTCGACTGTGGCTTGTTCTGTGGGTTTCATGTTCGGACCGTCGGTTTGGCTGGCCTGGTAGGCGTGGACCTGTCCCTGCCGGTCGACGGCCAGCAGCCGGCCGCCGTTGATGCTGATGCTGGTGAACTTGGTGTTCTGGCCGGTATCAAGAATCGTGGGTGTCGCTTGTCCGCGGGTCCAGGTGTATATCTGCTGGTCGGATCCGAGGGCGGCCTGCCATCGGCTGCCGGCTGCAACCTGCAGGTAGCGGAACCCGCCGGGAGCCTGGGCAGGAGTGGGAACCTGCATGGGTGTGTTGTCCTGCGTCCATGTGTAGATGCGGCCGTCGCCGGTCAGGCCTACGATCTCGTTTCCTGCGCTTTGGATGCTGGTGTAGTAGGGTTCCTGCGGGCTGGGTGGGCTGATGGTCAGCCGGGCGCCGGAGGCGGGCCCGTGGTCCGGATTCAGCGTCCAGTCCGTGGTCTTCGACCATTGGGCTGTCAGGGTGGTGTCCTGGAGGATGGGGGTCTGGAAGTCGAAAGGCTGGCCGTCGAGTGTTCACCCGTCGAACCGGAAGCCTTGACGTTGCGGATTGTGTTGCGGGGGAGTGGCGAGGGTGC
The DNA here is from genome assembly GCF_026537325.1 of Bifidobacterium sp. B4142. GTDB lineage: Bacteria > Actinomycetota > Actinomycetes > Actinomycetales > Bifidobacteriaceae > Bombiscardovia. The sequence goes on from NZ_JAFNMJ010000001.1 coordinate 779,485, forward strand.
CGGTTTTCACGGTTGACTGTGTTGGCTTGCTGCCGTCGTCGGGGTCGAAGCGCACCATGTGCGGAGTTTGATCATCACTATCGGATGGCTTGGTTGAAGCGGATCATGTGGTGTCAGGCGTTCCGGTCGGCGATGACGGGGTGTTTGGGCTTGGTGTCGTGGTGCTTAACGGTGAGGAAGGTGTCAGTGGTGATGGTGTGGGTAGTGGCGTGCTGGTTGCGTTGCTGTGGAGAGTGGCGGGAGTTTGCTCAGATACACGAGGGGTCTGAAGCCCCCCTGTGAGGATAGGAGCGTCCGACTGGGCGATGCGATGCCCAGGCCTGCCAGCAGGCCCAGCAGGACGATCATCATCACCATGATGCGACGCAGTTGGGAAACCAGGTGCATGACTTGTAAACCCCTTCACCAAACACCAAGCGAAGCCAACAGCTCGCTGATAAATGTCGTCTTTTTTCGGAAAGCTGTCCTTTCTTTCAACGCCGGATCTGTACCGGATCGCAGGAACCATGGCGGAAGCCAGCCGTCTTTTCGTTACCCCTGTTTTTCACCATACCACCCATCCGGCAAACAATACACATAAACTAGCTCAGCAGTCCCGTGACAATAATCATCCTCAGTTGGTGGAATGCTGTTGTTCAAAGCAATTATGCCAAGCCGTGAGGCAAGGATGAGAGCTGAGCTGGCTTGGAGTCATGTGACCTTAGTGAGTCTGGCCACGTCAATATCTGTCTCAGGCGGAAACGAGAGCGGCTCGCCCGTATTGTCGTCGATAGAAGTGTGGTGGGGGCGCAGGAGGAGTGTCGGCTCCTTGGGGATTGAGCCTTGTATGACACTTTCCTCCATGCGCCCCCATTGAGGCGGGTGGACGGGAATTGACCCATCTACCGGCCTTCTTACTCGTGTGAAGTATGTAGGAGTTGCTGCGTTTCTCGCCTATGGCGGCGGGATGCCAGAACCCCACCCATGCCCGTCATGCCGGTGGCCAGGGCCAGCAGAATGCCCTCACCGCCGGCCTGAGGGAGCACGCCTGCAGGTGTGTACGTGTATCTGAGGGACGTGTCGGTCAGTGTGTTTCCCGCGCCGCCCATCGTGTAGTCCACGCTGACCGTGACCGTGCCTGGCAGATGTGCAGGCGTGAGCACTGTGACGCTGTTGCTGTTGCTGACAGGAGTCAGATGTGTGCCGGGGCTGGTGTCGAACTTGGCTGCGGCGATCACCGGTTGCAGGTTGAACATCACCGACACGGGAGCTAACTTACCGTTAGTGGTGCCGTCGCCGAGCCGACCGTTTCCGTTGTTTCCCCATGCGTACACGTATCCGTCACTGCCCACGGCCAGCGAATGCCAGTATCCAGCACTGATCTGTGTGGCTTTTAATCCTTTGCTCGTATCAGTGGGGTTGGCGGGGTCACGCACGGGCACAGGAACATACGAATCCGTTTTTGTGTTGTTACCGAGCTGACCATACCAGTTGTATCCCCAGGAGTATGCATATCCGTCACTGCCCAGAGCCAGCGAATGCCAGTATCCGGCGCTGACCTGTGAGGCTTTCAGTCCTTTGCTCGTATCAGTAGGGTTGGCGGGGTCGCACACGCGCACAGGAAAAGGATTTCCACCGTAGCTGTCGTTGATGGTGTTGTTACCGAGTTGGCCCTTGACGTTCCATCCCCAGGCGTATGCATATCCGTCGCTGCCCACGGCCATTGAATGATCGTATCCGGCGCTGATCTGTATGGCTTTCAGCCCTATACTCTCATCAGCAGGGCTGTCGGGAGTGCGCACGAGTACCGGGAAAGGCGAATACTCACTGGAACCGCTGGTGTTGTTGCCGAGTTGGCCATACCAGTTCCATCCCCAGGCGTATGCGTATCCGTCGCTGCTTAGAGCCAGCGAATGCCAATATCCTGCGCTGACTTGTACGGCCTTTAGTCCTCTGCTCTCGTCAGTAGGGCTGCCGGGGTCGCGTACGCGCACAGGAACATGCGAATCCGTTTTCGTGTTGTTGCCGAGTTGGCCCCAATTGTTGTTTCCCCAAGTGTAGACGTATCCGTCGCTGCCCACGGCCAACGAATGCCGACCTCCGGCGCTGACCTGTACGTAGGTGAAATTCGTTGGCAGATCTGGATACGTCTTGCGATCAGGTTTCTGTACCATGACCGGCGTATATCTGGAGTTTTTGGCCGTCCCGTCGCCGAGCTGGCCATACGTGTTGTCTCCCCAGGCGTACGCGTTCCCGTCGCTGCCCACAGCCAGGGAGAATGAACCAGTGTTTGAGCTGCTGATCTGGTTGAACTTGATACCGTTTGTATTGGTTGGTGGGGTAATGGTGGTCCTTTCACCGCCGATTTGGCTGCCCGTATCAGGGCTTATTGTCCATTTGTTTGACGACCAATGTGCAGTAAGTCTGAGGTCCTTGGTGACGGGCTTGCTGAAGTCGTAGGCGACTTCGCCTATGAACCATCCGTAGAACTGGTAACCAGCGCGCGTCGGGTCGGGGGAGGGCCGCTTCACCCTACCGTACGGGTAGCCGACTTGCTGGGGTTCCGGTGCCTGGCCTCCTCCGGCTGTATCAAAAGTGACCGTGTGGGTGGAACCCTGTTGGACATCCCTTAACAGCGGCCGATCGACGGTGTACTTGAGGCTCCTGGTGAATGGCTGGCCATCTTGTCTGCCTGTGATAGTGATGATGACTGGTCCGGGCTTATGGGCTGGAGCTTCTACCTGCCAGGTGTCGTCTGTTTTGCTGAGCGTCAATGCCTGGCCGCTCATGCTGGCTGATTCTAGTGTGAACGTTGTGATAGTGGCGATTCTTGCAGGCTTGCCCTGATCACTGTGAGGGTTCAGGCCCCAGGTGAACAAGTTGCCTTGCCCGTCTATGGCAGTGATCCTGCTGCCGGCTTCGGCGGCCTGCATGTACTGCTGGCTCCCGTTGTCCATACGCATGGGTGCTTCGCCCGGCTTCCAGGCCCAAAGGTGGCCGTCCGTGTCGGTGATGACGGCCTGGCTATCGTTGGCGCTGATCGAGTTGGCTTTCATGCGTTCCGGCAGGCTGACCGCTGTCGAACTGGTCGCGCTGTCAGCCAGGTAATTGATCTGCCTTTCTGCGTCCAGGAGGAGGAACTCTTGGTTGAGGGCTTGGGCTTGGATGATGCGCATGCCCGGGTTTTGTTTGATGCGTTCGGGTTTGATGTTGCCGGTGTTGCTCGTGTCCCAGGTCCAGGCTTGCCCGTCCGAGTCCAGGGCGAGGATCCGGCTGCTGGAGGCGACGGCTGTGACGGATTGCGTCTTTCCGGGCAGGCTGGTTGCTGCCTGCTCTATACATTTCGTGTTCGGGTTCGGGTTCTGACCGGACTGGTAGGTGTGGATCTGTCCTTGCCGGTCAACGGCCAGCAGCCGGTCGTCGTTGATGCTGATGCTGGTGAATTTGGTGTTCTTGCTGGTCTCGAGGATGGTGGGCGTGGGCTGTCCGTTGGTCCAGGTGTATATCTGCTGGTCGGATCCGAGAGCAGCTTGCCATTGGCTGTCGGCTGCGGCCTGCAGGTAGTGGAACCCGTTGGGAGCCTGGGTGGGGAGAGGAAATTGTACGGGTGTGCCGTCTTGCGTCCAGGTGTAGATGTGGCCGTCCCCGGTCAGACCGATAAACCGGTCTCCTGCGCTTTGGATGCTGGTGTAGTAGGGTTCCCGCGGGCTGGGCAGGTTGATGGTCAGCCGGGCGCCGGAGGCGGGCCCGTGGTCAGGGCTCAGTGTCCAGTCCGTGATTTTCGTCCATTGGGCTTTCAGGGTGGTGTCCTGGAGGATGGGGGTCTGGAAGTCGAAGGGCTGGCCGTCACGTGTCCATCCGTCGAATCGGAAGCCTTGACGTTGCGGGTTCTGTTGCGGGGGAGTGGCGAGGGTGCCGGTTTTCACGGTTGATTGTGTTGGCTTGCTTTCGTCGGCTGGGTCGAAGCGCACCATGTGCGAAGCTTGATCATCCGTCTTATCGGATGGCTTGGTTGAAGCGGATCCTGTGTTGCCTGGGCTGCTTGTCGGCGATGACGGGGTGTCCGGGTTTGGTGTGGTGGTGCTTAATGGTGAGGAAGGTGTCAGCGGTGATGGTTTGGGTAGTGGTGTGCTGGTTGCGTTGCTGGGGAGAGTGCCGGGGGTTTGGTTAGCTACGCGAGGGGTCTGACGACCCCCCCCCCCCCGGTGAGTATGGGAGCGTCCGCCTGGGCGGATGCGACGCCCAAGCCTGCCAGCAGGCTCATCAGGACGGTCATCATCGCCAGGATGCGACGCAGACGGGAAACCAGATGCATGAAACCAAAACCCCTTCACCAAACACCAAGCGGAATCAGAACCGCTTACCGAATAAAGTTCTGTCTGTCGGAAAGCCACCCATTGCTCAACGTCAGTCCGTGCAACAGATTGCACGAATCCTGACGCAAGCCAGTCGTCTTCTCGACGTCCCCCGCTTTTCACCCTACCACCCAGCCCGCCAACAACACACAAGCCAGGTCCAACCGCCCGGAGACAATGAACCCGACTGATCTCAAAGAAAGGAGCCAGCGCATGACCAACCAGGGATACTATCTGCCGGGACTCTACGTTCGGGAGGGGTCCATCCCCGTTCCCTTGGACTGGGCGGGCAGTGAACCTGGCGTCTGGCGAGCCGAAGACCATTCGGACCAGGCGGTCATCCGCTGCTTCTACCGCGTGGTCTGCGCACCCGAGCACATCCACGACGACCTGCCGCTGCTGGTCTACCTGCAGGGCGGACCCGGCTCGGGCGCCCCACGGCCGCTGAACGCCACTGCCGACGGGTGGATGGCCGAGGCTTTACGCCACTTCAGCATTGTCCTGCCCGACCAGCGGGGTACAGGCCGGTCCAGCGCCATCGACGGCTCCACCATGGCCTCCCTAGGCGAGCCCCGGGCCCAGGCCGACTATCTGAAGCATTTTCTGGCGGACTCCATCATCCGGGACTTCGAGCACCTGCGTCGTACGGTCTTCGCCGGCCGTCCCTGGGTGGCCCTTGGACAGAGTTTCGGCGGCTTCCTGACCCTGGCCTACCTGTCGAACTTCCCGCAAGGGCTTGCTGCGGCCTTCACTGCCGGGGGCGTGCCGCACATCCTCACGGATGCCTATGAGCTCTTCTCCCACACATTCGCCAAAATGGCCCAACGGTCCCAGGCTTTCTACCAGCGCTATCCGGGGGATCAAGACCGTGTGGCAGCTATTGCCGACCGGCTGGCCCAGGGCGATGTGGTCCTGCCCGGCGGCGACCCCCTGAGTGTGGAGCGGCTGCAGACTCTGGGCGCGGACCTGGGCAAGAGCGGCGGGTTCGAGCGCCTTCACTGGCTGCTGGACACGGCCTTCCTGGATGGCGACGGCAGCCTGCCCGTTTCCAGTGCTAGCAGCTCCCGGGCCACCCTCTCGCAGACTTTCCTGGAGGGGGTGCGGGCGGCCACCTCGGTCAGCCCGCTCTACTGGCCCCTGCAGGAGTTCATCTACGCCGACGGGAACTGCGGCCCCCTGCGCTGGGCAGGGCAGCGGGTGCGCGACACCCGCCCCGAATTCGACACCGCTGCCCGCCCGCTCATGTTCACCGGGGAGGCGATCTTCCCCTGGATGTTCGAGCAGGAGGCGGCCCTGCGCCCCTTCGGCCCGGCGGTCAGCCTGCTCATGGAGGAGGGTTCCTGGGGTCACCTGTACGATCCCGAGCGCCTGGCCGACAATCAGGTTCCCCTGCAGGCCGCGGTCTATGCCGACGACCTTTATGTGCCCTCCGAGCTCCAGCTGGACACTCTCTCGCGCGTGGGCCACGCCCATGCCTGGGTGACCAACGAGTTCGAGCACGACGGCCTGCACGGGGACAGGGTCTTCGCCCACCTCTACCGGCTGGCCCTGGGGCGCGGCGATCTGGAGGGGCTCTTCCCGGCGCGCGGCTAGACTTGAGGGCATGAACACGGACTCATTGACTCTCGGATTCATCGGATACGGCAACATGGCCCAGGCCATGGCCCAGGGGCTGGTCGACGCTGGTGTGCTGCCCGGCGGCCGGATTGTGGCCTGCGCAGCCCACTATGACCGGCTGGTGGGGCGTGCGGCGCAGCTGGGTGTGCGGCCCATGCACTCAGGCACCGAGGTGGCTGCGGCCGCCGACCTGGTGGTTCTGGCCGTCAAACCGGGGCAGGTGGCCCAGGTCTGCGAGCCTATCCGCCATGAGCTGGCTGACCCGGATCGCATGGTCCTCTCGGTGGTGGGCGGCATGACCCTTGAGGACTATGCCGACATTCTGGCGGAGGGCACCCACCTGATCTGCGCCGTTCCCAACACCCCCATTTCAGTAGGGCAAGGGATTCTGATCACCCAGGAGGACGACACCCTGACCGACCAGCAGCGGGAGCTCTTTACCCGGGTCTTCGACCCGGTGGCCATGATCGAGCGGCTGCCCCGGGAGCTGGTCTCGGTGGGCACGACCATCGCCGGATGCGCGCCCGCCTACACGGCCATGTACATGGAGGCCTTGGCCGATGCCGGGGTGGAGCATGGGCTGCCCAGGCAGGCGGCCTACCGGCTGGCGGCGCGAATGGTGGAGGGGACAGGAGCCCTCTACATGTCCACCGGCACCAACCCCGGGGCCATGAAGGACGCGGTCTGCTCGCCGGGCGGAACCACCATCAAGGGGGTCGCCTCCTTGGAGAAGCACGGCTTCCGTGGAGCGGTCATCGAAGCCATCGATGCGGTGGAGCGCGGCGACTGAGCCTGCCATCCTGAGGGGAGCCACGCCGGGGGCAGTCCGGGCAATAGACTGGTGGATATGTCGTTAACCATAGGAATCGTCGGGCTGCCCAACGTCGGCAAGTCCACACTCTTCAACGCCCTCACCCGCAACAACGTTTTGGCGGAGAACTACCCTTTCGCCACCATCGAGCCCAACACCGGCATCGTGCCCCTGCCCGACGACCGGCTGCCCGTCTTGGCTAAGTTGGTCCACACAGACAAGATTGTGCCCGCCACGGTCACCTTCGTGGACATCGCCGGCATCGTCAAGGGGGCCTCGGAGGGGGAGGGGCTCGGCAACCAGTTCCTGGCCAACATCCGCGAGGCCGACGCCATCTGCGAGGTGGTACGCGCCTTCAATGACGACGATATCGTCCACGTCAACGGCAAGGTGGATCCGGCCGACGACATCGACACCATCAACACCGAACTGATCCTGGCCGACATGCAGACCATCGACAAGGCCCTGCCCAAGCTGGAGAAGGACCAGCGCGGGGGCAAGATCAAGCCTGCCTACCTGGACACCGTCCGCAAGGCCAAGGAGATTCTGGGCCAGGGTCGCACCATCGACCAGGCGGCCAAGGCCGGTGACATCGACAAGGACGAGCTCTACGACCTGCATCTGATGACCGCCAAGCCATTCATATACGTCTTCAACGTGGACGACGACGAGCTGCAGAACGAGGACTTGAAGAAGCAGCTGGCCGACTCCGTGGCTCCCGCGCCTGCCATCTTCCTCAACGCCCAGTTCGAGTCCGAGCTGACCGAGCTTGACGAGGCGGACGCCCGCGAGATGCTGACCGATGCCGGGCTTACGGAGTCCGGCCTGGACCAGTTGGCCCGGGTGGGCTTCGACATTCTTGGCCTGCAGACCTTCCTGACCGCCGGGGTCAAAGAGGTGCGCGCTTGGCAGATCCACCAGGGCTGGACCGCCCCGCAGGCTGCCGGTGTCATCCACACCGACTTCGAGAAGGGTTTCATCAAGGCCGAGGTGGTCTCCTACGACGACTTCGTGGCCGCCGACGGCTCCTACGCCAAGGTGCGCGAGGAGGGCAAGATGCGCCTTGAGGGCAAGGACTACGTCATGCAGGACGGCGACATCGTAGAGTTCAAGACCGGCATACCCTCCGGTTCCAAGAAGTGAGCGCCAAGCCAGGGTTCGCCATTCGCCGGGGTCGTGGGCTGCCGCTGATCTTTGCGCATGGGTCCGGTGTGGACCACCACATCTTCGACGACCTGGATCCCGTATTCGAGCGGGTGGGCGGCTTCGAGCGGATCTATCTGGACCAGCCCGGCTTCGGCCGCACGCCGCCCGACCCGTCCATCCTCGACCTGGACGGTCTGGCCCGGTGGCTGAATGACCAGGTGGACATTTTCAGTGGCGGTGGCCCTTTCGCCTTGGTGGGCAACTCCATGGGCGGGCTGCTCAGCCGTCATGCCGCCGCCGGTCGACTGGAGCGCTGCCGGGGGATGGCCCTGCTCTCCTCGGTGGTCGACCCTGTGACCGCCCACAGGCGCCTGCCCCCACGTCAGGTGCTGATCCGGGACGACCAGGGACTGGCCGACGTGGACGAGTTCACCAGGCATGCCTACCGGCAGATGGCCGTGGTGGAGTCCCGGAAGCACCTGGAGGCCTACCAACGGACCATCATGCCCGGTATTCGTTCTGCCGATGCCGATACGGTGGCTCGAATGGAGGGGCACTATCAGCTGGATATGGACTTCGACCAGGTCTGGTCCGGATTCATGGCCCCTGTGCTCTTTGTCTGTGGACGCCAGGACGACCGTGTGGGCTACCTGGACCAGTTCGACCTGGCCTGCCGCTTCCCTCGAGCCTCCTACTCGGTGCTGGATCGGGCCGGCCATAATGTGCAGATCGAGCAGAACGCCTTGGTTTGTGACCTGCTGGAGGACTGGGCCAGGCAGGTGCTGAAAGGCTGAGTCTCTCCCGGTTTCGTCTGCCATTACAATGAACTGTGCATACAGGTTCGTTCAATGGCGACGAAGGGGAAGGACATGGCTGTCTGGGGATTGGATGGCGAACGCCTTAAGCGGCGTGCGCTCGCCATGCTCCGTTGGTTGCAGGACCCTGTCCGCCGCACGCCTGTGGTAGTGACAAGCGCCCTGCTGACGCTGTTGCTGACAGTCCTGATCGTCAACCTGTTCCAGCCGGTGGATGCGGCTCATGCGGAACGAACCACAGCTGCGAGCGCTTCGAGCACATCCACCGTTTCGGTCAGACGATTCCCCAAGGCACATCATCCCGGCAAATCTGCCTCCTCCTCTTCATCAACCACAAAGAATCAGACAAAGCAGCAGAAGCCAGACCCTGCTGCTACTTCCGCTCATCCTGTCGATTGGCTCAAGCCTTCCGAGCAGGTTGATTACCCGGATCCTGCAGCCCATCCTGGCCTATCCTTGGAGGTCAGCCTTCAGGACCAGCGGGTCTATGTGCGCGACGGGTCTGAACTGCTCTACTCCATGTACGCCTCGACGGGCATGGATGACTCCACGCCCAGGGGTAGCTTCCGCATCCAGGCCGAGCGCGGCGACCACTTCTACAATCCCGGCGAGGGGATGGGCGCCCGCTACTACACCAGTTTTCTGAACCACGGGGTCTTCCTCTTCCATTCGGTTCCCACCGATTCCAAGGGCGGATACATCAAGGAGGAGGCCGATATGCTGGGCATCCGCCCTGGCTCCCACGGCTGCATCCGACTGACGGTGCCCGACGCTCGATGGATCATGCAGTCCGTGCCCACCGGCACGCCCGTCCTGGTCAAGTGAATCCAGTCGGTGCCGGAACAGCTGCGTCCAAAATGTGACCATTCGCCGTCGTGCCTGCCCTCGGTTTTCTAACTTTGCCCTACCACAGAGAGAGCTATCGAGAGGAAGTGGTCAGGAATAATGCAAAAGGTGCAGCGGTTCAGTGACTGGTTGACTAAGTGGTTCATCCTGGTGGTCCTAGCCTGGGCCGCCATGAATTTCTTCGTCCCGCAGATGAGCATTTGGGCCCGCAGCTACACCAACTACTTCCTGAGCATTATCCTCTTCGGTATGGGGCTGACCCTGAGCCTGGACGATTTCAAGCGAATCATCAAAATGCCGCTCATGGTCATCGTCGGCACCGTGGCCCACTACCTGATCATGCCCCTGTTGGCCGTGCTGCTCTGCCGCATCTTCCGCTTGGACGGCATGATCGCCGTGGGAGTCATCCTGGTGGGCTGCTGCCCCTCGGGGACCTCCTCCAACGTCATGTCCTATCTGTCGCGCGGCGATGTGGCCCTGGACGTGTCAATAGGCCTGCTCTCCACCCTGTGTGCGCCCTTCATGATCCCCATGCTGATGAACCTGCTGGCCAGCCAGTATGTGGCCATCCCTACCAAGCAGCTCTTCCTGACCGCCCTTGAGGTTGTGCTGATCCCTATCGCCCTGGGCCTGGCCGTCCACGCCTTATTCAAGGAAAAGGTGCAGAAGGTGACCGTGGCTCTGCCGGCAGTCTCGCAGATCGCCATCCTGGTCATCATCGGCGTGGTCGTCTCCGTCAACCACGCCAAGCTCTTCACCGCCGCCACCGCCCTGGTCCTGCCGGTGGTCATGCTCCACAACCTGTGCGGGTACGGGCTGGGCTTCCTCTTCAGCCGGCTCATGTACCGCATCTACCCGAAGGGGTTCCGCTACGCCCAGCAGAAGGCCATCACCTTCGAGGTGGGCATGCAGGATTCAGGACTGGGCGCGACCCTGGCCCTGCAGGCCTTCGCCGCCGACCCGATTGTGGCCATCCCGTCCACTTTCTTCAGCGTCTGGCACAACATCTCCGGTTCGGTGCTGTCCGCCTGGTGGCGTCGGCATGACGACCGGCTGGGGATTGCTGCCGACTCCGCCCAGGGTCGTCCCGAGTCGGCTCGTGCCTGATTCTCGAACACCTTTCTTGCTGGCTGGGTCTCTGCTACATGCCTGGTCCGGCCAGCAGGAAGCCCAGGGCCGTCAACAGAGGCGGCAGGAAGATCGATGCCGCTAAATAGCCCAGGGCTTCCAGATGTCGCCTCTGCCCAGCCAGGGCCAACACTTCGTTGACTGCTGTCGAGAAAGTGGAGAAGCCGCCCAGCAGTCCTGTGGCCAGCAGCAGCCGCCCCCAGGCAGGCAGTCCGTGGAAGGCGGCAAGGGCGGCCACCAGCCCTGCAGCCAATCCGGCCAGCAGGTTGATGATCATGGTTGACAGGGGCAGGTCCACCTTCCAGCGGGCCTTGACCAGGGTGTCCAGCAGGTAGCGCAGTCCGGCCCCCAGGCCGCCGCACAGGCAGATCAGCAATGTAAATGTAATGGTCATCGCCCACCTGCCTGGATGTGTGCAGCGAGTTGCGCTCCCAGCGCGGCCATGGCCCAGGAAACCAGGAGGCCACCGGCAAAGGAGACCAGCAGGTAGGCAACCGTTGCCTGAGCTTGACCGCCCGACAGGCCCTGGACCAGTTCCAGCGAGAGGGTGGACATGGTCGACAGGCCTCCGCACAGACCCATGCCCAGGCCCTTGTTGGCCAGCTGCCTTCGGCGTGCATGTGCGCTTTTTGGCAGCCCGGCCAGGAAGGCGGTTAGCAGGGCATAGCCTGCGCAGGCGATCAGATTGGCCAGGAGGGTTCCCGGATGCAGTGGGCCGCTCTGGCCCGGCAGGAGGCTCAAGGCGTACCGGCAGCCGGTGCCCAGTGCTCCGCCCAGCATCACCGCCAGGGTTGTGGCCATATCAGGTCCAGTAGGGGGTTTGGTCATTGAAAGTCTCGGTTCCCGACGGATCAACGTCCGCAGGGTGGGGCTGAACGGCATGCGCCTGCACCCGGCCCGCAGACGGGGGCGTCGAATCATGGTGCAGGAACTATCAGCAGTTTGCAGTTCGGGGCTCTAGCCCCGGGCGGGTTCCATCGCCCGAGGCTCATTTTAGGAGAACAAGGGGACCGCAGCCGCCACAGCTGTCGTGACTGCTCACTCGGTGTGGTTCTCCGGGTCCAGGGTCAGCCGGTCGTCGTCGGCATCGTAGTCAAAGAGCTCCCCGTATCGACCCCAGGTTATGGCCGTGTCGAACTGCTGGACGGCCTCCTTGTCCGAGTGGTGGGCTCTCAGCAGGTCCAGAATCAGGGAGCCGTGCAGGCTCTTGTCGTCGCTGTTCTTCAGGGCCCGGTCGATGATGCGGATCAGCGGAACATGAGCCATCAGCATTCGGGAAAACATCTCCTTGCTCTCCAGGATGTCCGCGTCGTTCCAGGCTCGGCCCTGGTCGGTCAGGCTGACGTGCCCGTTGTCGGCCTGGAAGATGCCCAGCATGAGTCCGGCATCGATCAGCGGGAAGAGGTCGTCCACCTCGAAGGAGAGCTTGGCGGCCAGGTCGGCCAGGTCCATGCCGTTGGGCTGGTTGACCATGACGTCGGCCAGGCCGGCCAGGCCGCCGGGTGTGGCGTCGGGCAGGTTGCGTTCAGTGATGTCCTCGTCCCGTACCGAGTCCCGCACGGCCTGACGGTTGCGCACCTTGGTCTGTAGACGGCGGCGGATGTCCTCGCTGTCACGCCGGCCGGTGAGGATGGAATAGAGGTAGTCCACGCAGGACTGGAAGAGGTCGGACTGCTTGTCCCGAGGCCTGTCCAGATGGATGGGCACGTCTGCGATGACCCGGCCGGGATGCGAGTCCAGGACCAGAACCCGGTCGGCCATCTCTACGGCCTCCTCAATGTTATGGGTGACGATCAGCACCGACTTGACGCTGCCTGCCTCCTCCGACCAGACCTTGAGGACCTCCTGCCGCAGATTCTCGGCTGTCAGCACGTCCAGGGCCGAGAAGGGCTCATCCATGAAGAGGGCGTCTGGCTTGAGGACCAGGGCCCGGGCGATGCCCACGCGCTGTCGCATGCCACCGGAAAGCTCCTTGGGGTAGGCGCTTTCGAAGCCGTCCAGGCCGATGGCGTCGATGGCGGCCAGGGAAAGGCTCTCGCGCTTTTTCCTGGGCACCCCCCGGGCCTGCAGACCCAGCTCAACGTTGTTCTTGACGGTCAGCCAGGGCATCAGGGCGAAGCTCTGGAAGACCAGGGCCACGCCGGGGTTGGGCCCGTCCAGCTGCCTGCCCCGGTATTCGACGCTGCCCTTGCTGGCCGGTACCAAGCCGGCCAGAATGCGCAGCAGGGTGGACTTGCCGGCGCCTGAGCGGCCCAGGATGGCCACCACCTCGCCCTCGTGCAGAGTGAAGTCGATGTTGTCGAGGACAGTCAGTTCCGCGCCCTTGTCGGACTGGTAGGTCTTGGTCACGTGCTCGGCCGTGATGATCCCGTTGGAATTGATCTTGGTCATTGTCGAACCTCTCAGACTTCTCATGTCAGGGAATAGCGCCGTTGTGCCAGTGATTGCAGGGGAGACCAGAAGAACCGGTCGGCCAGGACCACGAAGACGCTCATGACGGCCACCCCCAGGATGATGCGGGGGGTGTCTCCAGTGGCGGTCACCTGGGCGATGTAGGCTCCAAGGCCCCGGGCCGTCAGTGCGGTCTTGCCGTAGGAGACCACCTCGGAGACGATGGAGGCATTCCAGGCTCCGCCGGCCGCTGTAATGCCGCCGGTGCACCAGGAGTCGAACAGGGCCGGCAGGATCAGGGTCTTCCATCGTTGCCAGCGGTTCTGGCCCAGGCTGCGCGACATCTCCAGCAGGTCGTCGGGGATGGCCGAGGCCCCGGCGATGACATTGAAGAGGATGTACCACTGGGTGCCCAGGGCCATGAGCAGGATGCTGCCCCAGTTGATGTCGATTCGCCAGATGATGAAGATCATGGTGACGAAGGGGAAGATGAAGTTGGCCGGGAAGGAGGCCAGGATCTGCACCAGGGGCTGCAGGTAGCGGGAGATGCGCGGATTCATGCCGATCAGAGCGCCTATCGGGACCCATACGATCGTGCAGGCCACCATCAGGATCAGCACTCGCAGGAAGGTCAGCAGACCCAGCTGGAAGACGTGCCCGACCTCGCCCAGGCCCAGAGGGCGGATGACCAGACGGTCCAGTTGCCAGAGTCCCCACAGGCCAATCGAGGCCAGGCAGGCCCACCAGAACAGGTCGCCTGCATGCCTGCGTCCGCCGCTCCGGCTCCAACGCGCCCCGGTTCGGCCCATGGGGCGGGTGATCCGGTCCAACAAGTCAGTCAGGGGATGGCCCACCAGACCCAAGAGGTCCTTGACCCCGGACAGACGGATGACCGTTAGTACCAGGCTGTGCCGGGGCTCGCTTGACTGGCTGCTGGTGTAGCGGAACTTCTCGGCCCAGGCGGTCAGCGGCTTCCAGAGCAGGAAGTCAATCAATAGGACCACCACGATCATGGTCAGGATGGCCATCCCCACCTTGCCCAGGTCCTGCTCGGCGGTGGCCTCCTCCACGAAGGAGCCGATGCCGGGCAGGGCAAGGGTCCTGTTGTTGACCGAGATCATCTCGGAGGCGGTCAGGAAGAACCAACCGCCGCCCATGCTCATCATGCAGTTCCAGAGCAGGGGGATCATGGCGTTGGGCACGTCCAGTTTCCAGAAGCGCTGCCAGCGGGTCAGGCGCATCAGCCTCACCGCTTCGTCCAGGTCGGCGGGCTCGCTGGTCAAGGAGTTATAGAAGGAGAAGGCCATGTTCCAGGCCTGGCTGGTGAAGATGGCGAAGATGGAGGCCGCCTCCACGCCCATGATGGACCCGGGGAAGAGGACCAGCCAGATGGAGATGGTGGCCGACAGGAAACCCAGGACGGGCACCGACTGCAGGATGTCCAGCAGGGGGATGAGCACGGCGCCCAGGCGGCGGGAGCGCGCGGCGGCCAGTCCGTAGAGGAAGGCGAAGACCAGGGAGACGATCAGGGCTGTGAACATGCGGAAGAGGGAGCGCAGTGCGTAGTAGGGCAGGTTGGCCGGGTCGGTGGAGACGTGCGAGGGTACGCCTGCAGGACCGATGGGGGCACCCAAGGCTGGCAGCAGATAGGCCAGGGCCCCCAGCAGGACCAGCGCGCCTATGGCTACGGCCAGGCCCGTCCATATACGGGTGGAGCGCGATGCCTGGCTGCGGTCGTCGTTCAGCGGAGAACGGAGCATTCCTGGCAGTGCGACAGTATTCACGATGGCCTCCCTCCAAGGTGCGGAACATCCCTGTCGGCAGCCTCGAAGACGGCGTGGCGATCGGCCATGAGCCGACCATTGTCATCGTTCAAGCTTCGGCTTCGCATGGTATTTGGCCCTGCATTAGTCCCTGCCTTGATCCGACGGGGACTGTTGACCTGCGCGGGGTGTCTCCACCACTTTGCGGCAGCATGCCTTGTCCATGCGGTAGCTTCACCTACCGACCACCCAATAACATAGATGGCACCAAGAGCAGTGTCAAGCATTTGCCAAACCAGCGTTGCCGTCCTTGCCAGGACTGACAATGGCAGGGGCTTGCACGCAGTCAGTGCAGGCACGAACTTGAATGTAAGGAGCGAATCCCTATGAAGATCGTGGCAGTCACGGCCAACCCCGAACCCAAGAGTCTGACCGATGCGGCGGGCAATGCCCTGCTGGACGGGGCGGCCGAGGGCGGGGCTCGCACCGAGTTGATCGACCTTTGCGCCGAGGGGTTCAATCCCGTCTTCGGCATGGAGGACAGGACCCACTACCTGGGCCAGGGTCCTATGCCCGAGGATGTCCAGGCCATGCAGGAACGCATCAAGGATGCGGACGTGCTGGCCCTGGTCTTCCCTGTCTACTGGTACAGCATGCCGGCCATCATGAAAGGCTTCATCGATCGGGTCATCTGCCGGGGCTTCGCCTATAACGTTGATGGAACCCCCGGAGCCTTGGCCGGACGTCGGGTGGAGCTGATCATGCTGACCGGCGGGGAAAAGGAATGGTACCAGTCCAGCGGCATCGGTGAGGCCTTGGACAACCAGCTCCGTCGGCAGACCTTCCTCAAGTACTGCCAGGTCGCCCAGGTGGAGACCATCTATGTGGATAATCTGGAGTCGGGCAACGACGAGCAGCAGGCGCGCGAGGCCGCCGACCGGCACCTGGTGGCCCTGGCCCTGAAGGGTCGTCGGCTGGCCGCAGGCACCGAGCCCGGAGCAGGCCAGGACGCTCAGTGACGCTCGGCATCGGGTTCGTCTTCGATGACACCCTGGATGTGTTTGACGGGGTCCAGCAGCACATTCTGACCCTGGGACGGGAGCTGTGCAGGCGGGGCCATAGGGTCCAGTATCTGGTCGGGCAGACCGCCCATCCGCCGGTTGACGGAGTCCACTCCCTGTCCCGCAACGTCATGGTCTCCTTCAACGGCAACAGGATGCGCATACCGCTGCCAGCTCCCAAGGCGCCTATCCGCCGGGTCCTGGAGGCCGAACACTTCGACCTGCTGCACGTCCAGGCCCCCTACAGCCCCTTCCTTGCCGGTCGGGTCATCCGGGCCGCAGACCCGGCAACGGCCCTGGTGGCCACCTACCACATCGCCCCCACGGGGAATCTGCAGCTGCTGGGCGGCCGGCTGCTGGGGTTGATCAACCGCAGGACCCATAGGCGCATCGACAGAGTCATAGCGGTCTCGCCTGTGGCGGCCAGCTATGCCCGGCAGACTGCCGACGCGCCCAGCAGGGTGGTGGCCAACCCTGTGGACGTGGCTGCCCTGCGCCGGGCCCGTCAGGCCGCTGGCGACCAGGAGGTGGCGCGCCTGCACGGCCAGGGGCCGCATCTGGTCTTCCTGGGGCGGTTCGTGGCTCGCAAGGGGGCGGGGATCCTGCTGTCAGCCCTCCAGGCGGGGGAGCGGACCGGCATCCTGCCCGAAGGCCTGCATGTGACCATGGCCGGCAAGGGGCCGCTACTGGAGGACTGCCGTCGAAAGGCTGCAGCCCTGCGCACCCCGGTGGCCTTCCCCGGCTTTGTGGATGAGAAGGACAAGCCCGCCCTGCTGGCCTCATCCGATCTGACCGTCTTTCCCTCCACCAGGGGCGAGTCCTTCGGTATCGTCCTGCTGGAGGCAATCGCCTCGGGCACGGCTCCGGTGCTGGCCGGGGACAATCCCGGCTACCGGTCCACCCTGATGGGTGATGAGCGGGCTCTGGTGACTGTCGACTCGCCCAACACCCCCGAACTGCTGGCCCGGCGAATCGTTCAGGCTCTGGGGGACCCCTCCTGGAGGCGAAATGTGCGCCATGACCAGCTGGCGCTCTTGGACCGCTACGACGTGACCACCGTGGCCGATCAGGTGGAGGAGGTCTACCGGCAAGCCATTCAAGACCGCCGTCTCATGTAGGGTAGGTACATGTCATTCTTTGATTTCTTCGGTTCCATGTTCGACCCTGAGGGCGGTCCAGGCGGACCAGGCCGGCGTCGCAATGACGACGACCCGGTCATCCTGCATGTGCAGACCGATGGGGAGGGTCCCGGCCAAGGGGGCGGCAGCACGCCCCGTTTCCGCTTCGCCGGACCAGGTGACCCCCGGCTGACCTCCCGCAAGAAGGACAGTAACGGACCTTCCCGGGGCATGCGGATTCTGGCCGTGGTTGTCGCTGTCGTCCTGGTCGTCCTCCTGCTCCTGTTCGGGCTCAGTCGCTTCATCACCGATGTCATGTGGTTCTCCCAGTTGGGGGCGGCACGGATTGTCTGGACCCAGCTGGGTATCAAGGTGGGCCTGTGGCTGGCCTACGCCCTGCTGCTGGCCGCGGTGACCCTGCTCTCGGCCTTCCTGGCCATCCGCAGCCGTCCCGATTCGCCCGACGGGTCCACCATCAGGGTCAGGGGCGATCTGATCGAAGTCGGCAAGGGGGTCTCTTCACGCAAGGCGCTTAAGGTGGCCGCGGTGGTCTCCCTGGTCGTCGGTGTTTTCTTTGGCTTCCAGTTCAACGCCGACTGGAAGCAGGTGCTCCTGCTCTTCAACGCCCAGTCCTTCGGGGTGCGCGATCCCCAGTTCGGCTTGGATAACGGCTTTTATGTCTTCATCCTGCCCGGGCTGCGGCTGTTGGTCTCCTCCCTGCTGATGATGCTGCTGGCGGCCACGGTCTTCAGCCTGGTCACCAACTTCCTCATGGGCGGGATCCGGCTGACCATGCCCGTGCAGGGCCGCGGCATTCTGGAGATGACCCGTGCCGCCCGCAGGCAGGTAGCCGTCTGGCTGGTCCTGTTCATGCTGGTATGGGCCGGCGATACGGCCTTGGGCGTCTTCGGCAGGCTGACCGAGGAGGGCGATCGGATCACCGGCGCCTCCTACACCTCGGTCAAGGCGGCCATTCCCGTGACCCTGATTATGGCCGTGGTCATGGCCCTGCTGGGCATTATCCTGGCTGTCTGGATTCTGCGCTCGCCCACCCTGGAACCCGGCCGTGTCCATGCAGGATCGCTGGGGTCGGCCGTCAAGCAGTGGCGGGTTCCCGTCCTGGCTGTGGCCGTCACCATTGTGCTGTCCCTGCTGCTGACCGTCTTCTGGCCGGCACTGGTCCAGCGCTTCCGGGTCAACCCCAACGCTCAGGAGATGGAGTCCGCCTACATCCAGCGCAACATCACCGCCACCGCCCAGGCCTATGGGCTGGACAGGCTGAAGACCGAGGCCTATGACGCCACCACCGAGGTCCAGTCAGGCGCCCTTTCCCGGGATGCAGAGACCACCGCACAGATTCGTCTGCTGGATCCCCAGGTGGTTTCGCCCACCTTCCGGCAGCTGCAGCAGTCCAAGCAGTACTACACCTTCGAGGACACCCTGGCCGTCGACAAGTACGACATCGACGGGGTCAGCCAGGATACGGTCATCGGCGCTCGCGAGCTGGACCTGGAGGGCAACGACAACCGCAACTGGGTCAACGACCACACGGTCTTCACCCACGGCTACGGCATTGTGGCCGCCTACGGCAACAAGGTCACCCCGGACGGGCAGCCCGAGTTCTTCGAGCAGGACATCCCCACCAGGGGCAAGCTGACAAGCAGCCAGCACTACGAGCCGCGAATCTACTTCTCGCCCAATGCGCCCGAGTACTCCATCGTCGGCGCGCCCCAGGACTCCTCAGGCTGGGAATTCGACTATCCCACCGGCTCCAAGGGAGCCACCAACACCTTCAAGGGCAACGGCGGCCCCTCGGTGGGCAACTTCCTGGCCCGGGTCCTCTACGCCATCCGATTTGGATCCGACCAGATCCTCTTCTCGGACCGCGTCACGCCCGACTCGCAGATCCTCTACAACCGCTCGCCCAAGGAGCGCGTGGCCCAGATCGCCCCCTATCTGACCCTGGACGGACGCGTCTATCCGGCTGTGGTTGATGGACGGGTCAAGTGGATCGTCGACGGCTACACCACCTCTGATGCCTACCCCTACTCCCAGAAGGTGGATCTGGGTCCCATCACCCAGGACACGACCACCCTGAGTTCGGAGGCCGTCAAGGGCCTGGGTTCCCAGAAGGCCAACTACATCCGCAATTCCGTCAAGGCCACGGTCGATGCCTATGACGGCTCGGTGGACCTCTATGCCTGGGATGCCAAGGATCCGGTGCTCAAGGCTTGGCAGAAGGTCTTCCCCGGCCAGTTCAAGCCGCTCTCGTCCATCTCGGGCGACCTGATGAGCCACATGCGTTACCCGGAGAGCCTGTTCAAGGTGCAGCGCCAGCTCCTGTCCCAGTACCACGTCAACTCGGCCAGCCAGTTCTTCTCCGGCGAGGACTTCTGGCAGACCCCCGTGGATCCGACCGGAACCAGCAAGGAGCAGAAGGCCGGGGTCAAGCAGCCTCCCTACTATCTGACCCTGCAGACGCCGGGGACTGACAAGCCCGCCTTCTCGCTGACCTCCACCTTCATCCCCGCAGGCACCTCCACCAGGGAGATTCTGACCGGGTTCCTGTCTGTGGATTCCGACGCCGGGTCGACCAAGGGGGTGATAGGCCCGGACTACGGGACCATCCGGCTGATGGAGCTGCCCAAGAATTCCAATGTGCCCGGCCCAGGGCAGGCTCAGAACAACTTCAACTCGGATGCCGCGGTCTCCACCGAGCTCAACCTGCTCCAGTCCGGGTCCACCAAGGTCAAACGTGGCAACCTGCTGACCCTGCCCATAGGCGGCGGACTGATCTACATCCAGCCGGTCTACGTCCAGTCCAGCGGCGCCACCAGCTTCCCCCTGCTCAAGCGGGTTTTGGTGGCCTTCGGAGACAAGGTCTCTTCCTCGGCCACACTGGATGCTGCTCTTGACAAGACCTTCCAGGGCAACTCGGGTGCGTCGGCCGGCGATGCCGACAACACCGGACGCACCAAATCTGATGCTGATCAGAGCGACCAATCCGGTAAAGCCCCGGATAAGACCGCCGGCTCCGGTGGGGCGTCGGCCACAGCAGGACAGGCCCTGAAACAGGCCTTGGACAAGGCCAACCAGGCCATGAGTGACGGCGATGCCGCCCTGAAGAAGGGCGACTTCAGCGCCTACGGCGAGGCGCAGAACCGTCTGCGCGAAGCCCTCAAGGAAGCCTCCGACCAGGAGGGTGGCAACAGGTGAGCGCCACCCGGCGCATCCGGCTCTGCCGCCGCGGGGACCTGGAGGCGGTCACCGCCATCTACAACCAGGCCGTCATGGATGGCGGTTCCACGGCGGATACGGCCCCGGTCAGCCTGGATCAGCGCCTGCAATGGTGGCTGGACCACGATCCTGACCAGGGCCATCCGGTCCTGGTTCTGGAGCAGGAGAGCAAGGTGCTGGCCTTCGGCTCCCTGTCGGCCTACTACGATCGGCCCGGCTACCAGGAGACCTGCGAGCTGAGCTATTACGTGGATCGCGGCAGCCGTGGACGCGGCCTGGGCGTCCTGATGGTTTATTCGCTTCTGGAGCGCGCCCAGCAGGTGGGCATGCGTCTGGCCGTGGCCATCATCTTCGATGACAATACGGCCTCCAAGGCCCTGCTGCACCGCTTCGGATTCAGCCGCTTCGGCCTCCTGCCCCAGGCCGCCTGGGACCGGTTCGTCCTGCATGACGTCTCCTACTGGAGCCTGTCCCTTGAGCGAAACGGGGTCGGGGAGCCTGTGTAGAATCTCACCGTCCCGTTTGAGAGCAGGAGGTATCACCTACATGGCATCCGATTTCTGGCTGATAGCCGGACTGGGCAACCCGGGTGACGAGTACAAGGGCACCAGGCACAACATGGGCTTCATGTGCGCCGATCTGCTGGCTGAACGCTGGTCGGTCAACCTGCGCGACCACAAAGGTCTGGCCCAGCTGGGCCGTGGCACCCTGGATCTTGACGGACGCCGCACACCCTTCTTCCTGGCCAAGCCGTTGACCTTCATGAACGACTCCGGCGATGCCCTGGCCTCCATCTGCTCTTATTACCACATACCAGTTGGCCGGGTAGTGGTCATCCATGACGATATGGACTTGGAATTCGGCCGGATCAAGGTCAAGACTGGCGGGTCCTCTGGCGGGCACAACGGCATCCGTTCCATAGACCGCTCCCTGGGCAGCAATGCCTACGCCCGGGTCCGCATGGGTGTAGGGCATGCCCGGAGAGGTCCCGATGCCCACCGCCGCACTGTGGACTGGGTTCTGGGCACCTTTGTCGGCGATCAGCGCAAGCGTCTGCCCGAGTTCCTGGCCGACGGCGCGGATGCCGCGGAAACCGTGATCATCAAGGGTCTCAGCCAGGCTCAGGAGCAGTTCAATGGTCGATGAGCATACCCAGACAGGGCAGGGGGCCAGCAAGAATGCGGAGCCCCAGGAATCGCTGAACGGGTCCCTGCGTCCCCTCCTGGACGCCCTGCAGGCGGATGCTGCTTTCAATAGATTGGTCCATGGAGACTCCCAGCCTGCGGCTGACACCGACACCTCCCTCATGGTCCAGGCTCCCCAGGGGATCAGACCAGCCCTGGTCGCCGCAGCGGCCGGACGTGGCCCGGTCGTCCTGGTGGTCCCCTCCGAGCGTGACGCCCAGGAGATGACCGGCGCCATCCGCTCCTGGTATGAGGGCGACCCGCGTGATGTGGCCCTGCTGCGCTCCTGGGAGACCCTGCCTCACGAGCGGCTCTCACCCCGGGCAGACACCGTGGCCTCGCGGATGGCCGTCTTCAGGCGGCTGGTCCACCCGGTAGAGGATGACCCTGATTTCGGCCCCATCCGCATCCTGGTCATGCCTGTGCGCTCCCTCCTGCAGCCGGTGGTCAAGGGTCTGCAGGATGTCGAGCCCCTGGTCTTCCTGCGCGGCCAGGACATGCCTTTGGACCAGGCAGTCGAAGCTCTGGTCCGCAACGCTTACACCCGTGTGGATCTGGTCATGGAGCGCGGCCAGTTCGCCGTCCGAGGCGGCATTCTGGATGTTTTCGTCCCCACTATGGCCCATCCGGTGCGCATCGAGTTCTTCGGAGACGAGGTGGACACTATCCGCAGCTTCCACGCCTCCGACCAGCGCACCTACGGCCCAGAGCTGGACCGGATCTGGGCGCCGCCCTGCCGCGAGCTGCAGCTGACTGACCAGGTCCGAACCCGTGCCCGCTCCCTGATCGGGAGCATCCCCAACGCCGACGACATGCTGGAGTCGATCGCCCAGGCCATTCCGGTAGAAGGCATGGAATCCCTCCTGCCTGCCCTGGTCGACGATCTGGTGCCGGTAGGGTCCATGCTGCCCGAGGACGCTCTGGTTCTGCTGTCGGAACCACAGCTGCTGGCCCGCTCCGCCCAGGACCTGGTCAAGACCGCCAACGAGTTCCTGGCCGCCAGCTGGCATGTGGCAGCCTCCGGGCAGGGCTCGGGCGCGCCCATCAGCTTCGACAGTGCCAGCTTCCTGGACTACGACGAGGTCATCTCATCCCTGGAATACCGCAAGGGGGAGGTCTGGAAGCTGACCGACCTGTCGGTGGATCCGGACCAGGAAGGGGCTGAGCGTCTGGATGCCCTGGCACCGGACCAGTACCGCGGAGACGAGGATCGGGCCGCCTCAGGCATCGCCTCCCTGTTGGAGCGAGGCGACCGGGTCGTGGTCACCGCTCCGGCCCAGGGGACGCTGAGTCGTCTGCGTCGGGCCGTGCAGACCACAGGCATCACCGGCTTGGAGTACCACCGCTCCCTGGCTGTGGACGGTTTCGTGGACCAGTCCGCCCATCTGGCCCTGCTGACCGAGCGCGACCTGACGGGGCGCACCAGTGTGGCCGCCGGCAGCAAGACCTCCAACCGCCGGCGCAAGGCCATCGACCTGGATGAGCTCAAGCCCGGCGACTACGTGGTCCACGATCAGCACGGCATCGGCCGCTTCCTGGGCATGCGCCAGCGCAGCGTGGGCGTAGGTCCCAGCAAGGGCAGCCGGGAGTATCTGGTCCTGGAGTACGCACCCTCCAAGCGCAACGCCCCGCCAGACAAGCTCTTCGTGCCGGCCGACCAGTTGGATCAGGTCAGCCGCTACATCGGCGCCGAGGTTCCGAGGCTCAACAAGCTGGGCGGATCCGACTGGTCGGCCACCAAGGCCAAGGCCCGCAAGCATGTTCACAAGATCGCCCAGGGCCTGGTCAAGCTCTACTCGGCCCGGCAGCGCACCAAGGGCTTCGCCTTCAGTCCTGACACCCCCTGGCAGAAAGAGCTGGAGGATGCCTTCCCCTACCAGGAGACGCCCGACCAGCTGACCGCTATCGACGATGTCAAGGCTGACATGGAGAAGCCAGTGCCCATGGACCGCCTGATCTGCGGGGATGTGGGCTTCGGCAAGACCGAGGTAGCCATTCGTGCCGCCTTCAAGGCTGTTCAGGATGGCAAGCAGGTGGTGGTTCTGGTGCCCACGACCCTGCTGGTTCAGCAGCACTACCAGACCTTCACCGAGCGCTTCGAGGGCTTCCCGGTGGACGTGGCCGCCATGAGCCGCTTCCAGACCGCCAAGGAGAACCAGGCCACCATGGAGGGCCTGGCCAGTGGGGCCGTGGACGTGGTCATCGGCACCCACAAGCTGCTCAACCCCCGCATCCGCTTCAAGGATCTGGGTCTGATGATCGTGGACGAGGAGCAGCGCTTCGGCGTGGAGGCCAAGGAGACCCTCAAGGCTATGCGGACCAATGTGGACGTCCTGTCCCTGTCGGCTACGCCAATCCCTCGCACCCTGGAGATGGCGGTGACCGGCATCCGGGAGATGTCCACCCTTGCTACGCCCCCCGAGGACCGTCTGCCGGTGCTTACCTATGTGGGTGCCTACGAGGACGCCCAGGTGACCGCAGCCATTCGCCGCGAACTCCTGCGCGGGGGACAGATCTTCTACATACACAACCGGGTCGAGGACATCGGCAAGGTCTCGGCCAAGGTGCAGACCCTGGTCCCCGAGGCCAAGGTGGGCGTGGCCCACGGCAAGATGGGGGAGAAGCAGCTGGACGGGGTCATCCGCGACTTCTGGCACCGGGACATCGATGTGCTGGTCTGCACCACCATCGTCGAGACCGGCCTGGATATTCCCAACGCCAACACGCTGATCGTGGACCGGGCCGACCGTTTCGGGCTCTCCCAGCTTCACCAGCTGCGGGGCCGGGTGGGACGAGGTCGGGAACGGGCTTACGCCTACTTCCTCTATGACCCCAGCAGGCCCATGACCCAGACCGCCCACGACCGGCTAGCCACCATCGCCCAGAACACGGCGCTGGGTTCCGGCTACGACGTGGCCATGAAGGACCTGGAGCTGCGCGGCACCGGCAACCTGCTGGGAGACGAGCAGTCCGGCCACATCGAAGGGGTCGGCTTCGACCTTTACGTGCGTATGGTCTCCGAGGCGGTGGAGGAGTACAAGGAACCCGGACGGACCGAACCTGTCACCGTCAGCATCGACCTGCCCCTGGAGGCCTCCATTCCAGTCGACTACATAGACTCGGACAAGTTGCGTCTTGAGGCCTACCGCAAGCTGGCCTCGGCCCGCAACGAGCAGGATCTGCGCGACCTGCACGAGGAACTGACCGATCGGTATGGGCGTCCGCCGGCCCAGTTCGACACCCTTTTCGCTGTGGCCCGGCTTCGGGCCAAGGCTCGTTCGACGGGCATAGCGGAGATCGCCTCCCAGGGCTCCAGAGTGCGGATCAGGCCTGTGGCCATGCCCGACTCCCTCCAGGCCAGGATTGCTCGCATCTACAAGGGCAGCCAGTATCGACCGGTGACGCAGACACTGATGGTTCCCGCGCCATTTGCGGGGTCGCTGGGTTCGGGCCCCATGGATTCGGCGGCCATGACCGCCTGGGTGGACACCCTTCTGGACGACCTGGCCTGGGGGCTGCCCAAGTCCTCGGATCAGGGAACGCCGACGGGCAACGCACCGGTCCAACAAAACTAGTATCCTGTAAGAGACATCACAACAACTTATTGAAGGAGCAGTTGTGGCAGCAATTGAAAGCGTGTTCGCGCGCGAAATTCTTGATTCCCGTGGCAACCCGACCGTCGAGGTCGTTCTGCAGACCGAGGACGGCGCCGAGGGGCGCGGTCTGGTTCCCTCCGGCGCTTCCACCGGCGAGGCCGAGGCCTGGGAGCGTCGGGACGGCGACAAGAAGCGTTATCAGGGCAAAGGTGTCCTGGATGCCGTCAAGGCGGTCAATGAGACCATCGCTCCCAATGTCATCGGTATGGACGCCACCGATCAGCGCGCTCTGGACGAGACCATGATTGATCTGGACGGCACCCCCAACAAAGGCAAGCTGGGTGCCAACGCCATTCTGGGCGTCTCATTGGCTGCGCTTTATGCGGCTGCCGAGTCCGCCGAGCTGCCTCTTTACCGTTACTTGGGCGGCACCAACGGCCATATTCTGCCTGTGCCCAACATGAACATCATGAACGGCGGCGCCCACGCTGACTTCGCCACGGACATCCAGGAGTACATGATCTCCCCCTACGGCTTCGAATCCTACCGGGAGGCCCTGCGCGCCGGCGTCGAGGTCTACCACACCCTCAAAGGCATCCTGAAGAAGGACGGACACGAGACCGGCCTGGGCGACGAGGGCGGCTTTGCCCCCAAGATGAAGTCCAACGAGGACTCCTTGAAGTACATTGTCGACGCCATTCAGGCTGCCGGCTACGAGCCCGGCAAGCAGATCGGCCTCTGCCTGGACGTGGCCTCCTCGGAGTTCTACAACAAGGACACTGACAAGTACCACTTCGACGGCGAGGACCGCGACGCCGACTACATGCTGGACTACTACCAGGGTCTGGTCGAGAAGTACCCGCTGGTCTCCATCGAGGATCCCTTCGCTGAGGAGGACTGGGGCGCCTGGCAGAAGATCACCGCCGCCATGGGCGACCGCCTGCAGTTCGTGGGCGATGATCTGCTGGTGACCAACCCTAAGAGGCTGCAGAAGGGCATCGACCTGAAGGCCGCCAACTCCCTGCTGGTCAAGCTCAACCAGATCGGCACCGTGACCGAGACCCTGGACGCCATCGAGCTGGCCACTGCAAACGGGTTCACCTCCATGGTTTCCCACCGTTCCGGCGAGACCTCTGACACCACTATTGCAGACCTGGCTGTGGCCAAGAACACCCGCCAGATCAAGACCGGTGCTCCGGCCCGTGGCGAGCGCATCGCCAAGTACAACCGGCTGCTGGAGATCGAGGAGGAGCTTGGTTCCACCGCTGAGTACGCCGGATACAGCGCCTTCAAGGCCTGCAAGAAGTACACTAAGTAAGGCCTTGCCAGTCGGGCCGGACCTCTTGCAGGTTTTGACGCGACTGTAGAGTCTTTCACCCGTGGCGGTCCGCGTCGGCTGCCGCGGGTATTTTTATGGGTATGGCCAAGAACAAACGTGGCGGCGGCGACCGGCGGACGAGCAGGCGGTCGTCGGGACCCATCACCTTCTTTGTGGCGATCATCATCGTGGCCCTGGGACTGATCCAGCTGGTCTCCACCTTCCATGCCTATGCCATCAATCTTTCCGAGCTCAACGGCCTGCGCAACCAGCAGGCCCAGCTTGTCGAGCACAAGCGCGACCTGGAGAACCAAATCCGGCGCTGGGACGACAAGGCCTATGTGACTGCCCAGGCCCGTGACCGTCTGGGATTCGTCTTCCCCGACGAGGAGGCTATCCGGGTCCTGCACCCGGAGGCAGTCACTGGAGGCAAGGACAAGGACCAGGCCGGAAGCAGGGGAGTTCGGGCCCCGAGGAAGAATTCTCTGCCCTGGTATCAGGAGATGGCGTACTCCTTTGCCAAGGCCGATCAGAACTCGGCTGCCAATGGGAGCAAGGGGAGCACAGGCCAGCAACATGGCGACGGAACCAGTCCGAACGAATCTGCTAGTCCGTCTGGTTCAAGCAGTCCAGGTGGCTCTGAGGGCTCCTCCTCATCCGAGGACGGGGGAGGGCAGTGAACTCCGAAGGTTGGGATTTCGTCGTGCCAACTGTTAATGAACTCAGCAGCAGGGAACAATCAGGAAAGATGAGGACAGCGTGATCAAGGCCCAGGAAAGGCCCCAGGCAGCAGTGGAATCTCGAGCCGCAGTCAAGCTCTGGACCGAGCCTAGACTCTCCAACCTGGTTACTGACCGGGACCTGGTGGCGGTCAGCAATCGCGTCCAGGAGCTTTTGGCGACCCCGGCCACACCGGATCAGATAGCCGTCGTGAACAGCCAGCTCGGCCGCTACCCGCGGGGCATGGTGGCTGTGGGTGCCCGTTGCGTCTGTGGGAATCCGCTGGCTGTGGTCACTCGGCCCCAGCTGGAAGATGGCACACCCTTTCCGACCACCTGCTATCTGACCAGCCCCGAGGCCGTCAAGGCCGTCTCCCGGCTGGAGGCTGACGGCGTCATGGCCGACTGGAATGCCGAGCTGGGTTCGGATCCGGATCTGGCCAGCGCCTACCATAGGGCCCACGAGCTCTATCTGGTCTTCCGCTCTGCATTGGCCAAGCTGTTGGGCGACGACGAGGGGCACATCGCCGGAGTCTCGGCCGGTGGCATGCCCAAGCGGGTCAAGTGTCTGCATGCTCTGACCGCCCAGTCTCTGGTTATGGGTTCGGGGGTCAATCCCCTGGGCGACCGGGTCCTGGGGCTGGTGCGTCAGGCATTCGACCCGCAGGTCTGCCGGTGTGCCCAGCCTTGGACTGAGACATCCGGGCAAGAGAACTGGCAGGGAAACCAATGAAAGGGGCTTCCATGGATCAGGTGACAGTGGCGGGCGTGGACTGCGGCACCAACTCTATACGTCTGCTGATAGCCCAGGTGGACTGCCAGGGACTCCATCCGGTGGCTCCCAGGCTGATGCGGGTCATCCGGTTGGGGGAGGGCGTGGACCGTAACCGCCGTTTCGCTGACCAGGCCCTGGAGCGCACCTTTGAGGCATGTCGGATCTTCGCCCAGCAGCTGCAGGAGCACCCGGTGGATGGCCTGCGCTTTGTGGCCACGTCAGCCACCAGGGATGTCGATAACCGCGAAAGTTTCGAGGAAGGGGTGCGTTCCATATTAGGAGTTATGCCCGAGGTTATCAGCGGCTCCCAGGAGGCCTCGCTAAGTTTTCTGGGCGCGGTCAGCGTTCTGGAGCAGCGGGTCAGCGCCGACATGCCTCCTGCACCCTACTTGGTGGTCGATCTGGGTGGTGGCTCCACCGAGCTGGTCCTGGGCGGGGACGGGAGATATCTGCCTGTTGACCAAGTCAGAGCCTCCTACTCCATGAACATCGGATCCGTTCGGATGACCGAGCGCCATCTGCTGGACGATCCGCCCACCCAGGAGCAGATCAACCAGGCGCTTGAGGATGTCGACTGCTGGATCGACCGGGCCTTCGGCCAGGTCCCTGTGGCCAGGGTAGGCAGTGTGATCGGGGTCTCCGGCACGGTCACCACCATGAGCGCCCTGGCCCTGGGATGCCCGGTATACGATCGCCATGCCGTCGATGGCCAGTCCATTTCGGTCGATGCGGCCCGCAGGGTTGACAACCAGGTGCTGAACATGAGCCGTCAGGAGCGTCGGGAGCTCAAAGCCATCCATCCCGGGCGTGTGGATGTGATCGGCGGCGGCGCCCTGATCTGGAGCCGTCTGCTGGAGCGACTAGGCGAGGTCAGCCCGAGTGCACTGGCTTCTGGAACCTATGTGGCCAGCGAGCACGGCCTCTTGGATGGCCTGGTCCTGGACTACGGTCGGACCCTCCTGCGCGAATGATATAATAAGGCGCTATGGGTTACGGCCCCGGTGGCGAAATGGTATACGCATCGGACTTAAAATCCGCCGCCTTCACCGGCTTGTGGGTTCGATTCCCACCCGGGGCACCAAGGCCTCGTCGGCTTGGACGGCAGTGTTGCAACTTGTCACCCGGCCGACGAACCGATACTCTGGTACGCAAGAAAACCAAAGGAGTTGTCATGAGTGACCGATCCATGCCCGAGGTGAACGCCGAATTCGGCGCCACGCCGACCATAACCTTCCATGGTCCTGCGCCCAGCGGGCTACGCGCCGTGGAACTGGTCGAGGGGGATGGGCCTGTCGTCCACAAGGGCGATACTGTCACCGTCAACTATCACGGCGTCGTTTGGGGTTCGGACCAGGTCTTCGACTCGAGCTTTCAGCGTCATCAGCCGGCCAGCTTCGGCATCGGCGTCGGGCAGGTCATTCGTGGCTGGGACCAGACGGTGCCCGGTCATAACGTGGGGTCCAGGTTGGTGGTCTCCATTCCGCCGGAGTACGGATATGGTCGTCAGGGGATGCCCCAGGCGGGCATCGGCGGCAACGATACTCTAGTCTTCGTGATCGACATTATATCGACACGGTAGACAAGGGTCTCCAGGCGCCGGTGAGGGCCGGCGCCTTTTTCATACTCTTGACTTTGCAGTCCAGGTCGGGCCACGAGACAAGTGCATCAAATAAGGAGGAATCACATGGCTGAGGAAAAGACGATTCTGCTGACACAGGCCGCTTACGACAAGTTGAAGGAGGAGCTTGACCATCGTCAGGGCGAGTACCGCGACGAGATCACCGAACGCATTGCGGCGGCTCGGGCCGAGGGCGATCTGAGCGAGAACGGCGGCTATCAGGCTGCCCGCGAGGAGCAGGGCAAGAATGAGGGGCGGATCAACGAGCTGATCGTCAAGCTTCGCAACGCCAAGATCCTCAAGGCCCCCAAGGCGGGCACGGTGGGCAACGGCTCCCTGGTGACCCTGACCATGGCCGGCAACGAAATGGTCTATGTGCTGGGCTCCAGGGATCTGACCGTGGCCACCGAATATGACGTCATCAGCCCCGAGTCGCCCATCGGCGCGGCCCTGATGGGCGCCAAGAAGGGGCAGACTGTGACCTACAAGGCTCCCAATGGCAAGGACATTTCGGTCACCGTCAAGGATGCCCAGCCCCTCAAGTAGCGGGACGACCCCTCACCGTCCCAGCCCGGCTTGAATGAAGCCGCTCCCCGCCACGATCGACGGGGGCGGCTTCATCTATAAGCAGCTGCTTGATTCGTAAGGCAGTCGGACTGGCGAGCTTGCTCAGCGCAGGTTGCAGACCACCAGGTAGATGGCCACGATGTGGCAGGCGTAGCCGATGACCGTGCCGCAGTGGAAGATCTCATGGAAGCCGAATACCCGGGGCCAAGGGTCCGGCCGGCGCAGGCCGTAGACAATCGCACCCAGAATGTAGGCCAAGCCACCCGCCACAATCAGCCAAACGACAGGCGGACCGGCCATGGGGGAGTCCCAGAAGAGCTTCAGGAAGCCCACCCCCGAGACTCCGAAAACCACGTAGACCAGGGTGTAGAGCCAGCGGGGAGCATCGATCCAGAAGACGTGGACAATTATGGCCACCAGGCTGGCCCCCCACATGCCCAGGATGATGACCCGCCGCCAGAAAGGTTCCAGTGCGAAGGAAATAGGCGTGTAGGTGCCGGCGATGAGCAGGAAGATGTTGACGTGGTCCAGGCGGCGCAGCACGTCCGTGGTCCCCGGGGTCCAGTCACCCAGATGGTAGAGAGCCGAGTTGCCGAAGAGGGCCAGCGAGGCGACCATGAAGACTGCACATGCCAGCTTGAGGCCAGTGCCGTGGGCCAGGCAGATCAGTACGATGCCGGCAGCCAGGGCCAGGGGGGCGGCCACAGCGTGGATCCAGCCGCGCAGCAGGGGCTTGGGGCGACCGTGCACATCCAGACGGACCTTGCGCTCGATCTCCATGTCGGGGATTCCCTCGATCCGTGAGGCCTTGATCTCGGCTTTTGCCATGATCCTCGCAGCCTTGGCCTTGGCCTTGGCGCGCACTGCGTCTGCCCTGGCCTGCAGATGGGCCTCGTGAGCCACTTCCGCATCCCGGCGCAGGTAGGTCAGCTCCTGGCGGCGCTGCTGGCGGCGGCGTTCGAGTTCGGCATCGACCCCCTGATCCTCGGGCGGTCTGTCGTCCTCGTTGGTCCTGGTTGCCATGGCCCTCCCTTGGCCCCTTGACTGGTCCGGGTCTGTCGTGTCCGGTTGTCGGGGCGAAACATCCGTGAACCACCCTACCCCAGACCTATGCATTGGACGCGCATGTCACCATCGCCCTTGGCATGACCCGCCTGTCTGCTTCCGAGGGCCCTTTGTATGATGGAGTGCATGGCTGATTTTTCCGAGATTCTGGCATCATGCGACGACTGCAATGAGGAGGACCGCGAGTGGCTCCACCACCTGGTGGCCGACTGGCAGGTCATCGCCGATCTGAGCTTTGCCGACCTGCTGCTCTTGCTGCGCACCGGCGAGGGGGAGTTCACCGTGGCCGAGCAGTGCCGGCCCTCCACGGTCATGTCACTGCGCACCGAAGACGTGGTGGGGGAGCACTTCCCGGCTGATCGCCGCGAAGAGCTGGAGGTGGCCATGCAGTCCAAGGGGGTGTTGCGATCCAACAAGCTGCGCACCATCGGCCGTGCCACGGTCTGCGACGTCTATGCTCCTATCCGTCACCAGGGCAGGACCCTGGGTCTGGTGGTTCGCGAAACCAACATGGCCACCCGCGAGTCCAACGGCCGGTACGAGAGTGAGAGCATCAACGCGGGCAAGGAGCTCTTCGAGATGATCACCCGAGGCGAGTTCCCCTACGCGGATTCGGTGCTCAACCAGCGGCACAACGCCAGGGTGGCCGACGGTTTCTTTGTGCTGACGTCAAGCGGCGTGGTGCGTTACGCCTCGCCCAACGCCATCAGCTGCTTCCGCAGGCTGGGCTCGGTCGAGACCATGATCGGCCAGTACCTGAGCGAGATCGGCACCTCCCTGCTCAAGGAGAACGATCCCGTGCCCGACTCCCTGCCGTTGGTTCTGACGGGCAAGGCGGCCGTGGACTCTGAGCTGGACGCCAACGGGTCGGCCGTCTCCATGCGCTCCCTGCCCCTCTATGGCAAGCAGGGCAGGATTGGCGCCATCGTGCTCTGTCGGGATGTGACCGAACTGCGCCGCCGGGAGAAGGAGCTGCAGACCAAGGATGCCACCATCTCCGAGATCCACCACCGGGTCAAGAACAACCTCCAGGCCGTGTCGGCCCTGCTGCGGCTGCAGGCCAGGCGCACCAAGTCCGACGAGGTCCGCAAGGAGCTGGAGGAGGCCCAGCGACGGGTCCAGACCATCGCTGTGGTTCATGAGGGCCTCAGTCAGACCGCCGACGAGATTGTGGACTTCGACAAGGTGATCGCCAACCTGCTCAAGATGAGCGTGGACCTGGCCACCACCAGCGACCAGCACATCACCATCTCCTACGTGGGCAAGTTCGGGATGATGCCCGCCCAGGATGCCACACCCCTGTCCTTGGTGCTGACCGAACTGGTCAACAACGCGGTCGAGCACGGCTTCGAGGGCCGTGACGAGGGGCATATCACCATATCGGTGGGCCGGGGCGGCAACAATCTCAATGTGGTAGTCGAGGATGACGGCAACGGCTACAGCACCGAGTCGGATCAGGGCCAGGCTCGTTCCACCGGATCCGGGCTGGGCACGCAGATCATCAACACCTTCGTCACCAACGACTTCGGCGGCACGGTCAAGTGGGAGCCCCGCCGGGATGGCGGCACCCGGGTGGTCATCAACATCAAGCTGCGCGTGGCCCAGGACGTGTGATGCCAGGCACTTTTGAGAAAAAGAGAGGGGAGACGGCATCAAGCCATCGCCCCTCTCCTGTTTTGCGCAATCGGAAAGATGTCAGGACTGCATCTGCATGGCCTGGGACCTGCGCGCACGCATGGCCCTGCGCTTCAGAGCCCTGCGTTCGTCCTCGCTCAGTCCGCCCCAGACACCGTAATCCTGGTTGGTGTCCAACGCGCACTTCAGACAGGCGTCAATGACCTTGCAGGTCCTGCAGACAGCCTTGGCCTCCTCGATCTGCTGATAGGCTGCACCGGTGTTGCCGACGGGGAAGAACAGCTCAGGGTCCTTGTCACGGCAAGCAGCCTTGGCGCGCCAATCAAACGCATTACTCATCTACCTAAGCCTCCAAGAAGTTTTTATCGATGCTTTTATCACTACCCTATGCAAGATAAGCACGATGAGTGACTTTTTTCAAGGGTTCATTTGTTTTACGGCTAAAGAGAACACCTGTAGCGGAATGGCGAGACCCGCTTCCAGAACCAGACACCGTCCGGGAATGGCGCTGGCCCGGGTGGGGAGGGTGGCCAGCTGATCGGCGGGGATGCCAGCTGCCAGATCGGCCCCCCGTTCGCCGCAGGGGAACGCCAGACGACGGCTGAAACGCTCTGGTCTGTGCAGGGCGCTGGCCGTATCCACGGCCAGGATCACGGTGGTTCCCTCCTGTCCCAGAGCCTCCTGCAGAAGAGGGGCCAGGGGATCCCGACAAAGCGGATCCAGCAGATCCTGGGCATCGTCAAGAATCCAGACCAATGCACGGCTGCCATCCTGACGGCCTTGAGGCGGTGACGGCACCGGGCCGGGAAAGTCCCGGCTGCTGTAACCATGACCTGTTCGACGCGTGATGCGCAGGTCGAAGCTGGGCTCAGGTCGGGCTCCTGGCTTCATCAGGGTGAGCAGGGAACGCGCCAGCAGCGCCAGCAGGGTGCTCTTGCCCCGTCCTCGAGGTCCGATCAGGGCTGTATGACCGTTGAGTGGCAGGCGATAGAGATGGAGCAGAACCCCGTCGTCCATGTGTCCCAGAGGTATCTGAGGCCGTCCCGATTGCCAGAGGACCTGCCCGCAGGCCGGATCATGCTCTGGCAGGGGAGGGGAGAAAAGCGGTGCCGGCGGTCGGCTGCCGCAAAAGCGACTGGCCTTGACGATCTCGCCCACCAGGGCCTGCGGATCAGCTGATGGGCAGGTGCGGAAGGCCTGGGGACCCCGGCCCTGCTCCAGGAAGCCCAGACCTGGGCAGGCAGGGTCGATCGCCGTAGCACAGGAGGATCCCAGCAGCTCTCTGGACTGCAGGGGATCCCGCACCCGCAGACAGATGCCCAGGTTCATGTTGGCACGCATCTGGGCGCTGACCTGCCCCATGGTCTGCTGGGTGCAGGCCACCAGGTTCATACCCAGGGATCTGCCCTGAGAGGCCAGAGAGGTCAGTCTGTCCAGATAGTCAGGCAGAAGTTGGCGCAGGGCCTGGAACTCGTCAATGATCACCACCAGCCGTGCCGGTGGATCGGCCATACGGGCAGTGTCCTCAACCCCCGCTCTGGCGACCAGGCGCTGGCGGCGCTCCAATTCCCGTTGAAGGCCGTTCAGCGCGCGTACGGCCCGGTCCAGATCCAGATTGGTCACGCAGCCCACGGTGTGCGGCAGTCGGGCCAGCAGGCCAAAGCCGGCACCACCCTTGAAATCCAGCAGGACCAGATTGAGCCGGTCTGGCGGCTGACTGGCGGCCAGGGCCAGACACCAGGTCTGCAGAAAGACTGATTTGCCCGAACCTGTGGTGCCTGCCACCAGGGCGTGGGGTCCGTCGCGGGGCAGATCGATGACCAGCGGACCACGATCAGGGCGGATACCGATGACCGCCGGTGCCGACCTTCCTGATGCGGCAAGCCATGCGTGGACGATGCCCTGCCAGGGCAGACCTTGTGATCCTGAACGCCTTGACCCCAAGAGCCGGGACTCTAGCTGAGGGCCTGGGTTAGAGGCCAGTTGAGCCAGGTCCTGCAAGGTCTCGTTCTCTGTAGTCGTCGAGAGGGATGCACGATCCGATACTGTGCCGTACTTCAATTGTGCGCCTGCCGGTGGAGTGGACGATGATCGGCGATGCATTCGCAGCAGGCTCAGAAGCACCATGGCCAGGGTGCCCGTCAAGCTGGGCAGCAAGAGGAGGAGCAACATCCAGCGGCCCTGGCCTACTACGTACCAGATCATGCCTGCCTGGGCCAGGGCCGGAGCCGTCTGTGCAACCAGGGTCAGAATGACCTGGGCGCTTCCCCCTTTGGCCTTCTTCTCTTTGGAGCCGGCAGAGCGCCAATCGCCACCTGCAGCACCGCTCGGATCTGTCGATATGGCTGCTGATGAATTGGCCTTGGTCATGCCCTCAGCATGAGCTGCCCGAGGCTGGAGCGCTAGAGCAGGCCTGGCATGTGGTCGAATGTGGACGGGATTGGTGGTGTGTGCAAAGCGGGCGCTACATGCCGCCGACCGTTCCAGCGGCATGACTGCCCTGGGCCAGTTGGTTGAACAGGTCGGTGTTGCGGGCTTGGTCCAGCAGAACGGTGGAACCGATGCCCCCGCCCGGATAGTAGTCGGGATCTGTCCAGTAGACGCTTCCGGTGACCCCCTTGCTGCTGCTGGCACTGCGGAAGGCCAGGACCATGTGCACAAGGTCTATGGGGTTGGCCCGCTCATCCACCACCAGGGCATCCAGACCTGCGGAAAGAACCTTGCCGGCCCTCGACGGGTTGAGCATGACCGAAGGTTGTAGGGCCTTGGCGCTGATGGCCGAGATGGCCTGACGCTGGCGTTCGGCACGCCCAAAGTCTCCCTTGGGATCCGAGTAGCGCATGCGGGTGAAGGCCAGGGCCATGCCGCCGTCGGCCTGATGGCAGCCGCGAGACCAGACCATGCCGGAGTTGGGGTCGTTGACGTCTGCGTCATAGCAAAGCCTGACGCCGCCCAGGGCGTCGACCACCTTGCTGAGGCCCCCGAAACGGATAAGGGCCACATGATCGACCTTATGACCGGTGATGTCCTCGATCTGGCCGGTTAGGGCCCGGTAGCCCGATGTGTAGGCCACGGCGTTGATCTTCATGTAATCCCCGTCCTGCTTGACCAGGGAGTCGCGGGGGATTGAAATCAGGGAGGCGGCTCCGTGGCGGGGCTTGGTCAGCACCAGGATGGTGTCGGTGCGGAAGCCGGTGATGCTGGCATCCTGTCCGGCCCCCGGAGAACCGTCGCGCTGGTCCGATCCCAGCAGGAGCCAGGTAGTGGCCTCTGAGCCAGGGGTATCGGTCAGCATTTTGTCGCGGGTGAGCTTGCCGTTGACCCAGAACCATCCTCCACCTGCCAGTACAACTAGTGCCAGCAGCAGGACCAGCAGCAGAATGATTACGAACTTGCGCACTGGGTGTTTACGGACGAGGGCAGTGCCGTTCCGCATGTTCCGATTGTTGTTGCGCCAGTCGTTTTTAACAGGTGCAGCTGCAGCCGCCGGCCTGGGTGTGGTTTTCGAGGAGCCACTGGTGCGTCTGGCTTTCTGATGCCCCGTCCCGGAAGATGGGGAGAAGCTGGGAGGCGTCTGGCTACGGCTGTGTCTGGCCTCGGTGCCTGGAGATCTGGGGTCGGCCGCCGGACGGTGATGCCCGGAGGGCATGAAGCTAGGAGGCTCCTGTCCTTGTCCGTCTTGGTCTGATCCAGTCCGCATACCCTTAACCTCCGTAGCTTTGACCGACTAGGTAAGCAATAGCATGCCTGAACGACCCCAGGAAGCTTAATCGGCTATCTCTGCGCCGGAACCGCACAGACCGTAGCAAACAGGTAGCGGTCCGCCATGCCGATGTACTGTCCGGTGTTCGCATCCCTGATGGTTCCGTCGTCCGGATCGACGGTCCCGCCCGTGTTGGGATCGATCAGGGTCTTGTCGGGCATGGTGATCAGTCCGGTACGGGGATCGGGCTTGGGAAGAGCAGCGGCGGATGCAGATGGGGATTGGGTGCCGCCCCCTGTGTCAGAGCCGTTGCCAGCCGTCTGAGCGGCACTCTGTGAGTTTTGGGCGCTCTGGGCATCCTGACCATTGCTGGCCTGGTTGCCTGACGAGGAAGCTGACTCTGCGTCCTCATTGGCCTGGGTCAAGGGCTTGCCCTCTCGCAGCAGATGCCAGATGGTTTCGGCCTCGTCCGTCCACACCACCCGGTTGTTGTCCTGGGACCATTCCTCGACAGGTATGGTCCGGGCGTAGATATGTGTGGTGTCTATGTGCTTGAGCGAGTTGCCCAGGCCCAGCAGGGTCTGGAAGTTGCCCAACCCCTCGCTCAGCTGCAGGGTGGACATGGAGGTGGTGGCCAGACGGTAGGCCTTGGGCAGGTCGGAATAGATGTTGACGGTCTTGGCCTCGTTGACCAGGCTCTTGATCAGATACTGCTGGCGGGTGGTGCGCATGATGTCCGACCCGTCGGCGGCGGTTCCGTGGCGCATGCGAGCGTACTCGGTGGCCTGGGTGCCGTCCAGATGCTGCAGACCACGCTTCAGGTTGATGCCGGTATAGCCGTCCCAGGTGTCCTTGGGGATGCACACATCTACCCCACCCAGGGCGTCGATGATGGACTTGAGACCGTTGAAGTCAGCCACC
This sequence comes from Bifidobacterium sp. B4142, assembly GCF_026537325.1. Taxonomy (GTDB): domain Bacteria; phylum Actinomycetota; class Actinomycetes; order Actinomycetales; family Bifidobacteriaceae; genus Bombiscardovia. Next base: position 816,853 of record NZ_JAFNMJ010000001.1, read on the forward strand.
ACAAACTGCTGAATGTCCAAGCCGGTCAGGGAACGGACCGCTGCCAGGGAGCAGCTGGCGGCCGAATTGGCATCGCCGCCCTGGCTGTAGCCCTCGGCGAAGATGGAGTTGAACATGACCTGGCGGCGGGCCGGGATGGTATCCCCCTTGCTGGTGGTGCAGGCCGGGGCGTTTACGATGGAGTCCCTGGGAATGGAGACCACATTCACATAGGAGCGGTCGGCGGCGATCTGGACCACCATGGCCGTGTCCGACTGGTGGTTCTCCTCCAGGCCGTCGCCGCTGCCGCCCACCTCGGAGTTGCCCTTACCGTCCCGGGTGTCCTGTCCCAGCACCAGGACGTTCAAAGTCCTCCCCTTGTAAATGTCTTCCGGGGCCTTGTGGGCTTGAGTCAGGCTGACGGGCTCGAGCACGTGCATGTGACCGTTGATGTCGGTCCAGAAGGCCGCCACCGTCGAGGCCAGGAAGCAAAGAACGAAGGTAAGGGCCAGGCAGATGCCCGTGCGCAGACGGTGGCTGCTGCGAAACCCGTCGCTGTGCTGGGGCTTGCCGTTCCTGCCCGCCTTGATGTTGGGCAGACCCATCTTTCTGGTTGGGGATGTCAATGGTATGCCTTCCTCATCGGCTGTCGCTGTAGGGCTCATTCCGGCGGGAAGAACCGGGATGGCGGTGACGCGTGCTTGAACCAGTGATAGTATAGTCTGACCCCCATCCGCAGCTCCTCTTCGGGCGATATGGCTCCCTGTATGTGTTGCTCAGTTGCGCTCGCAGATATTTAGGGGTTGACAGAAGACCCCTGCAGCAGCTGTAATAAAAGTGTGTAAACACACTAGGGACTGGGGGGTCGCTATGAGTGGATTTGTTGACACTCGCTATAGCAGTACAACTAAAAACAGGCTGACGCCGCTGATGCAGTGGTTCGAAGTCAACGTCGGACCATCCTGGCGAAGCGAGGCGCTCTGTGCGCAGACCGACCCGGAAGCATTCTTCCCGGGCAAGGGGGGCTCCACCCAGGAGGCCAAACGGGTCTGCGCCGACTGCACCGTCCGCAAGCAGTGCCTGGACTGGGCGGTCGAGCATGACGAGCGCTTCGGCATCTGGGGCGGCATGAGTGAACGGGAGCGCCGCCGTTACAAGAAGAGGATGCGCGCGCAGCGTCAGGTCTGAATCGCCGCAGGTGCCCAAGCGAGGCATCCGGTGACCTGGTTTGCGTAGACTGGAACGCATGAGTTTCGTCGCGCCTCAAGCCCAGGATGTCCGGCAGGTCCTCTCTTCAGTCATGAACGAATGTTCGCCCGCCGCCAGCCCTCATGTGGAGGATGCCGTGGCGGCGGTGATCACGGTCGAGCATGATCTGACCTATTTGCCGGACACCCTGCGTGCCCTCTTGCGACAGAGCCTCTTGCCACGGGTCCTGGTTATCGCGGACTGTTCGGGGTCCACCACAGAGCCGCTCTATGCGCAGTTTCCGGTGGATGGGCCCGCGCGTGTGGAAGTGCAGGTGGTCCGCGCGCGAGGTGCCTCCTCCTTCGGCGATGCCTTGGACAAGGCGCTTGGCTACGCCCGTCTGCCTGGTCGGATTCGCGCTCTTTGGCTTCTGCACGACGACTGCCGTCCACTGGATAATCATTGCCTGGACGAGCTGGTGGACACCTGGCACAGCAATCCCACTGCCTCTCTGCTGGGTGCCAAACAGTATGACTGGCAGGGCCAGGGACTCCATGACGTGGGTCGGTATGCCTACCGTCACCGAACGGTGAGTCTAGTGGTGGACAGCGAACCCGACCAGCAGCAATATGACGCGCGTCAGGATGTCTTCGCGGTGAGCCTGGCTGGCGCCCTGGTGCTCATGCAGACCATGAAGGACCTGGGCGGACCAGGCGCTTGGGCTGGCACCTTTGGCCAGGCCGATGATCTCTGCCGTCGTATCTGCCTGTCAGGGGGGCGGGTGGTAATCGTACCCAACGCCCGGGTGGCCCATGCCGGTGCCCGTATGAGCGGGTTGCGTGATCGGAACGGGCGGTCGGTGCAGCCCGACCACCCCTTGGATGCCTCCATGGGTCCCATACTGGCCCGGGAATGCTACCTGCTGACTGATTTTGCCCTGCCCTGGTGGCCGCTGGTCTGGCTCTGGCGAGTTCTGGCGGCATTGTGGTTCATGGCGGTTGATCTTATCGGCAAACGGCCCTACAGGGCCCTCTGCCGGCTGTGCGCACCCTGGCGGATTCTGGCCAACCCCGCATCCTTGTTCACGATGCGTTGCCGTCTGACCTCCGCCTGCCATGGTGGTCCCCGCCGGTTGGACATTCTTCAGGCCAACGGTCAGCAGATCAGACAGTGGCGGCAGCGCAGGCAGGCCTTCCACGACCAGCAGGAACATCCCATGCTCAGCCACCTGGCCTTGGCTCATCTGCGCCAGCAGTTCCTGCGTCGCCTGGCCTGGGCTTCAGGGATGACCATAGCGGTCTTGGCGGCCCTGGTGGCCACCCACTGGCCACTCTGTCGTGCCATCTTCTCGGGAGGGGCCATCCACGCTCCCTCCCTGCCCTCGTCCGGAGCCGACTGGTCCCAGGTGCTGACGGCGGCCACCACCTCCTGGTCCTGGGCCGGGGGTGTGGGGCAGCCCGCAGTTCCTGCCCCCTTCCTCCTGGTCCTCCTGCCCTTCGCTCTGCTGACCGGCGGTCACGTAGCCCAAGCCATGGCCCTGATGCTCCTGGCGGAGACGGGACTGGCCGCTCTGTCTTTCTGGGCCCTGGCCGGCGTGGTCACCAGGTCCAATCCCATTCGAGTCCTGCTGGGGTTGCTCTGGGCTTGTCTGGCATTCGCCCTGGGCATCGTGGATGGTCTGCAGCTGCCCATGCTGACGGTCATGGCCTTCATGCCTGCCGCCTTTGCCTTTGTTTTCAAGGCCGTGGGGCTGTATCAGACTGAGGCTCCCGTGCGCCCCAAGGCTTCGGTGCAGCAGGCGGCTCTGGCCTCTATCTGTTTTCTGCCGGTCCTGGCTGCCGAACCTCAGCTCATGCTGGCCATGATCCCGCTCTTCATTATGGCGATCTGCCTGGTGCCCTCCCATCGGGTCATGCTGCTCCTGATGCCCCTGCCCTCGGCGCTGGCCCTGGCGCCCACCCTGGTCAATTCCTTGCGCCATGCCAATCAAGGACTTTTCAGACAGCTGTTCGCAGATCTTATGATCCCCTCGACGGGCTTGACCGGTCAACCCAGAACCGGGAGCCTGGGGCAACTGCTGGCCCGCCTGCTGGGACTGGATCTTTCGGCCCTGTGGCCCCTCAGGTGGCGACCTGAGCTCTGGCGTCCGGCCACGCTGGCCTGCTGTCTGCTGGTGGTGGCCCTGCTGGCCTTCATCGCCTTGGTTGTGCCTCGGGCGCTCAAAACTGCCAGGATTCTTTGGAGTACGGTTCTGCTGGGCCTGATTCTGGCGCTGATCTCCCAGGCGGTCTGCATCGGCTTGGACGAGACCGGTCCAGTGGCCGGTTCGGTCCTGCCTGGGGTGATGCTTGCCTTCATGGGGCTGCTGGCCTGTCTGGGCCTTCTGGCTGGCAGGGCCGTCCGTCCCTTCTCGCCCCTTGCTCCTGGGCACGATCAGGTTCCAGAGGGCGATGCTGATCGTCCGCCCCTGCCTCCTGCGCAGTCCTCTTCAACCTCTGCGGCTGCGGTTGATGGCGGGGGACGGATTGTCAGACTCTTGCTGGGCCTGGTCCTGACCCTGGTAACGGCAGGCGTGGCGGCGGCTGGTCTGGCGGCGCCAGTCGGAGGACCCCTGTCTGCTGATGACCGGCAGCTCCCGGCAGTGGCGGTGGACTACCTGAACAAGGATCCATCCCATCGGGTGCTGGTGCTGACCTCGCCCTCCCATGGCCGCGTGGCCTACACGGGTCTGCACACCTCACGAGGGGATCTGATCGATGCCTCGCCTGCCCTGCGTGCCCAGAGGGTGAACGGCGGGCAGATGGCCGGTCAGGATGTCCTCTCGCATTCAGCTGCGGCTCTGATGGCCAACGCCGACTCCAAGGCTGTAGCGGCTGTATCCGGTATGGGCTTCGGGGGAATCTATGTGCCCGCCGACCGTTCCGGAGCAGTCGGCATGGGATCCACACCCAACGATGACCTGGTATCCAACATCACCGCCAGCGATGGTGCCCAGCAGGTGGCGACCAATGCCCAGGGAACCTATTTCCGTTTGAGCTCGCAATCCGGCAGGGATGTGGGAGTCAACATGGCCGGGGCCCATCAAGCGGCGGCCAGCACCTGGAGGAGGATCTGGCTCTGGACCCTGGGCCTGGTCTTGCTGGGATACTGCTTGGTGGCTCTGCCGCGTCCGGGCTACTTTGGAGGGGAGCAACTATGAGTGTACGAAGCAAGGGATCCCTGGTGGCTGCTCTGGTCACGGCGCCTCTGGTGGCGGTTTTGATCGCTGCTCTCTTGGTATGGACGCCCCCGGCCTCCTTGGCTGATGGGGCCTTGGGCTCGTCAGTCGTTGCCACCCGGGTCAGCCAACGTGAGGTAGCGTCCTACTGCCCGGCTCGAATGACGGTAGCGGATGAGGACAAGGTCGGCGATGACCAGTTCAAAGCCTCGGAAGGCGATCTGAGCGCCCGTGTCACAGCCGCCGCCTTTGGTTCCATCGGCAGTGCCAGCCTGACTCCGCTTGGAGACGGGCGACGCACCACGATGACTGATCCCGACCTCTTGGATGGGCAGAAGACCATGGCCGCCTCGATCGATCCAGGTGCCTCGGCTACGGCTTTCGATTCCCGGATGCTCAAGTCCCAGCCGGGCACGGGAGCTGCTGTCGGTATGGTCTCCTGGGCCACCAAGGGCGATCTGCGAGGGGTCCAGGCGCTGGCCTGCCCTCGGGCCGTCATGGATGCCGGCTTCCTGTTGCCTGCCACCGGTCGAGGGTCCACACAGCGGCTGGTGGCCTACAACCCGTCATCCAAGGCCACGGTGATCAGTCTGGAGATCCAGGGTTCGCATTCCTCTGGCAACCTGTCCCTGGAGACCGGGAACACCATGACTGTGGCGCCTGGCGGCCATGCCTCATACGACCTGTCTGCGGCGGCTCCCGGACAGCAGGCCGTCTACGTCCGGGCTCGCAGCTCCCAGGCGCCAGTGGCCATGTCGGTTTCGGTCAATGTCATGGCTGGACTGGATCCGCGCGGGTCGGATCAGGTAACGGCCTTGGCGGCGCCCGGCCGTGATCTGGTTATTCCCGGCCTGCGCGGGGCAGACCAGGCCACCCTGCTTCTGCAGGGTTCCAAGGCTACCGCGGCGGAGCTGTCCTGGATGGATGAAGGCGGTCGGGAATCCTTGCGGCGGGTGGATTTGCAGGGTTCCAGGGCCACTGCTGTGGACTTGGGTGGCGTGCCTGACGGCAAGCTGGCTCTGCAGGTGCATGCCGACCAGCCTGTCCGAGCAGTCCTGCAGGTGACCAGTCGGGGCAGCCAGGATCAGTCGCAGTCCGACCTGGCTCTGATTCCTGCGGGTACTGCTGCCGCATCCTCGGCCCTGACCATATCCCAGCCCGCCCAGGCAGCGCTGACCCTGGTCAACCCATCGACGGATCCGATCAAGGCCGAACTGGTTGGGTTCGACGAGAAGGGCAAGAAATTGGATGAGCGCTCGCTGACCGTTGAGCCGGGTCGGGCTCATGAGCTTTCAGCCCACGACCTGGGCGACCAGGTGGCCGCCGTACGGCTGAACGAGGATTCCGAGCATGATTCATCCCGATTGATCTGGAATGCCCGTCTGAGCGTGGACGCGGTCAACCAGGCTGGCCTGGCCGGTCTGGCCGTCATGGCTCCTGACGGGCTCATGCCTGCCACCACGCTGATCCGCTCCGGTCCAGACTCCACTGTCCTGCCCTGAACGTCGGCTGTCAGCGTCCCCACATGGGGTCGATTTCCTCCGGGTCCCGCCCGTAAAGGTCTGCCAACTGCAGGACCAGTTCGTCGCGGATAATCAACTCCAGCTCGGTGCGGTCCCGGGTCTTGCTCTGGATGGGCAGCCGGTAGAGGACGATTCTGGCGGGGATGCCGCGGCCTGCCGGGAAACTGCGTGAGAAGAGGTCCGCCCTGTCCTCCCAGGGGGTGGGGTCGGAGGGCGGCACGTCCTCGACGGCGAATTGGACGGGCTTGACCAGCTGGGGCCAACCGGCTCCCAGACGCCGAATCTGGGCCGCGGTCAGGTCGTCGAAGATCCCGCATCTGGTGCGATAGCGGGGCAGGCGGGTGCCGAAGGTGGGCCGACGAATCCCCCGGCCATGACTGTCCCGGTAGACGCTGCGGGACCAAGGCGGCTGATCGTTGATCATGACACTCACCATAGCCCCTCAACTCAGTGACAGTTTCGATTCAGGGTGTCTTGTAGCATAGAGCGATGATCGACAAGCGGATGGGAGCAATCATGGCGGAGGACGGTGCGATGAACGTGGCCTGGTGGGGCAGCCAAGACATAGGGTCCATCTGCGCACAGGCACGAGTGCTGGCCTTCGATCTGGACAATACTCTGGCGCTGTCCAAGACCCGTATGGACCAGACCATGGCCGTTCATTTCGCCGCCCTGACCCGGCTTCGGCCCGTGGCCATCGTCTCTGGCGGGCGGTTCAGCCAGTTCCGCGACCAGGTGCTGGATGCTCTGCCCGACGATACCCGTTTCGACCAGCTGCATCTGATGCCCACCAGCGGCACCCGCTACTACCGCTGGCAGGATGGAAGTTGGAATTGCGTCTATGCCCACGACCTGAGCGCCCAGGACCTGCAGGCCGCCGAGGCCAGCCTGGAACGCAGAGCCAAGCAGCTGGGCGACTGGGAGGAGCAGGTCTGGGGGCCGCGCATCGAGGATCGCGGCAGCCAGATAACCTTCTCCGCCCTGGGTCAGCAGGCCCCTGTCCAAGCCAAGGAGGCCTGGGATCCGGACAACAGCCGCAAGGATGCCCTGGCCCGGGCCGTGGCCGCCGATCTGCCCAACCTGCAGGTGCGTTCAGGCGGCTCCACCAGCGTGGACATCTCGGCCAAGGGTATTGACAAGGCCTACGCTGTGACCTCCCTGGCCAGGATACTGGGTGTGGATGTCGGCGATATCGCCTTCGTGGGCGACCGGATGGATCCTGATGGCAACGACTATCCGGCGGCCCTGGCGGGGGCCATGGCTCTGCGTGTGCGCGATCCTGCCGATGCCTTGGCCCTGATTCAGGCCATGGAGGCTGATCTGGCCTGAATCTGCTAAACCTGTCCGCAGACAATCCTGTGAACGGATAACTTGTTCATGCACATGGCCCTGATCTGCTTGTCTATCCTCTTTGTTCGAGGGTTGGCTGGGTCATATGCACAATCCTTTATCGGCATCCAGCCGTCTCAGACGGGCCGCTTATGCTGTCGCCTCGGCCATGGCTGGCTCGGCCCTGGACCTGCTGGCTCCTCGAGCCTGCGCCGGCTGTGACCGCCCGGACCTTCTGCTCTGTCCCAGCTGCAGATCCCTGCTCTTCCGGCCCCTGTCGGTGCCCGCGCCCGCCTATGCCCTAGGTCTGGCGCTGGCCTGCGCTTCATATCGTGGACCTGTCAGGCGGATCATTCTGTCCTGGAAGGACCATGACAACCGGCCCTTGGACAGGCCACTGGGCCAGGTCATGGCCGATCTGGCTCCAGCCCTGTCCAGGCTGATCGATCCTCTGCTTCGGCCCAAGTCTGCCAGGGCCATTCTGGTGGTTCCCGCCCCCTCTTCCCGCGCCTCCCTGCGAAGGCGGGGGAGGGTTCATCTGGAGCCGATCCTCCTGTCTCTGGTCCAGGCCCTGCAACGGCAGGGTCTGGCTGCCCAGGTGGAACCGGCCCTGATCATGAACTCCGTGAGAACCAAGTCTGTCCAAGCGGGCGGCCGTCGGAACCGTTCGCGTCGGCTGGCAGGCCGGATTGCGGTTGCGGATCCCTCACGACTGGCCGGTCAACCTGTCCTGGTGGTGGACGACATCATCACCACTGGATCCACCATCCGTCAGTGTGCTCGTGCCCTGGAGGCTGCAGGTGCCCTACCGCTGGCTGCCCTGGCTCTGGCGGCCGTTCCTCCAGGCCATGAGGATCTCTAGCGGGCCTGGGCCACGGCCATCTCGTCCCAGCGGGTGGTGGCCCGGGGGGAGAGCATGCCCCGGTTCATGGCCCAGTCGGCCCCTGTATCCTCGTCGCCCCGGCCCTGGCCGCGGATGCCTCCGTAGCCCACGCCCACGCGGAAGGGGCCGAAACGACGGGTGGCATCCTCCAGGACGTCCCCCAGACCATGGGTGTCCCGGGCTGCGTCCAGGCCTTCCAAGGTGTGGAAGTGGTCGGCGTCGGTCAGGTCCAGCAGAACCACCCCGGCTCGGATCCAGCGGGCGTGCGGATCCACTCGGCCCTTGAGCGCCCGGCTGGCTGCGCCGGCGATGACCAGCGGGTCGTCGCTGGGATCCTCCAGGACGACGGTCCGGCCAGCTGAGCAGAACTGCTGGGGCGCATAGGGGCTGGTGGAGCAGAAGACCCGCACTCTGCCGCACAGGCCGTGCTGTCGACGCAGGCGGCGGCAGGCCTTCTGGGCGTAGATGCTCAAAGCTTGGGCCAGGGTGGAGTAGCCCTCAATGGGGTGAGAGAACATGCGCGAGCACAGAATCTGATCGGTGCGCACGCCCCTGGCGGCATCCGCCTCGGGTTCGATACAGGGTCGTCCCCTCAATTCCAGTACGGTGCGCTGCAGCATGACGGAGAACCGATGCCGGATCAGGGAGGGATCGGCATCGCGCAGATCCAGGGCGGTGGTGATGCCCATGCCCATGAGTCTGCCGGTCAGCCGTCGGCCTACTCCCCAGACCTGGTCGACGGGCACGGATGCCAGAGCCTGGTCGCCATACTGGGACTCCACCTGGCTCCAGAGGGTGATCCCCTCGGTCGAGGGATGGTCCTTGGCCCAGTGGTTGGCCACCTTGGCCAGGGTTTTGGTAGGCGCCACGCCCACGCTGACGGGGATGCCGGTGCACCGCAGGACCGCGGCGCGCAGCTCCCGGCAGATCTGGACGGTGCGCTTGTCGTTCCAGATGCTGTCCATGAAGCACTCGTCGATGGAGTAGGTCTCCTGGTTGGGCAGGAAATGGGCCATGATGGCCATCATGCGCCTTGAGAGACTGGCGTAGAGCTCATAATTGGAGCTGCGGGCTACCACCCCGTCCTGCAGGGCCCTGTCGCGAATGGTGAACCAGGGTGTGCCATTGGTGATGCCCAAGGCCTTGGCCGGGCGGTTGCGGGCCACTACGCAGCCGTCGTTGTTGGACAGCACAACCACCGGGCGGTCGGCCAGGGAGGGGTCGAAGACGGCCTCACATGAAGCGAAGAAAGAGTTGGCATCAGCCAGGACTACCTGGCCTGTCAGAGCGGTCCCGGATGCCGGCTGGGCCGGTCTCTGCGCGCTCATGCCGACCCCCAGCCCGTGGAAGGATAGACGGGCTTCCGGCCCTGGATTCCCGTGTGCCTGCGACCGTGCGGGGTATGCCCGGGATAGGTGACCTGGGGCAGGGGAGAGCCGCTCCGAAGTTCGCCCTTGGTGTCCACCCGCTGCCAGTGATAGTTGCCGATGGCCACCCCCCAGATGACCAGTTCCTCGCCCTCCTGGGGCAGGAAGTCGGGGTAGGCGGGGTTCTCGGCCCGCAACATGGTCCGTCCTTTGCGTCTGGCCAGCCGCTTGACCAGCAGCTCGTCGTCCAGGATGGCGATGACAATGTCCCCCTCACGCGGCTCCAAAGACCGGTCGACCACCAACAGGTCCCCATCGAAGATGCCGGCTCCGGTCATGGAATCGCCGGCCACGTGGATGATGAAGGTGGCATCGGGGTGGATGATGACGTTCTGATCGAAGCTGAAGTCGCCGCTGAAGTAGTCCTGGGCCACGGAGGGGAAGCCGGCGTGGACGGCCTCCAAGGCCTGGGGGACAGGACTGGGGTGCTCTCGGAAGGGACTCAGGGCATCGACCCGGCACTCCGGCAGGGAAGCAGGGGCCGCCTCCGGCGACCCATGGATGGTAGCGACCATGGCACACCTCGAACTCGATGACATTCGAACAAATGTTCGATTTCATTATGAGCCGAAGTGCGCCTCCCCGTCAATGCGGCGCGTCGGACCCGTCAGAGTGGTCTCCGTCCCCCTCGTCCTCGTCGGGGTCACGGTGATATCTGGGCAGGGTGATCTCGAAGTCGGCTCCGCGCGGGTCGTCCACCACCTGCACCTGGCCTCCATGCAGCTGGGCCGCCCAGCGGGCGATGGACAGCCCCAGCCCGGTGCCGCCCGACTCCGTACCCGGGCCGGCCTTGCCCTTGACGAAGCGCCGGAAGATGTCGGTGCGGGCCTCGGGGGGTATCTGCGAGCCGAAGTTGACCACGTTGGTGACAATGGTCTCCTGCTGCCGGTCCTCGTGGGCCTGGATCAGCACCGTGGTGCCGTCGGCCGAGTGCTTCAGGGCGTTGCTGATGACGTTGGTGAAGAGCTGGCGCAGCCGATCCTGGTCGCCCTCCATCCTCAGGCCCTTCTCCAGATCCACCTGGATGTCGTGGGCGTGCCCGGCGTCGGCTATGGCCAGGGGCTGGAGGGTCTCGTCAATGAAGTCCCCGAAGTCGAAGTCCTCGATCTGCAGGCTGGCGGCTCCAGCCTCCATCCTCGACAGATCCAGCAGGAAGGCGATCAGGTCGGACAGGCGATGGGTCTGCTCCAGGATCCCCTCCAGGTTGGCTGGCGTGGGCTCGGTCACCCCGTCCGCCATGTTCTCCACCATGGCCTGCAGGGCCGAGACGGGGGTGCGCAGCTCGTGGCTGACATTGGCCACCATATCCCGGCGCATCTGGTCGGCGTGCTGGAGCTCCTCGGCCATCTCGTTGAAGGATTGGGCCAGGAGCCCCACCTCGTCATGGCTGGTCGTGGTGGCATGGACACGAACCGTATAGTCCCCGTCGGCCATGGCCTCGGCTGCATCCCGCATCTGCCGCAGGGGAGCGGTGAGCCCTCGGGAGAAGAAGTAGGTGATCCCCAGGGCCACGACCAGGGTCAGCGGCATGGCGATCCAGCCGCTCCAGCCCATCTTCAGCAGGAACCAGGCCATGACGAAGGCGATGGCTGTGGAGATGATGATCAGGACGCTCAGCTCCACCTTCAGCGAAGCGAAGGTTCCGATGGGCCGTTCGCGGTCCACCCGCGCACTCAGACTGGGCCCCTTGCGCCGGCTTTTGCCGTCCTTGCTCATGGCGTGCATCCGCGGCCGCTACCGCTGTCCCTGTTCCTGATCCTCGGGCGGCTCGAAGGCGTAGCCCACACCGTGCACGGTGCGGATCATCTGCGAACCCAGTTTGTGCCGCAGGGCCTTGACGTGGGAGTCCACCGTTCTGGTGCCCGAGGCATCCACCCAGTCCCAGACCTCCTCCAGCAGCTTCTCGCGGGTGAGCACGGACTTGGGTCGACGGGCCAGCGTGGCCAGCAGGTCGAATTCAGTGGGGGTCAGGTGGATTTGCTCTCCGCGCAGGGTCACGATGCGCTGGGCTGGGTCGATGACCAGGGATCCGAAGTCCAGCACCTTCTCGTTCTCGGAGTTCTTGGCGATGACCTTGGCCCGTTCCACCCGGCGCAGAAGGGCCTTGCAGCGGGCGATCAGCTCGCGCATGGAGAAGGGCTTGGTCATGTAATCGTCGGCCCCGGCGCCCAGACCGGTCACCTTGTCGGCCTCGTCGTCCCGGGCGGTCAGAATCAGCACCGGCACCGGTCGCTCGGCCACGATCCGCTTGGTGGCCTCCAGTCCGTCCATGACGGGCAGCATGATGTCCATGATGACCAGGTCGGGCTTGATCTGGGAGGCGGCCTGCACGGCGCTGGCACCGTCCGAGGCCACCCGGGCCGTCCACCCTTCGGCGGTGATGCGCTGGGCTATGGCAGTGGCCAGGGTGGGTTCGTCCTCAACCACCAGGATGGTGCTGGGTGTAGTGTAGCGGCTTGTGTTTCTGATCATGCCTACCTCTGTTTTCGATCACTGATCCGCAAAACGATGCTCGTCATGCGGGGTGGAGCCTTGTCGGCGTTCGTTCCACCACCGTCGTTTCTTCCAGAATAGTCTTCAGAGCCTCCAGGGGAAGTGTGCTCGCGGAGAATCGCGTCGTCCCCAGGCGCCCGTCAGCAAGTCCATACGCAATGGCATTATTATATGGTATTTTCTCGACTCGTTCTGGAGGGCATATGGGTTACAAGGTCGGTGACATGGTCGTCTATCCGCGTCATGGGGCCGCCAGGGTGGACGCCATCACCGAACGGACCGTCAAGGGCGTCACCCGCAAGTACCTGCAGCTGTCTGTGCTCTCCTCGGACGGACTGGTCATCAACGTCCCCGTGGAGAACGCGGCCAAGGTGGGCGTCAGAGACATCGTCGACGCCAAGGCGGTGGCCAAGGTCTTCGAGATCCTGCGCACCCCGGTGGTCGAGGAGAAGGAGATGAACTGGTCCCGCCGCTACAAGCTGAACGTGGAGAAGATCGCCACCGGCGAGGTCAACAAGATCGCCGAGGTGGTGCGCGACCTCTCCCAGCGCGACGTGGACGAGCACGGGCTGTCGGCGGGCGAGAAGCGGATGCTGATCAAGGCCCGCAAGATCCTGACCTCCGAGATCGCCCTGTCCGAGAAGCTGGACGAGGACGAGGCCCAGCGCCTGCTGGACGTCAACCTGGGTTATGCGGAACCCATGCCCGGTGACGACAAGCACCACACCAAGTCTCCCAAGGAGCCGGCCTCCAAGACCCTGGCGCGGGTGGCCCAGGAGGCCGCCAAGACCAAGGGCAAGGGGAAGACCAAGGCCAAGCGCTGAGGCCGGATTCGGTCATGGGCCATCCAAACATTGGACTGGGCTTTGACGCCCATCGCTTCGACCCGACCGGTGAGCGTCCCCTCTGGTTGGCCTGTCTGTCCTGGAATGACGGAACCCCCGGCCTGCTGGGCGATTCTGACGGCGATGCAGCCGCCCATGCCCTGATCGATGCCATCCTGTCAGCCGCCGATCTGGGCGACATCGGCACCCTGTTCGGCCTGGGATCGCAGTCCCCTGGTGCGGGCATGCATGGGGCAGCCATGCTGGAGAAGACCATGGACTGTCTGCATGGGCACGGTCGCAGGCTGCTCAACGCCTCCCTGGTCATCGTCGGCCAGCGCCCCAGAATCTCCTCCCGTCGTCACCTGGCCCAGCAGGCCATGAGTCAGGCTGTCCGGGCACCGGTTAAATTGACTGCCACCACCACTGATGGCATGGGCTTTACCGGCCACGATGAGGGCGTCGCCGTCATGGCCACCGCCCTGGTGGACTGACCGGCATCAGGCGCGCAGGGCCGCCCATCCCTTGGCCAGAGCCCAGAAGAGGGTGGACAGGGTCACGATGACGAAGCTGGGAGGGGTCGGCACCATGGCCGAGATCATCAGGCCTCCCCAGATTGAAGCCAGGCAGATCAATCCTGATAGAAGCATGGCCCGTAGGGGAGAGGCCACCAGGATGTTGGCCGTGGCCGCCGGGGTGACGACCAGGGCGAAGATGAGCAGGGTCCCCACTGCCGGTACGGCGATGGTGATGACGCCGGCCATGATGGCCATGAAGGTCAGGTTCATCAGCCCGATGGGCACGCCGCGTGCCTGGGCCACCTGCTCATCCAGGGAGCTGAAGAGCAGGGGCCGGTAGATCAGGGCCAGCAGGATCAGCAGGATTGCATCGAAGACTATGAAGCCGACGACCTGGCCCCGGGTGATGGTGAGGATGGATCCGAAGAGGATGGCCTGCATCTGCTGGGAGGCCGAGCTGGACATCCTGGCGAAGAAGAGTCCCAGACCGGTGGCGAAGGCCAGGACCGTACCCGTGGCGATCTCCCTCTGGGAGGCCCGCTTGCCCAGGGCTCCGATGACCAGTGCCCCTCCCAGAGCGAAGAGTCCCATGCCGGCAGAGACCGGCAGCCCCAGCAGGACGGCCCCTGTGGCACCGGGCAGGCCGATGTGGGCCAGGGCGTGGGCGGCGAAGGTGGAGTGTCTGGCAATGGTGAAGTAGCCCATGGCTCCGGCAGCCACGGCGATGCATAGGCCAGCCACCATGGCGTTGCGCATGAAGGGGGCGGCGAGGATCTCGGTCCAATGGGGGTCGAAGACTGGTGTGGTCATGAGTTCCTTTCCCGGTCCGTCCCGTGCAGGCGGGCCACCTGGCTGGGTTGGTAGCGATTATGGACGGGTCCGATCGGCTCGTCCATGTCGGGGGCCACGAACATGTCCCCCTGAGGAGTGGTGACCACCTCCACCTTGGTGCCGTAGAGGTGGGTGAGCAGGTCCGAATCCAGCACGTCGTCCATGCGGGCGTAATGAGGGTGCCCGTCCAGCAGGTAGACCGCCCCGGTCAGCACAGGCAGCAGCATGTTCAGGTCGTGGGCCACCACCTGGATGGACATGCCCAGACGGCTGTTGAGTTGTGCCAGCAGGTGGACGGTGGCGCGCTGCCCGGCCAGATCCAGATTGGCCAGGGGCTCGTCCAGCATGAGCAGATCAGGATCGCAGACCAAGGCCTGGGCGATGGCCACCCGCTGTCGCAGGCCGCCGGAGAGCTGGGACAGGCGCAGGTGGGCCCTGTCCTCCACACCCACGAAGCGCATGGCCGCTCTGGCGCGCTCGCGGTCCTGCCGGGTGACGGGGTGAATGCCGAAGCGGGTGCCGGTCAGCCCCAGCAGGACGGATTGTTCGGCCGTAAGGTTGGAGTCGATATCCGAGGTGTAGCTCTGTGGTACGTATCCAATGCGATCGTTGGCCTGGCCGGCCGGCTGCCCCAGGACCCGCAGGCTGCCGGCGTCCAGGGGGAGCAGGCCCAGCTCGGCCTGCATCATGCTGGTTTTGCCCGTGCCGTTGGTGCCCACGATGGCGGTCACGGTTCCCGAGGGAATGGTGAAGGTCCCCTCTGACCAGATCAGCCGCCCGGAACGGCGGATGGCGGCATGGTCGAAGACGATGCAGGCCTGCGTGGATGTTCTATCCGTGTCCGTATCCATGACTTCCTTTCCTGCACGGGCTTAAAATGGTAAACCTGCTCTTATTGAGCATGATTCTCATTATCGCTGGGGAGAGGACAGGGCGCAACTTCAGCAGTCGAGTCCTCCCAGACCGGCCATTGGACGCTGGTTCCGTTCGGGGAGGAATCTGAGCTAATCTGGCCCAGACGAATTCGACAAGGGTTTGTGCCCTCTTGGATGATGGAGACGTGTTGACTGCAGTAAAACTGGACGGGAAGGCGGCGGCTGCGGAACTCAAGGAGGACCTGCGCGCTCGGGTGGCGAGGCTGACGGCCATGGGACGTACGCCCGGCCTGGGGACCATCCTGGTGGGGGACGATCCGGGCTCGGTTAAATATGTAGAGGGCAAGCACCGGGACTGCAGCCAGGTGGGCATCAGGTCGATCAGGGTTGATCTACCCGCCGATGCCGGCGAGGAGCGGATTCTTGCTGCCGTGGATCAGTTCAACCAGGATCCTGACTGCACCGGCTACATCGTCCAGCTGCCCCTGCCCGAGGGCGTGGATCCCACTGGGATCATCGATCGCATCGATCCGGCCAAGGATGCCGACGGCATGCATCCTTACAGCCTTGGTCAGCTGGTTCTGCATACCGACGGCCAGGTGCGGACCCCCCTGCCCTGCACCCCGCGGGGGATCCTCTACCTGCTGGACCATTACGGGATAGACCTGGCTGGCAAGGATGTCTGTGTGCTGGGCCGGGGATTGACCGTGGGACGCACCATCGGGCTGCTCCTGACCAACCGCGGGGTGGATGCCACCGTGACCCTCTGTCATACCCGCACCAGGGACGTTGACACCCATCTGCGCAGGGCTGACGTGATCATCTCGGCCGTGGGCCGAGCCGGGCTGGTTGGCCCGGACCAGGTCCGCCAGGGTGCCGTTCTGGTGGATGTTGGCGTCTCCCGGATCTGGGATCAGCAGGAGGGGCGCTGGCGGATCAAGGGCGACATCGACCCGGCCGCCAGGCAGTCTGCAGCCGCTTATACGCCCAACCCCGGTGGCGTGGGTCCCATGACCCGGGCCATGCTCCTGGTCAATGTGGTTGAATCCGCCGAGCGGGCCGCCGGAATCCCTGTCTGCGACACGCCCGAGGTCTCCCGGCGACAATGACCGCGGTGTCTCCTATCATGGAGAATGTTCGCGCCTGCCGGCGGGAACGCATAACTCAATACGGAAAAATATCCACCAACTATACAAGAAACAATTTAATTAATGGCAGAGAACAAGAAGGAAGTCCCCCAGGTCGCGGTCAATGACATCGGGTCCGAGGAAGACTTCATCAAGGCAGTCGATTCCACCATCAAGAACTTCGACGATGGGGATCTGGTCGAGGGGACGGTCGTTAAGATCGACCATGACGAGGTTCTGTTGGACATCGGCTACAAGACCGAGGGCGTGATTCCCTCCCGCGAGCTTTCCATCAAGAAGGATGTCGATCCCGACGATGTGGTCCAGGTCGGTGACACCATCGAGGCTTTGGTCGTCACCAAGGAGGACAAGGAAGGCCGCCTGATCCTGTCCAAGAAGCGTGCCCAGTACGAGCGCGCCTGGGGCGACATCGAGAAGATCAAGGAGGCTGACGGCGTCGTTGAGGGCACCGTCATCGAGGCCGTCAAGGGCGGGCTCATCGTCGACATCGGCCTGCGTGGCTTCCTGCCCGCATCCCTGGTCGAGATGCGCCGCGTGCGCGACCTGTCCCCCTACATCGGGCAGAAGATCAAGGCCAAGATCCTGGAGCTGGACAAGAACCGCAACAACGTGGTCCTCTCCCGCCGCCAGTACCTGGAGGAGACTCAGTCCGAGGTGCGCGAGACCTTCATGGCCCAGCTCAAGAAGGGCCAGATCCGCGAGGGTACGGTCAGCTCCATCGTCAACTTCGGCGCCTTCGTCGACCTGGGTGGCGTGGACGGCCTGATCCACGTCTCCGAGCTCTCTTGGAAGCACATCGACCACCCCAGCGAGGTCGTCAAGGTGGGCGACAAGGTCACCGTCGAGGTGCTGGATGTCGATATGGACCGCGAGCGCATCTCGCTGTCCCTTAAGGCCACCCAGGAAGATCCTTGGCAACGCTTCGCGCGAACCCACGTGCCCGGGCAGATCGTCAAGGGCAAGGTCACCAAGATCGTGCAGTTCGGTGTCTTCGTCTCCGTCGAGGACGGCATCGAGGGCCTGGTCCACATCTCCGAGCTGGCCAACCGCCACGTGGAGAACCCCGAGACCGTGGTCAAGCAGGGCGAGGAGATCTTCGTCAAGGTCATCGACGTCGACTTGGATCGCCGCCGCATCTCCCTGTCCCTCAAGCAGGCCGACGACTCTGTCGACCCGACCTCCGAGGACTTCGACCCGGCCATCTATGGCATGCCTGCCGAGTACGACGAGGACGGCAACTACAAGTACCCCGAGGGCTTCGACCCCGAGAGCAACGAGTGGATCGCCGGCTACGAGAAGCAGCGGGAGGAGTGGGAGTCCCAGTATGCGGCCGCCCACGACCTCTGGGAGCAGCACAAGGCTTTCGTGGCCAAGGAGCTGGAGAACGCCGAGGCTTCGGCTGCCGAGGACAGCCGGTCTTCCCAGACGCCTGCCGCCGGTTCCCGCTCCCGCCGTCAGAACTCCGAGGAGACCACCAACTACAGCTCGGAGTCCAGCTCCGAGGGCACCTTGGCCTCCGACGACCAGCTGGCCGCCCTGCGCGAGCAGCTGCTCAAGGAAAAGAAGTGAGCGTTAAGCGGTAAATGGAGGGGTCCGGCCTCGGTCGGGCCCCTCCATTTGTATGTGCTGCCATAAGGTATAAGCGGGAGGTCGGGATGATACGTGTAGGATTGACTGGCGGGATTGCGGCCGGCAAGAGCACGGTGGCGGCTCGGCTGGCTCAGGACGGGGCCAGGGTCATCGATTACGATCGGCTCTCCCACGAGGTCATCGCTCTGGGCGGACCCGGCGTAAGGCCGGTGCTGGAGAGGTTCGGTTTAGGATGCGGGGACGGCCATGGTGGAGTGGACAGGTCGGCTTTGGCGGCACGGGTCTTCGGCGGGCCGACAGCCGACCAGGATCGCCGGGACTTGGACGACATCATCCATCCGCTGGTCTATGACTTGGCCGCCAAGGCCGAGCAGCCCTGGCTGGACGGCTCCGAGGTGGTGGTCCATGAGGTGCCCCTGCTGACAGAAGTGGGCTCGACCATTCCCTTTCATTTCGACAGAGTCTTGGTGGTGGAGGCTCCAAGCCAGGTGAGGATTGCGCGTATGGTGAATCAGCGGCATATGACGCCAAGCCAGGCTGTTGAGCGCATCGGTTCCCAGAGCAGCAGCAGTTCGCGACGCGCTCAGGCCGATCTGCTTGTTGACGGGTCCCAGCCTATCGAACAAATGTTCGAGTTTGTTGATAGAATATATAAAGAGCTACAGGTCCTGGCCCAGGAGTCCTCGCACAGCGACTGAGGGGCCTTAGGCGGATGACGCATCCTGGAAGGGAGTTTCATGGGGTTCAATATTGAGCGGACCGACAAGCCCTTCGTGGTCAAGTCTCCCTATAAGCCCTCCGGCGACCAGCCAGAGGCCATCGAGGAACTGGCCACGCGGATCGAGAACGGCGAGAACGACGTGGTGCTCATGGGCGCCACCGGCACCGGCAAGACCGCGACCACGGCCTGGCTGATTGAGCGTCTGCAGCGGCCTACCCTGATTCTGGAACCCAACAAGACTCTGGCCGCCCAGCTCTGCGCCGAGTTCCGCGAGCTGATGCCCGACAATGCGGTCTCCTACTTCGTCTCCTACTACGACTACTACCAGCCTGAGGCCTACATTCCTCAGACGGATACCTATATCGAGAAGGACTCCAACATCAACGACGACGTGGAGCGGCTCCGGCACGCCGCCACGGCCAACCTGCTGACCAGGCGCGACTGCGTGGTGGTGGCCACCGTCTCCTGCATCTACGGCTTGGGCACGCCCGAGGAGTACGCCGGGCGCATGCTCTTCCTGCACGAGGGGGACAGGATCAACCGGGACGACCTGTTGCGCAAGTTCGTGGACATGCAGTACAAGCGCAACGACATCGCCTTCACCCGAGGCACCTTCCGCGTGCGCGGCGACACGGTCGAGATCATCCCCGTCTATGAGGAGCTGGCCGTCCGCATCGAGTTCTTCGGCGATGAGATCGACCGCATCTCCACCCTGCACCCGCTGACCGGCGACGAGATTGCCCACGAGACCTCCGTGCACATCTTCCCCGCCTCCCACTATGTGGCAGGTCCCGAGCGGATGGAGCGCGCCTTGAAGACCATCAAGGAGGAGCTGGACTGGCGTGTGGGCCAGCTGCGCAAGCAGGGCAAGGAGCTGGAGGCCCAGAGGTTGACCATGCGCACCACCTACGACCTGGAGATGCTCACCCAGATCGGCACCTGTTCCGGGGTCGAGAACTACTCCCGCCACTTCGACGGGCGCGAGCCCGGGACGCCGCCCCACACTCTGCTGGACTTCTTCCCTGATGACTTCCTGCTGGTCATCGACGAATCCCATGTGACCGTTCCCCAGATCGGAGCCATGTACGAGGGGGATGCCAGCCGCAAGCGGACCCTGGTCGAGCATGGCTTCCGGCTGCCCTCGGCCATGGACAACCGTCCGCTGAAGTGGCCTGAGTTTCTGGACAAGGTTGGCCAGACCGTCTACTTGTCGGCAACGCCGGGCGACTATGAGATGGGTCTGTCCGACAGGGTGGTGGAGCAGGTCATCCGGCCCACCGGTCTGCTGGATCCCGAGGTGGAGGTGAGGCCTGTCAAGGGCCAGGTGGACGACCTCCTGGACGAGATCAAGGCCCGAGTGGCCCGTCACGAGCGGGTCCTGGTGACCACGCTGACCAAGAAGATGGCCGAGGACCTGACTGACTACCTGCTGGAGCGAGACATCAAGGTGGAGTATCTGCACTCAGACGTGGACACCCTGCGGCGGGTGGAGCTCCTGCGGGAGCTGCGCGAGGGCAAGATCGACGTCATTGTGGGCATCAACCTCCTGCGTGAGGGGCTGGACCTGCCCGAGGTCTCCCTGGTGGCTATTCTGGATGCGGACAAGGAGGGCTTCCTTCGCTCCTACCGCTCACTGATCCAGACCATCGGCCGTGCGGCCAGGAATGTGTCCGGCAAGGTCATCATGTATGCCGACGAGGTCACCGACTCTATGGACAAGGCCATCAGCGAGACCAACCGTCGCCGGGCCAAGCAGATTGCCTACAACAAGGAGCACGGCGTGGACCCCAAGCCGCTGATCAAGAAGATCAGCGACGTCAATGACATGCTGGCGAAGGAGGATGTGGACACCCAGACCCTGCTGGCGGGTGGCTACCGCAATGCCAACAAGGCTGGCAACTCCCATTTGGGTGTGCCCCTCTACGACAAGGAGGAGGCCGACAAGCGGCATCAGGAGATTCTCCAGGCTGGTCTGCCGGCTCAGGACCTTGCCGACCTGATCCGTCAGCTGAGCGACCAAATGCACACGGCTGCGCAACAGCTGCAGTTCGAGCTCGCAGCCCGTCTGCGCGACGAAATCAAGGATCTGAAGAAAGAGCTGCGGCAGATGACCGAGGCCAAAAAGTAAGTAGGCCAAAAGTAGGTTTGGCCTGTGATGCGGAGGCAAGAGCATCTCAGGCCCAACCTGCAGACTGCTGCCTGCGAGAATGCTCTGACGGGCAGACGGGGGCGATGAGCACGTCATATCTTGCCGCTAAAATCAGGTGATATGTCTGAGACACCTCTGCCGTTCATGGTTGTGAGCCTGGTTGTGCTGGCCATCTTCTTCGTGGTCGATCTGTTGGTGATCGGGCGTCGGCCGCACGTTCCTTCGACCGGCGAATGCGTGAGGCACATCGGCTTCTTCGTGGTTATGGCCCTGATTTTTGGTGCTTTGATCTGGAAGGTGGCCGGTTCCAAGCCGGCCATCGAATTCTACTCGGGCTGGTTGACCGAGTACTCGCTCAGCATCGACAACCTCTTCGTCTTCGTCATCATCATGGGCAATTTCGCTGTGCCCCTGCGGCTTCAGCGCTATGTGCTCAGCGTCGGCATCACCATCGCCCTGCTGCTGCGCGGTGTCTTCATCCTGGCCGGAACGGCGCTGATCACCCGCTTTACCTGGGTCTTCTTCATTTTCGGCTTCTTCCTGCTTTACACCGCCTGGAACATGGTCTCCAGCCGAGGCAAGCAGGAGGAGTACCACGAGAATGGGCTGATCAGGGTCCTGCGTCGGGTCATTCCCATCACCAGCCACTACGACGGTGAGCACCTGCGGACCACCTTCGAGGGCAAGCGCTACTTCACGCCCATGCTGGTGGTCTTCCTGGCCATCGGCACCACTGATGTCATGTTCGCCTTTGACTCCATTCCGGCCATCTTCGGACTGACCAAGGATCCCTTCATCGTCTTCACCTCCAATGTCTTCGCCCTACTGGGCCTTCAGCAGCTCTACTTCTTGCTGGGATCCCTGCTGGATAAGCTGGAGTATCTGCCCCTAGGGCTGGCTGTGGTCCTGGCCTTCATCGGGGTCAAGCTGATCATGGAGGCTCTGCACGGCAACACGCTGCCCTTCATCAATGGCGGGCAGCCCCTGGAAGCCGTGCCGGATATACCGACCTGGGCGTCCCTGCTGGTCATTGTCCTGGCCGTAGGCATCGCCGCTCTGGCTTCGATACTCAAGAGTCGTCGTCAGTCCCTTGAAACAGACTCGCAGAGAGAAATGTAATAAGCGATCCCTTGAACCACAAGGGATGTTAGCGCTAACGGAAAATAGTGGTTCCCATCAGGCTGAGTCTGTACAATAGAACGGTAAACAGGAAAAAGAACAGGCAGGTAGCATATGCGCAAAGCCAAGATCGTCGACACCATCGGGCCGGCTTCGGAGTCTCTGGAGAACATCACCAAGCTGGTCAAGGCCGGTATGGATGTAGCCAGACTCAACCGGTCACACGGCACCCCCGAAGATCACCTCAAGGTTTACAACAACGTCCGTCAGGCCAGCAAGGAGACTGGACGAAATGTGGCGGCCCTGGTCGATCTGCAGGGTCCCAAGATTCGTTGTGGCTGGTTCAAGAAGAACGAGCAGGGCGAAGACAAGGTCAACCTCAAGGAGGGTCAGGAGTTCATCATCACCACCGACGATGTCGAGGGTGACGAACACATGACCTCCACCACCTTCAAGGGTCTGCCCGGGGACTGCCACCCCGGCGATCCCATCCTGATCGACGACGGCAAGGTCCGCCTGGAGGTCACCAAGGTCGAGGGCAACCAGGTCTATACCAAGGTGGTCGTGGCCGGTCCTGTCTCCTCCCACAAGGGTATCAACCTGCCTGGTGTGGCTGTGAGTCTGCCGGCGCTGACCCCCAAGGACGAGGAGGACCTGCGTTGGGGCATCCGCACTGGCGCTGACATTATCGCCATGTCCTTCGTCCGTTTCGCCACCGACATCGACCGTGCCCATGAGATCATGGACGAGGAGGGTCGCCGCATCCCCATCGTCGCCAAGATTGAGAAGCCCCAGGCTGTTGAGAACCTGGAGGAGATCGTCAAGGCCTTCGACGGCATCATGGTGGCCCGCGGTGATATGGCTGTGGAGATGCCCTTCGAGCAGGTCCCCCTGGTGACCAAGCGCTGCATCGAGCTGGCCCGTCAGTACGCCAAGCCGGTCATCGTCGCCACTGAGGTCCTGGGCTCCATGGTCCATTCGCCCATCCCCAGCCGCGCCGAGGCCTCCGACTGCGCCAACGCCGTTCTTGACGGTGCCGATGCCACCATGACCTCCAACGAGACCGCCGTGGGCGAATACCCCGACACCACGGTCTCCACCATGGCCCGGATCTCCGACTACGCCACTACCCACGGCTTCGACCGCATCCCGACCATGCACAACCTGGACATGTCCAACTCGGGTGCCGTCTCTTCCGCCGCTGTGGATCTGGCCGACAAGATCAATGCCAAGGCCATCGTGGCCTTCACTCAGACGGGCAACACCGTGCACCGGATCTCTCGCGAGCGTCCGGCTGCCCCCATCTATGCATTGACTACCAATGAGCACACCTATCATTGGCTGGCCTTGAGCTGGGGTACCGAGGCGTTCCTCTGCGGGCAGGACTACCATGACTTCACTCGCGCAGACCTGATGAACTTCGTGGACTCCACCCTGAAGAAGCAGGGCAAGGTCTCCGACGGCGACTGCCTGGTGGTGCTTAGCTGCGCCCAGGGCGAGCATGAGCCAGGTAACACCGACTGCATCTACGTCCACACCGTGGGCTCCAACGAGTGATGCTCTGATGTGCCACCTGACTGTCGATTAAGTCAGTCAGGTGGATCCTCAGATCTCCAAGATGCTGATGAAGCAGTGAACCGGTGGTCTTTTCCCCATATCAATGTAGGGGGAGAGGCCACCGGTTCTTTGTGTGAGGGTGTCTGTGTCAGTGCAGGTCAGACAGTCCGATTTTGGCCCGCAGGATGGCGATGGTGGTTTTGGCGTCCAGTATGGTTCCTGCAATCACCATGTCATAGGCCTCATCCACAGTGAAGAGTCGCACATTCTGGTGGGGGGTCTCTGGTGCCAGGCTGGCCGGTTGGACCGGGGTCAGGCCCTCGGCATAGAAGAGTGTGGTGTGCTGGGTGGAGAAGCTGGGGGTGTTGATGAACCTCGCGAATTGGTTAAAGGAGGCAGCCCTGTATCCGGCCTCCTCGCGCAACCGCCTGGTGGCCACATCGATGGGGGCTTCCTTGTCATTGAGTGGATGCCCTGCCGGCAGCTCAAGGGTCCAACGGTGGGTGGGCAGACGGTACTGCTCGACCAGGGGTATCCGTCCGTCGTCGGTGATGGCCAGGACGGCGATGGTGTCTCCATGCTTCTCGCTGACGATGCTGCGATCGAAGGTCTGATTGTCGCTGGATTCAAAGGTGACCCTGTCGACGCTGAAGTAGTGGCTGTCCATAATCTGCTTGCGGGTCTTCTCCTGGACGGGGGAGGTGCGCCAAGGATCGAACCGTCGATAGATCTGAGTGGTCATCATGCTCTCCTTCGACTGCTGATGTGCCTGAATACATAATTGTCTTCATTCTAAGGCAGAATCAACACGAATAACCTTGCGTCGTCGCCAAAGTATGGTAGATTCTCTGTGGTGATGAAAAGCCCCCGTATCCCAATTGGTAGAGGAAACGGCCTCAAAATCCGTGCAGTGTGAGTTCGAGTCTCACCGGGGGCACGATAAAGCGAACCCCCATCCGTCTCTCATCGGTTTTCGCTGAAGCGCGGATGGACTTTCAGGAAACGAGGTTGAAAGTGGCTTCAGAGAGTAAGAACCGCAGCGATTCCCCCGAAGGGCGGACCGTGGTTGTGGCGGAGGACGAGGCTTTGATCAGGCTCGATACCGTCGAAGCTCTCGAGGATGCCGGCTATGACGTGGTCGGTCAGGCGGCCAGCGGCCAGGAGGCCATTGATCTGACCCGCGAGCTGAGGCCCGATGTAGTCGTGATGGACGTGAAGATGCCCGGCACGGACGGCATTACCGCCGCCACTGAGATCGGCAAGGAGAACCTGGCACCTGTGGTTATGCTGACGGCATTCTCCCAGCAAAGCCTGGTCGAGAAGGCGGCTGATGCTGGAGCCATGGCCTACGTGGTCAAGCCCTTCGCTCCGGAAAAGCTGCTGCCGGCCCTTGAGGTGGCCATCTCACGCTTTGACCAGATCAACGCCCTGAAGGACGAGGTCACCGACATGAAGGCCCGTTTCGAAGCTCGCAAGCGGGTGGATCGGGCCAAGGGTCTGCTCATGGAGAGCATGGGCATGACCGAGTCCGAGGCCTTCCGCTGGATCCAGAAGACCTCCATGGACCGCAGGCTGACCATGCAGGAGGTGGCCGACGTGGTCATCAACAACGTGGCCAACCAGAACGACCGTTAGCCCTCCTATGGAAGACCAGACGAAGAAGCAGGACAAGGACGGCCGCATCCTGCTGGTCGTCGATGGACATTCGCTGGCCTTCCGGGCCTTCTATGCCCTTCCCGTCGAGAGTTTCACCACTTCGACAGGGCAGCCCACCAACGCGGTATGGGGCTTTGCCACCATGCTGGCGGATGTCATGGCCAAGGAGAAGCCCACCCACATGGGCGTGGCCTTTGATGTCAAGGGCGGCACCTTCCGCAATGCCATGCTGCCCCAGTACAAGGGCACCCGTGAGGCCGCCCCAAAGGAACTGCTGAGCCAGCTGCCGCTGATCCAGGACCTGCTCAAGGGACTGGGCATCACCTATATCGAAAAGCCCGGCTACGAAGGCGATGACATCATCGGCACGCTGGCCACCATGGGGGAACAGGCCGGATTCAAGACCCTGGTCCTGTCGGGCGACAGGGACGCCTTCCAGCTGGTGGACGACGACATCACCGTGCTCTACCCCGGCCACCACTTCAAGAACCTCAAGCACATGACCCCGCAGGCCATTATGGATCGCTACAAGGTGACCCCGGAGCAGTATCCCGATCTGGCCGCCATGCGCGGGGAGGGAGCCGACAACATCCCCGGCGTGCCGGGTGTGGGCGACGGTTATGCGGCCAAGTGGATCAACAAGTACGGATCGTTGGATTCCATTCTGGAGCATGCCGACGAGATCGGCGGCAAGAAGGGTCAGGCCTTGGCTGAGAACGCCGACCAGGTGCGGCTCAACCGGAAGGTCAACGCCTTGGTGCGCGACCTGGACTTGGGTGTGAAGGTGGAGGATCTGCGTTTCGGCACCATCCACACGGATCAGGTTCTGCCCATCTTCGAGCAATTGCAGTTCGGCCCCCAAACCCGCAAAAAGATTTTGCGGGGCTTCAATACGGTAGCCGATTACGATTACTCTCCAGCCTCGGCACTGGTCGATGTCAGCAACAAGCAGGAGGAGTTCGTCCAGCCCGAGCGCGATAAGGTGGAGTCTGCAGACCAGTTGCGGAACTGGTGCGAGAAGCATCTGCCGGACAAGGCCCTTTGCCGGCGCTCGGCGGACCATGTCAAGGCCATGGCCGATTCCTTGGACAAAATCAAGGACATCGGCGACTCCGACCAGAATGCCATGCGCTGCAGCGAGGCCATGAAGGAGCACTGGGTTCTCCACGCCATCGGCTGGGCCAAGCATGGCGACTATGGTCTGGAGGAGCTGGCCATTCTCTCCATGGACGGGCACGGCCTGGTCCTCATGGCAGAAGACATAGACGAAGATATGCTTGGGGCCATCCAGGAGCTGATCGACCAGCGGATCGGTACCTGCGTGGTTCATGGTTACAAGGAGCACTTGCACCTCTTGGAGAGTCAGGGGTTGCACATGCCGCTGCCTCTGTTCGACACTAAGCTGGCAGGCTACCTGGCTGAGCCCGATTTTCACGCCGACAACCTCGAGCAGGCCGTCGCCCATTTCCTGGCCATTCCCGTGGAGGAGGAACCTGAGGCCACCCAGGGGGCCCTGGCTCTGGACGGGCGAGAGGACGAGGACGAACGTCGGCGGGGGACCCGGATTCTTCGCCAGGCTCAGTACGTCATGATGGTTTCCGAGCGTCTGCAGGAGTTGATGGACGAGCGTCACCAATATGGCCTGCTGCGCACCATAGAGCTGCCCACCTCCGCAGTCCTGGCGCAGATGGAGACCGAGGGCGCCAAGGTGGACGATGCCCGCCTGAAGGAGATGCACGACCGGTTCGCCGCCGAGGCCCGCCAGGCCCAGGAAATCGCCTGGGATAGGGCCGGCAGCCGTGTCAACCTGCAGAGCCCCAAGCAGCTGAGCAAGGTGCTCTTCGACGACATGGGCCTGGTGCCCACCCACAGGACCAAGACAGGCTCCTATTCGACCAACGTCTCGGTCCTGCAGGACCTCTATATCAAGTCGGTCAACAACGAGCGTGCCAACGACTTCCTGGGGGCCCTGCTCAAGCACAGGGAGACCAACAAGCTCAAGCAGATCGTGCAGACCCTGCGCGAGGCGGTCAATCCCCGGGATGGACGGCTGCACACCACCTACGAGCAGACTGTGGCGGCCACCGGACGGCTGAGCTCGGTGGATCCGAACCTGCAGAACATCCCCAACCGGGATGCCCGGGGCCGTGAGATCCGTTCGGCCTTCGTGCCAGGCAACGGATACGAGGCCTTGCTCTCTTCGGACTACTCCCAGGTGGAGCTGCGGATCATGGCCCACCTTTCCGGGGATCAGGCCCTGATTGACGCCTTCAAGTCTGGCGCTGACTTTCATCGGTATGTGGCCAGCCTGGTCTATGACATCCCCATGGAGGAGGTCACCGGAGACCAGCGCTCCCACGTGAAGGCCATGAGCTACGGGCTGGCCTATGGACTGAGCACCTATGGCCTGGCCCAGCAGCTTAAGATCAGCCCGGCTGCGGCTGACGTGCTGCGTGCCAAGTACTTCGCCACCTTTGGCAAGGTTCATGAGTACCTGGAGTCCCTGGTGGCCGATGCCCGGGAGAAGGGCTACACCGAGACCATGTTCGGGCGGCGGCGCTATTTCCCCGGACTGCGCTCCAAGCGCCGTCCCACCCGCGAGGCCTCCGAGAGGGCCGCCTTGAATGCGCCCATCCAGGGGTCGGCTGCCGACATTATGAAGATCGCCATGATCAAGGCCAGCCGTGCCTTGTCCGATCAGGGGCTGAAGAGTCGCATCTCCCTGCAGATCCACGATGAATTGCTGGTGGAGATCGCTCCCGGCGAGACCGAAAAGGCCACCAAGCTGGTCAAGGACTCCATGGAACATGCCGTTGAATTGGCCGTACCTCTGGATGTATCCACCGGTATCGGCCAGGACTGGGAGCTGGCTGCTCACTGATCCGACATGGAGTGGCCTGGGACCAGCCCAGTAGGATCCAAGGAGGGATCGTCATGCCTGATGAACAGGATGAGGCCCAGAGGCCTTCGGCGCCCCTGGGCCAGGTGGTGGATCTGCTGGAGGGGCTCTACCCTCTGGACTACGCGGAAGACTGGGACCATCCGGGTTTGGTGGCGGGGGATCCGTCCTGGCCAGTCAGACGGATCTGGTGTGCTGTGGACCCTCGGCCTGATGTGGTTCAGGAGGCTCTGGACCACAAGGCCGACCTGCTGATCACCCACCATCCGCTCTTCTTCAGATCGGTCCACCAGGTTTCCGGCCTGGACTTCCGCGGGGATATGATAACCAGACTGGTTGAGGGTCACTGTGGGCTCTGGGTGGGGCATACCAACGCTGATGCCGCCTACCGTGGTGTGGCTCAGGCGGCTGCCGATGCCCTGGACCTGCAGGAGGCGAGACCGCTGGCTCCTCAATTGGTCTCAAACCGCGATTTGCACGCCGATCAGGGGATCCAGGTGGGTCTGGGTCGTTGGGGACGGCTTCCTAAGCCCACCCCATTTGAGGATTTGGTCCATACCGTGGCGGGCCTTTTGCCAAAGACGGCTCTGGGTGTTCAGGCGGTCGGTCCGTCCCTGGCCATGGTCTCTACAGTCGCCCTGCTGCCCGGCTCGGGGGATTCCGAGTTCGACTTGGTTCGATCCACGGGGGCTGATGTCTACATGACCAGCGATTTGCGCCATCACCCTGCCACGGACGCCTACCAACAGGCCCTCTATGAGGCCAGGATGGCCGGTCGGCCCAATCAGCCCAGACCCATGCTGATCAACACCCCACACTCGGCCATTGAGAGCCTCTGGTTCCGCTACGCCAAGGGAGACATTGCCAGGGCCCTGGAGACGGTCACCGGTGTTCGCCCGCAGGTGGAGGTTTCGTCCATCGTCACCGATCCCTGGACCATGGTGGTGCGTTGACGGCTGAGGATTGATGGTTGAGGAGGAGTGATTTCATGAGCGATGAAGCGCAGGATCTGCAGGCACGATTGGCCGCCAAACTGGATGGCCGCGATGGTCAGGGACCCAAGGGTATCGATATGACCCGCGCTCCCAAGCTGATGGATGACAGGGAGGTCTTTCGCGGCCCGATATTCGTTATCGACCAGCAGCGGGTGGCCATGTTCCGGCGTGACGGTTCCAAGGAAACCATCGACCGGCAGCTCATCCGTCATGACCCCTGTGTGGTCATCCTGGTACACGACTGCGCTGCCGATGCCTATCTGCTGACCCGCGAGTACCGGGTGGGTGCCCAGGCCTATGTCTTCGGCCTGCCGGCCGGCTTCATCGACCCGGGGGAGAGCCCCGTCAAGGCCGTCTTGCGCGAGCTGCGTGAGGAGACCGGTCTTGTGCCCGGGCCTGAGGGTGCGACGGGCTCAGAAAGCCATCTGGATCCGGAGGACGGTTGGATTGATGCTGCTCCCGATGTCTACTCCTCCCTGGGTATGAGCGACGAGCTCGGCCACATCGTGGTCCTGCATCTGCGTCGCTGGCATCAAGGATCCACCGACTTCGACCCGGGCGAGCATATCCAGTCGGCCTGGGTCTCCTGGCAGGAGCTTTGTGCAGCGGGAGTCGCCGATGCCAAGGCGGTGGTGGCCATTCAGCATGAAGCCATCCGTCGCCTGCAAAAGGATTAATGTCTAGGCTTCAACGCTCGTAATTGCGCAAGCAGAACATACCGGTGGTATGATATCTTCTTGTCAGAAAAGATGGTCATGTCAGAATGATCAGGCATTGTTGCGCTGACAGGGAGAGGAGCACTGCATGGGCACGCCGAAGGATCCTGAAGGACATCGCAATCAGATCCTTGATGTAGCTCAGCGGCTCTTCCTGGAAAAGGGTTACGACGGAACCAGCATCCAGGACATCGTCGACGGCCTGGGTGGCATGACCAAGGGAGCGGTCTACTACCATTTCCCATCCAAGACGGCTATTTTCCACGCGGTCACCGAGCGTATGGCCTCGTCCTCATCCCAGGGAGACTGGCTGGGGGACTGGCCTGGCGAGACCGGGTTGGAGAAGCTGCGCAACGAGCTGATTGCCTCCTTATCGGCATACTCGCGTCTGGATGTCACCTTCTCCGCCAGAACCCTGCTGAAGAGCCCCCTCATGGTAGGGGAGATGTATCTGAAATCCATGGACAGGATTGTGGACGTGATCACCCCTTATGTCCGCGAAGGTGTGGAGGACGGCTCCATCGTCCCATGCAATCCCGAGGATCTGGCCCAGGTGCTCTACATCCTGCTCAACATGTGGATAGGGATTCGATTCTCGACCATGACCCGGGACCAGGTGGTCTCCAAGTTCACCCTGTTGGCGGATATGCTCAAGGGAATAGGGGCGCCTGTCGTCGATGATCGGGTTATTCGCGCGGCCGTGCACCTGCACGCACATCTGAAGAGCAATCCTTTGACTGCCACCAGCGGGGAGTCCACGCAAGAGGAATCTGACAAGAATCAGGATCAAGGGGTCTCTTAGAGCCGATAGATTTCTTAAGGCCAAGAGGGCTCCGGCTACTAGCAAGATTCGGGCACTCACCGAGGAATGGTTTTTGTTTCCACCAAACATACCATCGGTATTTTTGAAGGGAGTTTTATGCAGGTGCTGAAGGCGGACGGTATTGTCCAAGTATTTGAAGGCAGGGAGGTGCTGTCCGGACTGGATTTGACCCTGGAGCAGGGCGAGATTCTGGGCTTGCTGGGTGCCAACGGGGCTGGCAAGTCCACGCTGTTGAAGATCCTGACCGGAGGCCTGCCGGCGGCAGAGTCTGTTTTCTAGGGAGGCCTCTCCGCGAAGACTATCCGGGCAATCTGGCCAGAATGGGAGCGTCCATCAACGAGCCGGTCTTTTATGAGTCCCTCAGCGCTAGGGAGAATCTTGAAATTGATCTGACCTACCTGGCATTGGCAGACCGGGAGCATAGGGATGCCAAGCCTACCGGGATCAGCCATCTTTTGGAGAAGGTCGGATTGGCCGCCGATTCAACTACTCCTGTCGGCAGGTATTCCATGGGTATGAGGCAGAGGTTGGTCCTGGCCAGGTGCATGGGCCATCATCCTGACCTTTACCTACTGGACGAGCCGCTGAACGGACTGGACCCTGTGGCCATCGAACAGCTGCGAGACAGCCTGCGAAGCCTGGCAGCCCAGGGGAGTGCAATCCTCTTTTCCAGCCACATTCTCTCCGAGGTGTTGCGCACGGCCGACCGCGTGATGGTCGTGGCGGACGGCAGAGTCAGCCTACAGGCCAGCGTGCCGGAACTGCTCAATCAAGGCCAGGAGGTCGCCGAGCGAACCCTGGTCAAGGCCATGGAGGGCTGATATGAAGACGCTGCTGAAATTAGAGCTGAAAAAACCAGGCTATGGCCCTGCATCTTCGGAGGGCAGGCAGTAGTGGCCGCAGCCTTGGCCATCGGAGGCATGTTCCTGGCCATTGGCCACACAAGCGGCCGGTCAGACCATCGGCTGTCCAGTCTGGCCTTCGTGCTGCAGATGGCCATGGTCATCCTTCTGGTGGGCTTCTCCCTGGTGGCTGCTGCCCTCTGCAACCTGGTCTTCATTGAGCCCTATACGTGGAGGAACCTGGCGCTCACCCTCTCATGCCCGATATCGCGAGGTCGAATCCTGTTGTCTAAGTTGGTTTTCGTCGGCCTCTTTACGGCGCTCTCCTACTTGGTTGGGACGGCCATCACCCTGACTGTCATCTTGCTGATCGACCGTCTTGTGGGTTCGCTTGGAACGGGCTCGTCAGGCAGTCTGCTTGGACAGGTTCTCCTCATGCTGGTTACCAGCCTTGCCGGACCTGGTGGGGTTGGTTGGCATCGCCCTTTCTATAGGCTTCTGGAAGCGCTCGCTGCCCATCATGTTCGCAGTCCTGCTTCTGCTGGACGCTGTAGTGGGCAACCTGCTCTCCCTCTCCTCGCCACTGTCTGCTCTGCTGCTTCTGATTATCTTTCTGGCCTCCCTGCCGGCCTGGTGGCTGCTTCACCGGACCCTCATGAAGATCGAACTGCCCTGATCGACGGCCGACCATGCAGGAGCTTCTGAAGAACAAGCCTTTCGTGACCATGTTTCTGGCCAGTCTCTTGAATACGGTCGGAGGCGAGCTCTTCAACATCGTCTTCATCGTCTATGCCCAGACCATGCCCTTTGCCGGACTGGCCGTCTCCATAGCCTCAATGGCCTGGGTGGCTCCAGCCCTGACGGCCATTCTGACCGGATACCTGGCCGACAGGACCATGCACAAGACGCGGATGCAAGTGGTGATCAAGCTGGTTCAGGTGTGTATCTATCTGGTTATGGCCATAATGATCGGCAGGTCCAAGAGCCTTCCCGTCTTCCTGCTGCTGGTGGCCATGGATATGACATCTTCCATGCTGGAGGGGTATGCAGGCAGTCTGTGGATGCCGGTTCTCAAACATCTGGTTCAGCCGGGCCAGCTTCACCAGGCTACTTCGATCACCCTGCTACCTCCAGCGTTGCGGCTGTCATCAGTGCAGGTGGAGGCGCAGTGTTAATTGCCTTCCTGGGTAACAGTTTCGCTATATTTGCGCTGATCAACGCCCTCACCTTCCTTCTGGCGGGGATTCTCGTTGCTGTTGGCTATAGGGAATTCGTCAGGGCGGAGGTCTCAGTTAATGGCTCGCCTGTGGGCAAGCATGTGGGACTAGCATCCAGCCTCCATGTGACCTTGGGGGAGTTCCGCCACTCCGCCTTTCTGGTCCTGATGGTGGGTTTCGGATGCATGGTCAACCTTCTGGGGACGGCCCTGCAGCCCCTGCTCAATCTGGGGCTTATCTCCAGCCCGAGGTCTGGTGGGGAAGCTACGGAACGACTATTGCCGCCGTCAACGGCATCTCCTCCCTGGGACTCATCCTCGGTGCACTCATTGCTGCGGATCCTCTCAGGCGGTTACCCATGGCCCACCTGCTGACCGGTGTCATGGCCGCAGCTGCTGTGGTAGGGGTCAATCTGGTCTGGCTGCGCATTCC
Organism: Bifidobacterium sp. B4142; assembly: GCF_026537325.1. Taxonomy (GTDB): domain Bacteria; phylum Actinomycetota; class Actinomycetes; order Actinomycetales; family Bifidobacteriaceae; genus Bombiscardovia. The sequence goes on from NZ_JAFNMJ010000001.1 coordinate 849,804, forward strand.
TGCCCTACTGTTCTTTCCTCTCCTGGCCATGAACTATCTTCTGGGCAAGATCAACCCTAGGTTCATGACCATGCTCATCAGTACGGTGGCCGAGGACTACTTGGCCGCAACTATGGGAGTGGTACAGACTGTCATGATGATCGGGGCGCCTCTGGGGCAGATGGTCTTTCTGACGCTGGGTAATCTGGTCGGCATCCCCATCACCATGTCCATTTATGCAGGCCTGACGGGCCTTCTTGCTCTGTCGATTTTCTCTGCGGGATTGCTGGGCATGAATGCCAAGGATCCGACTCCCGAAATGGGACGAAAGCAAAAGTCGGGCTAGCCGGATTTGAACCGGCGACATTTTAGTAGCTCGGAGCTTTTTGCATGGAATCAATTTGATTCCCTATACTAAACGGCATTGGAAATCAGCCGTTTTTGACTTCCAATGCCGTTCAGTTAGACAAAGTAAAATTGATTTATTATAACGATCATTGCGTATTTATGCGAATGCGTAGCATGTACCAGTAGTCATTCCTCCTCGAAACTGGACACATCTAGTTTAAGTGACGCTGCGTTGGAGTTGATGACTTCTACAATATTCTTGTCAAAGCCATCGTCGTTTTCTGCGCTGATTTCGAGACTGAGCTTGATCTTGGCATGACTCATGCGTAGCTGATCGATTATCTTCTCATTGATTCGAGCGAGATCACGGTTCATAAAATCAGGATCCAACTCGATAGTGCCGTAGTAGCGCTTCATCGATGCCTGGATGGGCGTATCAGGTGTGCCAACAGGCAACTCATTAATTTCATTGAAGTCAGAGCCGGAATCGTTAGCAGTGGAGTCACCATTTACAGATTTCGACTCCAGATTATCTTTGCCTTCCGGGTTCCCAATCAAATTCCGCGTGGCGTCATCTACAAGGGACTTTCTGCGGCTTTCTTCAATCTCATGCTCATACTGCTGATGCGCGGCAATGGCTGTGTCCCACTCGACAAATAGCGTGGAGTCGGTGATCTGTAGCGCTCTATCATTCTCAGTGACGCCAGGAATAATCAGGTTGTGGAACCTGCCGCTTACCTCGTCACGTCCTGATGCCAGTGCGAATCGTTCATCCGGAAGAGCTGGCCTGTTCAGAGAAAATTCAATGGCTTGATCGAGCACGTCGCGGTTAACGAGCCTGGGCATGTATGGGAACCGTGTGATATAATTCCAAACAGTCTTGACATCTATCACGCCGTCCTTGAACGCGGACTTGATATTCTTCAATATCTCGTAACCAAGACCGGATGAGTCGTAAACATCTATAAGCAGATCATCGGCAGCCATCTGATCACCGGTACGCTGCGCCATGCTGTCGCCGCCGGTATCGGATATCTTTTTGATCGCCAGACGGTATGCGGTCTTCGGGTCAAATTGCTCAGGGTAGATGGCCCAGTTGTAAGCAGCTCGGATACGCTCATCCAGAGTTTTGCTGAAGTGCGCCATGTCGGTCTGGGCCTGTTGCAACTGCTGGTGGGTCAGGTTTAGCTGAACTTCGTTGTCGGACACATGCTTCCAGCCAAGGTATGAGCGGGCAGCATCCTGCGCCAGTTCAATACCGTTCTTGTCAGCGGCGAGGAACACGAGCATGTTCCTGTTTGTTCTCTGTGCGGTGCCGCGTCGTTCAATGGCATCTCGAATCCAATGCATGGAGTCGGAGCCTTCTCCTTCCCCTTTGCTGGTGCTCCAACGTGGGTGTGTGATGACAAGGGTGGCCTCGTCAACGTCAGGGATACCGTCATGAGATGCGGGTGCCACGCACACGCGGCGGAACTTGCCACGCATGGCCTTACGGCCTTCTGGCTGTATGCGCTCGACAATCTCGCTGTACACGGTCTCTGGGTCTTCGCGCAAACGTTCTGCGAAGTCACGAGCAGTTTTGCCAATAGAAGGCTGCAGACTATATCGGTAGTGGGATTCCTCGTTGAAGAAGTATGTGGACCGCTGTTCCAGCATGTTCAATGCTGTGCCAAAGTTGCCCTGCTGATCGCCTGGGATGGCTGTTCCCAGCCGCACGTACTGTTCGCTGATACCGGGGTTCTGTGCGCCATTGCGAGGCACAGAACCCATAAATACCGTGCGTGCGATCCGCTGTGTCAGATGACGTTGTCCAAGCGCGGGCCTGTCATTGTCGATGTATGCGGCAGTGGAATCTGGCCCAGACACGTCGGCATCGATGATCGGCTTCCACGGGTCGCGCAGGTACTGGGTTAAATTCGAATTTACGGACTCAGATTCCAAGGGTACGTTGCCTGGCAGAATCAGCGGACTGGAGTCGTTCGATACCCACAGTTCGTGGATGATGCTCGACACTAGGGTCAGTACTCCTCGTGTGCGCTGGAAGTTCTCCAAACCGGACCAATCCTCGTACAGGCGATCCAGTAGCTCAGGGTGTAACGGATAGGATGCTCGGATGCGTTTCTCGTAGTCGTTGGAGTCCACGCCGGAGGGATAGTATTTCACTCCCTGACGGTACATTTCAACGAACCGGCGTGCGGTCAGTGCGATCTGTTCTTGTGCGATGGCGGTGGGTGCCTCGAAGAGACGCTTACGGACGATTTCGAAGGATTCGTCACGAGTTGATGGCCGCCACTGGTCGGCCTTGCGGCGCACGATATTCTGCAACCGTTGTAGAGCCTGCTGTCCGTTCTCTCCACCAATTTCAATGTCATTTGCACTGTCGCCGGTATCGGATGCAGGGATGGAGATTACGAGCATGCAATTCGGAGTGGATGCCACCGCTTCGGTCAGTGTTTGGGCGAATACGAACTGATCATCGAACGTGCCAGCTGGGAGGTCGTCATGGTTGACAAGCTGTTTGGCATAGGCTACCCACTCATCAATGAGTATCAGACATGGCGAGTATTTTTTGAGTAGTCTGTCTATGCCGTTGCCTGGGTTCTTGCCCATCCTGTCGTTTTCGGCAATCATGTCATAGGCCTCGCGCCCGCCGAGCTGCCAAGCAAGCTCACCCCAGATAGTGTGCACCTCGGTGCCGTCAGCCTTTGCGTCGGGCTGCGCGACGTTAAGCCTAGTGCCCACCAAAGCCACACGTCGCACACGACCCGGCTGCCAGGCGTTCACACCCAATCCTGCGACGAGATTTTGCACGTCGGATGACAGGTCAGTCACGGGCTTGTCGCCGAACAGATGGTATAAGGCGAGCAGGGAGTGGGTCTTGCCGCCACCGAAATTGGTCTGTAGATTCACTACAGGCGATCCGGAGTTGTCTCCGGTCAGGCGGCGTATGGCGCGGGTGAGCAAGTCACGTAGGCCTTCAGTCAGATAGGTGCGGTTGAAGAATTCAACCGGGTCACCATAAGCGTTGCCTGGTTCGCATACGGATTTGTCTACTGCGACCTGCCACAGGTCGGCTGCGAACTCGGATGCCGTGAATCTGCCGGATGCTACATCCGGGTGAGGTTTGATAACATAGCGCCACGGCTTCATACCTTGCGTAGGATCAATAGAAAGAACCTTGCGATGGCTGGCCTTCCTAGTGTGATCTTCGTACACGGTACGCTGCAAGTCATCGCGCAGTTTGCGTACGTCGGCAGCGGAATCTGGAGCATTCACTGCATTGAGCAGGTATTCGATGGTGCTCAAGGCTCGGATTGTGTCATCTGAACTGAACGCCTGCATATGTGCCCAACGGTTGCGTGTCTCACGCAGCTCTGATGCGTATGCCTGCTGGGATCGGGAAAGCGTACCGTTGAAATCGCGTCCGTACTCGGTGATGGCACGCAACTGGACCTGTACATCCTCCTTGGACATCTTATACATGGTGCCGCCACGATTCTGCTGGTCATAATGCGCCCACGCATCCGGCCAGTTCTGCGTTCTAAATACCTGAGTCATAACATTGTCAACCGGATCTATCAAGCCCTCGGACAGGTATTCGAATGCCTTGCCGACCCTGTCTCTGTTGTTCATCGCCATAGCAGGCTCCTTTTCCTATCAGAATGTTTCAACTTTTAGTACACGTCCAGTTCGCCTTGGACGTTTTCCTGCGGGTTCGTGGCTTCCTTCTTAGTCTTCGCAGAGAGGTCATCCCACATGGAGACTAAATTATTGAATTTGATTGCGCCCTCGGTATCCTTGCGTTTCTCTGCCTCATGGAACATTCGGAATCCCAAAGCCCTGACATCATCCAATGGTATGCGTTCACCAAGCTGTGCCACTATCGGGGCTACAGTATCCACACCTTTGGAGTCAAGGATGCCAGTCATACGTATCATGCCCTCCCAAAGACTGATGTGGTCTTCCTTGATGGGGTTCCATTCCTCTGTCATTTCCTCGGGTTTTAGCAGACGGGCCTTGCCTCCGGTTGCTTTGAACACACCGCTTCGCACTAGAGTGCCAGGGGTGGTGCCGCAGGATCGCGACAACTGATCGGCCATGCCGGAGCTTTCCTGATTCCAGCCGTATGATTGGTACCATTTCACGGCGAAACGGGTGTCGGTATCATAGTCTGAGTCAGCATCGCCCATAACTTCATCAATAACATGGTTGATGATTTCCAGGGCTTTTTGTACAGGCATTTCGGTGCCATCCGCTTCGCGGATGCGTGAGTACCTAGAATAGACGCTAATGCCAGGGCCGATGGCTGCTTGGTTCAAGTCAACCGGGTCAATTCCTGAAGTCATCAGGGTCTTTAGTTCCTTGGTGAGTTCGCTGCGCAGTACGCTGTTGAACACGCGCATCGGAATTGATGGTGCATCCTCAGGGCGAGGGCGACATGCCAGTACAATGGAGGATGCCAGCGCGTTGGACTTATTTCCACGCATCCTGTTAGATAGTTCGCTGCGCACGGGCAATGTGGCAGTAATCTCCCACCCGCCATGGATTAATCCGTCGAGTAAGGCGTACCAGCCAGTAGAGGTGCCGGTTTTGTTGTCCTTCTGCTTGTAAGCGTAGTAAACGGTTATGGGAATGTCAGTGCGCGCAGTCTCCCGAATGTGTTCAAAGACATGGTTGAACCCTTCCACGAAGAATCGAGCAGCACCTTCTTTACCGCCATGACGGTGTGGATCGGCCACAAGCTCCTGCGGCTTGGGCGTGAGCATAGTGGTGCATACTGATGGCAAGATGCCCTTGAGCATACGTCGTAACCATACATAGAAATAGTCGGATAAGTCAGCATAACCGATGTTGTCGTAGTATGGTGGATCCGTAGAAACTACTACGTCGCTGTAATCACGCGTAGCGGCGTCCTCTTGATGTGCCTCGCATGGTGGCTTGGCTGGAACATTTTCTACAGCCTCTGCAACCCAGTTGATCTGCCCTAAAAAATTTCCGGACTTAGACGAGAAAGGATTTACCTCAGCGAAATTCCAAGTCATAGAGATTGCCTGACGGGCGAATACATTGCTTACGGTGTCGCGAGTAACGTCCCATCTACAAATGCTGGAAGTATGGTCTGTTTGGCGGCTGACTGCGAGTGAAAGGTACACCGACAACGCATCGGCATAGGCTGTTGCTCCGTTGCCACCTTTATCCAATGGTTCACCTTCAGGCATGTTGGCTGCCAAGGCATCAGCCAATACTCGTTCACGGATCTCGCTCACAGTGTCCGCCAAGTTTGTCAACACCGTCAGCTGACGATTTGTGAACAAATCCGACCATGCTTTAAAACCGTAAGCTTGAACGCGAAATCCTAAAGCTTGCTCTGGCAATAGTTCCAGTGGTTTATTGCCAGGCTCAGCAACGGTTGCAGCCTCAACCTGGCTGCTGGTCGGAGAATAATACGTGCGTCCATCGTCGCTGTCACCGACAATTGCGATTAGACTCACACCTAAACGACCTGCTTTGCCTTCCTGACGAATATACTTCAGATCAATCGGTGTTCCATCTACAATCGAGATAGCACCCTTACGACTCACCGTTCCTTCGTCATCGCCTTTGGGACCATCACCATTGTGTTGCACAGCGTAGCGGATGGAACCATCTTTACGAACTATGGGTTTGATCCAGGCTTCCCTACCCTTTTTCTTAGAGAGCCACCAAGAGCGCACTAATGGCACCCGTACAGGGTTAGCGGGGTTGGGATTGGTGACCGTTCGTGCCCATATCCATGCTATGACGGTATGGTCTTCACCATACTCATCTTTGACTTTCGGGTACAGGCGACTGACCTTTTTAAAGGTTCTGTCGCGCAGGAGTCGCCCATAGTAACGAATATCGTCGGCCAGGCCACCGGACTCGTCTGAAGTTTTTACAGCGGCTGGGTGCACTGCTTGCCGGTTGCAGAAGCGCGATGGGAATTCAAGCAATGCCTTGTTGATGATGACTGCCAACGGGTTTAAATCAGAAGCATGTGCTTCCGCGCCTAGCCGCTGAGCTTCTAACGGAATCGCGCCACCGCCGGCGAATGGGTCGAGTACAACAGGCATAACGCCATTGTTGGAATCAAGGATTGCTTTGCCGGCCTCAGCATAAAGGTCTTTGTCGTGGATGTTTTCCCAACATGCGAGTCTTTTCATCAGACAACGGAGACGCTTGCGCTCTAGATCCTGGGCTTCCTCGGTGGGGAAACGGTCCGGGTGAGCTGACGGATCGTCTACCAGTTGGGCAAACAAGATGGAACGTGTGGTGGCCAATGGACGGCGAGCCCAGTACAAATGCAGAGTCGATGGCAGTCCGTGCCGTAAAGATTTTTCTCGGGAGGACACCTCGTTTATTGTTTTGAGTGGAATGCCTGTTTCGATGAGCTTCTTTTTACGCGCTGTGTTCGTCATAGTTCGTACTCCTTGTTGCATTCTCTATTTTTATGCAACTGTCTGATCCATCTGTGCATTCATAATAATTAACACAGACAGCATCCTTTCAACGTGGCTTGACGCCTCGCTCCCAGTATGATTGCAAACTTTCGTTGAACGATCTAGTGGTATCAGCTGGTGCAATCAAGTCGAACGCATGCTCCACATAGCGTAGCCTGTCATGTTCTGCTCCTCGTGGGCTGACCTTGACCAAAGCTAATCGGTGGCGATCTCCTTGTGATTGTGCAAAGGCCACTTCATTGGCAGTCACTGTGAATGTGTCAACATCTGGCAGGTCTATGCGGCCTTTGACTTCAATGAAGTACGTATATCCCTGCTTATCGGTGGATTTGATGTCGAAGCCCTTGTTGTTGTGAGGCATCTCTTCAGGAGTGCGGCCGAGCTTACGCTCGGCATTCATCGTCATGGTGATAGCTCTGCGGTCCACTTCCTCGGTGTTCTTAGCAAAGAGTCTGGAAGCATTGACCTTGTCAATCGGTTCGACTAGCCGTTCGGGCACGATCAATGCAATGCCACGCATAGTCGCTGGTTTGGCACGTAGACGTATGTCGCCAGTGAGATCGCTTTCCCGATTCTTGAGACGTTGCTCGTATTCTTCAGCACGCTTGCGGGCGATATCGGAGTTCATGTTTTTCCCGCGCTTCTCACCATTGCGTTCCTTCTCGGAGAGTTTATTGTACAGCTTCCACCAGAACTCGCTCTCCGAGTGTAACCGGTTGTGTATCTGAACAAGTAGATGCTCGTTCTCTGCGTCCTGACGGGCCTGTAACTCCTCCATCCGTGGCTTGGTACCGTTTGTGTATACATACTGGCGCATGTGATCAGTGTAATCACGTTCCAGCCAATCCTCGTTCATCAGCTTGGCAATCTCGGCCTTCTCACCGACATTCGGCCTGTCGTAGTCTAGATAAGGTGGTGCCGGCGAGAACTGAACCTCGCCCTGCTTGGGTAACTGCAGGTAGTCGAAATGCTGTGAGACGACCTTGCCCTTGGGATTTGTAATCGTCTGTTCGGCGGCAACCATCAGTACAGGTTCACCAGGTTGACTGTCTGTACGGTCCACGAATACGGTGCCATGCTCCAATGCGACACCATAGCGTTTGATGATCAACTGGCTTACGGCATCCAGCAGCGGTGTGCCAGGTGCCACAAGTACCGCATCCGGACCGTCGTCTATATGCGTGAGTGATGGCTCGAAGGTTATGCGTTCATATGCGTTGGCTATCGTCTGGTGCCGGTTAATAGTTTCGGCCATATGGCGCACATCTTGGGGCACATGTGTAATCTCCCAACGGTTCGTCTCACGTAAATGTATGGTGCCGCCAAGTTTCCTAAACGCAGGGACAAAGAACGCTGAAATGTAGCCCGGTTGGAGCTTTCGTTCGCGGGTTTTCTCCATAAGACGGCACACTTCCTCGACGTTCACGGTAGAATACCTATCCGGATGCGCGGAGCGTTCCTTGATTAGATCGTTAAGTCCTTTGTTAACGCTGCTATCGATAACCTCGTTCAATCTCGCTTGTACCTTGGGGTTGTCGCCATGTTTGATGGCATCAAGCATTAGGTCCTTCAACGACTTGCCATCGAAAGCCTTGCCGTCGCCAAGCACGTTGAACAAACGACCATCATAGGCCTTACCGATTGTCTCAATCTTCTCTAATAATTTGCCGTACACCTCGCCCTCGCGCGTATTCTTTGCCACGAGGTTCCATAGGGAGCAGGACCTTTTCTGGCCGATGCGGTGAATACGACCGAACCGCTGCTCTATACGGTTGGGGTTCCAAGGCAGATCGTAGTTGACCATTAAATCAGCTCTTTGAAGGTTTAAGCCTTCGCCGGCAGCGTCGGTGGCCACGAGGATACGCACGCTGGGATCGTTCATGAATCTTTCCTGCACAGCCTTGCGTTCGTCATGGTTCATGCCACCATGGATTGTTACTACTGCCTCGGGTTTGCCCAGCAGTGTCCTGATCTGACTGCTCAGGTAGTTAAGAGTGTCCCTGTGCTCGGTGAACACGATGAGCTTATGCGGCTGCTCGGATGTACCGGCGTTGAGCACGTTGTTGTTCAGGATGTCGCTCAGCTGAGTCCATTTAGTATCCGTGTCCGAATGCCTGACCTCGCGAGCTTGCGCGACGAGGATATCAAGTTGGCTGATTTCGGAGCGTAGCTCCTCCACTGTCTGGGCTGCGGTTGCTGAGTCCATGACCTCGTCGAGTGTAAGTTCGAGCTGTCCCTGACCATCCTCTCCAGTTTCCTCCCACATGTCGTCGTACTCATCTGAATCATCAGGAGCATCAGCAGCAGGCTCAAGAATGTTCTCTATATTGTATGGATTCTTCTCGATGCGCTGCAGCAGGTCATTCAAGCGATCGCGGCGTCGTTTCAACGACTGATAGATTGCCTCGGGACTGGATGCCAAACGGCGTTGAAGGATCGTCAATGCGAAGCCGATGCTGCTGCCGCGCCGTCCGTCGACCTGCCGAATACGCTGTGCCGCATTCATGCCTCCCCGCACGTAGTCTGTCACGGCCTTGTACAGCCGACTCTCGCCTTCTGACAGCGCGTATTCAGCCGTCTCAGCCTTGCGTTCAGGAAACAGCGGCTTTCCTTCGAAGGTGAGCAGTTCTTCTTTAACCATCCGACGCATAAGACCTTTGGTGTCGGTAATGTACCGCTTCTTCTTGGACCATTGGCCGGCGAACCTGTCCTTGTCGAGCAGGGACATGAATAGTTGGAAGTCCTCTTCTTTGCCTGAATGTGGTGTCGCAGTCATCAACAACAAGTTTTCTGATGTAGATGCTAATGTTTCGCCGAGCTTGAAGCGTTTGGTCAGGTCGATGTCACCGTAGTTGTTCTTATAGTGTGCGCTCATGCGATGGGCTTCGTCCACAATGGCGATGTCCCATTTCACCTCGCTGAGCATACGCTGGAAGTCATCGTTACGGGCCACTTGATCCATACGCACGATTAGTCGGTTCTGGTCACGAAACGGATTACCCGAAGGGGCCTGATCTTGCATGAACGGTTGGAACACATCGAAATGAAGGTTGAACTTCTCCGCAAGCTCGTCCCGCCATTGGTCGGCTAACCCACCAGGGCAGACAATGATAATTCGCACAGCGGCAGAGCGCAGTAGCATCTCCTTGATGTACAGGCCGGCCATGATGGTTTTGCCGGCACCCGGATCATCAGCCAACAGAAACCGCAAGGGTACCTTCGGCAGCATGTCCTCGTACACGGCACGGATCTGGTGAGGCAGCGGGTCGATACTTGAAGAATACACGGCAGACATCGGGTCATACAGAGCTGCACAGCTGATACGTAGAGCCTCTGCTGCCAATCGAAATTCTTCAGGGTCAGCATCCAGTTTTGGTTTCTGTCCTTGCTGAACTATGCGAAGTTCTTTGAAAGCAGCATCGTCGATGATTTCCTGACTTACCTTACCATCTGCGGTCTCGTAGTACAGATTGATGGCATCGCCTATCGGCTCAGTAGAGACGACTTTAACCAACTGATTTGGTATCACGCCAGAAAGGGTCAGCCCCTGTCGGAGATCAACGGACGAAAGTGATTCCTGTTTCACTATTCTGCCCACCTTCTTGCTTCTATTTGATTTAAGTTTACGCTGACGGTTTCATCGGTCTGTCGAGCGTTGAAGTAGATTGGCTCATAACAAAAAGAAAACTCGACCGTTGCGCGATGATGAAATTGGGTAGGTGTGAGAAGGTAAGTACTATGCTGTCCGGGATGAAAAGCGCGTTGGTGAAGACGAATATCTGCTGCTGAATTTGTCAGATGACAAACCATCGGTGATGACAAGAAGCGTGTTGTGGTTGTCCGCAAACCATAGATATGCGTCTGATGGCTTACCATGAACGGGTGCAAGCGCAGCTTAAATTCCATCATTGATTGCTTTTATGAGCCTATTGTTCACCGCGACCTCTGGTCTGCGTGACAGACCCAACACACGTTCGATATTGACTGGAAAACTGGTCAATGACCAACATGAGTGGGAATAGGGAGATTAACTATCTGTCCTGAGAAAACAGCAGCAATCCAGTATGATGTTCACGCATGGCACCGCTACCTTTGCAAAGCTGTGACAGCTCATCGCTATTCTTTAATCTTGATCTTTATGAGACGAAGACTCCAGCTTGGCTTTGAAAGGCTCCAAACTAAGCGCCATTCGTAGGGCATCGCTGCTCAGAGGCACAAAGTCGCCATCCTTAGATACGTTTCCCAGCATTGCGGACCAAGCATCGAAGCTTTCTTGTTTCTTAAGCAGCGGAATGTTACGCTCCAAGGCTGTGTTGATCAAGTTTGTCAAGCTCTGTGTCGTCAATTTCTCCATGGTTTGACGCAGCTCCATTTTCCGCTTCTCGTCAAAAAGAGAATCTTGAATGTTGGCCGCAGAAAGTTCACGAATATCTCTGGCGAGGTCCATTGCCTTGTACATGATGATGAGAATACGATTCTGGGCTTCCTCGCTGTCCACGTTCGATTGGCATTCTTCGATTGCTGCATCTACTTCTTCGGAGAATGCTTTTGTTTTCTCTGAATTCGCTGTTATCAACGCTATCGGCTGGGGATTTTCGGAGTTGTTCTCCTTCTGATGAGTTATCTTGCTCCACACTTTATCCGCAGTGGGCATGACAGAGTCCCGCCACCAGTGGGCAATGGTCTTGTCACACCATCATTTGAACTTTTCGTTATTTGCCAAGTAGACTGCGATTCCTGCTACTAGGGCAACCTCGATTGCTCCAGCGGTGATCGCACCCGCTGGCGAACTCTTGTCATCATCGTTGTTCTCAGTGTCATCGGAAACAGGCTCCCAGCGCTCCTGCCCTCGCAAGTGGTTAACTTCATCGAAGATTGCTCCCAGATACTGACTTGAGTTATCATGAGGACTGACCAAATGCATAGCTTTCATGCCTTCGTGCATACTCAAACGAAATAATGATCCGTCCCCCATATAGGCTCCCTGATCTGTTCGCTGCCCCCTTGGAATATAGGTATTACTATACTCGCCGACTTTTGTTTTGGTGAAGGCTTACCTTGATCGCGCGAGTGATATTGATGGAAAATGTGCCGAATAGTGCGACGACAAAGAGTGTTAGCGGATTAAGTTAATCTATGAACCTTGGTATTTGTTGATCTAGGCTGAAATCACAGAGCGAAAAGAAACTTTACGCCCCAGATGGAAGTATGGTTTTCGCAGTCGGGCTAGCCGGATTTGAACCGGCGACATCCTGCACCCAAAGCAGGCGCGCTACCAAGCTGCGCTATAGCCCGGCGCCCATCGGTATCACCGTATGGGCACAATGTATCAATATAGCACAGGTTCGGGTCCCGGCTGATCCTGCGAGGGTGAGCAGGGAACGGGAACAGCTCTGCGCCTGCGGTTACCATGGTGACCATGACAGTGGAAGAGACATGGGCGGCACCGCAGGCTGATGGCCCCTTGGATGCAACGGTGACCATACCGGGGAGCAAGTCCCTCTCGAACAGGTATCTGATTCTGGCGGCCCTGGGAAGTCGTCCGGTCAGGCTGACAGGTTTGCTCAGATCGCGTGATACGGACCTGATGATTGGGGCCCTGGAGGCCCTCGGCGTGGACTGTCGGGTTGATCCGGACGACCCTACGAATGTAATGGTCATTCCACCGTCAGGCGGACGTTTCCGTAGCGGCGCCCGGGTAGACTGTGGACTGGCTGGAACCGTTATGCGCTTCGTGCCTGGCCTGGCCATGCTGGCTGATGGCCCCACGCACTTCGATGGAGACCAGCAGGCCTATCGGCGTCCCATGAGGCCTCTCTTGGACGTCCTGACCCAGCTGGGAGCCAAGATCGAGTACCTAGGCCAGGAGGGCTTCCTGCCCTTTGTGCTCACACCCCCGAATCGCCTGGTGGGCAGGGAGGTGACCATAGACTCCTCGGCATCCTCGCAGTTCATTTCCGGCCTCCTGCTGCTGGCTGCCAGGGCTGATGGCACTATGACCATCGTCCACTCTGGTCAGCATCTGCCCAGTCTTCCGCACATCGCCATGACTGTTGAGGATCTGCGTCAGGCCGGAGTCCAGGTTCAGGCCAATCCTGATCGTTGCAGGTGGAGCGTTGAAGGCAGGGGATCTGCTGGGACGCAGTTGCCCGATCGGGTCCAGGTGGAGCCCGACCTGTCGAATGCGGCCCCCTTCCTGGGAGCGGCCCTGATAGGAGGCGGGCAAGTCAGTGTGCCCAACTGGCCAGAACGGACCACACAGCCAGGTGGCTTGCTGCCCGAGTATCTGAAAACTATGGGCGCGAAGGTAGACATGGTTCCCGACGGTAAGGGTAGCGCCACCTGTCGGGTGACCGGGGGGGAAGCCATTCATGGACTCGGCGACTTCGACCTGTCCCCAGCAGGGGAGATCGTTCCCTCGATTGCGGCCATCCTGGTCTTTGCCGATGGGCCCAGCCGCCTGCACGGCATTGACCACCTGCGCGGTCATGAGACCAATCGGCTGAAGGCACTGGCCACCGAAATCACCAGAATAGGCGGCCAGGCCCGTGAGCTGGACGATGGCCTGGCCATCGAGCCCGTGCCTGTGCACAGTATGCATGGGGCCGTCATGGAGACCTATGCCGATCATCGCATGGCCACCTTTGCCGCCATGATCGGGCTCAAGATACCTGGCATCCGAGTGCGTAATATCGGCACCACGGCCAAGACCATGCCCGACTTCCCGGGTATGTGGAAGCGGATGCTGGCAGACGAGGGTCAAGGCTGAGCTACAGCGATTCGAGCGAAAGGAGCCGTGTTATGAGCGTCGAAGCTGAAAGGCAGACCTGGCAGGAGGATCTGGATCTGGCCATCGCCATGGCCGACCGGGCGGATCAGGTCACCGTGGGCTACTTCAAGTCGCCGGATCTTCATGTGGAACGCAAGGCGGACAATACTCCGGTCACCCAGGCCGACAAAGAGGCGGAGGCAGTGATTCGTCGCGTTCTGGCCCTAGCAAGGCCGAACGATACCATCTATGCTGAGGAGCTGGGAAAGCAGGAGTCCAACGGTAGACGGTGGATCATCGATCCCATTGACGGAACCAAGAACTATGTGCGCGGAGTACCCGTCTGGGCGACCCTGATCGGCTTGGAGGTAGACCATCAGATGGTGGTCGGCGCGGTATCGGCCCCCATGTTGGGCACCCGCTGGTACGCTGCGCAGGGTCAGGGAGCCTACATGGCGCGCCAGGGTGAAGCTCCCAAGGCCATCCACGTATCAGGAGTGGACCGGATGGAAGACGCCTCCATGTCCTTGTCGTCGCTGACTGGGTGGAAGGCCATAGGCCGCCGGGAAAGGCTTCTCGACTTGACCGATCGAATCTGGCGCCTGCGTGGATTCGGTGACTTCTGGCAATACATGCTCCTGGCCCAGGGTGCCATCGACCTGGCGGCCGAGCCGGAACTTGACCTTTATGACATGGGTGCCTTGGTTCCCATCGTGACCGAAGCCGGTGGCAGCTTTACTGACCTGGCGGGCAACCCGGGTCCCTGGGGTGGCAATGGCCTTGCCAGCAACGGTCTTCTGCACAAGGAAGCCCTAGAGGCCCTGGGCGACTGACACATATGACATATAGAAGAAGGCTGGTGATCACAGCAATGCATGTGATCACCAGCCTTCTTGGTTCTTAGGACCAAGCTCTTAGGACCGAACCCTTATCTCAATCATCCCTCATTCGACCATCAGTCGGGTTGAGGGGCAGGTCTGGTCAACGGTCAGGCCTGGAACTTGTTGCCGTAGGCATCGCCCTGGCTGGCGACGACCTCGGCCTGACGTGCGATGGAGAGCTCCTCGTTGGTGGGGATGACGCAGACGGCGACCGTGCTGTCGGGGGTGGAGATGATCTGTGCCTCCTTGGAGCGTTGGTCGTTCTTCTCCTGGTCCAGCTTCACGCCGAAGGGCTTCAGCTGCTCGATGACCTGGCGACGCACGATCTCATCGTTTTCGCCCACGCCAGCCGTGAAGGTGATGGCGTCCAGGCCGCCCATCTGGGCCGTGTAGTTGCCGATGTAGCCGACGATGCGGTGGACATAGATGTCAAGTGCCAGCTTGGCATCCTCGTCGCCCTCGGCGATCAGCTTGTGGACCTCGCGCATATCACCGTGACCGGTCAGGCCGGTCATGCCGGAGCGCTTGTTGAAGAGGGTGTCCAGCTCATCCACGCTCATGTGGGCGTTGCGGATCAGGTGGAAGACAACGGCAGGGTCGATATCGCCGGTGCGGCCGCCCATGACCAGGCCCTCCAGGGGGGTCAGGCCCATGGAGGTCTCAACGGGATGTCCGGAGACCTGAGCCGAAGCGGAAGCCCCATTGCCGATGTGCAGGACGATCTGCCGCAGGCCCTCTGCAGGCTTGCCCAGCAGGCCGGGAACCAGCTGGCCCACATACTGGTGGCTGGTGCCGTGGGCACCGTAGCGACGGATGTGATACTGCTTGGCGATGTCCTTGTTGAGGGCGTAGGTGGAGGCCTTCTTGGGCAGTTCGAAGAAGAAGGAGGAATCGAAGACGAAGACCTGCGGGGTCTGCGGCATCAGCCGGCTCATGACCTCGGCGCCTTCAGCCTCAGGTCCGTTGTGCAGGGGGGCCAGCACGGCCAGATCCTTGACCTGGCTCAGGGTCTTCTTGGTCAGGAGGGCAGGCTTGGGGAAGATGGCTCCACCCTGGACGACACGGTGACCAACGGCGATGATGCCGGCCTTGTCCAGATCAGGGCCGTACTCCTTGAAGAAGCCCAGGACGCGCTTGAGTCCGGTCTCATGGTCGTGGATGGGCTCCTCAAGCTCATGCTTCTCGCCATTGACCTCGTGCTTGTAGTGGCCGTCGGTGGGCTCGCCGATCTTCTCGACCAGACCCGAGGCCAGGCTCTGGCTGGTCTCCAGATCAACCAGCTGGTACTTGATCGAGCTTGAACCCGAATTGATGACTAGGACGGTTTTCGCCATTGGGGCATCCTCCTGATGTGCTTGTATAGAGCCAGTGCTCCTCAATCAGTCTTCAAGATTACTCGTCGGCCCTTACAAGCCGCGGTATATAGCCAGGCCGACATGGTTTTGGGGCTGCTACCGGAACCTTCTAGAGATAGGATCCAGCAGCAGCCCCAGAGGTTCATAAAGACCTTATAGGGACGGCGATCAGTCTTGGGCCTCGACGGCGGTCAGAGCCACGGTGTTGATGATGTCAGCCACCAGAGCGCCGCGCGAGAGGTCGTTAACCGGCTTGTTCAGCCCCTGCAGGACCGGTCCGATGGCCAGGGCACCCGAGGTGCGTTGTACGGCCTTGTAACCGATGTTCCCGGCGCTCAGGCTGGGGAAGACGAAGATATTGACCGTTCCGGCAACCGGATCGCCCTTGGCCTTGGTGGCTGCCACAGTGGGCGACCAGGCCGCGTCGAACTGGATGGGGCCCACGATGGGCAGGTCCGGCGCCTTCTCCTTGGCCAGGCGGGTGGCCTCTTCAACCAGGTCGACATCCGGGCCCTTGCCCGAGCCCAGGGTGGAGTAGGAGAGCATGCCCACGCGCGGATCCACGCCGAAGGAGCGAGCGGTTTGGGCCGACTGGATGGCGATGTCGGCCAGTTGCTCGGACGACGGGTTGAGGTTGATGGCGCAGTCGGCGAAAACCGCCGCATGGTCGGGGAAGCACATGAGGAAGGCTCCGGAGACCAGCGAAGCGCCCGGCTTGGTCTTGATCACCTGCAGGGCTGGGCGGACCGTGTTGGCTGTGGAGTTGATGGAGCCGGACACCAAGCCGTCGGCCTTGCCCAGTACCACCAGCATGGTGCCGAAGTAGGAGGGATCGGCCAGCTGCTTACGCGCCTGCTCCGGAGTCATGCCCTTCCTGGCACGCAGTTGGCAGAGGCGATCAACCATGGGTGCTAGCACCTGCTCGTCATCCATGGGCTGGAAGGAGGCCTTGTTCAGGTTGTTGAGGCCAAGCTCCTTGCCGCGGGCCAGAATGGAATCCTTGTCGCCCACGATGATCAGGTCGACGATGTTCCGCGCCAGCAGGTAGTCGGCCGCCTTGATGATGCGGTTCTCGCCGCCCTCGGGCAGGACAATGGTCTTCTTGTTGGCCTTGGCCTTGGCCAGCAGGTCGTTCTGGAATGCTACAGGAGTGGTGGCCTTGGGGCTGGCGGCGTCGGCGGCCTTCAGCACCTGGTCGACATCCACCTCCTGCTGGAATGTCTGACTGGTGGCCTGGCGGGCCTGATCGGCGGACGGATCCGTGTCGAAGTCCATCTTGGAGACGGTCCAGGTCGGCAGATCGTATTCCTGGAAGGCCTCGGTGAGTGGCGCTTTCTGTTCGGGCTGGCATCCGGTGATGAAGACACCGGCGAGCACGGCTCCCTGCGCCTCGATGGTTCGCCGGCAGGCGGCCACGGTCTTCATGACCTGACCGGGTTCCCTGCCGATGGTGCAGACGGCCAGCATGACCGGGGACCTCAGGTCGGCGGCGATCTGCGCGTTCAGGGCAAACAGGCCGGGGTCGAAGAGCTTTGAGGCATCGCTGCCCACGATCAGGACGCGCTCGGGATGGGTGGCCTCCACCAGCCCGTCATAGGCATTGAGGACATCGGCCCGGGTCTGCATGGGGTCCTCAGTGGCGTGCCCGGGGCACTTGCCACGGCAGATCTCTGGATCTGTGTCGGGGAATGAGCTGGCTGCAACCAGTTCCGGGGTCAATGGGTGCTTCCTGCAGGCGATTGGCCTGAATACGGCCGTTTTGGCTTTGGCGCTCAGGGCCTTGGTCAGGCCGTAGGCCACGACATTGCGGCCGTTGGCGGCTTCTGGGCTGATGATGGTGATGCTTGCAAGACTCACTGTGTCTTCTCCTGTCCGGACGTGGTTGCCTTGATGACTGCTTTGTTCACAACCTTGTCCAGTATACAGAAACCGCCCGCCATGCGGGCTGCGCATGACGGGCGGTTCCAGGGTCGGATCAGCGTATCACTCGTTGTCTCCGGCGGTCGCGGCGGTGGCGGAGATGGTCTCCTGGCCGGCGCGGTTGGCATCGGGCCAGACCCAATCGGTGTAATCGGGGTGGTCGTAGCCCTTGTCCACGGCAAACTGGAAAGCCTCATCGCGGAACTTGGTCCACTTGTCGATCTGGTCGGCATACTTGCCGGCGTCCACCAGCTTTAGGGCGGAGGCGGCCAGGCACCAGCGGTCCATGTTGTTGACACGCACCATGTCGAACGGCGTGGTGGTGGAGCCCTGCTCCTCGTAACCGTGCACGGAGAAGTTGTCGTGGTTGGGGCGTCCGTGGATCAGGCGGTAGATGGAGCCGGGGTAGGCGTGGAAGGCGAACAGGACCGGCTTGTCCTTGCTGAAGAGCTCGGTGAACTCCTCGTCGGACAGGGCCTGATCGTTCTCTTCGGCATCCTGGATCTTCAGCAGGTCGACCACGTTGACGAACTGGACCTTGAGGCCCAGCTTCTGCAGCATATCGTCGGCGGCCAGGGCCTCCTGGGTGGGGATGTCGCCCGCAGTGGCGATGACGACATCAGCATCCTCGGCATCCTCGGCGTTGGAGGCCCAATCCCAGCGGGCGGCCCCCTTCTCCAGCTCGGCGGCGGCCTCGTCCACGCTCTGGTAGGTGGCGGCGGGCTGCTTGCCGGCGAAGATGGCGTTGATGCAGTTGGTCGACTTGTAGCAACGCTCGCCCACATTCAGCAGCATGTTGGCATCAGCGGGGAAGTAAATGTTGACTACATGATCGTTGTTGAAGTTCTTGTTCAGCAGGATGTCGACGAAGCCGGGATCCTGGTGTGAGAACCCGTTGTGGTCCTGACGCCAGACGTGCGAAGTGACCAGGAGGTTCAGGCCGGCGATGGGCTTGCGCCACGGAATCTCGCGGACTGTGGCCTCCAGCCACTTGGCATGCTGGTTGATCATGGAGTCGATGACGTGCACGAAGGACTCGTAGGAGCTCCAGATGCCATGGCGTCCGGTCAGCAGGTAGCCTTCCAGGAAGCCTTCCATCTGGTGCTCGGAGAGCTGCTCGATGACCTGGCCGGTGTGGGCCATGTGCTCGTCGGTCAGCTCCGAAAGGTAGTCGGCATCCCACTGCTTATTGGTCACCTCATAAGCGGCAGCCAGACGGTTGGAAGCCGTCTCATCGGGCCCGAAGATGCGGAAGTCGGTGGGGTTCTTGGCTAGCACGTCGCGGGTGTAGTAGCCCAGGACACGGGTGGCCTCGGTGGCGCCCCAGCCATGTCCGTGCTTCTTGACGTCGATCTCGTAGTCGTGGATGTCAGGCAGCTCCAGCGGCTTGAGCAGACGCCCGCCATTGGCGTTGGGGTTCTCGCCGATGCGCAGGTCGCCCTTGGGCATGAAGCTGGTGACCTCGGGACGCAGGGCGCCCTTCTCGTCGAAGAGCTCCTCGGGCTTGTAGGAAGCCAGCCAGTTCTTGAGGACCTGGAAGTGGGCATCGGTGTCGCGGGCGGAGGTCAGCGGCACCTGGTGGGCACGCCAGGATCCCTCGGTCTTCTTGCCGTCGATGAACTTGGGGCAGGTCCAGCCCTTAGGCGTGCGGAAGATGATCATGGGGTAGAAGGGACGGGTCATGTCGTCGGTTTCGGCCCGGGCCTTGATGTCGCAGATCTTGTCGAAGACGGTCTCCAGCATGTCGGCGAAGCGACGGTGGATGGACAGATGATCCTCGTCGTCGAAGCCTGCGACGAACTCGAAGGGCTCATAACCCAAGCCGTGGAAGTACTCATGCAGCTCCTCGTCGGAGATGCGCGAGAGGATGGTCGGGTTGGCGATCTTGTAGCCGTTCAGGTGCAGGATAGGCAGGACGATGCCGTCAGTGCGGGGGTTGACCAGCTTGTTGGACTGCCAGCCGGTGGCCAGAGGGCCGGTCTCGGCCTCGCCGTCGCCCACGATGCAGGGCACGAAGAGGCTGGGGTTGTTCATGATTGCGCCGTAGGCGTGGGAGAGTGCATAGCCCAGCTCGCCACCCTCGTGAATGGATCCGGGGGTTTCAGGCGCGAAGTGGGAGGGGATGCCGCCCGGGTAGGAGAACTGGCGGAAGAACTTCTGCAGGCCAGCATCATCGTTGGTGATCTTGGGGTAGTACTCGCTGTAAGTGCCATCCAGGTAGGACTGCGAGGTGCCGGCAGGGCCGCCGTGGCCGGGGCCCATGATGATAACGGTGTTTTGCTGATGGTCGGCGATCAGACGGTTGATATGGCCCAGCAGGAAGTTCAGGCCGGGGGTGGTGCCCCAGTGGCCGACCAGACGATGCTTGACGTCCTCCCGAGTGAAGGGCTCCTTCATCAGGGGGTTGCTGCGAAGATAAATCTGTCCGATGGAAAGATAGTTGGCCGCTCGCCAATACTTGTCGACGGCCTCGAGGGTCTCCTCGGCGATTGGGGTCTCCAGCTTCGCCCAAGGGGTGCCGATAACAGGATTCGTCATGTGTACTCCTGCACTTTAGTGCGATTGTTTATTTACTTCGGTTACGGGCTCGTGCGGTGTCATTTCAGGCATCCGTCGGGTTCGTACCCAATGCCTACATGGTACGTGAACGAGCAGACTTTTCTGAACGTTTTCTTGCAGTGTGTGTTCGCTCTTGTGAGAAAATGCGAGGGAATTGTCTGCTTGCAGACAGGAATTATTGCCGGGGGTGCCGATCAGGGCTCAATGACGGTAGCATTGTCGAAAACTGCAACCATACTGGACTTGCCCGCGGGCGTTAACTCGTCGCTCCCGGGCATCCATGGCAGATACAGCATACATATATATAAGGAGTCTTATGGCACAGGGTCCCGTCCTGGTGGTCGATTTCGGTGCGCAGTACGCCCAGCTGATCGCTCGTCGAGTCAGGGAGGCGGGGGTCTACTCCGAGCTGGTGCCCCATTCGATGAGCCTGGAGCAGATGCTGGCCAAGGATCCCAAGGCGGTCATCCTCTCCGGTGGGCCTGCCTCCGTCTACGTGGACGGGGCGCCTACCATAGATAAAAGGATTTTCGAGGCAGGGGTGCCTGTGCTGGGCATCTGCTACGGCTTCCAGGTCATGGCCCATGAGCTGGGCGGTGAAGTGGACAAGGCGGCCTTGGGGGAGTACGGCAAGACCGAGGCCTTCATCGACAGCGCCAGGGGAATACTACAGGATTCACCCGCACGGCAGGATGTGTGGATGAGCCATGGCGTCGCCGTCAACCGTGCGCCTGAAGGCTTTGAGGTTCTGGCGCATACCGAGGGTGCTCCTGTGGCGGCCATGCAGGATCCATCCCGGGGGCTGTACGGGGTCCAGTGGCATCCCGAGGTGACCAACACTCCTCTGGGGCAGGACTTGATCAACCGCTTCCTGCATCAGTGCGCCGGACTTCCGTCGGACTGGAACGCTTCGGGCATCATCGAGCAGCAGGTGGAGAAGATTCGTCGCACAGTGGGTGACGACCAGGTTATCTGCGGCCTGTCGGGCGGAGTCGATTCAGCCGTGGCGGCCGCTCTGGTCCACAGGGCCGTCGGCGACCAGCTGACTTGCGTCTTTGTGGATCATGGTCTGCTGCGCAAGGGGGAGGCCGAGCAGGTCAGGCATGATTTCGTAGCCGCCACTGGCATCAAGCTAATTGCCGTGGATGCTTCACAGGACTTCCTGACTGCCCTCAAGGGCGTTTCCGAACCCGAGCGCAAGCGCAAGATCATCGGGGAGAAGTTCATCCGCACCTTTGAAAGGGCCCAGCGGCAGGTGATTAAAGAGGCCGGCAAGACCGGCAAGGAAGTCAAGTTCCTGGTGCAGGGCACGCTCTACCCCGACGTTGTCGAGTCTGGCGGTGGAGATGGAGCGGCCAATATCAAGTCCCATCACAACGTGGGTGGTCTGCCCAAGGATGTCAAGTTCCAGCTGATCGAGCCCCTGCGCACCCTCTTCAAGGACGAGGTCCGGGCCATCGGCACCGAACTGGGCCTGCCCGATCAGATCGTCTGGCGCCAGCCCTTCCCGGGCCCTGGTCTAGGCATCCGCATCATCGGGGAGATTACCCAGGAACGCTTGGAGACCCTGCGCGAGGCCGACGCCATCGTCCGCGAGGAGCTGTCCAAGGCTGGGCTGGATCGACAGATCTGGCAGTGCCCGGTGGTGCTTCTGGCCAATGTGCATTCAGTAGGGGTGCAGGGCGACGAGCGTACCTATGGCTCGCCGATTGTGCTGCGTCCGGTCTCCTCCGAGGACGCCATGACTGCTGACTGGACACGTCTGCCCTACAACGTGCTGGCCACCATCTCCACACGCATTACCAACGAGTGCCCGGGAATCAATCGTGTGGTCCTGGACTGCACCTCGAAGCCTCCGGCAACCATCGAGTGGGAGTAAGTATCTGGGCCGGACAAGTCATATGGCGATATGTCATATGACTTGTCCGGCCCATTCGGTTGACCTCTCGCCACTTGATGTCGATAGAAGAGCTCAGGTGTTGGAATTCATTGTTTGCTGCTTTGTGATGGCCGCGTTGATCCGGTTGACCAGCTCGCGGGGATGCTCTACTCCGAGCACCAGTCGGTCATAGTGCTCCCCCTTGAGTTGGATGACGATGGGGCTTTCCGGTCTAGTGACATTCCAGAATGATTTCTCCCCTTGCTCAATAAATGTGCCGGCCCATTTACCGGGAACATGCAGGCCGGGTACACGCAGTCCTTTGGCATCGTCAAGAATGCCCGGATCCTCGCTCGCGCCCAGAACATGCTCGAGCGGCACCACCAGTTTCCCCCTGAACGACCACATCTTATCCAAACCCTGCGGCTCAATCTCCAGGGTCCGCCCGACAATTGCCACCTTGTTGTTCATGATTTGCCTCTTTCATTCATCATCAGACTGCAACCGAACATGTGCACGCTGCAGCAGCGTCTCGCCAAGGAGCTTGGCGACATCAACGCTCACAGCATCGGCATGGCACGATCTCGAACGGGACAGCTTCACAAGGTAGTCCCTGACCAGTCCACGAACCTCGAGATCATGATCTGACAACTCCATGAGTGCTACCAATACCAGATCGAGCACTCCTGAATCGCGCGACTCCGAATCCGTTGCGTCACGTAGCGCAGCCACGAACATGCCACGCTTGCTGCCAAACGCACCGTAGAGGCTACCTCGTAGCAGACCCGTTGCCTTAACGAGCGCATCAATCGACGTACCCTCATAGCCATGCTCCAGGAAAACTTCTCCTGCACGGGCAAGGATCTCATCATCATTGAAATTTCTCTTACGACCCATGCCCGCCAAGATACCATTAATTGACTGAATAGTCAAGAATGATAAACGACCCTATCACATATTCTTTTTAAGAAGAATCATAGGCATTTTTCTACTCTCTCAATAATTTTATACGTGTTTTCATATCTGCGCGACATATTTACCCACACTGTAACGAAAACGACATAGACTAATTACTATGAGTGTCAGCACGTGGCGCACCGCCGATAAGGTCGCAGTTAGCTTTGTCCAGAAATGGCTGAAAGAGTCCAAACGTTCAATAAGCATCAAATTCCTAGCCGACAAAGTTGGATGCTCTTATGCGCGAATGTACAACGTTCTCAAATACCAAAACTCTCCTCTCAATATTTCCGAGTTCCTAATCATTTGCAAAGTCTTTACACGCAATCCTGCTATCGAAATAGACCAGATAATTAGTAAAACAGCTGAATTAGATGGCACAGTGGAAGAAACAAATCATTGGCGTCATGATGCACAAACTCATGACACAAAGAAACAAAAGAGAGAGGCAACATTTAAACAGCAAAAACAGGCTGCAACAAACATATTAAGAGACAAAGTAATCTCCATAGTTAACACTTACCTTGAAACAATAAACAGTCATAAGAATTAAATACACTCACGTAAAAGCGCGAAACAGAATATTCGCAGCTATCTGAGAAAAGTATCTTTCATTAGTCGCATCTTCCTGATTAGGCGGCAGAAAGTATATTCATGGTAGTCAATTGCCAAATGTTCAGCGGAAGATATTGGACCCTGAGTCGACAGACCCAGAATCCAGCAGTCCGGACTATGTTCGACACCTCGGTTGTCTCTAATGTTGATGATTGGAATGCCATCCTGACCCAGGCCTGGTATCCATCGGTTCGTCGGTAACAGGCGCAGTCGCGTCCGTCTTGGTGCTTGCCATGTCAACTTTCGGTTTGCTGCCAATCTGTCGCAGATTGATCAAAAATCGCGAGCAAACCACTGACTACGTGCAGAAAATCTTTTCTCGGACTTTATCCAACAAGGACGATACTAGCTCAGAGTCGTTGCGGTCTGATCATAAAGATACCTGCGGCATAGATGCTAGAGTTTCTACGCATATGGGGGTAGCCAATATTCCCCTAAGATGACCGTCCTTATCTTTTATCGCAAACTGCGCTAATTTCAGATATTGTAAGTGTTACGATTTTGCATCTTTTTAGGTCACTCCGGCATCGAAAAGAAACGTTGGTAGTTCTTGTTGCTTTTCACGAGATCGTGATGCTTGCCAATGACTGGCGTGGTGCTTCCGTCAAGATAGATGACAGAGCTTGTGCCTGAAATGATATCCAGATCGTGGGTGACGATGATAAAGGCTCTGTCCGAATACTCTGTCATGGATTGATAGACGCTACGTTTTGTCTTATTATCCAATCCGTTGAACGGCTCATCAAGTACAACGAGTTTTCTCCCGTTTAGCAAGGCCCTCGCTAAGGCTAGGCGCTTTTTCTCGCCGTTCGATAGATTCTTGCCGTCTTCACTGATTCTGGAGTCGAGACCCAAGGGAAAGGTTTGGATTCGTTGATCGAGACCTACTTTATGTAGTGTGGCCCAAATTTCGGTGTCTTTTATGCTCTGATCTGAGGTCTTTGTTTTGTGCACCTGGGGGGACAAACGGTAAGTAATATATATGCCGCATCGGATGAATGAATGCTGTTGTGGTGTTTCAACAAGCGTACCACTTAAGAAAGCCTATCCTATGACTTTGGGAGGCCTTCTCAAGTGCTTTGAGGGATGTCCTACGTTCTGGTCCATCGCGGCTTTGTACCAGAGAACAGCTATGTTAAGCCGTTCTCTGACGCCGAGTTTTTTGAGTATTCGACTTACGGTCTTCTTGACGGAGTCAGCATGTACGCCTAATCTTTGGGCTATTTCAGCGTTAGTCAGGCCTTCACTGATGAGGGAGGCAACTTCGAATTCACGTCTGCCTAGGTTGGCAAATTGCTGTTGCAATTCCATTTCTTCCTCGTTTGTTTTCGCTGCGGTTATCCCCCTACGTATAACCTCACCGGTTATGCGTGGGGTGAGGATGGCATCACCCGCACATACGGATCGGATCGCCTTACATAAGTCTGCTGCTCTGACATCCTTGAGCAGGAATCCAGAAGCGCCCGCACTAAGGCCCCCGAAGGCGTAGTCGTCTTGGTCGTAGGTGGTCAGGATGATAACTCTGATGGACGGGTACCGTTCCTTGATGACGCTGGTGGCGTCAAGGCCATCCATAATCGGCATCCGCACGTCCATCAGAATCACGTCGGGCAGAAACCGTTGCTGCTTCTCGGCGAATTCCAGGAAGTCAAGGGCTTCTTTGCCGTTTCCCGCCTGGCCTATCACCTGCAATCCATGATCTACGGCTATCATAAGCGCAAATCCCATTCTGGCTGGACGTTGGTCATCTACGATCATGACACGGATCATGTTATTCCTCGCTATCTGTGGGTTCTTTGAGTGAGGGGATACGGGCTTGTAGGAGCCATCCGTTGGACGTGGGCCCTGATTGCAGGACACCACCATATCCTCGAAGAGTTTCTTGGAGTCTGTTCAGCCCGGTTCCGTCGCCGGATGGCTCTTGAACGGGTTTACCGTTGTCCCTGACCGAGATGGTTATGCCGCCCCGACTGTCATGGTCCCAAGAGATTACGATACGGTCGACGTGATTCCCGTGTCGGAGTACGTTGGTAATGGCCTCTCTGGTGATGATGAAGCTCAGATTAGCCTGTATAGGGTCTTGCGGCCGGCGTCCGGTTTCAGTCAGTGCGACGGTCATCCCGACTTGCCGTGCATGATTAATGATCGGGTTGATATCATCCCAGTGGTATGCCTGCTTTTGCCCTTCCGACGCGAGTTGATACCCGTCGATATTGGACGACGGCTGAAGTGCTTTCACGGCCGTTCTGGTATCAGCCAGTCCCTGGCGCGCCAGTTCGTTAATCATACTGATGGCATCATCGACTTCCGGTTTTCCGGTGATTTGGTCCAGACCCTCGGACAGCGCGATGATGGCCGTCAGGTCGTGGCCCACGCTGTCATGGAGCTCTGCGGCAATTCGGGATTGGTGGACTGCCCGATCGCGCTGTTGCGCCAGGTGCTGGCTCCGTCTACGTTCGTTCGAAAGCGTCTGTTCGGACAGGTGCCGTTCCCGCCGTGCCCTGGACACCAGTCCCAAACCCACGCATAAGGCGGAGTACGTGGCTGTAGAGTAAAGCAGACCGGTGAAGTTGGCGTCCTGATGCCACAGGGTCGCCAGGATCGTGGCCGTCAACACCAAAAGAGCGGTTGGGATCAGGCAGGCGATGAGGTTTCTGAGTTTCCCGGTCTCGACCGTGCAGGCGTAGAGAGCGATATACCACACTGAGACTAGGTCGGTATATGCGGAACCGTAGATTGCCGCCGTCAGCAGCATGAGGATGGTGATGGCCAGCAGAGTCGCCGTGGGTCGTCGACGGCGTAAGCAGAGCAGGATGAGGGACAGGATGATGATGACAACATACAGAGGCATGCCCCATGCCGTGGTGTCCAGAACCTGACGCAAGGTTCGGTCGGCGCTGTCGGGAGCGAGGACCAGCCGCGTGAGCATCATTGTTTCGTACAGGGCGCACACGAAGACCATGACATAAGTTGTGCTTGGCCTATTCCAGTATTCGAACCAATCAGCCAGCTTCCTGTTCGGCTTCATCGCTCCGGCCCCTTCCGCAATACCCCTATCTCATTATGCCGTCACCTGACGAGAAGGAAGAAGTCGGCAGCCAGAACCGTTGTCGCAACGAGCACGAGGAACGCTGCGTTGCCGGTGAGCAGTAGAGCCATCCGGGCCAATGCCCGGTGCCGTATAGCCGTTTTACGGTACGTGACCGCTGCAATGACAAAACCCAGCAGGACGCACAGGCTGTTGCAGACGATTATGGAATTGCGTAGGTTGCCCATGGCATACAGCCGGACTCCGCAGAGCTGCAAGAACAGGGTGACGAGCGAGGGGGCAAATGCTGATCCTAGGGCCAGCCAGGCTACGGCAATGCGGGTCGGCGCCGAACCGGTGTTCCTGCCCATGAGCTTCTCACTCCTCTTTTGAGATCAGGGTAAGGCTGCCGGTGAAGTGGTCCCCGCTGGCGTAGATGTAGAAGCTGCTGCCGTCCAGGGCGTAGGTCTGGTCGAAGGCGCCCCGGTGGATGGGCAGGGGACGCTTCATGTCCGAGCCGTCGGTCACCAGGATCGTCCCGGCACCCTGCGTGCCGGACACCCGGCCGGTGACGTGTATGGTCGTGTGTTTGCCGGTCCCCCCGAAGAGGGTCTCCGTGCCGGTGAATCCATGATAGGAGGCCATGTACCTTCCTGAGTAGGAATCAGCGGCATCCGATCGCGTTCCCACCAAATCGTCCTGCCTGCTGACCCCCAGGCCGGTCGAGCATCCGGAGAGGGCGGATAGCGCCAGCAACGCCGTAATGAATATGACGAGACGGCGGATGACATGGAGTGCGGGGTGACCCGCCCTGTCGGTGGCGAGGGTCATGGTGCATGTCCTTTCTTAGAATGGATTGATTCTGTTGGTCAAATGGCTTTCCTGGTGAGCCGGCGGAAGGCAAGCGCCCCGATCAGAACCCAGAGGGCCGCCGCCAAGGTCGATGCGATGACTGAGGAGACCGAGGCGAGGTTGCCCAGGTCCCTGGCCGCCGATGCGGTCGTGATCAGGGCTAGCGGGTAGGGCATGGCCAGGGTGGGGGCCACGAGCGTGAGGGCGCAGCCGGCCAGGGTGAGCAGGAGCATGATGGACATGGTGGAGGCGAACGACCCGGTCCTGGCGGCGATGGCCTGTGTCAGGGTCATGATGGCCCAGACGGCCATGGTCATGGGGACGGCCCGCAGGAGGTAGGGGCCGATCTGGGACAGGTCGAAGCCCGTGTTCATGCCCACGGCGATGAACTCCAGCTCGAAGACGGCGACGGTCATGAACGATGCGAACAATCCGTGGAGCATCTTGCCCGCCATGGCCGTGCCGGCCGTCCCCGACGCGTTGAGGCGCTGCCAGTTGCGCCCCCGGTGTTCGTTGGCTTCGATCTGGGCGGCGAAGGCGGCGACCAGGATCGGCATGAAGACCATGCTGCTCAGCAGGA
The DNA here is from genome assembly GCF_026537325.1 of Bifidobacterium sp. B4142. Lineage (GTDB taxonomy): Bacteria > Actinomycetota > Actinomycetes > Actinomycetales > Bifidobacteriaceae > Bombiscardovia. Next base: position 878,005 of record NZ_JAFNMJ010000001.1, read on the forward strand.
TGGCCTGCCCCCAGACGGCGGTCCACGTCACGCCTTGGGCTTGGAACTCCCGACGGTAGCTGACGTATTGGTCCCGACCGAGGAACATGCCGATGGCATCGAACAGCACGGTAGCGAGCCAGTACCACAGGTTGCCGGCCTTGCGCATCTCCCAACGGAAGGCCGCCACGACGGAGGGCCGCTTGCGGACCCTACTCGCTCGACTATTGATTGCGATGGTGTCGATTGTGTGCCTGCTCATCGGTGTGACTCCTTTACCATGATGACGAATGCCGAAACGCCGGTCCAGACGATGCAGGCGACCAGGCCGGCCAGCACCAGGGCCCAGGGATTGGCGACGAGCGTCATTCTGGCGAAGCCGTCCGGCGTGGCCGTGACCAGGAAAGGACTGGCGGCCGAGCTGACGCCGGCCGGGAACAGCCAGCCCGCCTGGGCCACGTTCAACGGCCCCAGGCCCGAGCCGACCAGACCGGCGATCACGCCCACGCCCAGGCCGACGGCCTGCTTGCCGATGGTCATGGAAAGCATCAGCTGGACGGCGGTCACGGCCATGCACGACAGGAAAGCGACAAGGGCCGGTGCAAGCATCAGAGAAGGCAGGCCGCCGGAGGATTCGAAGCCCATCGCCGAGGCCGCCAGAGGCGTCCATGCCAGGGGAACCACAAACACCAGGGACAGGGCCGTTCCCGCCACCGCCAGCTTGGCGAGGAAGAGGCCGGACTCCCCCTGCCCCAGGGACCGCCATTTGAGGTCCATGCGTCCGCCGGTCTCCATGACGGCCAGCCGGCTGGTGAGCAGGGCGGCAAGGATCGGGGCCAGCAGGCCGACGAGCTCGTAGACATCGCCTTGCGCCAAGGTCACGGTGCGTGTCGCCGGATTGTCACCGGCCCGGTCCATGAGGGCGAATCCCGACCACAGGGAGACCAGGGCGACCATGCCCATGGCCATCCACCAGAACGACGAGCCCTTCAGCTTGCGCACCTCCATGGAGACGAGCGTCAACGGGCCGCCGGAGCGCACGGCTCCGACACCACCATGCTTCGTGGGCCCCACGGATTCCAGGGTGTCTGCGGTCATGGCGCTCATCGTGAAGCCTCCTGCTTGAGGCTGGTCTGCGGCGCATGGGCCCGGGGGCTTTCCACCAGTTCCAGGAACGCCTCCTCCAGGCTCTTGCGTTCGGAGGCCACACGATAGACCTCCAGTCCCTGGGAGACCAGCCGGGCGACTAGGCCCCCGACCCGCCGGTCATCGAGCTCCGGGATGCGCAAGGCCCCGCTTTCCTTCACATACTCATAGCCGATGCTGTCGCGCTCAAACGTGGCCGCCGCCAGGCGGGGGTCGGAGACGCGCAGGTCGATGTGTCCCTCCTCGCGCAGATCCTCCAGGGAGCCCTGGTAGAGCAGACGCCCCGCGGCGATGACGCCGACCACCGGCGCCATCCTCTCGATCTCGGAGAGGATGTGGCTGCTGATGATGACCGTGACGCCCTCGCTGGCAGCAAGGTCCATGATCATCTGACGCACCTCGACCACCGCCTCGGCGTCCAGACCGTTGGTCGGCTCGTCCAGAAGCAGCAGCTTAGGACGGGAGATGAGCGCCATGGCGATGCCAAGCCGCTGCTTCATGCCCAGGGAGTAGTCCCTGGCCTTCCTGTCCTCATGCCCCCTCAGCCCCACCTTGGCCAACACGGCCGATGCCGAGCCGGAAGGCAGACCCAGATAATCGGCCACCATACGGCAGTTGTCCAGCCCGGAAAGGCCTGGGTAGAAACTGGGGCCTTCGATCATGGACCCCACGCGCCCAGGGGCGACAGCGCGCTTCCCGGAGCCGACGTTCTGCCCCAGCATCCACATCCGGCCGCCGGTCGGCCGGGTGAGGCCAAGCAGCAGCTTCATCGTGGTGGACTTGCCCGCACCATTGGGCCCCAGCAGCCCATAGACACCACCCATGGGCACCTGCAGATTCAATCCGTCCACAGCCCTGAAAGTGCCATAGGATTTGACCAGGTCCTCCGTCACAACGGCCGCATGAGGTCGAATGTCCTGATATCCATTCATCGTTGCCTCCCTATTGATTGGTTTCCAACTCCATGGAAGCTTCTTTCGGCAGCGCAGGCAACACGGAAAGCATATATGTCCCCTTAGGAGGACATACATGCCGACATTTCTTCCAGTACGAGACACCTTTACCAAGCCAGGCCGTTATTGAGATTACACTGCAACGGTTTATGACGATGCTTCCTCATTGAATGCATTTACTAATGCACTCAATATAAAATCAAATACTGTTGGCTACAATACCCTGCCTTCCGTAGGTGCGACTAAACGGTCATTTGACGGGCATCCTCATCGAGCGCTCATATTACTGCAACCAGTCCTTGGTCACTGGTTCGATTCGTGTTCCGCCCTTGCCGTCTGGGTTGGCCATGAGAATGCGGATTTGCTCGCTTTTGGTGGCTGTGCAGAAGGTGAATTCCACGTTGGTGGCGACTCCCCATTCCCCCCTCTTGTTAAGAGCGATCATGGAAATCTCGCCGACCTCGCCATAACGGTTCCTCAGGAAGTCATCAAAGTTGTAGACTGCCGAATCGCAGGCTTCCTGCGGGGTCAATCCGCTTCCCATCAGGGCGACGATCCGATAGGAGAGGCATCCTTTCATGATGTCTTCTCCCAGTCCGGTGGCTGCCGCCCCTCCGACAGCGCTGTCCACGTAGAAGCCCGAGCCGGGCAGGGGTGAATCGCCTACTCTGCCTGGTTCCTTCATAAAGAGCCCCGATGTTGATGTGCCAGCAGCCATCGACCCCTGCAAGTCCAAGCAGATGGCCCCGACCGTATCGTGGCCTCGATAGGGGCCGGCAGACTCCGGTCTTGTGGCCTTTGCGGATTCCAACTCCCAACGCCTTCTGGCCCTGTCCGTCAGCATGTTGCGCATTTCGAACCCGCTGATCTGGGCGTAGCGAGTAGCGCCTTGTCCGACTAGAAAGCTGCTGGTATGGCGTCGACTCAACTGTCTGGCCACTGATATGGGGTGCAGTGCATGCTGGATGCCAGCTACAGCGCCCAAAGCCATGCTATTTCCGTCCATGAAGGCGGCATCCATCTCCATCTCGCCTTCCCGGTTGGGCAAGGCGCCATAACCGACGGAAGTGTAATCGGGGTTGGCTTCGACCTCTTGAATCAACGTCTCGACAGCGTCGCCTGCCTGGCCACCCTCTTCCAGACCGGAACTGGACTTGACCATGCCTTCATAGGCCATCTGCCAGGTAGCGATGGATGCCCAGGTGGATTGATTTTGGCTGGATTGCTGCGGGGATGAATCATTCATTTCCTTGGCTCTTTCTGTTGATATGGTCGTTGACTGCCCTTGACCGGAAGGCCGATGCAGCCGGATTCAGCCGATCGACGGGTGATCAAGCTGACAGGCCGCGCCCTGAGCGGACAGGCCATCGGCTGCGGGCCGGCCTTGCTCGCGTGCAGACAGCAATCATGTCCTCTGTCCTGTTTCCTCTGTAATGATAATTGCCAAAGGCACTTCTTGTTTCCGGATGTCATGTCGGTGCTTTTGATCGTTTTAAAAGGCATTAGCGTGTCCCTACATATCAAAAGGTCGACTTTGAAGGCCGGGTTGCTGCATTTTTCCCAGTGATCGCTAGACAGCAGATCCCACCAATTCTGGATGAGGCAACAACTTCGGCATGTACAGTTTCCAATTTGATATATACTATTAACAAACCATTTCTCTTGAAATAGTTCGGGATCAAGATGGTCCATGGAATCTAGTTGTTTTGCAGTACATGAGTCAATCAGTGCTCGCCATCGCGAATGCGGATGTGATGACAGTTCCGAGGAAGGGACTTTCGTGGAGTCAAAAGAGAAACAGGTGAACACCAGTTCACCGATTTTGATGTTGGGCATCTTGTCCATATCGTTCCTGATGTCGGTTTCCAATGCCGTCTCAGGGACCATCCCGCTGATGAAGCAATACTTTTCCAACATTTCAGAGGCCAACGTCGAGCTATTGGTTGTCATCCCTACGGGAGGCGTCCTGCTGGGAACTGTGGTCAGCGGCCTCATATCCAACAAGCTGGGCAAGAAGTACACGGTCCTTTTGGGGCTCATTGTCTCCTTGGTTTTCGGAATCATCCCCGCCTTCTTCTATAACTATCCGGCCATTTTCCTGTCGAGGGCCATGTTCGGCGTGGGCATGGGCATTTTCACCCCCCTGAGCGTCTCCTACATCACCGATGTCTTCCCCGAGAAAATCAGGAACAGGCTTCTGGGCTGGAGGAACTCCGTCGGCGCTATCGGCGATTCGATCATGCTCTTCATCGCAGGATTCCTGATCAATATCTCATGGCACGCCACTTATCTGGTGTTCCTCTTCCTGATTGTGCCCATTGTCCTTGTCTCCCTCTTCGTCCCCAAGAGGCTTGACCGCGTCATCGTGGAGGACGGCAAGGAGGTTGAAGAAGACACCTCTATCAAGCCGTCCACCAACGGCGGCGTTATCCAGCTGGCCATCCTCTTCCTCTTCGTATGTCTCTTCTATTCGGCCATCTCTCTGAAGCTGGCCAGCCACATGGTTGAGTCCGGCATAGGTTCTGCCGCCGATGCCACCAGGATCTTCGGCTTCCTGGTACTCTGCTCGATTGTCTCAGGCATCGCCTTCGAACAACTCGCCAAGTGGTGCGGACGATACACCGTCTTCATCTTCGAGGTGCTGACGGCAGTGGTCATGATCGCCATGCCCTTCACCAACTCCATTCCGATCTTGCTGGTTCTGGTCCTGGTGGCAGGGTTCTGCAACGGCATCATCAATCCGGCTCTGACTGCCCGCATGGTGGCCTATTCGCCCAAGGGCTCCATGAACCTGACCACTTCGATCATCCTAATCGGTATCAACGTCGGCTCCCTGGTTGCTCCCTACTTCTTCCAGGCTTTGGGCGGGGTGCTTGGCAATAAAGACCCAGGCTTCATGATCATGTGCGCAGGTGTCTGCTACGTGATTCTGGCCCTTTACGATGCCTTCGTCGTCAAGAAGGACAAGCTGACCATCTGAGAGTGGTCATTGCAACTCGTGTCAATCAACAGAAACAGAGGTAAATAATGAGCGATACCGTGGAATGGTTCAAGCAAGCCAAGTACGGAATGATGATTCATTGGGGTCTCTATTCACTCCTGGGAGGAGAGTACCAGGGGAAGTCGTCTAGCAACTATGCGGAATGGATCCAATCCAAGCTCCAGATCCCCAACAAGGAGTACGAGCGCCTGACCCAGGCCTTCAATCCCATTTATTTCGACGCGAATGCCATAGTTGACCTGGCCAAGCGCTGCGGTATGCAGTACCTGGTCGTCACCACAAAGCATCATGATGGCTTCGCCATGTACCGGTCGCTGGTGGATCCCTACAACGTCTATGACGCGACGCCATTCCACCGGGATGTGATCGGCGAGCTGTCCTTGGCCTGCCGCAAGGCCGGACTGCGTTTTGGCCTCTACTATTCGCAGGACCTGGACTGGCATGAACCCGATGGCGGCGGATACCTCTCGAACGATATTGAGACCGCAGGCACCACCTGGGACAACAGCTGGGACTTCACGGGGGAGAAGAACTACGACCGGGCATTCGAGCACAAGATCATGCCGCAGATCGAAGAGATCATGAGCAACTACGGGGAAATATCGGTAGCCTGGTTTGACGTACCAATGACCCTCAGCGACGAGCAGAGCCAGACCATCTACGATACGGTCAAGCGCCTGCAGCCCGACTGCCTGATCAATTCCAGACTGGGCAACGGTCGTTACGACTACGTCTCTCTGGGGGACAACGAGATTCCCGAAGATTCGGATGCCAGCGAGAAGGCAACCTCGGACGGGGATGTCGACTACAACTCGATCGAAGGATTCAAGCCCTCCAAGCTCGGCCTCTATGAGACCGCCGGGACCATCAACGATTCCTGGGGATTTTCCTATCATGACCAGAACTGGAAGAGTCCGCAGACCATTTATGATTACAAGGCCCATCTGAACAAGTACGGCATCAACTACCTGCTCAATGTCGGTCTTGACGGCCTGGGCCGCGTTCCCATGGATGCTGAGCAGGCGCTCCTGGGAGCGCGAGCTTTGGAGGCTTGAGGATCTAGAATCCTGACAGTTAGCTAGGGATCCCATTGTAGCTATGCCGCTCCTGTCCGACAGCTTCCTCGCCAAGCATTCGGCTGCTCAGGAGTACTGTTCTGATAGCTTGTTTTCCGCCTACAGGCCCTTGGCATGGACCATCAGGTAGTCCCAAGCGCGGGTGGGGAGCAAAGCATGAAGGGCAACCAGAGGTTTGGCGCCGAAGCCCAGAAGGTAGCGTGGGCGGGGATGGCGTACTATCGAAGCACGGACGATGGCCTTGGCGATGGTTGATGGTTGGGTCAAATGCCTGCCGGAGTACAGTTTGCGTAACCCGGCAGCAGCTCGGAATCCTGACTTTTGATAGGCGCTCTTGCGGGTGACCGTCTGGAGATGGTCGGCGGCGATCGTACCCCAGTTTGTGGCAATGGCTCCGGGTTCGATCAGGACCACGTCTATACCGAAGGGACGCATTTCCATGCGCAGGGCGTCACTGAAGGCTTCAAGAGCGTACTTTGTGGCATGATACCAGGCACCCATATAGGTGACCATTCGGCCTGCCATGGATGAGGTGTTGACGATCCGGCCGCGTCTGGCTCGGCGCATGGCGGGCAGTACCAGCTGGGTCAAGCGGGCAAGGCCGAAGAGGTTGACCTCAAATTGTCGTCGCACCTCTTCGATGGAGACCTGCTCGACTGGGCCATAGGACCCGTAGCCGGCGTTGTTGACCAGCAGGTCGATTCGCCTCTCCTTCTGCAGGATTTGTGTGACAGCCTTCTCAATTGATGCAGAATCAGTCAAATCCATCTGCAGGGCCGTCACCCCCTTGTCGCCCAGCGGCTTCAGTCGTTCGACTCGTCGCCCTGCCGCATACACCCTGTATGCATGCTCGGCGAGCATTCGCGCGGTTTCATATCCTATGCCGCTTGTGGCTCCAGTGACCAGTGCCACTTGATTGGCCATATTTATTACCCTCTCTGGCTGGTGTCTGTGAATCGTGGCTCCTGCTTTTCTTTGAGACACAGTATATGACAGCATTTCAAAGTAAGGACATAAAAGCCAGACGAGGGCGGTCTATCCGTCCACGTCTGGCAATGCGACCATGGTGAAGACCTTACACCTGCACTCTTTCCAGCAGTAGGTCGCTGAGCTCGGCGGCTGTTGGATAAGCCTTTTGGGTGCCGCGGCGTGTGACGCTGATTGCAGCGTATCTGTTGGCGTGGCCCAGAGCTGTTGGCACATCCTCGCCCTGCGTGTAGTAGTGGGCGAACGAGCCGATGAAGGCATCGCCGGCGCCAGTGGTATCCACAGCTTCAACCGTGACCGCAGGCACCAGCAGCTCCTGGTCGGCGCTGACCCAGAGGGCGCCCTTGCCGCCCATGGTGACAATCAGGTTGCCTACCCCACGCTTAACCAAGTTCCGTGCTGCAGCTTTGATCTCGTCCAGTGTCTCTGTGGGCATTCCGGTGAGTGTGGCCAGTTCGGTCTCATTTGGTGCAAAGAAGGCCACTCTGGAGACATAGTTGATGTTCAGATCATCATTGGCTGGCGCAGGGTTCAGCAGGACAGGCACGCCGTAATCCTCTGCCAGTTCAATCGCATGGTAGTTGGTCTCCAGGGCGATCTCCTGTTGGAGAACGACCAGTTTCGACCCCTTGATCAGGTCTTTTTTACTGTCCAAGGCGGCAGGGGTCAGCTGCTTGTTGGCGCCTTTGACGATCAGGATCCGATTGTCGCCGCTGGTGTCCACAAAGATAGGCGCCACGCCGCTGCTCCCATCAGCGATGCCGATCCCCTCGGAGCTAATGCCGTTGCTGCGATAGTTTTCCAGCTGTTGTCTGCCGAACTCGTCCTTGCCGACCATGGTGATGAAGTTGACCTGTGAACCCAAGCGGGCGGCGGCAATGGCCTGGTTGGCCCCCTTGCCGCCGAATCCCATCTCGAATTCAGGAGCTTCTACAGTCTCTCCTTCCACCGGCATGCGATCGACAAAGGTGGTCAGCTCGTACATATTGGAACCGATGACAGTGATGTCAGCCATATTGTTCTTTACCTTTCTAGACCGGTGGTTACCAGGAAGGAACGTGTTTCCTGAGGCTTCAGATGGATCAGGGTGCCTGCCTTCTCAGCGGCGGCACGGCCCTCGGGCGTGCTGGTGCCGGGCAAAGCGAAGGCCGCCACCTGCTGGTCGGCGTTGTACAGGATCCAGCGGGTGACGATGGGGAATTGCTCCGTGCTGAACCGCGTCAGGAAGTTGTGCTCGGCATTCAGATGGAGCCGGAACTCGGCCATATCCGTAAAGTGGGTCAGGTTCTGGGAGAAGAAGACGATCTCAGGATCGTAGTGGCTTTCGTCGTTCAGGTCATTGATCAGCTCGCCGCTTGCTTTGAGTTCTTCGTTGTAGGCCAGCCATTGCGGGGTGGGATGCACGTGGGCGGGAACGGTCTGGCGCAGACGGAAAGCCTCGTCAGGCACGTTCTGCTCCATATGCCCGTCATGCACGTATGCGTAGTTCATATGGCACATGTACTGCAGAGGCATGGTCTGGTAGTTGGAGAGGTTGGTGACCTCCAGGCCGATGTCGAAGAGTCCGGAATCTGCATGCAATGTCACGGACGGCCGGCTCAGGTAGTGGTCGCCGAACCCTTTGACATATTCGAATTGCCCATGTATTGACATGGTTCCTTCTTCGAATCCCAGCCAGGCGCTGTCCATACGGCTGGTCGGAGCCTCGCCGTGAAGCTGATAGTCGTCCTCCGGGGCTGGTGTTCCTCCGCCCAGGAGTCCCGATGTGAACTGGAAGCAGCCGTAGGTATCAGCTATGGCGGTGCCGGGCAGGGGCTGCGAGAACATGTCCTTCATCTTCAGGCTGGTGGAGTCGAAGACCGCATCCCAGATGATCAGGCCCATGTAGGGCAGGACGGTAAGCTGGCCGCGCGAGTTCTCCATGCGGACCGCTTCAACTCCTGATGGGTAGGTGAAGGTGACGGCTTTGAAAGCATCGTCCTCATAGAGGGTGAATTCGGCCGGGCCGAACATGTCATGATTGAGATGAAGTTGTTGCATGATTGGTTTTCCTTTCATTGGTTTTCTCGAGCTCCTTCAGCCTTGAAGGCACGCATCTTTGCTGTGGAATAAACGCAGACGACCGCGAAGCAGATCGCATCGACCAGGAAGGACAGGGACATGTTCGAGATGTCCGCGACGAATCCTTGCGCTACTGGAATGAAGGCCCCGCCCACAATGGACATGACGATGATGGCTCCCGCTGTTTCCGTGTGGCGTTTGTCGATCACCGTATCCAAGGTCTGGGAGTAGATGGTGGCCCAGCAGGGTCCGAACAGGCCCGAGACGATAATGGCCGCATAGACGGCGCTCATGTTGCGCACCAGGAGGATGTAGACCAGAGCGGCCAGTCCGAATGCCGAGAACCACTGCAGGACCCGGGCGGGGTGCATGGACTTCATCATGAAGTTGGCAATGACCTTGCCTATGAAGAAGGCGGCGTAGCTGTAGACCATGAAGGTCGATGCCGAGCGTTCGTTGATCGAGGAATTGAGTTCCATGGCCAACCTGATGGTGAAGGACCACACGGCCGTCTGCATGCCCACATACATGAACTCGGTGAAAATGCCCCAAAGGAAGCGGCGGTTATGCGCAAGATAGACCAGTGTCTCGCCGATGCGCGCCTGAGGCTGCTGTTTGGTCGGATCCACCTTGGGCTTGCCTGAGGGGAATTGCGTCAGTGCGAAAAGCACCAGGGCGACCAAGAGGACGAAGATGATGTATTTGTAAGGCAGCAGCGTATGCTGAAGGGCGCGCTCGCCGAAGGCGATGCGGGCCTGTCCGTGAAGTCCCTTCATCTGCCTTTCCAGGCTTTGGCCGGCACCGTAGATCAGATATTTGCCCAGCAGTATGCCGGCTATGGCACCCAACGGGTAAAAGGTTTCAGAGATGTTCAGCCGCAGAGTGGAATACTTCTTCGGGCCCATCAGTGAGCTGAAGGTGTTGGCCGAGGTCTCCAGGAAGCTCAATCCGCAGGCCAAGGCGAACAGGGCAATCAGGAAGAATCCGTAGGTGGCCATGCGCGAGGCTGGGAAGAAGATTGAGCATCCGATGGTGTACAGCGAAAGTCCGATCATGATGGCGACCTTGTATGAGGTCTTCTTGATGATGAGCGAAGCTGGTATGGCAATCAGAAAGTAGCCAAGATAGAAGGCCGTCTGCACAAAGGCGCTGGCAACATTGGACAGCGTGAAGATGGTTTTGAATTGGGTTATGAGTATGTCATTGAGACTGGCGGCTGCTCCCCAAAGGGGGAATAGGCAGGAGAGGAGGATGTACTGGAGCATTGGCGTCCTGTCCAGGTATCCATCATCCAATTCCTGTGCGTGCAGTTTGAACAGATGAAAGGTTGGCGATTGCATAACCCCTCCTTGGGTTTGCATTCGGCGGCCGCTGCGCTGCGCCCGCCGAGAATATAAGAGTCGGCCCGGGGGTTGGCCCCCGGATGCCGAAGTCAGGCCTTGCCGATGATGGCCATGCTGGAGCTGGTGCCCAGGCGTTCGGCACCAGCGTTGATCAGGGCCTCGGCCTCCTGCCGGGTGTGAATGCCGCCGGCGGCCTTGATGTGGATTCTTCCCTTGACTGCTTCTTTAATGATTTCGATGTCGTGCACACTGGCGCCGCGGCTGGCAAATCCGGTGGACGTTTTGACGAAATCGGCGCCCGCATCGGCCACCAGCACGCTGGCCCTTGCGATCTGCTCATCGCTAAGCAGGGCGGTCTCGATGATGACCTTGACCACTTTTCCTGCCTGATGGACCGCCTCGACGACAGCACGAATGTCCTTGGCAACCAGGTCTTCCCGGCCACCTGCCATTTCGCCGATATTGATCACCATATCCAGTTCATCGGCTCCGTTCGCGATGGCTTCCTGGGTTTCGGCGACCTTGGTTGCCGTGGTGTTGGCGCCCAGGGGGAAGCCGATGACGCAGGCAGTCAGGACATCCGACCCCTTCACCCGCTCATGGACGTGGGAAACCCAGTAGGGATTGACCATGACCGAATAGAAATGATTGTCCAGGGCTTCGTCGATGACCTGGTCGATCTGCGCCAGCGTTGCGTCCGGTTTGAGCAGTGTGTGATCGATGAGCCGATTGATCTGCATGGTTGTTACCTCCTTGTGAGCCTCACTGTAACAGTGAATGCACAGAAGTAAAATGCTATAATGAACATATTTTCAAAAATGGATGCTTAATCACCAGCTGGCCATGAATTTCTTTTGCATGTTGGTTCCGCACAACCAGGAGAAGGGAAGGTTTTATGATCGACGATGAACAGCACAGGAATCAAGCTGTCACAGTCTGTCATTGGTATTATGAGGAGGGCTTAGGCCAGAGCGCCATCGCCCGCAGACTGAACGTTTCTCGTCCCACGGTTTCGCGTCTTCTGGCATTCGCCAGGCAGGAGGGGCTGGTCCGCGTGCTCATAACTGATCCTCAGGCTGATTTGGAGTCGCTGGCCAGGAGGCTCAAAGTGGCTTTCGGCCTGCGCGAGGTCAAACTCACCTATGACTCGACCGGTGACGAAGACGCCATCAGGGACAAACTGGGCACGGTTACAGCAGATTACCTGGCCGAGATTGTCGGCGATCACGACCGGTTGGGCATCAGTTGGGGGAGGACCCTCAAGTCCGTAGCCGATCATCTGCGGCCCAATGAGCACAAGGATGTATCGGTGGTGCAGTTGAAGGGGAGTGTCTCCGCGTCCGATTTCAACAACTATGCAGCGGATATCGCCCTGAAATTCGGCATGGCCTTCGGCACCACCACCACAGTGCTGCCCTTGCCGGTCATTTTCGACAATGCCTTGACTCGGGATATTGTGCTCAAGGATCGTTTCATCGACGAGATTGTTCGTCAGGGGGAACGTACCGATATCGCCGTGTTTACCTGTGGAACCGTTCGTGACGATGCCATGCTTTTCAAACTGGGATATCTCTCCCGCAGAGAGATCATCATGCTGCAGCATAAGGCTGTCGGGGATGTGCTTTCACGATTTATAGCTCCGGACGGCTCCATTGCGGATGATGGCATTAACGCGAGAACGGTGGGGATACAGCTTGATCGATTGCGCAAGAAGCCATGTTCCATATTGGTGGCGGGAGGGCCTTCCAAGATAGCATCCATGCGTGCGGCGCTTCTGGGCGGCTATGCCAATGTGCTGATTACGGATTCCCAGGCTGCCATGCGTCTGTTAGAGGAATAGGCGAACCTCTGCAATCGAGGGAATTGCACTGCTTGCCAGTAAACAAGCGTTTGGTCAAATAATGGTCGCGCTCGTATGATTGTTGAAACACCGCTGTACGCTTACTATCAATGCTGATTGTAGATTCCGCAGGAGGTTTCAGCATGCAGGGCACACGATTTACCTATTGGTGGCACGGATTCGATCTGTGACGCCGCGTGCCTTGTAGGAACGGTTGCACGGATCGGAACCCACCGGCCCTGCAGTCGTCGACAGCATTTCCCGTGCATCGTCACCGCATAGTCGGTAGGGCAGCACCAGCGACAATGGTTGTAGTAACCGCATGGGAAAGGACAAGCCAATGACATTGGCGGAGCATATGAATGCCAGGGTCAAAGCTCTGGCACCGAGCGACATTCTCGAGTTCAACAAGGAGATCGCCGGAATAGACGGCATTGTGAAGCTGACCCTGGGTGAGCCTGACTTCTTCACCCCTGAGCACGTGAAGCAGGCGGGCATCCAGGCCATCCAAGACAACCACAGTCATTACACCGAGAGTCGCGGTATGCCCAGTCTGCGTAAGGCGGCAGCGGACTACCTTCAGGCCAAGTACGGACTGGACTGCGACCCTGACAGTCAGATAGTGATTACGGCCGGGGCCACCGGGGGCATCTTCTCGGGCCTCACCGCCATGATCAACCCGGGCGACACGGTCATTCTGCCCACGCCCATCTTTCCTCTCTATATTCCTATTGCCCAGCTGAGCGGCGCCAAGACCGTCTTTGTCGACACATCCGATGACGGCTTCATTCTCAAGCCGGACAAGCTGGAGGCCGCCGTCGAAAACAGCGATGGTCCGGTCAAGGCCCTGGTGCTCAATTATCCGACCAACCCCACCGGCGTGACCTATGCCCGTGAAAATCTGGAGGCTCTGGCCCAGGTGGCGCGCAAGCACGGCTTCTTCGTGCTCAGCGATGAGATCTACGCCGAGCTGACCTACCAGGACACCCATGTATCCATGGGCGCCATCCTGCCCGAGCAGACGGTCGTGCTTGGCGGGGTTTCCAAGTCCCATGCCATGACAGGTTGGCGGGTCGGCATCGCCGCCGGCCCAGCCGACGTCATTGACCAAATCAGCAAGGTCAACGAGTTCACCATCACTTCGGTGACCACCAACGCCCAGTATGCCGCCCAGGAGGCTCTGACTAAGGGCATGAATGACACGGATCCGATGCGCGAGGCCTACCGCAAGCGGCGGGACTATCTGGCCAAGGCCCTGCCCGAGGTCGGTCTGGGCGTGATCGATCCCAAGGGTGCCTTCTACATCTTCGCCCAGCTGCCCGAGGGCATGCGCGACAGCTGGAGCTTCGTCTACGACCTGGCTCGAAAGGCCAAGGTGGCGGTAATCCCCGGAGCAAGCTTCGGGCCCGGTGGGGAAGGCTACGTCCGCATCTCCTATGCGGCCTCCATGGAGGACCTGCATACCGCAGTGGAGCGGATCGGCGACTATATGCACCAAAATCGCGGCTGATCCCTCCGGCGATTCATTCGACAATCATCACCGAGCAACAATCGACGAAGGCAGTTACCAAGGACAGGAACAATGACCAGCATTCTTATGTATTCAGTACGCCCCGACGAGCAGGAGGCCATTCGGGCCTGGGCGCAAGCCAATGACATTCAGGTGGATACTACCGACCACGATCTGGGGATGAAGACCGTGGACATGATCAAGGGATACGACGGCATCGTCATCCAGCAGCACGCGGCCCTGCCCGAGCCCGAGCTCTACCAGCGGCTCAAGGACTATGGCATCAAGCAGCTGACCCTGCGGATTACGGGCTATGACATCGTCAACCTGCAGGCCGCCCGGGAGAATGGACTAGTCGTCACCAACGTGCCTGCCTACTCGCCCCGGTCGGTCTCCGAGCTGGTCCTGGCCCAGGTCATGCGTCTGGTCCGGCATCTGGGGGAGGCCAGCGCTCGCGAGGCCAAGGACGACTATACTTGGGCTGGGCTTCAGGCCCACGAGATCCACAACCTGACCGTGGGGATCATTGGAGCAGGCAAGATCGGATCGGCCGTTGCCAGGATTTTCCGGGCCCTGGGTTCCACCGTCATCGCCAACGACCCGGTTCACCGCCCAGAGCTGGCAGACACTCTTGATTATGTGGATCTGCCCACCCTTTTGAAGCGGGCCGACATCGTCACCGTCCATACGCCGCTGGACGAGACCACCCACCATCTGATCAACGCGCAGGCCCTGGATGCCATGAAGCCCTCGGCCTTCCTGGTCAACGCCGCCCGCGGCCCCATTGTGGACACCCCGGCGCTGATTGAGGCCCTGCAGACCAAGTCCATCGCCGGTGCAGCCATCGATACCATCGAGGGGGAGGCTGGCATCTTCGAAAAGGACCTGAGTGGAGCCAGGGTCGGCAACCAGGCCTTGGAGACCCTCAAGGCCATGCCCAATGTGGAGGTTTCACCCCACATCGGCTTCTACACCGATGCCGCTGTGAACGCCATGGTCAACATCTCCCTGAATGACGTCAAGACCATTCTGGAGGGCGGCACCAGCGAGCATCAGGTGGACTGACGCTATGTTTCCGCGACCCGGACCGGGCGCCGGCCTGCTCAGGCGGGATTGTGCGCAAAGGTGATGGTGCCCTGGTCCGGGTCCATGTTTTCCACAATGGCCAGGGACTTGAGGTTGTAGCCCTCTTTGCGCAGGGTACGGCCGCCCTCCTGGAAGCCCTTCTCCACGGCGATGCCGATGCCTTCAATGACGACCTTGGCATCATGGCAGATGTCGATCAGACCGTGCAGGGCGTTGCCCTTGGCCAGGAAGTCATCAAGGATCAGCACATGCTCGCCCTCCGTAAGGAAGCGCTTGGCCACAATGACGGGGTACTCGCGCTGCTTGGTGAAGGAGTAGATGCGGGCCGTGTACTGGTCGCCGTCAAGGTTGATGGACTGGGTCTTCTTGGCGAAGACCACCGGCACGTCGCCGAAGTGGCGGGCGGCCAGGCAGGCGATGCCGATGCCGGATGCCTCAATGGTCAGAATCTTGTCGATCCTGTGACCAGCGAATAGGCGGGCCCATTCAGCGCCCATGTGGTCAAAGAGCCGCACGTCGCACTGATGGTTGAGGAAGGCGTCCACCTTGAGTACATTGCCAGGCTTGACCGTGCCTTGGCGGCGGATTCGCTCCTCGAGTTCCTGCATGTCATCGTCCTTGTCGTCATGAATGCGGGGCCCCTGTGGTCCCGGCGGATAGACACCAAGATAACCCGGTTCTGGGACTGTGGTCAGGCCGCCCTGATCCGCCAGGTTTCACCTCCAGCGGATTGGAGTGTCTTCCTGGCGTGTCAGCCCGTCAATCCGCGGATTCAAGGTCCTGACTGTTACAGTGAAAATTGACCGCATTGGTCGCGCATCGTCGCGGTGCGTTAAAGGACCTAAGGAGGACCATATGGGGATTCTGGATGATGCAAAGGATGCCATGAAGTCTGCCGGCGAGAAGATTTCCGACGTCGCAGGCGATGTAAAGGACACCGTTATGGACAAGGCATCCGATGCCAAGGATGCCGTTGCCGACAAGATGGGCGACGCCAAGGACGCTGCCCAGGACAAGGCATCCGATGCCAAGGACGCCGCTTCGGACAAGATGGACCAGGCCAAGGCCGATGTCAAGGTGGGCAAGGCAAAGGCTGAGCAGGGCGCCACTGAGGCCGCCAACAACGCCAAGGACCAAATGCGCAACTGACTGGGTCATCTGACTTCCCCGATTTACCCCCGTTCGCTTTCCCCGTCGAAAGCGGACGGGATTTTTATATCTGCTGGCTGACCCCTGAGCCAAGGTCGATGACACCGCTTTGTGGTAGAAATAGTTGGTTGCCGGGTGTGCGCCATCCGGCCTGTGACGGTGACCGAGACCAGATGGCAAGAGGTGGCTTGTGAACGAGGAACCGGACTTGATCCAGCGCAGCGCCAAGGAGCTGCTCAAGGGGCTCAACGATCAGCAGGCCGAGGCTGTTCAATACCAGGGGCCGGCCCTGCTGATCGGGGCAGGCGCAGGCTCTGGCAAGACCCGAGTGCTGACCCGCAGGATCGCCTGGATTCTCAGTCAGTTCGGCGCCTGGCCCAGCCAGATCTTGGCCATCACCTTCACCAACAAGGCAGCTTCCGAGATGCGCGAGCGTCTGCGTCGGCTGATCGGACCCGTGGCCGACCGCATGTGGGTGTCCACATTCCACTCGGCCTGCGTGCGCATTCTGAGGAGGGATGGCAAGGAGATCGGTCTGCGATCGGGCTTCACCATCTACGATACGGCCGATTCCGAGCGCCTGATCAAACTGATTGGCAAGGACCTCAACATCGATCTGAAGCGTTACACGCCCAGAAACATTTTGAGCCACATATCCGACTACAAGAACAACCTGCAGGATTGGCGCACGCAGCTGCAGGAGTATGCCCCCGACTACCGGCCCGGGCAGCGCGGCCAGCAGATTACCGCCCGCTTCGGCAACGAGGAGGAGCTCTACTCCGTGATCTACGCCGAGTACGAGCATCGGCTGGCTCAGGCCAACGCCGTCGATTTCGACGATTTGATTGTGCGCACCGTCCAGCTGCTCCAGCAATCCCCGATGGTGGCGCAGTATTACCACCATCGCTTCCGCTACGTGCTGGTGGACGAGTACCAGGACACCAACCATGCCCAGTATGTGCTCATGCGCGAGCTTGCCGGTGCCGATGCAGGCAAGCAGGAGCAGGCCTGGATCACCGTGGTGGGGGATTCGGATCAGTCCATCTATGCCTTCCGAGGGGCCGATATCAGCAACATCAGGGACTTTGAGAAGGACTTCCCTGGGGCCCGGACCATCCTCCTGGAGCAGAACTACCGTTCAACCCAGACCATTCTGGATGCAGCCAATGCCATCATTGTCAAAAATGAAGGCCGCAAGCCCAAGAAGCTCTGGACCGCCCTGGGCAAGGGGGAGCCCATCGTGGGCTACGCAGCCGACAACGCCCAGCAGGAGGCCGCCTGGATCGCCACCGAGATCGCCAGACTGCGCAGCGAGGAGGGCATTCCCTACTCCGACATGGCCATCATGTACCGGGCCAACGCCCAGTCCCGCGCCCTGGAGGAGGGGCTGATCAACGCCGGTCTGCCTTATCAATTGGTGGGCGGGACCCGCTTCTACGAGCGCAAGGAGATCAAGGACGCCCTGGCCTACCTGCACGCCATCGCCAATCCCCAGGACGACGTGAACATGCGTCGGATACTCAACGTGCCCAAGCGGGGCCTGGCCGCACGTGCCGAGGCGGCGGCGACCTCCTATGCGGATCTGCATCAGGTCTCCTTCTGGGAGGGGGTGCAGCATATTGAGGAAGTGCCCGGAGCTTCCACGCTGATGGTCAAGCGGATGAAGACCTTCAGGGATCTGATCAGCTCCCTGACCGACTTTGCCTCTGAGCACGATGCCAAGCCATCGCAGATTGTTGAGAAGGTCCTGGAGGAGTCCGGCATGTTGGACGAGCTTCGCAAGTCCGTTGACCCGCAGGATGCCTCTCGGCTGGAGAACCTTGGCCAGCTGCAGTCTGTGGCTGCCGAGTTCGAGCAGAAGACTCCTGACGCTACGCTGGCGGGCTTCCTGGAGACCACGGCACTGGTGGCCGATTCAGACCAGCTGCCAGGCTTGGGCGACGACTCAGGCAAAGTGACCCTGATGACCCTGCACACGGCCAAGGGCCTGGAGTACCCGGTGGTCTTTCTGACTGGCATGGAGCAGGGAACCTTCCCTCACTCCCGCTGCCTCGAGGATGCCGACGAGATGCAGGAAGAGCGTCGGCTGGCCTATGTGGGCGTGACCCGTGCCAAGAGACGTCTTTACCTGACGCGGGCGGCCGTCCGCTCACAGTGGGGGCAGGTCAATGAGATGCTGCCCAGCCAGTTCCTGGACGACATCCCTGACGAGCTGATTGACTGGAAGCGTCGGCAGGCGGGCAATGAGCGGATGCGCGCAGGCTGGGACCTTGGTGACGACGAGGACGAATTCGGCGGCTTCGAGGATGAAAGCGATAGCCGTGCATTCGGTCATCGTTCATTCGGCGGGTTCGGCTCCGGCTCCGGTTTTGGCTCTTCCCATAATGTGCATGGGCGCTCGCGGACCTCCTCGCAGCGGTCGTTCGGATCATCCGGATATGGCTCTCGTAGCTCCTCTTCCAGAAGCGGAAGAGTTACGACCAGGCACAGCACAGCAAGCTCATCGTCATCCGCACGCACTGGCAGGGCCTCGGGCCAGCCCAAGTCGAATGGCCTGTCCATTCAGGACTTCTCTTTGGGCGACAGGGTGGCCCACGATCAGTATGGCCTGGGCAAGGTGGTCGATATTCAGGACAAGGGGCACAACTCGGTCTTGACCGTGGACTTCGGTTCCGAGGGAACCAAGAGGCTGATGCTGCGCTTGGCACCGATAGAAAAACTCTGAACGATCGAGACTCGGAGCCTGTCCAGGGACGAGACCGCCGAAACTATACACTCATGACTCTTGCGAGGACAGCCATTCCACGGCTAACTGGGTGCGGTTGGCCAGGTTGGTCTTGGCCAGGATGGCTGAGATGTGATTGCGGACAGTGCCCTCGCTGAGGCAGAGCCGCCTGGCGATGGCTTGGTTGTCGAGGCCGCCGGCCACCAGAGCGACGATTTCGCGTTCGCGGTCGGTCAGTGTTTGGAAGCGCCGGGGAACAGGCTCAGCCGGATTCTTTTGCGACTGTTTGTCCTTATTGCCTAGTGACAGATTAGCCACGGCCTCAGCTCCAAGAACCGTCTGTCCCGCCATGACGGCTTGCAGAGCCGGCACCACTGAAGCCACGTCCTGCTTGATCACATACCCCTTGGCGCCCAAGGCCAGGGCGCGTGAAATATATTCCTTGTCTGCAAAGGTGGTTAGAAAGAGCACACGGGCAGCCGAATCCATGGCGATGATGCGTTCCGCCGCCTCCAGACCATCCATGCCAGGCATCTGCACATCAAGCAACAGAACGTCTGGCTTTCCTCCAGCTGCCTGAAAACTCTCGAGGGCTGACTGGCCGTCACCGGCAGTCCAGAGCACATCTGCAGTACCGGTTGCCGTCAAAATCGTTGACAGGGATGAGCAGACGATCGGATCATCATCAGCGATAGCGACTTTCATGCCATTACCTTCCTACCCTCTTCATGCTCGGCTGGGGTGTGGTCGAACCAAGGCTCCTTAGGCAAGGATACGAAGACCTTCCATCCTTGCTGGTTGGGGCCGCTGTTGGCCGTGCCGCCCAAGGCCCTGGCCCTGGCCTCCATATCGGCCAACCCCATGCCGCGATGGAGCTCTGGCTTCTTTAAGTGCGAGCTGTCAGGCTGCGATTGCTGAATCCCGCCGTCGTCCTGCACCACCATCTGCCAGAAGGCTGGGAGGTCGCGCAGGATAACCTGCGCTGACTTGGCTGAAGAATGGCGGACCGTATTGGTAAGGGCCTCGCGAACAATGGTGGCCAAGCAACGGCACACTGGTGCAGGCGCTGCCTCAATGCCATTGTTCAGATCGACCTGCAGCTGCCCCGTCGAAGCTTCGGAGCTGGCTTCCTGCATCTGGGATGCGAAGTCAGTGCCCTCATCCTCCAAGTCATGCACGGAACGACGAATTGTGGTCATGGCCTCGTCCAAGGTCTTGCCGACACTGTCCAGTAGCTGCTCGGCACTCTGATCACCCTTGCTTTGAGCCACCACGCAGCCAGCCTGGATCTGCACGATGGCACGGGTGAGCTGGTGTCCCACATTGTCGTGAATGTCTCGGGCGATTCGGGTCCGCTCGGATAAGTGTGCCATCCGGGTCGCCTGGGCCCTCTCCTCGTCCAGGTCGTTGATGCGGCCGCGCAGTTGGCGAATCTGGTAGCGCTCGGTGTCTTCAATCTGCCATACACGCTCCTTAGCCTCCGCCAAGCGCGCACATGCCAGACCGCCGCCTTGCGCCAGTGCTGATGTCAACAAAGTCAGCAGCGCATAGCGCTGGGTGAAGCCTCTGAACAGTATGAGGTCAGTGATGGCAGGTATCAGCCAGAAGAATGCCGGCAACAAGTCCAAGAGCAGCCTTGAGTCCTTGGCCAGGGAGTCTTTCATGCCGACTGATCCGGCAGTCGGGACTATGGCTCCGAGTCCAACTCCCGCCTCGAAAGCCAGCGCTGGCAAAAAGAAAAGCCAGACTGGTATGAATGTTGCCAAAAGCGACACCAGGGCACCACCCAACATGGAACCTGGCGCTGGCAACGTCCATTCACACAGGGCTCCTACTGCTACCGAGGCCAAGAGGCCAGCGATCAGGGTTGCTGAAACCCCTGAACCATACCATGATCCGCATAAGGCCCCCAGACCAACCAGGGCCAGCCAGCCAGCTATCCTGCCCATGAATGTCTCCTCGCCCTGTTGCTCTATTGTCCTAAATAGTAATTGGCGGACTACCCGTTCCTGCGCCGATCCACAGGCGGGAGCACCCATGACAGATGTCATTAATCTGATTCGAGCATTTACAATTTTGATGACAACTGTCACGGTGTTGGGCCAGCTGCAGCTGGGATGATGGAATCATGAACAGTTCACATGAGCAAGAGCCGGCCTTGAAGGTCAGCGCATTGGTGAAGCGCTACGGTGACACGGTGGCCTTGGACCACTTCGACATGGAAGTCGGTCGTGGCGAGGTATTCGGACTGCTCGGCCCTAACGGTTCAGGCAAGTCAACTGCCATCAACTGCATCCTGGCCTTGCTCAGCTTTGAATCGGGAACGGTTCGCATATTCGGGCAGGAGATGACCCCGACCTCCTACGATCTCAAAAGTCATATCGGCGTGGTTCCACAGAATGTGGCCGTCTTCAATGAACTGAGCGTTCAGGAGAACATCGACTATTTCTGCTCCCTCTACGTGCCCAAGAAGGCCGACCGCAAGGACCTGGTCGAGCAGGCCATCGACTTCGTGGGGCTGGGCGATTTCCGCAAGTTCCGCCCGGGCAAACTGTCGGGCGGCCTGCTGCGCAGGCTCAACATCGCCTGTGGCATCGCCCACCAGCCCGACCTCATCTTTTTCGATGAGCCCACCGTCGCCGTTGATCCCCAGAGCCGAAACGCCATCCTGGAGGGCATCGAACGGCTGAACGACCAGGGGGCCACCGTGGTTTACACCAGTCATTACATGGAGGAGGTGGAGCAGATCTGTACGCGGATCATGATTATGGACCATGGCCGTCAGATTGCCCTAGGCGCGGCTGAGGAACTCAAGGGCATGGTCCAGGCCGGTGAGCAGGTCACCGTCGAGACTCTGGACCTGCAGGAGTCCACACTGGCCAAAATCCGCGCCCTGCCTCTGGCTCAATCTGTCGACTATGACGGCAAGGAGCTGGTCATCCGCTGCCGCCAGGGCGAGCACAACCTGCAGGACGTGTTGACGGTCCTGGAATCCACCCAGACCAGCTACGGCCACCTGACCAGCCGTCCGCCATCCCTCAACGACGTTTTCCTGGAGCTGACCGGCAAGGAACTGCGTGACTGAGCGCGGTCCATAGGCTCAATTGCCGTAAGGAGCACATATCTATGTGGAACTCATTCCTGATCAACGTCAAGACCTCGATACGCAACACCTCCTCCCTTTTCTGGGTCCTGGCCTTTCCGGTCATTCTGGCCGCTCTGATGCTGGGCATCATGGGCAACCTGCAAGACGGCTACACTGCCGAGGCACAGCATTTCGCCATAGTCTCGGACAGCAACTGGAAAGCCAGCCCAGGTGCTGACGAGCTGGTTTCCTCACTATCGAAGAAACCCAAGGCTGGGTCCGACGACACTCAGCTGCTTATCCCGACGACGGTGGCTACCAAGGCCGAAGCAGACACGCGTCTGGATAGCCGGAAAGACATCGGATACCTGTACGCGGGCTCTGACGGTCTGGTCAACATGGTCCTGTGCGACCGTGAAGCAGCCAGCATCCAATCCGATTCAACCGCTTCCGAAGGCATAGCGGTCTCCATTCTCTCCGCTTCGCTGGGCAGCTTCAACCAAGCAAAATCCGCAAGGTCTACCAAATCCTCACCGAGTACTCAAATTCTGGTGCGATCCGGCGGACAGACCTACACCAAGCAAATCCGCCTGACGCACATCCACCCTTCGATGACCGCGCCCTACTTCTTCGCTGTGCTCGCTATGGCCTGTCTTATCGGTGCCAGCACCGCAGCTGAGATGATTGCCAGGACTCAGCCCAACCTTTCAGCCTTGGGAGCCCGACGGGCCAGTTCTCCCAGCCCCAAGTGGCGGCAGGCAGCGGGTGCCTTTCTGGCCTCCTGGCTCTTCTCCGCAGTCAGCCTCCTAGTCGCCTATATCTTCGTCCGAACAGTCTGCGGCGTGCAAATCGGCGGTCGTGACCCGATAGCACTCATAGCCATCGCCGTGGGCACCTTTATGGCTACCGCTTTCGGCTCTATGATGGGTGCGATTCCCAAACTCCCCATCGAAACGAAGGTTGGTTTGGTCGTCGGCATCGACTGCACCCTGAGTGCCTTTATCGGCCTCTATGGCAGCTTGGCTATGGACCTCAACAATGCCATACAGGAACGCGCTCCGGTCCTGCACCTGATCAACCCCGTCAAGCAGGTCTCCAACCTTTTCTACGACATCGTCTACTACGACAGCCTGGCACCCTTCGCCCGCACCTGCGGCATCCTGGTCATTATGGCCGCCATCTTCCTGGCTGCCTGTGGTCTGCTCCTAAGGAAACAACGGTATGAATACTTGTAAAACAGCACTGCGCGTCATCTGGGCGCATAAGTTCTACCTCCTCCTGTATCTGGTGGGCATGAGCCTGATCATGATTGTCATCGGTTCCACGAATATGCAGGCCGCGGTGCGTGCCAATGCCTCAAGCTCGGTTGGGCGCTTCGAACCCGCACGTGCGAAGGTAGCCGTCATCAACAGGGATTGCGGTGACCAGGTCGGTTGCGAGCTGGGCCGGGGTCTGGAGCAGTATCTGGGCAAGTCGGCCCAGCTGGTGACAGTCGAAGATAGGCCACAGGCTTTGCAGGACGCAAATGTATCCGGCAAAAGCGATTTGACCATTATCATCCCAGCCGGATATGGGCAACGCTTCCTTGAGGCGCTTGAAGACACTGCTGCCCAAGCTCCCAGCGGCGGTAAGACGCTTGGTTTTCCGAAAGTTGAAACGGCGGCCTCCTATAATTCCAGCCGTGGCAGTCTGGCACAACTGCAGGTGGACAGCTATTTTGATGCTCTTCGTTTTGCTGTGCTTGCAGGTCGAGGACAAAACGGCTCGATGGAGCTGCATTCGTCGGCAGTGTTCAAGGATGCGGCCGCCTATGCAGTGGCCCACTATGCCGACAACCAGCCACATGTGAGCATCCATGCCAGCCCAAAGGGCGACAATAGAGCACTGTCGGAAGGCTTCGCTACGACAGTTGGCCTGGCTGCCTTTCCCTTGATGACAGCGCTGACGGTCAGCGTCGCCACGCTCTTCGCCGCGTTCAGCTCTCCTGACCGACGTCGGCGCCTGCTTGCCTCCCCAATGCGATCAAGCAGTCTGAATGGACAGGAGCTCACGGCAGCCCTCATCCTGGCAGGCATCTCCTGGGCCTACTATGTGGCACTCGTTGCCTTCAGTATGGCGGCTTCTGGGGTGTCCTTGGCTTCACTGGGCTGGGGGAGGGTGCTGCTGAGCTTTGTCGCCATGCTGATATTCGCGGTATCGGCGGCATCCTTCGGATTCATGCTTGCTCAGTTCAATCCTTCCTCTTCGCTCATAAACTCTGTAGGCGTCATCTTCGGCCTGGTGGTTATGTTCACCTCCGGGTCAAGTACCGGCGGCAGCCTGCCTCCGGTCATGCAGACCATCGGTAAACTGACTCCGGGCTGGTGGTACAACACCGCTGTCCAATCAATAGTGGATGCAAGTGCGGCAGATTTGGCCTCCTGGGGTCTTCCGCTTACTGTGGTTGCCTTGTTCGCACTGGCCTATTCCTGCGTTGGTCTCATGGTCTCCCGCCTGACACGCACCCGGGCCACCCTGGTCGCTCCTGCTGGCTCCGATCCTAGTATGATCGGGTAGCTTACCTGCATTCATATAATCTTCAGGCCAGACCCATCGCTGTCCAATCTGTCGACGGTTTTGCTCGCGGTAAGTTACCGAATATAAAATTATTATTGAATAATAGAGCCAGCTGAAGTTTTAGATAGCGCCAAAGCCAAATGCAGTACAACTGAAGAAGTAGATGACATGAACATACTTGTTATTCAAGGATCACCCTATGAAGGTAGTTTTAGCCATGCCAACGCCCAGGCTTACGCACTAACTGCCCGGCGTAAGGGTCACGCGGTCGAGATGATCGACCTCAGCCAAGAAGACTTCGACCCGGTGCTTCGTTACGGCTATGCCAAGCACATGGAGGACGAATCAGCACCTAAGCGTTATCAAAGCATGGTTGCCCGAGCCGATCATCTGGTCTTTGTCTTCCCCATTTGGTGGGCAGGTGAACCAGCCATCCTCAAGGGCTGGTTGGATAGGGTACTCACGCCACAATTTGCCTACCGGTACGGGAGCAGTCTCAAATCGGAGGGACTGCTCAAGGGCAAGACGGCGCAAATCATCAGCAGCAGCCATGGGCCGGCCTTCGTCTCCAAGATGCATGGTTCCACCGTGACCCGATGGAAGTATTCCATCCTAAAATTCTGCGGTATCAAATTTACTGGGGCCAGCATTCTGGGCCGCATCGACTCGAAGGTTGATACGCCTGGACGCCGCAAGGCCTTCACTCGGAAGATTTGCAAGACAGTGCCTTCAGCAAAGTAAGACCTGTCAGCCTTTAAGCGATGGACCTTTGACCGTCAATGACGAAAAGCGCTGGCGCGGCATTCAAAGGGCATACGCCATGCCAGTCATTCGTCCGGTTTCATGGCCAGCCTGGCGATCAGACATGTCAGCAGTGTCACCATGACCACTCCAGTGATGATCAGGGTCATGGGGCAGTGGTCGATCAGCGGGCCGAAGGCGGCTTGTCCCAGCGGAATCGCACACATGCATAGACTATTGGTCAGCCCTATCACCTTGCCTATCAGCCTTGCAGGGGTATGAATCTGCTCATAGGACAGGGAAGTGATGCTGACCGTCTGCACTATTCCCGCTGCCAGAGCTATGCATCCGGTTACCAGTGCGAAGAGGACATGAGTAGGCGAATGCAGAAGCAGTCCTGCTGCAATGGGCAGGAGAACCAGGGCGCTGGCCGAGAGCAGCATGGGTATTCGTTGCAGATTGAACCAGGCTGGACGGATGGACACCAAGACGGCTCCAAGCAGGCTTCCGCAGGCCAGTATTCCTTCGGCCAGCCCCTGCATGGCATTGCTCAGGCCCAGCGTGCGAGTGACCATATAGGGCAGGGCCACGTTGATGTAGGAGGCAAAGATCAAGTTGGCCGCCAGGCTGAGTCCTATGACCACTTTGAGGTTGCCATGCCTGACCAGAAATTGTGCAGCCGCTTTGGCATCCGCGGCCAGATGGCTCACCAGTGCTCTTGGGCCTTGGGAGGAGCCCTGTGCTGGTTCGGGAATCCTGACGGCGATCCTGATCCAGACAGCAGAAATAAGACAGACCAAGGCGGCAATCCCGACCGTTTGCATGATTCCGAAGAATCCCATGACCATGCCGGCCAACACTGGTCCGATCATTCCTACGAGGGAGATCGCCTGGGAAACCAGGGCTGATGCACGGGTCAGGTCTTTTCTGTCTACCAAGCAGTGAAGGGCTGCTTGCACCGTTGGGCTGTAACAGGCCCTATAGGTGTTGACCAGCATCATGCAGGCCACGGTCAAAAAACGGGGTCAATTTTGTGGCCGATCAGAATGTACAAGAAGGCGGTCAATACCGAGAGAATGTCCAGCACTGCCATGGTGGACTGCTTGTGCAGTCGGTCAGCCAGAGCTCCGCCCAGGGGGGGTCAGGAGTATGGATGGAAGGACGGCCAGTGCGGATGCCATGCCATAGAGGGATGCCGATCCTGAGATGTTGAGCAGATGAAGGGGAAGGGCGAAGACCAAGCATGTCTGCCCTAGATTGGAGAGAATCTCAGTCGTCAAAAGGGCAATGAACGGCGGTGCCAGCAACCCTTTGCCTGAGGTTTGGTTGTGAGCGAGCGGGTTCATATGCTCCACTCGCCTTCGGTCTTTTCTTTGCCGCCTCCTTTGGCATCGGTGCCGAAGGAGGACAGCAGGTCGGAGAACCCTTGGTCCTCCAGGGGGATGCCCAGGCCCTGCAGGATAGAGAAAAAGCAAGCGACTCTGGTGCGCAGTTCCGCCTGTGTTCCCCTACGAAAGAAGGGAAGGAGCCACATATTAGCCAGCAGGCGGAAGATCTCTGCAGTTTGTTCGACGTGGTCCACATGCATTGAACCGTCCTGGTTGCCCTGCTTGATCAGGTCGACAAAGTCGTCCCGCTCATCCACCAAGGCGGTGAATTCCATGCCGATCATCTTAGGATTGGCCTTTGGGTTGAATTCGCGGAACATCAGATCCGCGGCCTCCAGCCTCTTTCGCGCCCGCTCGGGAGAGAAGAGCGACTGCAGCTGCCTTAAAGCCGTGCCTTGCTTCGACCGGGCATGGACCTTGCTGGTCGTCTCGCTCACAGTGTTCATCAATCTATTGGCCACAGCGTCGAAGAGGTCTTCCTTGGACTGGTAGTGATGGTAAACAGCTCCCTTGCTCAAGCCTCCTGTTGCATTGATGATGTCCTGCATGCTGGTTTTGTCGTAGCCTTGGCGCTTGAAGAGCTCGTTAGC
The DNA here is from genome assembly GCF_026537325.1 of Bifidobacterium sp. B4142. Lineage (GTDB taxonomy): Bacteria > Actinomycetota > Actinomycetes > Actinomycetales > Bifidobacteriaceae > Bombiscardovia. The sequence continues at coordinate 905,221 of NZ_JAFNMJ010000001.1, forward strand.
GGCTTTGATGATTCGCTCCTGCGTCAGTTCAGGGTGTGGATTGCGAGCCATAGGCGTCTTCCTTTCAGGTCGATGACGATAGGTCATCGTCGGTTGGTTGGGGGAGTCTGCCTGTCATGACTCATTATCATACCGACCGTTGGTATGAATATATCACAACATACTCTTTGCCTCAGGTCGGGCACATGTGGTTTAATTAACACTTGGTTTGCGCATTTGTGCGCGAATCTATCTGGAGTCTCAGCCCATCAATGGGTCGGCGGCCGCAAGGTCGTTCGTGCTTGGCACGGTGAAGCATTGGAGAGGCCTGACTCGACGGTTTCGGCCGTCTTCGTTCAGATAACGACAGAAGCAAGTAAGGATTGCATCAATGACTAACATTCAGCGTGCGCGTCGCCAGGTCCGCCTGTCCCGCGCTCTGGGCATCGCCCTGACTCCCAAGGCCCAGCGCCTGTTCGAAAAGCGCCCCTATGGCCCAGGCGAACACGGCCGCAGCCGCCGTCGCACCGAGTCCGACTACGCTGTTCGTCTGCGCGAGAAGCAGAGGCTGCGCGCCCAGTACGGCGTCTCCGAGAAGCAGCTGCGTGCCGCCTATGAGCGGGGCACCCACGAGTCCGGCCAGACCGGTGCAGCCATGCTTCGCGAGCTGGAGTGCCGCCTGGACAACCTGGTCCTGCGCGCTGGCATCGCACGCACCACCGCCCAGGCTCGTCAGTACGTGGTCCACCGCCATATCCTGGTCGACGGCAACATCGTGGACCGTCCTTCCTACAGGGTCAAGCCCGGTCAGACCATTCAGGTCAAGCCCAAGAGCCAGACCATGGTGCCCTTCCAGATCGCCGCAGAAGGCGTCCATAGGGACGTGCTTCCTGCAGTCCCCGGCTACCTAAACGTGGACCTGGCCTCCCTGAAGGCCACCCTGGTCCGCAAGCCCGAACCGGAGGAGATCCCGGTTCAGATCAACATTCAGTACGTGGTCGAGTTCTACGCTCGCTGATCGCGAAAAATCTCGGGGCCCCGGTTCGTCCGGGGCTCATCGCATTTCAGGTTCTGACGCTCCCGTTGGGATTTGCGTGGGATAATGGGGTCATGTTGCTCCATCTGTATGCTGTCCGCCATGGACAGACTTATTTCAACCGCTACAACCGCCTCCAGGGCTGGTCCAACTCGCCCTTGACCTCATCGGGGCTCGAGGATGCTGATCGTGCGGGCCAAAGATTGAGCAAAGTGAGCTTTGCGGCCGCCTACTGCTCGGACACTACACGCGCCCAGGAGACAGTCCGCAGAATCCTGGACCAGAACCAGTCGGAGAACAAGCCTGAGCCGGTCAGCGACAGTCACTTTCGCGAGCAGTTCTATGGCTATTTCGAGGGGCAGGACATGGCCATGGCCTGGTGGGCTGCAGGCGCGCCACATGGAGCAGGAACCTACCAGCAGATTGTGGACCAGTTCGGTCTGGCCGCCACCAGGGACTTCCTCAAGGAGGCCGACCCCTTTGGCGATGCGGAGTCCGACAGCGAGTACTGGACGCGCATTGCCGGCGGATTCGCCCTGATTGCAGCCGATCCGCATCTGAAAGATGGCGACCGCGTCCTGCTGATCTCGCACGGCAACACCCTGCTCAGTCTGGTCAACCGCTTCGGCGGCGGTCGTTACGACACCAGCTGCCGCCCGAGCAACGGAAGCGTCACAATATTCGACTTTGATACGGAAGCCCCCTTTGAGCGCGCCCTGCAGGTTCAGTCCTTCAACCGCTGAATCGGCTTCAACCGGCCGGTCGTGGCCTAGTCTGATAGACGGTGCGTGCTAGCGTTGTCCCCAGTATCGTACCAATGGAAGAGAGGTAGCAGATGGGCGTAGGAGAGATTGCCGGCCTGATAGCGGCCATTGCTTTCGCTATCCTGGCGGGGTTTCTAATCTATCCCCTGATTCGTCTGGGGAAGCTCTTCGACCAGTTGGCGCAGACCATCAAGCAGGCGGGCGACCATGTGGTGCCCACCCTGGACGAGTCCGCCAGCACGGTCACTCAGCTCAACCAGACCCTGACCGACATCAATCGCATCTCCGCAGCGGCCTCGACCACGGCAGGCAACGTCGGCGCCCTGACCGACCTGTATGGATCAATGCTGGGCAAGCCGGTCATCAAAGTGGCAGCCTTCCTCTATGCCCTGCGCAAGACGATCTCGTCATTCCTTTCAGGTAGTCGCGACAACGCCGAATCCAATCCCTCCACAGCAAAAAAGACCAATGACGGTCAAGGGAACGAGGGGAGGACCCGCTGATGTTCAAACGGATCTTCTGGATGGGGCTGGGCGTCACGGCAGGCGTGGTCCTGGTGACCAAGGCAGAGGCCTATGTGAGGGCCAATACCCCGAAGCGTGCGAGGGAATTCGTGCTGGGTGAGGACCAGGACCAGGTAGCCTCACGGACCCTGTCCGGTCTGGTGCGCCAGTTCACCCAGACAATGCACCAGCGGCAGGACGAGCTGGACCGCCGCTATCTGGACCGTTTCCAGGGCTGAGCCCGGGGCGGACAGGTCAAGGCAGACGCGCCTGGCCGGTATAAAATCACCATATTCAGCTAAGAGTCCGGAGTGAGGGCGACCTGCTCGCACCCCGTACAACCGAGTCATTTAGACAACCCGTAATCCCCTCGGTGTTTGCCGGGTCTGAAGGAGCAGAAGCAGCATGCGCACATCGGAAATCGCCAAGCGTTTCCTCGATTATTTCCAGGGCAAGGATCATCTGGTGGTTCCCTCCGCCTCCTTGATTTCGCCCAATCCCACCACGCTCTTCACCATCGCCGGCATGGTTCCCTTCATCCCCTACCTGCTGGGGGAGCAGACCCCGCCCAAGAACCGCATGGCCAGCAATCAGAAGTGCGTGCGTACCCTGGACATTGATGAGGTGGGTAAGACCACCCGTCACGGCACCTTCTTCCAGATGCTGGGCAACTTTTCCTTCGGCGATTACTTCAAGGAGGAGGCCATCCACTATGCCTGGGACCTGCTGACCAAGCCCCAGGACCAGGGCGGCTACGGCTTCGACCCCGAAACGATCTGGGTCACCACCTACACCGACGATGACGAGGCTCGTTCACTTTGGAAGAACGAGGGCTTCGACCCAGAGCACATGGAAATCCTGGGCATGGAGGACAACTTCTGGACAACCGGCGGCCCCGGCCCCGGCGGACCGTGCTCCGAGATCTACGTGGATCGCGGCCCTGCCTATGGCAAGGAGGGCGGTCCATCGGCAGACGAGAACCGATACATCGAGATCTGGGATCTGGTCTTCGAAAACTACGAGGTGGACAATGTCCGATCCAAGACCGACCTGCACATCGTGGGCGAGCTGGAGCACAAGAACATCGACACCGGTGCCGGACTGGAGCGTCTGGCCTACCTGCTTCAGGGCAAGCAGAACATCTATGAGACCGACGAGGTCTACCCTGTCATCCAGGCGGCCGAGAGCCTGTCTGGTCGGCACTACGGCGACGACGCCCAGGATGACGTGCGCTTCCGTGTGGTGGCCGACCACGTCCGCTCGGCCCTGATGATCATGAGCGACGGAGTCCGCCCCAGCAACGTCGGTCGTGGCTACGTGCTGCGTCGTCTGCTGCGCCGGACCATCCGCTCCATGAAGATGCTGGGCGTGGACCAGGAGGTTCTGCCTCAGCTCTTCCCAGTCTCCAAGGAGGCCATGGCCCCCAGCTATCCGGAGCTGAACGACACCTTCTCTGATGTGTCCGAATCGGCCTATGGCGAGGAGCTGTCCTTTCGCCGGACCTTGGACAAGGGAACCACCCTTCTGGATACTGCCGTCAACAAGGCCAAAAGCGGGAAGGGCGAACCTGAGGTGTCCGGCAAGGATGCCTTCACTCTGCACGACACTTATGGGTTCCCCATCGAACTGACCCTGGAGATGGCTGCCGAACAGGGAGTCAAGGTCGATCAGGACGAGTTCCGGAAGCTCATGAACGAGCAGAAGTCCAGGGCTCGCGCCGATGCTATGAAGAAGCGACACAACGTGGACCTGAGCGTCTACGACGATATGCGCAAGAGTCTGGCCGAGCCTCAGGTCTTCCTGGGCTACACTGACTTTTCCAGCCGGTCAACCGTCCTGGGCATCATCCAGGAGGGCAAGGGAGCGGTTCCGGCTGTCAAGGCACCTGCCCAGGTTGAGGTGATTCTGGACCGCTCGCCCTTCTATGCCGAGGCCGGCGGTCAGCTAGCCGACCAGGGTGAGATACTGACCGACGATGGGGCCGTCCTTGAAGTGGACGACGTGCAGAAGCCCATCAAGGGGTTGACCATCCACCGCTGTCGGCTGACCGAAGGGACGCTGACCCTGCAGGCCAAGGTCACGGCCACCATCGACCGGAAACGGCGCGGCGCCATCGCCCGCTCACACACCGCAACGCACATGGTCCACAAGGCCTTGCGAGAGGAACTGGGTCCCCAAGCCACGCAGCGCGGTTCTGAGGATGCGCCCAACAGGCTGCGTTTCGACTTCCAGTGGTCGCAGGCCCCCAGCCGCCAGGCCATGGATGCGGTGGAATCCCGCGTCAACGACCGCCTGCGAGACAACCTGGCCGTGACCACGCAGGAGATGAAGTACGACGATGCCATCGCCCTGGGCGCCATGCACCTGTTCGGGGAGAAGTATGGCGACGTGGTCCGTGTGGTCTCCATTGGCGAGGACGGCTGGAGTCGTGAGCTCTGCGGGGGAACCCATGTGGACCATGTGGGCAAGATCGGCGCGGTCTCCATCATGTCCGAGGCCTCGGTGGGCACCGGCGTTCGTCGTGTTGATGCCGTAGTGGGTCAGGGGGCATACGAGTACAACGCCCGTGAGCACGCCCTGGTCTCGCAGCTCTCAGACAAGCTCAACGCCCGCCCTGACGAGCTTGAGTCCAGGATCTCTGCCCTGCTGGCCAAGCTCAAGGAGTCCGATCGCCGACTGGCAGCAACCTATGAGCAGCAGATGTCCCAGGCTGTGCCAGAGCTGGCCAACCATGCTCTGCACGCCCCAGGCGAGGTCAAGATCGCCTCTCGGAATATGGCGCATTTTGGCTCGGTCGATGCTCTGCGCAAGACGGTAACCGACCTGCGGGTCCGCATGGGCGATGAATACCCGGTTGTGGTTGCTTTGGCCGGTGTCAGCGAGGATGAGAAGCCTGTCATCTTTGTAGCAACCAATCAGGCTGCACGTGACCGCGGTCTTAGGGCCGGCGACCTGGTCAGGACGGCATCCAAGGTCCTGGGAGGCGGCGGTGGTGGCAAGCCTGACTTCGCCCAGGGTGGTGGCCAGGATGCTTCAGCCATTGATCGGGCCTTGAAAGCCCTAAGCGATCAGGTCCGAGAGGGCTGAGCCTCCTGTGCGATTACAGACAGGCGCGTGGCTGGGGGTGGATCTTGGCGAAGCCAGGGTGGGTCTGGCCCTGTCGGACCCTGAGCTGACCCTGGCCTTCCCCGTTGGCAACATCAGGGTTCAGGGCGATTACTTCCAGGCCTTGGACCAGGTGGAAGACCTGATCATGAATAAATGCGTGTCCAGGGTCGTAGTCGGTCACCCCCTGCTCCTGAGCGGCCAGGCTGGTCGCAGCGCTAAAAAGGCGGTCCGTTGGGTGCGCGCCCTGACTGGACGTCTGCAGAAGGCCGCTCAGGATGCTGGCATCGCCCCCGATCAGCTGCCCAGTGTAGTATTGCTAGACGAACGATTGACGACCGTCAGCGCCCATCGTCAGCTATACGATGCCCGTGTTGACGGGCGAAAACATCGTCCTATGGTCGATCAGCAGTCCGCTGTTGTACTGCTACAGTCGGCCCTGGATGACCAACGTGTCGACAAGGAGTGGTAATTGGCCGACGACATGCAGGAATTCTTCCAGGACAAGGTCCAGTGGGTTGCCGATGGGCAGGCACCGGTTTCCATCATGCCGCCGCGTCCTCCTCGTTCACGTCGTGAGATGCGCCGTCGGCGTGAAAGGCACAAGCGCCGTCAGCGGATTATGGTTCTCCTCATCGCTTTGGCCGTGGTGGTTGCTGCCTCCTGCGTGGTGATTCTGGTGGGCGGGCTACGCCATGGAACTCCCAGGATCGTAGCCACCAAGGAAGTCGCCCCTGATTATCCCGGCCCTGGTGGAGCGCCGGTGGAGTTCACGGTCGAGAGCGGCCAGGGGGCTGATCAGGTCGGTGCCAACTTGGTCAAGGCTGGAGTGGTCAAGTCCACGGAGGCCTTTTTGCACGCCATCACCAGCGCCCAATCCGAGTCCAGGCTGGTGCCCGGCACCTTCGATCTGCGTCTGCGGATGAAAGCCTCCGATGTCGTGACCATTCTGACTGACCGGAACAAGGCCGGAGGCTTCCTACAGGTAAGGGCCGGCGAGCGGGTACGTGATGTGATTGCCAGGGCCGCTCAGCTCTCTGGGGTGCCGCAGAGCGAATTCGATGCCTTGGTTCAAGCCAAGGGGGATGGGATTCTGCCCCAGGAGGCCCAGGGAGGCTTTGAAGGTTGGCTGCAGCCCGGGGAGTACGATGTGCGCAAGGCCGGGTCGGCCAAGGCCATCCTGACCAACCTGGTCTCCAAGCGTATTGAGCATCTGGATCAGCTGGGCGTACCCGGAGGTCAGGAACGGCAGACCATCCTGAATACAGCCTCGATTACCGAAGCCGAGGTCAACAAATCGGAATACTACGGCAAGGTGGCAAGGGTCATCGACAACCGCTTGGCCAAGGGAATGCCCTTGGGCATGGACAGCACGGTGGCCTACTCCAACAACGTCTCGGCCTTGAAGCTGACCGATGCCATGCTGCAGAACGCCGACGACCCCTACAACACCAGGGTCCACCAGGGCCTGCCTCCAGGCCCCATCGGCAGCCCGGGAGACGAGGCCATCCAGGCGGCCATGCACCCGGAGTCGGGCAACTGGCTCTATTTCGTGACCGTCAACATGGACACGGGGGAGACCAGGTTCAGCGACAACCAGGATCAGTTCAACCGAGATGTCAAGGAATACAAGGCCTGGGAATCAAAGCACAACGAGCAGAACAATTAGCACCATTTTCTTGGAATTTGAGGATCCCAACCCCGGTCAGGCGCTTGCCGGCTCTAGATGGCATCAATGGCCAGGGCCACTGCCGCTGCTGCGAGGATGACCGGGACATAGGCCAGCGAGAGAGGGTTGTTCGTTCTGGCCGACCTGCGGCGACGAGCCAACCAGACCAGAGCCAGGGAAACCAGCCCCAGCAGGCCCATCATCAGCCACCAGACCAGAATGGTCGTCCATCCCAGGACAGACAGGCTCAGGGCGACCAGACCTGTAGCCGTCACGTCGCCCAGTCCCAGAGCGCCGGGTCGGATTAGGGCCAGCAGGAGCTGAAGTCCCGCACATGCCAGAGTCAGCAGCAGGCACTGCGCCAGTAGCGTCGGACGGCCCTTGATCAGGGAAAAGACCAGCAGGGTCACGGTCTGCAGCACCAGCCCGAAGAGCACCAGAAGACGTGGGACTCGCCGGGAGCGGATGTCTATCAGGGCCAGGAGGAGGGCGGTGAGCAGTCCCGGCGCTGGGATGAGGTAGACCATCTTCTAAGATAATCATACGTAGCCCTAACCTGGCAAACGAGGAACAAACGAGGAGCTTGAATATGTTGCGCTGGCAGACGGCAGGGGAATCCCACGGAGAGGCCTTGGTGGCCATGATGGAGGGTCTGCCCGCCGGTGTCGCCGTGTCCACCAAGGATATCGAATCGGCTTTGGCCCGTCGTCGGCTGGGCTATGGCCGTGGGGCCAGGATGGGATTTGAGCAGGACAAGGTGCGACTGCTGACCGGAGTCAGACATGGACGGACGCTCGGTTCACCAGTGGCCGTCGAGATCGGCAACACGGAGTGGCTCAAGTGGGAGCGGATCATGAGCGTGGACGAGCTGCCTGCCGATCAGGAGCCCCCGGCGACCGGTCGCAACGCCCCTCTGACCAGGCCCAGGCCAGGCCATGCCGATCTGACTGGTATGCGCAAGTACGGGTTTACGGATGCGCGTCCAGTCCTTGAGCGCTCATCTGCCAGGGAGACCGCCTCCAGGGTGGCCTTAGGATCGGTGGCTGCCGACTTCCTGCAGCAGGCCCTGGGCATACGGACCGTTTCCCACGTCATCTCCATAGCCGGGGTCGGGCTGGAGGGGCATGAGGCTACGCCCGGCCCTGAAGACGGACCCGCCCTGGATGCCTCTCCGGTCAGGACCTTGGACAAGGACGCTGAGAAGCGGATGGTGGCCAGGATCGATCAGATCAAGAAGGACGGCGACACCGCCGGTGGGGTCTTCGAGGTCATCGCTTATGGCGTGCCTGCAGGACTGGGCACTTATGTGGAGGACGATCGGCGTCTGGATGCGGCCTTGGCCAGCGCCTTCATGGGCATTCAGGCCATCAAGGGCGTGGAGATCGGTGATGGATTCAGCGAGGCTGATCGCCCCGGATCACAGGCCCATGACGAGATGGAGCCCGGTCCTGACGGCACCATCCGCAGACTCAGCAACCACGCGGGCGGCCTGGAGGGTGGCACATCCAACGGCCAGCCCATCAGGGTGAGGGCCGCCATGAAGCCTATCTCTTCGGTGCCCCGAGCCCTGCGGACGGTGGATGTGGCCACCGGCCAGCCTGCCCAGGCTATCCATCAGCGTTCCGACGTGACTGCAGTGCCTGCCGCCGCAGTGATCGGCGAAGCCATGATGAACCTGACGCTGGCACGATTCGCCTTGGAGAAGTTCGGCGGCGACTCGCTCGAGGAGGTTCGGCGCAACGCCCAGGCCTACCTCCAGTCTTGGCCCGAGCATCTGCGGTAGGGGGCGGTCTTGCATGATTGAAAGCAGCAGCATGCCCAAGGCCGTCGTCATCGGCATGCCCGGTGCGGGCAAGACCCGTCTGGGCAGGGAGACGGCCGCCCTGATCAAGGTGCCCTTCCGGGATACGGACCAATGTGTTGAGGAAGAAGCAGGTCTGTCGGTCAGCGAGATCTTCGACAGCCAGGGCGAGCAGGTCTTCCGCGGTATGGAGACCAGGACGGTCCTGGACCTCTTGAAGGATTTTCCCAGCGGCATCCTGTCCCTGGGAGGCGGTGCTCCCATGAGCATCGAGGTCTTCCAGGCGCTGCAGGACTATCGGCGGGCTGGCGGTGCTGTGGTCTACCTGCAGATCGACCCTGAGGAGGGGATCAGCCGAGCGGCTCACTCGGATCGTCGTCCCCTTCTTCGCGGCGGCGCATCGGAGCGCTGGATGGCTCTCTATCGTGAGCGTCGCAGCGTCTACCAGGGGCTGGCTACCATCACCCTCAAATCCAGGAACACCACCCCCTGGGCCCTAGCCCGACGGCTAGCCGATGCCTTGACTGAGCGGGTGGTTCACGTCAGCGGTCCCTATCCCTATGATGTGAGGATCGGCACCGGGGTGACCGGGCGACTGCATGAGCTGCTTGGCGACCAGACCATGAGGGTGGCCCTGATTCACACCCAGCCGGTCCAGCGTCATTCCGACCATGCCCGGGCCCTGCTTCGCCAGGCCGGGTATCAGGTGGTGGATTTGACCATTCCGGACGCGGAGGCAGGCAAGACCATCCAGGTCAGCCAGGGTATCTGGGAGCGCTTGGCCACCGAGGGCTTCACCCGTTCCGACGCGGTTGTGGGATTGGGAGGGGGAGCGGCCACAGACCAGGCCGGGTTTATCGCCGCTACTTGGATGCGCGGCATCCGCTATGTGAACTGCCCCACCTCCCTGCTGGCTATGGTTGATGCCTCCACCGGAGGTAAGACCGGCATCAACATGGAGCAGGGCAAGAATCTGGTCGGCAGCTTCTACACCCCTGCCGGCGTCCTGGCTGATCTGCGGACTCTGCGGACCCTGCCCAACGAGATCTTCGTAGAGGGCCTGGGAGAAGTGGCCAAGTCCGGTTTCATCATGGACGGAGGTATTCTGCGTGAGCTGGAGGAGCGGGCTGACTGCCTGCGAGCCTTCGACGGACAGGAGTCTGACCAGTGGCTGGGCACGGTGGTCCAGGATCTGATCGAACGCACCGTGGAGGTCAAGGCCCGGCACGTCTCAGTGGATCTCAAAGAGTCCGGCTTGCGGGAGTTCCTCAACTATGGCCACACCTTGGGCCACGCCATCGAGAAGATCGAACACTTCACCTGGCGGCATGGTCAGGCCGTCTCAGTGGGCATGGTCTTCGCGGCCGAGTTGGCCAGGATCACCGGCCATCTGGATCAGGAGGCGGTCGACTACCACCGGCAGCTTCTGTCTTCCCTGGGCCTTAGAACCTGGTGGGATGGTGGCGATTTCGACCATGTGCTGACCCTTATGCATCGGGACAAAAAGGCCCGTGGCAACAAGTTGCGGTTTATCATTCTTGATGGTTTGGGCAAACCCACCCACCTGGACGACCCGCCGGTCTCGGCGCTCAAGGAGGCCTTCCAGGCCATACGCAAGGAGGAATGACAAATGGCGGAAGCCGACAAGGGCAGGCAGACGGTTCTGGTGGTCAACGGACCCAACCTGGGTCGGCTGGGTGTGCGCGACCCTGATGTCTACGGTCGTCAGGATCTGGAGACACTGACCCGGGACTGCGAACAATGGGGTCAGCAGCTGGGCCTGGATGTTCAGGTGCTGCAATCGGACGACGAGGGCCAGGTCATCTGTTGGATGCATCAGGCGGTAGACCAGGGCAGCGCGGTGGTACTCAACCCGGCGGCCTTTACCCACTACAGCTATGGACTTGCCGATGCCGCCGTCCAGGTCACCCAGGCAGGGCTGCCGCTGATGGAGGTTCATATTTCCAATCCTTCATCCCGGGAGGCCTTCCGCCGACGCAGCGTCATCTCGCCGGTGGCCACCGGCACCATCACAGGCCTGGGTTTCTACGGCTACCGGCTGGCCTTGGAGGCAGTGGCTCACCTGCAGGAGAACGCATGAGAGACAGCGGAGAGACCGGCAAGAAGCTCTCTGCACCGCCCAAGGCCATCCTTGTCCGCGGCGCCAAGGTCCACAACCTGCGCAATCTGGATGTCGACGTTCCTTTGAATCATCTGGTGGGCATCGCCGGGGTCTCGGGCTCCGGAAAGTCCTCCCTGGCTCTGGGGGTCCTCTATGCCGAGGGCTCACGGCGCTACCTGGAATCCCTGTCCACCTACACCAGGAGGCGGATGACCCAGGCCCAGCGCCCTCAGGTGGACTCGGTGCGTTTCCTGCCCCCCGCATTGGCCCTGCGTCAACGCCCGGGCGTGGGTGGCATGCGCTCCACCTTCGGCACCGCCACCGAGCTGCTTAACGTGCTCAGGCTGATGTTTTCCCGGCTGGCCAGCCACGTCTGCCCCAATGGCCATCGGCAGGAGCCCACCCTGGCAGTGGCAGCCGAGATGACCATCAGCTGCCCTATTTGCGGTGCAAAGGTGGAGCCTCCCAGCGCCGAGGAGCTGGCCTTCAACTCCCTGGGGGCCTGCCCTGCCTGCCAAGGGACCGGGACCGTGCGCGAGGTGGACGACGCCACCCTGGTTCCCGATGGCAGCCTGACCATCGACCAAGGGGCCGTGGTGCCATGGCGGACCTTCGGCTTCAACGTCCAGCCCGACATCGTGCGCGAGTTCGGAGTCCGCACCGACGTGCCCTGGCGGGATCTGACCGATCGGGAACGAAAGATCGTCTTCGAGGGGCCAGCCGAGAAGAAGCACATCACCATTACTTCAATCAAGGGTGTCCATGAGCTGGACTTCACCTTCCGCAACGCACGGCTGACCGTGACCGAGGAGCTCAAGAGAGCCAACGACGACAAGCGCCTGGCCAAGGTGGCCAAGTTCCTGACCGAACGGACCTGCCCGGACTGCAAGGGCACCCGGCTCAACCAGCGGGCGCGTCTGCCCGAGATCAACGGAGACAACCTAGCCGAGGTCACCTCCTGGCCTCTTGATCGGGTGCTGGACTGGGGTCGGAAGCTGCCGCTCACGCTGCCTGAACCTATGCGGCCCATGGCGTCGGCCCTCTGCAAGACCCTGGATGAGATGGGCAGGCGACTGATTCAGTTGGGACTGAGCTACCTGACCCTGGACCGCTCCAGCGCCTCCCTGTCTACCGGGGAGCGGCAGCGGGCCCAGCTGGCCAGGGCTGTGCGTAATGAGACCACTGGCGTGCTCTATGTGCTGGACGAGCCCTCGACCGGCCTGCATCCTGCCAACCTGGAGGGGCTTACAGGGGTCATGCGCGACCTGCTGGCCGACGGCAATTCGGTGGTTTTCGTCGATCACGACGTCAAGGTTCTGCAATCAGCCGACTATCTGATCGAAATGGGTCCCGGAGCAGGGGAGCGCGGCGGCAGGATTTTGGCCCATGGAGCCCCTGAGCAGATCGCTGCAGACCCGGACTCGCGTATTGCCGGTTTTCTGGATGGACGCGAGCCTGTTCTGGTACGGGACCGGCATCCCATGCCTGCAGAGAATGAGTGGATCCGTATGCAATCAGGACCCATTCACACAGTCCACCCTCTCGTTCTAGCCATTCCCCGTGGGTGCATGACGGCAGTGACCGGCGTATCCGGCTCAGGAAAGACAACCATGATCCTGGAGTCTCTGGTCCCGGCTTTGCAGGCCCGCATTCAGGGCGACCCCATGCCCAAGCATGTACACAGCCTGGAACCAGCGGGCATCGACAGGGTCCGGCTGGTGGACTCCTCGCCCATAGGCATCAACGTGCGCTCCACGGTGGCCACCTACTCGGGGCTGATGGTCCGGCTGCGTCGCCTCTTCGCGGCCACTGGCCAGGCGAAAAAGGACAAGTTGGGCATCTCTGCATTCTCCTATAACACCGGATCCCTGCGCTGCCCCCAGTGTGACGGGACCGGGCAGATCAGCCTGGATGTGCAGTTCCTGCCCGACATCCCCATCACCTGCCCTAGCTGCCATGGTCGTCGATACCGTCCGGAGGCCGAGCACTACCGTTTGTCCACGCCGGCCCACGCGGAGCCGATGAGTCTGCCCGATCTGCTGGCCATGGAGGTGGGCCGTGCCCTGGAGGTCTTCGCACAGGGCCGCGAGTACACAGCCATCCGCCGAGGCTTGCAGACATTGAAGGACCTGGGCTTGGACTACCTGACCCTGGGGGAGGACACCCCCTCCCTGTCTGGAGGGGAGGCCCAGCGGCTGAAGCTGTCCAACGAGTTGGGCCGTAGGCAGAATGGCTCCATGTTCGTTCTCGATGAGCCCACCACAGGCCTGCATCCCTTGGATGTGCGCGTCCTGATCGGAGTACTGGAGCGCCTGGTCAGCAAGGAGGCCACGGTGGTCTTCATCGAACACGATCTGGACATGATCGCCAACGCCGACCATGTGGTCGATATGGGTCCGGGGGGCGGCGATCGAGGCGGAAGAATCGTGGCCCAAGGGGACCCGGAATCCGTGGCTCGCAACCCGGATTCGGTGACCGGCCGCTACCTGGCCGACCACCTGCATTTGAGCCGTCCTTGAATCAGTCAGTCCTCCTCGAGTGTTGGCCGGTTTCTGGTCGCTCCCGCCTGATAGGCTGAAGTTCCATGGTCAGAGAACATGGAAATCCGCAAGGGCATATCACCAAACACATTTTCGTCACCGGCGGCGTGGTCTCTTCGCTGGGCAAGGGACTGACCGCATCATCTCTGGGTCGTCTGCTGAGAAGCCGTGGAATCCGCGTTCTTCAACAGAAGCTGGATCCCTACATCAACGTCGATCCAGGGACCATGAACCCCTTCCAACACGGCGAGGTCTATGTGACCGAGGATGGGGCCGAAACCGACCTGGACATCGGCCATTACGAGCGTTTCACCGACGTCTTCCTCTCCCAGAAGGCCAATGTAACTACCGGCCAGATCTACCAGTCCGTTCTGCGCAAAGAGCGGGCGGGGGAGTACCTGGGCCAGTGCGTCCAGGTCATTCCCCATGTGACCAATGAAATCAAGAGCCGCATGCGGGCCCAGGCCAGTGACGATGTGGATGTAATCATCACCGAGATCGGAGGGACTGTGGGCGACATCGAGTCCCAGCCCTTCATGGAGGCCGCTCGCGAGGTTCGTCGGGACATCGGTCCGGACAACTGCATGTTCGTTCATGTCTCGCTGGTGCCCTATGTGGCAGCCGCCCACGAGCTGAAGACCAAGCCCACCCAGCACTCGGTCATGGCCCTGCGCCAGCTGGGCATCGCCCCCGATGCCTTGGTGCTGCGCTCTGACAGGCCGCTCAACCAGGGCATCAAGGACAAGATCTCCCTGATGTGCGACGTGGATGCCGAGGGCGTGGTCAACTGCGTGGATGCGCCCAGCATCTACGACGTGCCCAAGATCCTCTATAAGGAGGGTCTGGATACCTACGTGGTGCGCAAGCTGGGGCTGCCCTTCCACGACGTCGACTGGAACGAGTGGGAGGACCTGCTGGACCGGGTCCACAACCCCCGTACCAAGGTGACCGTCGCCATCGTGGGCAAGTACATCGACCTGCCTGACGCCTACCTGTCGGTCATCGAAGCTCTGAAGGCCGGCGGCTTCGCCAATCGGTCCCAGGTCCAGGTCAAGCTGGTGGCAGCCGACACCTGCGAGACCATGGATGGCGCCCGCAAGGCCCTGGAGGGCGTTGACGGCATCGTGGTTCCCGGAGGCTTCGGCATCCGTGGCATCGAGGGCAAGATTGGCGCTTTGCGCTACGCCCGTGAGACCGGCCTGCCCGCCTTGGGACTCTGTCTGGGTCTGCAGTCCATGGTCATCGAATTCGCCCGTCACGTCCTGGAGCTGGAGGATGCCAACTCCTCGGAGTTCGAGCCTGACTGCGAGAACCCGGTCATCGCCACCATGGAGGAGCAGAAGGAAATCGTGGCCGGCCATGGCGACATGGGCCACACCATGCGGCTGGGCGCCTACCCGGCAGTGCTCAAGCCCGACTCCCTGGTAGCCCGGCTCTATGGCTCCACTGAGATCTCAGAACGCCACCGCCACCGCTATGAGGTCAACGTCGCCTACAAGGAGCGGCTGGACAAGGCCGGCCTGCACATCTCAGGCACCAGCCCGGACGGGCAGCTGACCGAGTTCGTGGAGCTCTCCCAGGACCAGCACCCCTTCTATGTGGGTACCCAGGCCCACCCGGAGTTCAAGTCCCGGCCCACCAAGCCGCATCCTCTCTTCACCGGCCTGGTCAAGGCCAGCCTGGAGCACGGAGGCCAGGAGGCGGCCTGAAGTCAATTCCTTTTGGACTCTTCCGGTAAGATCGCCCGTTTCCCTCTTATAGGGAAGCGGGCGATTGCCATATCGGCGCTTTCGCCGAAAGGAAGGGTCGGATTCCTTAGAGAGCGTAAGCCCGGGTCTGGCGGTTCACCAGTGCCAAGGTTATCCTGTAAAGGTGTGATCGGCCGCATATGGTGGCCGTGCGTGTGTTAGGAGGTCTCAGCTCGTGGACAGCACCTCGCAGCGGACAGACACATCGCGGGATGTGGAAATGAGCCAATATGTGGCCGACCGCTCCCGCGTCAATGAAGAAAAAATCAAAAAAGACGACCAGATCATCTCCGAGTTCGGCGACTACACCTATGGCTGGCACGACTCTGATGATGCCGGTCGCAACGCTCACAAGGGCATCGACGAGGACGTGGTCCGGGCCATCTCGGCCGACAAGGGCGAGCCTGACTGGATGCTGCAGATGCGACTTGAGGGCTATCGGGCTTTCATGGACAAGCCCATGCCCAAGTGGGGCGTGGATTTAAGCGGGTTCGATGCCGACGACTTCAAGTACTACGTCAAGCCCTTGAAGGAGCAGGCCAAGGACTGGAAGGAACTGCCCGACGACATCCGCACTACTTACGACCGGCTGGGCATCCCCGAGGCCGAGAAGAAGCGGCTGGTCTCCGGTGTAGCCGCCCAGTACGAGTCCGAGGTCATCTACAATTCCATCCGTGACGACCTGCGCAAACAGGGGGTTATCTTCCTGGATACGGATACGGCCCTGAAAGAGTACCCGGACCTCTTCCGCAAGTACTTTGCCACGGTCATTCCCCCGGACGACAACAAGTTCGCCGCCTTGAACACGGCGGCCTGGTCGGGTGGCTCCTTCGTCTACGTGCCCAAGGGAGTCCATGTGGACATCCCCCTGCAGGCCTACTTCCGGATCAACACGCCCAACATGGGCCAATTCGAGCGCACGCTGATCATCGCCGACGAGGGTTCCTACGTCCATTACGTGGAGGGCTGCACGGCCCCCATCTACTCCACCGACTCCCTGCATGCGGCCAATGTGGAAATCGTGGTCGAGCCTCACGCCCGTGTGCGCTACACGACGGTCCAGAACTGGTCCAACAACGTCTACAATCTGGTCACCCAGCGTGCCTATGTACGCGAGGGCGGCACCATGGAGTGGGTGGACGGCAACATCGGGTCCAAGGCGACCATGAAGTACCCGGCCTGCATCCTTGCCGAGCCCTACGCCAAGGCCGAGACCCTCTCCCTGGGCTTCGCCGGCAAGGGACAATACCAGGACACGGGCGCCAAAATGATTCACCTGGCACCCCACACCTCCTCAACCATCGTCTCCAAGTCCATCTCCCGCAACGGGGGAAGGGCCGCATACCGGGGCCTGGTCAAGATCATCAAGGGTGCCGAGAAGTCCTCTTCTTCGGTGGTCTGCGACGCCCTGCTGGTGGACGACTACTCCCGGTCGGACACCTACCCGCACGTGGACGTTCGCGAGGACGACGTGTCCATGGCCCACGAGGCCACCGTCTCCAAGGTCTCCGAGGACCAGCTCTTCTACCTGATGAGCCGCGGTCTGGAGGAGAAGGAAGCCATGGGCATGATCGTGCGGGGGTTCGTGGAGCCTATCTCCCGGCAGCTGCCCATGGAGTACGCGTTGGAGCTCAACCGCTTGGTCGAATTGCAGATGGAGGGTTCGGTAGGCTGATGTCACAGAAGAGCGAAATAACCATTCCGCATGCGGATCCCAAGGACCCATACGCTTTCCCGGCAACCATGCCGTCCAGCGCCGACAAGGAGCCCCGCTCCTTCAATCCTGAAGACTTCCCCATGCCCACCCGCAAGCAGGATGACTGGCGGTTCACCCCCATCGACCGAATGGAGGAGTTCTTCGCTGTCTTCAAGCCCAGCGGTCTGACCAGGGTCTCGGTCACCATGATCGACGGGTCCGTCCCTCCCGCAGATCAGGTCAGCTTCAGCCAGATTCCCATGGCTCAGGCTCCCTGCGGCACTGTCCTCAAGCCCAGCGACCGAGCGGCAGCCGTGGAGTGGGCGAGTGGCAAGCAGGCGACTGTGGTCAACCTCAGAGGCACCTTGGATCAGCCCGTGCTGGTCCGTGTCAATGGCGGCGGCCCCGAGTTGGATGCCTTCCACTTGGTCATCAAGGCAGAGGCGGGCACCAAGGCCGATCTGGTGGTCGAGCACCAGGGCCAGGCACGTCTGGCTGAGGGCGTTGAAATCGACATCGGTGACAAATCGCAGATGTCGACCACCTTCATCCAGGAGTGGGACAAGGGCAGCAAGCATGTAGGCAACCATCGCATTCACCTGGGAGCCGAGGCCTCCCTGCGTCACTCTGTAGTCAACCTGGGCGGCGATGTCGTGCGGCTGCGCATGGACCAGGACTTCGGCGGCGAGCAGGGCGACCTGAACATGTTGGGTATCTACTTCGTCGACCCCGGCCAGCACATGGAGCACAGGACCATGGTGGTGCACAACCATCCCAACTGCAAGTCCCGCGTGGTCTACAAGGGGGCCCTGGATGGAATCGGCGCGCACACCACCTGGGTGGGTAATGCGCTCATTCAGCCCACCGCGCCTGGAACCGACTCCTACGAGCTCAACCGGAATCTGGTGTTGACCCCTGGGGCTATCGCGGATTCCGAGCCCAACCTGGAGATCGAGAACGGCGACATCATCGGGGCAGGCCATGCCAGTTCGGTTGGGCGCTTCGACGACGAGGAGCTCTTCTACCTGCAGTCCCGCGGCATCCCCGAGCAGGAGGCCCGCAAGCTGGTGGTTCGAGGCTTCTTCGGAGAACTGGTGGAGGAGATTGACGTCCCCAGCGTCTCCGGGCACCTGATGGGGGTCATCGACCGCAGGCTGGCGGCCGGCGAGGATCAAGAGATGCAGCACGTTTTGGAGGAGAACTGACATGTCCACATTGGAAATCAAGGATCTGCACGTCTCAGTGGAGACCAAGGAGGGTCGCAAGCAGATCCTCAAAGGGGCCACGCTGACCGTACACTCCGGTGAAACCCATGCCATCATGGGGCCCAACGGGTCGGGCAAGTCCACCCTGGCCTATACATTGGCCGGCCATCCCAAGTATGAGGTGGATTCGGGCCAGGCCCTGCTGGATGGGCAGGATCTGCTCAAGATGACCCCGGACGAGCGGGCCAAGGCAGGGCTCTTCCTGGCCATGCAGTACCCGGTAGAGGTGCCTGGCGTGTCCATGACCAACTTCCTGCGTACTGCCAAGACCGAGGTCGACGGCAAGGCCCCGGCCATCCGCCAGTGGACCAAGGATCTGAATGATGCCATGAAGCGGCTGCGCATGGATCCCAAGTTCGCCCGGCGTTCGGTAAACGAAGGCTTCTCGGGCGGCGAGAAGAAGCGGGCCGAGGTCCTGCAGCTGGAGCTCCTCAAACCTAAGTTCGCCATCCTGGACGAAACCGACTCCGGGCTTGACGTGGACGCTCTGCGCATCGTCTCCGAAGGGGTCAACAGGGCCAAAGGGAAAACCGGCATGGGCGTGCTCATGGTCACCCATTACACCAGGATTCTCAAGTATATCCAGCCTGACATCGTCCACGTTTTCGCCGACGGTCGCTTTGTGAAGACCGGCGGTCCCGAGCTGGCCGACACCCTGGAGGAGACCGGGTACGACCAGTACCTGCCAGAGGGCGCCGACTCCGAATCGGCCCTGGCCTGAGGATAAGAGAAGAGGTCCGCAATGGTCATTGATGACAGCATTCGGCAGCAGTTTCCGATTCTGGACCAGCAGGTGCATGGGCACCCCATGGTTTATCTGGACTCGGCTGCCACTGCCCAGAAGCCCCTGGCGGTCATCGATGCCGTTCGGGACTTTTACCTGAAGGACAATGCCGGGGTGCACCGGGGCGCCCACGAACTGGCTGCCCGCAGTACCATGGCCTTCGAACATGCACGCTCACGCGTGGCCGCCTTGGTCGGCGCAGAAGGCCAGGAGGGCGGCGAGGAGATTGTCGTCACCGCCGGGGCCACGGCTGCTCTGAACCTGCTGGCCACCGCCTTCGGCAATGCCAGCCTGGGTCGTGGAGGCAAGGCGGCACAGAGATTCGCCCTGAAGCCCGGGGATGAGGTCGTGGTCAGCAAGGCCGAGCATCACTCGGTTCTCCTGCCCTTCCAGGAGCTCTGCTACCGGACCGGGGCAGTCCTCAAGAGTTTCGATCTGGACCCGGATGGCCGTGTTCTGGCCGATACCGCCGACCAGGTCATTACCGAGCGGACCAAGGTGGTCGCCGTCACCCACGTCAGCAATGTGACCGGCGCCATTACTGACATCAAGCCCATTGTCCGCCGTGCCCATCAGGTGGGCGCCCTGGTGGTGCTGGACGTATGCCAGTCGGTGCCTCACCTGCCTATCGATCTGCACGCCATGGACGTGGACTTCGCTGCCTGGAGTGCGCATAAGATGTATGGCCCCACCGGCGTGGGCTTCCTCTATGGCCGCCGAGAGCTGCTTGAGGCCCTGCCACCGGCGTCATTCGGCGGATCCATGGTGGAGCTGGCCTATCTGGACCGTCCAGCCAGCTATATGGATCCGCCAGCCCGGTTTGAGGCTGGCACCCAGCCGGTTGCACAGATGATTGGCGCTGGTGTAGCTGCCGATTGGCTGATGGATCTGGGCATGGAGAACGTGGCTGAACACGAGAAGGCCATCGCCATTGGTCTGTTGAGGGTGGGGGAGTTGGATGGGGTACGTATCCTAGGGCCGACCACTCCAGAGGACCGGATCGGCACGGTCGCCTTCGACGTGCAGGGGGTCCATCCCCACGACGTGGGCCAGTATGTGGATTCGCGCGGTATTGCCATCCGCGTAGGACACCATTGCGCTCAGCCGGTCCATCGACACTTCGGTCTGATGGCCTCCAACCGGGCCTCGACCGGTGTTTACAATACTGTGGCCGACACGGATGCCCTGCTGGATGCCGTCTCCGGAGTCCGCAGGTTCTTCCGGGTGGCGTGAGGGTCTTCACCGGCAGCGCATCGACGGCTTTGGCTAAGACATACTGGTAGGTTTAAGGACATGGCAGATTTCGGGATGGATGACGAGGATCTGGAGCAGATGTACCAGGAGGTGATCCTGGACGCGGCAAGGGATCCTCACGGGCGTGTAGGGGATCAGGCTGATGGGGGAGAAGACTCTGACGGCGACGGCGTGACCATCAGGGTGGAGCACGAGGCCTGCCTGGCTGCCGAGTCCCATCAGTTCAATCCCACATGCGGGGATCAGGCAACCATTCATGTGGAGGTGGCGCCTGGCGAGCAGGGCGGCCCCGACCTCATCCAGCGAATCGTCTGGCAAGGTTCAGGCTGCTCCATCAGCCAGGCCAGCCTGTCCATCATGGTGGATCTGGTTCAGGGGCAGACCGTTGACCATGCCATGGACCTGGCTGCTGACTTCCGCAAGCTTATGGAATCGCGCGGAGCTGGCATCGAGGATGAGAAGGCGCAAGATGCCCTTGGCGATGCCATGGTCTTCCAGGGCGTGTCCAAGTATCCCATGCGAATCAAGTGCGCCCTCCTGGGTTGGGAGGGTATGAAGGCTTCGGTGGCCCAGGCCCTGTCAGCTGGGCGGGTGGGCGACAAAGCTGTGAAGGAGGAGCAGGCATGAGCGGCAACACGAATCTGGTGCCCGAACCCCAGGACTCCATCCTGGCCTCGGTGGGCAGGGCCATCAGCGATCCAAGCACGGCACAGGCCTTGGCTGGCAATCCCCTGGGCGCAGAAACGGTTCTGAAGTCGGCCGAGGGAGGTTCCATGCGTCAGGTCGATGGTCAGGCGAACAAGGAGTCTGATTTAGCCAAGGCCGGCGATCAGCGTGCCGACCAGACTGCCCCTGAAGTCTCCCCCGAGGGTGAGTCTGCGGACCAAGGCTCGAATGACCAAGCTACGGCTAGCAAGCAGGTCACCAATAGCGAGAAAACAGTTGACCAGAATGCCGCTGATGCTGAGGCCGCCGCTGAGGAGGCCATCCCTCTCAAGGCCGTCGACGACATCGGCCGGGCCACCGCCGAGGATGTCAGGGAGGCCCTGCACCAGGTCATCGATCCCGAGCTGGGCATTGATGTGGTCGACCTAGGACTGGTCTATGGCATAGAAATCGACGAACTGGGAAGGGCCATCATCACCATGACCCTGACCACGCCAGCCTGCCCGCTGACAGACCTGATTGAGGACCAGTGCGCCAGTGTCCTGGCGGGCCTGGTGGAGGAGTTCCGCATTGACTGGACCTGGTCGCCGCGTTGGACCCTGGACATGATCACTCCTGAGGGTCGTGAGCAGCTGGCCGCCATCGGCTTCAACTTCGAGAACATGCCCACCTATCAGTGAGGCCATCTGTCAGGTAGGTCGTTTCAGGTCCTTCCATGCGAATATACTGATGATCCCGGTCCGCCGTGACCGGCACGGCGCATGAGAGAAAGCACAGTGAAATGGCATTGACCATGGGCTGGAAACTGCATGGCGACGGGAAAACATTGGCTCCGGGCGAGGTAGTAGAACCGGATGAGCGACTCACATGGCCACGTACGGCCGGGATCGGTGCCCAGCACGTCATCGCCATGTTCGGTTCCACTTTCCTAGTCCCTATTCTGACCGGATTCGACCCCTCCACTACCCTCTTCTTCACGGCCATGTCTACGGCCCTCTTCCTTCTTATCAACCGTAACCGTCTGCCCTCCTACCTGGGCAGCTCTTTCGGTTTCATCGCCCCGGTCCTGGCAGTGACCACCGCCCACAAGGGTCTTGCTGTGGCCTCCTTCGGAATCATGGTCACCGGCGTCTTGCTCTTCCTGATTGGCCTGATTGTCCACTTCGCAGGCTCGCGATGGATCGATATGATCATGCCCCCGGTGGTCAACGGCGCCATCGTGGCCATCATCGGCTTCAATCTGGCCCCCTCGGCCTGGAAGAATTTCAAATCGGCCCCGCTGACCGCCCTGGTCACCCTGGTGGCCGTCATGCTGATAGCCGTGCTCTTCAAGGGCTTGATCGGCCGTCTCAATATTCTTCTGGGCGTCATCGTCGGCTACATCTTTGCGGTCGCCCAGGGCCAGGTCGACTTCGCAGCTGTGGAAAAGGCCGCCTGGTTCGGTCTGCCTCACTTCCACACTCCTCAGGCCGACCCTTCAGTCTTGGCCATGTTCATCCCTGTGGTGCTGGTCCTGGTGGCCGAGAACATCGGTCATGTCAAGTCTGTGGCCCTGATGACCGGGCGCGATTATGACGATCAGATCGGAACCGCCCTTATGGCCGACGGTCTGGGCACTACGCTGGCCGGGCTGGGAGGAGGCTCGGGCACCACCACCTACGCAGAGAACATCGGCGTCATGGCTGCCACCAAGGTCTATTCCACAGCCGCCTACTGGTGCGCCGCCATCTTCGCCTTCCTGCTCTCCCTCTGTCCCAAGTTCGGTGCCGTCATCAACACCATTCCCACCGGCGTTCTGGGCGGGGTCACCACCATGCTCTACGGCATGATCGGCATGCTGGGCATCCGCATATGGGTTGAGAACAAGGTGGACTTCGGCAAATCCGTCAACATGACCGTGGGCGCCGTCGTCATGATCGTGGGCATCGCAGACTTCACCTTCGCAGTGGCTGGAGTCAGCTTCAACGGCATCGCTATTGGCTCTGTGGCTACTCTGGCCATGTATCACGGTCTCAAGGCCATCGGCCGCTGGCGGGGAACTATCGACCCGGACGACTACATCCATGAGGATTCGCAAGCCGTCTCCCAGCAGAGCTGATTGCGCCATGTCCGCCCGACATTCCCTGGTTGCCTGATACTCGAACCTCAACTGCTGACAAGTATCGCCTGACGCCAAAGATTGTCCGGTATTAAGTACGCAGCCATGCAGTGAAGAGACTCAGGGCAGCAGGAATTCGCTACGCAGCAGAGGGCTCAGTTGGTTGGTTGGCTGGCTTAGTCAGCTGGCAAGGCTCGGCTAGCATGCCTGCTGGGGTCTGGTTGCGTAGAAGGCTACGGCGCTTGATGCAGCCACGTTCAGACTGTCCACGTCGTGGCTCATGGGGATGCGCACGGTCAGGTCCGCCCGGGCGATGGTCCTGTGGCTGAGCCCGTCGCCTTCTGTACCGAATATCAGGGCCAGACGATCGATTTGATCGGGCCCGGGTCTTAGACGCTCGGCCAGATCATCCAGGCTGATGGCATCCCGGTTCAGGGCCATGGCTGCAGTGGTGAAGCCCAAATCGTGCAGTTGGCGCATGCCCTGGTCGGGCCAGGCGTGGACGTCGTCGCCACCAATCCTTGTCCAGGGAACCTGAAAGATCGTGCCCATGGAGACTCTCGCGGCCCTGCGGTAAAGGGGATCAGAGCAGGAGGGGGTGACCAGGACCGCATCTACCTGCAGGGCCGCCGCAGAACGCATCAGGGCGCCGATGTTGGTGTGATCAACAATGTTCTCCATGACGGCCACCCGTCTTGCCGAGCGGCAGATATGCTCGACTGTGGGCAGCGGCCAGCGTCTCATGGCCGCCAGCGCGCCCCGATGCAGCCGGTAGCCGGTGATGGTCTTGAGCTGTGCGGGGCTGGCTACGTAGACGGGAACGTTGGGCCCGAAGGCAGCGTCCACCTGGTCGAACATGGAATGCATCCCCTCCAGCCAGGTCTCTTCCACCAGGAAGGAGATAGGCTCAACCCCGGCATCCAGGGCGCGGGCGATGACCTTGGGGGACTCGGCGATGAACAGGCCCTTGGCAGGCTCCAGACGATTGCGCAGCTGCGGCTCGTTCAGCCTGGTGTATGCCTCGATTCTTTCATCGTCTATGGAGTCGATTCTCACCTTGAGCACGCCTGCAGCTCCTTTTCCCGGTCCTGAGAACAGCATAGGCGGCGCAACCGAAAACATCCGGTCGCGTCGCCTAAGGCAGTTGAAATTCAGCTCAGGTAAGCTATCACTGCCTCTCTTGTGCAGCCTGACTATCGGCGGCAGCAATGCGCTTTGCGATGTCGCCCTGAGGGCCAAGCTCCGGCAGCAGCAGGACGAAGACATCGGAGAGCAGGAAGATCATGCTTTCCAGCCCCAGGTTGAGCACGTAGTTGCCCTTGCTGATCGAGGAGATGATGATAGGCAACAGGAAGGCGCAGAGAAGACCAACAGTGCTGACCAGACCACCGGCGCTTCCGGCATACTTGCCGCGAATCTCAGGCAGGGCGAAGGGCATGGCCTGGACGATGGGGCCGTTTATGGCGCCAAAGGCGCCTGAAATGAACATGATGCAGCAGAGCAAACCCACAACAGGGGCCTTCTTCAGCATCAGCACCACTGCCCAGAAGTAGACCATGAGTGCCGTACCCACCAGAATGGTGGCGAAGAGGTAACCCTTCCACTTGCCAAGACGAGAGCTGATCATGGGCCCGACGATGGATCCTGCGATGGAGCCCAGGGCCGCTGCTGAGGCGACAAGACCGGCTGATGTCTTGTTGAAGCCGTTGTTGTTGATCAGCGTTTGGGGAATGAATCCCGCGAAGGCGGTAGATGCAGCCATGGAGCAGCCGTAGCAGAGGGCGATCAGCCAGACATTGCGACTCCGTGCTGCGACGTTAAAGTACTTGAGCGGAGAATCGGTGGCTGGTGGCAGATGCACTCCTTCAGGAGCGTCACGAATCAGAAAGACCCAGAGCAGGCTTGCCACCGTCAGGATGATAGCTGCGCTCAGATAGGAGTTGCGCACCGAGAACCGGGGAGCAACCATTTGGGCCAGAATGACCCCGATGCCGGCCGATCCATAGAAGAATCCCATGGCAATCTGCGTCTGATCGCCGAACCAGACGCTGAAGATCTTGACCAGATTGGCGTTCAAAGCCGCAATGCCGGCCCCCAGCAGGAACATTGAGAGCATCTGCAGCGGGAAGTTGAGGCCGAAGGTCCTGATGTAGGCGCCGACCACGGCTATGGCCAGACCGGTCAGGACTACCTTCTTGGGGCCAACACGGTCACCGATGGTGCCCATGGGGATGCTGAGAAATACTGCAGTCAACATGGGCATGAGCAGCAGCGTCGAGAATCCGGCTTGGTCGATGTGCAGCATGGGCATCAGGTAGACCGCCAGAGCGGATATCTGGTACTGCATGTAGTTGGACAGGATGCCGATCAGGCAGACCACGGCCGCGATGACCCAGCGGTAATTGGATGATTTTCGAGTGTTCATGTTCTCTCCCTCCACGGTTTACGTGGAACAGGCAGCTTAGTGACGGTCTCCATCCAACAGGCACTCCTCGAATGCCGGACGGAGCAGATCGATGTTCTCCTTGTTGACGTCCCGGCGCAGGTTCCAGCCGTTTTCGTCGATGACCATGGTGTCTGGATGGTCGATGCTGTAGGGCTTCCAGGCATCGCCTACGCCGCTGACAGGATGGCCGGTGGCGGCGAAGGAGCACCAGGCGTCGTTCATCTCGTCCGACAGATGCATGGGCGGCACCTCGCCGGTCAAGGTCTCGGGCAGGTCAGGCCGTTGGGTGTTATGCAGCACGAAGGGCAGTTCAATGGCATGGCATGATCCCATTCCGGGGATCTTGGAGGCGTAGGTGAACAGGTACTGGTAGACGGTGCTGTACTTGGACTGGTACTCGCACATGAGGTTGGTGCCAACCCTGAAGCCGATCTGATTGGCGTACTCCAAGTAGCGCTCGGCGGGATCTTCTCCTGGGTGGGCCTGCTCCCAGAGCTTCTCGTAGTGTTCGGAGTCCAACTTGCCATCAAAGTGGAAGATAGCCTGGTGGTGCCAGAAGTCAGGCATTTCGTTGCCAAAGTCCTTGAAGTAGAGCTTCCAGTAGGCAAACTCGTCGGCGTTGCAGCCCAGCATGATCTCTACGTCCTTTGCGGCACCGTCCTTGAATGCCTGTAGGGGCTTGGCCGGAAGGTAGTCGCCATCGGTGGTGGGAGCGAAGATCAGCGAGATCTCATGGATGTGCTTGGTAAAGAACTCTCCGGTGAACTTCATCATGATGTCGCCGACAGGCAGGGCCGCCAGCTCCTGGGCAGTCTTGCAACCCATCATCTCCATGAACTCGCGTGCGTAGGGAGCCGTGGATTCCGGGGTGTTGTAGAGCTGGATGGGGCCGGATTCGCCGATGGCTCTTTGGAAGAGCCCCTTGGCAGCTGGAGCGACGGTCAGCAGCATAGTGGAGCCTGAACCGCATGATTCGCCAAAGAGGGTGACCCGGTCAGGATCTCCGCCGAAAGCGGCGATGTTCTCCTGAATCCACTGCAGGGCGGCGACCTGGTCCATGAGTCCCAGATAGCCTGACTGCCGGTATTCGTCGCCCCCAGGCAATCCGGCCAGGTTCATGTACCCGAAGAGGTTGACCCGGTAGTTGATGGTGACATAGACGACATCGTTGCGCTTGGTGAAGTTGCTTCCGTCGTACATGGGGTCGGACGAACCGCCCTCCACGTATGCGCCGCCGTGGATGAAGACCATGACGGGCAGCCTTTGGGCGCCCTCATGGCCGACCCAGACGTTCAGGGTCAGGCAGTCCTCGCTCTGCTGGCGGCGTGAGGCATACATAACTGGGTCGTATTTTTGCAGGGCGGAATCCCCGAAGTGAGTGCAGTCGTAGTCGCGGTGCTCGGGATCCAGATGCTCCGGGGCCTTCCAGCGGCGTGCGCCCACGGGAGGTTTGGCGTAGGGGATGCCCAGGTAGGCGACAGTCCCCTGAGAGGTGGTGATGCCATGGTAGGTGCCAAATTCTGTGGTGACAGTTGGCATGATTTTCCTTTCCAGGAGGTAATGATCGGTCGGCGGCTGTGTCCCCGTCGACCTTGGATAAATGTCACCCTATGGCCTGGTGTCAGCCGAAGGTCAAATCGGGTGGAAGGGCAGTGTGCAGCTTTGGGTCTGAAGATTCATATAGGGGGCAAAACACTGACAGAACGAGGATTTCAGGCTGATACGATGGATTACGTCCATAAAGATGCAGGGGAGGGGAGTATGGAAAACCCTAGGGTCGGACCAGACCCGTGCAGGAGGCAGCCATGGAAGCCGAGGTAGATGACACAGAGAGCCTGATCGAGGAGGGCTACACCATCCGTCAGACGGCACGCTTGTACGACATCACCACTGAGACCCTGTATTACTACGAGCAGATCGGGCTGGTGGTGCCCCGACGCAATCCGGTCAACGGTTATCGACTTTATGGGCCGAACGACTTTGCTCGGCTCAACGTCATACAGGCCCTTCGGAAGCTGGATTTCAGCCTGGACCGCATAGGACATTACTTGAAAAATCGCACCTTCGATGCCACCCTCTCGCTGATTGACGAGGAGGTGGAACGTGTTGACAGCCAGATGCGGTATTTGGCCTCCATCAAGCGTGGCCTCTTGAGCAGCCTGCAGAAGTATACGCATGCCATGACTTCCATATCCCCGGCACGGACCGTAATCGTCCACCGTCCCTTGCGTCACTGCGCCCTGGTGGCGGACCACATGATCGGCTACGACAGGATACCCTTCGCATTCGCCCACTACACGGCACTGCACCACGAGACGCTGCAGATCCTCAATACGCTGACCTGTTATCAAGTGGATGCTTCACGTCCGGTCAAGGGCTGGTTCCCGCCCAAGGCCATCCTGCTCTACTGCCCCGATCCAGGGTTTAGCGGTGATTATGATCTGCCAGCCGGCACCTATGCCTCCTGCACCTTTGTGGGCAGTTTTGCTCGCTGCAGACAAATCCATGGCAAGATGCTCGAAGATCTAAAGACCATGGGCTACCGTGTGGACGGAGATCCCTTGGAGTTCTGCCTCATCGGCGAATACGAGTCCAATGACTTCGATGAATATGTGAGCAGGATGGAGATCCCTGTAGTCTCCAACGACCTGGAATCGAGTGTCCGGAACGGGAGTTGAACCCGTACGCCTGTATATATATAGGCACTAGCACCTCAAGCTAGCGCGTCTACCATTCCGCCACCCGGACAGGTGCGTAATTGCAACGGAAATAATCATAGCATCTTGGGCGGAATCACGCACTGAGCGATTGGGGGAGCGTGTCGTCATGGAGAGTGCTTTTTCGGCGGCGGGCTGTAGCCTAACACCATGACTGCACCCCTCTTCCTGCTGGATCCCGATCACGATGATTCCCCACTGGCCAGCGATGAGCTCCATGCTGGCTGGCGTCTGACTCTGCCCGAGCACGTTTGTCGCCATGCCTTGGGTTCCATGAGGCTGAGGAACGGGGACCAGCTGGATCTATCAGACGGGAGCGGACTGCGCATCAGCGCCCTGGTCAGAGATGCCTCAACCGGCCTGGTGGAGGTCACCGCTGTGGGCCGGCAGGCGCCTCCCGAGAAAGAACTGATTCTGGTCCAGGCCCTGGCTAAGGGCGGCAGGGACGAGCAAGCCATAGATATGGCCACCCAGATCGGCGTGGATAAAGTGATGCCCTGGCAGGCTGATCGGTCCATAGCCAAATGGAGGCCAGGCCGCAACGACCGGCACTGGCAGGCCGTCTTGGAAGCAGCCACTGAGCAGAGCCGGAGGGCCTACCGTCCTCGGCTGCTGGGCAAGGTGGACAGCCGTGGTCTGGGCGCCTGGTGTCGGAAGGCGACCGATGAGGGAGGCCTGGTCCTGGTGCTGCACCAGGACGCCGACCTTGGTTGGGATGCGGTCCGCAAACGCGTAGACAAGCTGCCAGAGAGCTCGTCGGTCGCCGTGGTTGTGGGTCCTGAAGGCGGAATTGCCGATCAGGAGGTCCAGACCATGATAAGGGAGGGGGCCCTGGCAGTCCGGTTGGGGGACAATATCCTCCGGGCTGCCCTGGCTGGACCTGTGGCCCTGACCCTGCTGGCGGACATGCTGGGTCGCTGGAAGTCAGAGGCCCCTGAGCCCAGCGCATGAAGTCGCACGCAATATACATCCTCGACAATAAGATGGAAAACAGCGAAAACACCAAAAACAGCAATTTCGGCAAACAGTAAGGAAGCAAGGAGTGGTCATGAGCGATGACGATCGACAGGAGGACTGCATTTTCTGCAGAATCGTGGCAGGGGAGGTCCCCAGCGAAAAGGTCTATGAGGATGAGACCGTCTACGCTTTCAAGGATGCCAACCCCAAGGCCGCCGTCCATGTCCTGATCGTCCCGCGTCACCACTATGCGTCGGTGGCCGACCTGGCCAAGGCTGATCCTGACACTCTGGCCCACATCGTCCAGGTGGCGCAGCAGATCGCCGATCAGGACTATCATGGAGCCTACCGGCTGATTTTCAACACGGGGGAGGATGCCGGCCAATCAGTCTTCCATGTCCAC
Organism: Bifidobacterium sp. B4142; assembly: GCF_026537325.1. GTDB lineage: Bacteria > Actinomycetota > Actinomycetes > Actinomycetales > Bifidobacteriaceae > Bombiscardovia. The sequence continues at coordinate 934,774 of NZ_JAFNMJ010000001.1, forward strand.
GCACACGTCCTGACCGGACAGGTGTTGCCCGAGTGACGCCCGTGTTCACCATCGTCATCGTGCAGGAAGGGAATCCGTGGCGGTAACTACGCGAACCCTGGAGATTCCGGAGGGGATCGACCCGGTTCAGGTGCTGGGGCCGGAGGATGCAGTCATCGACAGGATTGAGCGCGCCTTCCCGGCAGTGTCCATCCTGGTTCGTGGCAACCAGATCATGCTGCAGGCTCAGGACCGGCAGGGGGACGTTCAGGCGGCTCAAATACGGGATCTGCTGACCGAACTCATGCAGACAGCCGACCAGGTCCCAGTGGATGCCGATCAGGTGGGGCGAATACTGGACCATCGCCGCTTGGGGACGGCCGACGCAGCCGATTACTCCCCTCCAGAAGGGCGGACAATTAACATTACAGACCGCAATTATCAGGAGACAGCCATTGCAGAGTCCGAGGGGGACAACACACTGGAAGGCATCAGCCAACTCCGCCAGGCGGCCCCCGCTGCAGTTCGTCGCCGCCCTCTGACCCAGGCCTCCAAGGGTCCGATCAGGCCCAAGACTGCTGGCCAGTCTGCTTACGTGGCCGCCATTGAAACGCATACCATCACTTTCGGCATCGGCCCGGCCGGCACCGGCAAGACCTATCTGGCGGTGGCCAAGGCTGTGCAGGAATTCCGGGCCGGGCGCATCGGGCGTATCATTCTGACCAGGCCTGCCGTGGATGCGGGGGAGAGCCTGGGCTTCCTGCCTGGCACCCTCAATGAGAAGGTAGACCCCTATCTGCGGCCCCTCTACGATGCCCTGGCTGACATGCTGGGCACCTCGCGGCTCCATCGGCTTCTGGCTGATGAGACCATTGAGGTTGCCCCGTTGGCCTACATGCGCGGGCGTACCCTGAACGATGCCTTTGTGATCCTGGACGAAGCGCAAAACACCACCCGCAGGCAGATGAAGATGTTCTTGACCCGTCTTGGATTCAACACCAAGATGGTCATCACCGGCGACGTCACCCAGGTGGATCTGGGCGGGCCCGCATCTGGTTTGGCCACTATAGAACAGGTGCTGCACGGCATCAACGATATTGCCTTCGTACACCTGCAGGCGGCCGATGTTGTGCGCAACCGACTGGTTGGGCAGATTGTCCGGGCCTACGACCGCGCCGATCAAGCCAGCAACCGGGGACGGGAGCAGGCATGAGCGTAGAAGTGACCAACGAGACCCAATGGCTGATCGATGCCAAGACCTTCTCCGACTTGGGGGTATGGGTACTGGACCAGATGCGGGTGAGCACCCAGTCCGACATGACCATCATCTTCAACGATCCCGAGCCCATGGCGGTGCTGCATGAGCGCTGGATGAACCTGGACGGTCCTACCGATGTCATGAGCTTTCCCATGGACGAGCTGCGCCCCGGCGATGAAAACCATCGGCAGGAGGGAATCCTGGGCGATATCGTCATCTGCCCCTGGGTGGCGGCGCAGCAGGCCTTGGCAGCCGGCCATTCCACCATGGAGGAGATGCTGTTGCTGGCCATCCACGGTACCCTGCATCTGCTGGGGTATGACCACGTCAGCAGGGAGCAGGAGGCGCAGATGTTTGGATTGCAGCGCCAACTCCTGTTGACCTTTTTGGCCTTGCGCCAAGGGCCCATCACGGATGCCGCGCTGCCGGCCGGGGCCACCAATGCTCTGGAGATCTATGAGCGGTACGGCCGCGATGCCCATCAGGGAGGCAAATCCCATGAGTGAGCGGACCATCGCCGCCCTGGTGATCATGGCTTTGGCCGTAATCGCCCTGGTCGTGCTCTCCCTGGCGCTTGCCGAGGCCCAGGGTGCACTCAACCGGGTGACCCGATCCAGTCTCAACAATTTGATCTTGGGATTGCAGACCGATCAGGAACTCAGCCAGTTCTCTAGGATGAAGCGAATCGACCGTATTCATCGGGCCCAGAGTCTGATCTCCCAACGGCAGGTGACCGGAAGCGCCTGTGCCTTTTTCCGCATCATCTGCGACATCATGGTCGGCGTCCTGGTGGCCAGCATGGCTGCTCTTGGCGGCCTGTCCCTCTGGGAGCAGCTGCTGTGTGGAGTGGTCATGGCCATCCTGGTGGCCGCCGTCTCCGTCACCCTGGGTCCGCATGGCCGCTCCCGCCAGCCTATGGAAACGCTGCTCAAGCACGTGCGTCTGGTCGGGCTGGCCGTTCTTCTGACGCCTTTCAAGCATCGGCGGCAGGCTGAGGCCCGTTCCCGCAAAAACCATCGTGGCGACCTTTCCGACGACGAGGAACTGGAGAAGATCCAGATCGAACAGGGCCGTGCCATGGTCGACCAGCTGGTGGAGGCCGGCGCCTTCGATCCGGAGATCTCCGAGATGCTGAAGAACGTGCTGACCCTGTCGACTACGCTTACCCGGGAGATCATGGTTCCTCGCACCGATATGATCTGCATCTCCAAGGATGCCACTTTGGATTCGGCCCTGAAGCTCTTCTCCCGGTCGGGATTCTCCCGCATTCCCGCCATTGGCGACGACGTGGATGACCTGGTCGGCATCGTCTACTTGAAGGATGTGGTCCGCGCCCTGGCCTTTAGCCGTAAGGGCGACAGATCGATCGCCTCCATCATCCGTCGGCCCGTCCTGGTGCCTGAATCCAAGCCGGTGGACGACCTCTTCCACTACATGCAGCGCTCCCGCCACCACCTGGCTGTGGTCGTGGACGAATACGGGGGCATCGCCGGCCTGGTCACCATTGAGGACGCCATCGAGCAGATCGTGGGCGAGCTGGAGGACGAGCATGACCAGGTCCAGCACGATGAGCCCAAGCAGATCGGCCCACACACCTGGCAGTTGCCGGTCCGCACGCCCATTGCCGACCTGGAGGAGCTCTACGAGATCACCATCGACGAGGACGATGTGGATACGGTCTATGGCCTGCTGACCAAGCTGCTGGGCTCCGTGCCAGTCTCAGGCTCATCGGCAGTGACCCGAGGAATCAGGCTGACCGCAGGAGAAGCCGTGGGTCGCCGCAAGAAGATCGCCACCATCGTGGTCGAGCCAGCCAACGGATCCAGCATCGCCCTGGAGGACGGTGTAGGGCAAGAAGACCAACAGGCCGACGGGGATCAACCCGGGCAGGGCAGTCAGGAGAATTCATGACCAAGGAAGAACACAGTGATGCCAAGGCGCCGGTCCACCGATCGGGGTTTGTGGCAGTAGTAGGCCGACCCAATGTGGGCAAGTCCACGCTCATGAACGCCCTGGTAGGCAGGCCCATCGCCATCGCCTCCTCCCGGCCGGAGACCACCCGCAAGGCTATTCGAGGGATTATGACCCGCCCTGAGGCCCAGGTGGTCTTGGTGGATACCCCGGGCATTCACCGTCCGCGCACCCTGCTGGGCCAGCGGCTCAACGACGTGGTGGAGGCCTCCCTGTCGGACGTGGACGCCATTGCTTTTTTGTTGCCTGCCGACCAAGCCATAGGCCCTGGCGACCGTCGCATTCTCAGCCGGCTGCGGTCCGACTTCGCCCGCAAGGACAAGGACGGCAAGTGGATCTGGCGAAAGCCCCTGATCGCCATAGTGACCAAGATCGACCAACTGGGCAAGAGCCAGCTGGTGGACAAGCTTCTGGAGATTGGCGTCTTTGCAGACTTCTCTCAGATCGTTCCGGTCAGTGCCATGGAGGCTGACAACGTGGACGAGGTGGCACAGGTTTTGATTGATGCCATGCCCGAGGGCCCCCAGCTCTACCCTGACGACCAGCTGACCGAGGAGCGTCCAGAAGATATGATCGCCGAGATGGTTCGCGGAGCCTACCTGGAAGAGCTCAACGACGAGCTACCCCATTCCCTGGCCGTCCGTGTGGAGTCCATCGAACCGGATCCGGAGGGCGGACGCGACACAGTTCAGATCGGCATTTATGTAGAGCGCGACTCCCAGAAGCCCATCGTCATCGGGCGTGGGGCCGAGCATCTGGTGCGGGTGAAGAAAAAGCTGCGTACTGCCGTCAACCGGACCATGGGTCGCAAGGTCCGGTTGGATCTGCACGTCAAGCTGGCCCGCAACTGGCAGACCGACCCCAGGCAGCTGGATCGCCTGGGGTTCTGATCGTGCTCAGCGGCGGGGTGCCGGGGTGCGCTTGGCCGTGTACATCCGGGTGTTCAGCAGGTCGGCATAGCGCTCGATGACCTTGGGCCGGATCACCTTCATGGATGGTGTCATCAGCCCGTTGTCCTGGGTGAACTCCTCGGGCAGAATGATGAATTTGCGCACCGATTCGGCCCGTGAGACGCCCTCATTGGCCCGGTCCACATACTCCTGGACTTCGGCCCGTACCACGGCGTTCTGCGCCGCCTCCTGCAGGGACATGTTGCGATCCAGCCCCTTGGATGCCAGCCAGGGCCGCAGGGCGGACTCGTTCAGGGTGACCAGGGCAGAAATGAAGGGGCGCTTGTCGCCCAGAACCAGAGCCTGGGAGACGATCTCGGAACGTTCGATGACCTCCTCGATGGGCCTGGGGGAGACGTTCTTGCCTCCGGCCGTGATGATCAGGTCCTTCTTGCGCCCGGTCAGGAAGAGGAACCCGTCTCGGGAGAGCCGCCCCAAGTCGCCTGTGGCGTACCAGCCGTCCCCAGTGAAGGAATCGCGGGTGGCCTCCTCGTTCTTGTGGTAGCTGTGGAATACGCAGACGCCCTTGATCTGCACCTCGCCGTCCGATGCGATGCGGATGGTGAATCCCGGGAAGGGGATGCCCACCGAGCCCCTGTGGTAGGGGGTGCCCAGAGGGTTGAAGGCGCAGGGCGCAGTGGTCTCAGTCAGGCCGTAGCCCTCATAGACCGGGACATTGGAGCCGCGGAAGAACCCCAGCAGCTCCGGGTCCAGAGGAGCGCCTCCGGAGACGATCCACTTGGCCCGTCCGCCCATGACTTGGCGTAGGGAAGAGTAGACCAGCGGGTCGTAGAGGGCTCTCCGCAGGGCGCTTCGCCTGGTTGGCCAGCCTTGGCGAGAGATGTCCTCCATATAGGTGCGTGCCGCCCGAGCAGCTCCGTTAAAGATTCTGCCCTTGATACCGTGCCCGGCCTTCTGGGAGGCGGCGTTGTAGACCTTCTCGAAAACCCTGGGCACGCCGATAATGACTGTAGGCTTGGACTCCTGCAGGTCAGACAGCAGGGTTGCCAGTCCAGAGGATATGTACACGTGCATGGTTCCGTAGACGACCCCGTAGCTGATGGCCCGAGCGAAGGTGTGTGCCTGGGGCAGGAAAAGCAGGATGGATCCATCCGGGTCAAGGGTCAGATTGGGGATGAAGGCGTTCAGGTTTCTGGCCAGTTGGCAGTAATGCTCATGGGTCATCTCCACGCCCTTGGGCGCCGCCGTGGAACCCGAGGTGTAGACGATGGAGCAGAGGTCAGTCTTGTGGATGGAGTTGATCCGCTCGTCAAGCTCGGTGTCGCTGACCGACTCCCCGTAGGCCTGCAGCTCCTGCAGGGCCCCGGACTCCAGACAGGCGATCCGCTCCAGGGTAGGGCAGTCCTTGTCGGCCCCCTCGGCCTTGGCGCGCATCTCTGCGGTCTGCACCACCAGCAGCCTGGCGTCGGAGTTGTTGACGATGAATCGAATCTGCTCGGCCGAATCGGTGTCGTAGATGGTGGCGATGACCCCGCCGATGGACAGGACTGCGGCATCCACGATGTCCCACTCGTAGCTGGTCCTGCACATGAAGGCCACGGCATCGCCCTTCTTCAGCCCATAGTGCAAGAAGCCCTTGGCGGTGGTTCTGATGTCATGCAGGATCTCACGGCCGGTCCGGTAGGTCCAGCTGCCGTTCTCTACGAAGTGCAGAACCGGCTGGTCGGGGGTGCGGCGGGCCCGGTCGGCGTAGATGTCATAGACAGTCATGTCGTCTGGCACCGGTCCCATGCCGGCGGTGGTGGCCGAAAGCAGCCCCGAGGCTGGATCCATGCGCGTGGTGGTGGCGTAGTCGGCCGACCAGAAATGCGTGTTGGGCAGGGCGAGTGACTCCTCGGCGGCCCGGGGGGAGGCCTGTGACGGATCCCCATTCTCCTCGCCAGTCGGTCCCTCCCCATGACCCACTTGGTGTGCCATAAAAGATTTGGCCGATGCTAGTAACGACACGTTGTCTCCTTCAATAATCGCGGGATATGTCCAGAATAGCCGCCTACTTGGAAAAGGGCAGACTGGGTGCTAAAGTACACATGTTGCTTTGGCGAGGGAGGATTCATGGCCTCCGTTATCGACTCGGCTGGATCATCGGCGGCCTTTCCTTATGGGCGGTCCGGAATCCGACGCGGCGATGCGCCAGGACCGGCCCAGGTCGGTCTTGAGGAACCACTCAAGGAAGGAAGCCAGCATGGCTAACACAATTAAGCTCGATGGCGAAGTCCGCGACAAATTCGGCAAGGGAGCGGCACGCCGCATGCGCGTGGCCCAGCAGATTCCCGCCACCATCTACGCCGGCGGCGCCCAGCCCGACTACATCAAGCTGCCCATGCGCGAGACCACTCTGGCCCTGCGTCGTGCCAACGCCCTCTTCTCCATCAGCTTCGGCGGACAGACCAAGACGGCCGTGGTCAAGGACGTGCAGCGCAACCCGGTCAAGCGCCAGGTGGAGCACATCGACTTCTACGAGGTCCGCGCCGGCGAGAAGGTCACCGTGGAGGTGCCTGTCTTCGTCAGCGGCGAGACCAAGGGCGCCGCCGTGGCGCTGGTCGACACCCAGAACCTGCAGGTCAGGGCTGACGTGTCCAACCTGCCCGAGCGCATCGACATCAGCGTGGAGGGCCTGTCCGAGGGCGACAAGATCCTGGCAAAGGACGTCAAGCTGCCCGAGGGCTCCGAGCTGGTCATCGACGATATGGAGGATTCCATCGTCTCAGTCGAGATCCCCAAGGAGGAGAGCCTGGAGACCCCCTCCGAGGAGACCGAACAGGCCGATGTGGAAGCTGCTCCGGAGGCCGACGCCCAGGGCGAGTGAACCCAGAGTTCCGTTCTATAAGGCCGTGGGATCATCACGATCCTGCGGCCTTTTTGTCTGAGACGGTCACTATGCGAAATGCGCCGGACAGGTTTGGGTCTGCCTATGCGATAGTTCGGGTACCGGGCATCGCCATAAGCATCGCACCCGAGCAACCAGATACAGCAGCAAGAAGAAGTGGTAGATAATGGCAGAGCAATCACATCACGACCCGAAGGCACTCAATGAGTTGGCGGACGCTTTCCAGGTCATTCCCAACGATCATCCAGCCTCTGACGAGGAACGTGCCCGGCTGATTGACAAGCCCGCCTTCGGCCAGCTTTTCTCAGACAACATGGCCCACATGGGATGGACCTCGGATGACGGCTGGAAGGATCGCAGGGTTGAGCCCTACGGGCCGCTGAGCCTTGATCCAGGTGCCTCGGTGCTTCATTATGCCCAGGAGGCCTTCGAGGGGCTCAAGGCCTACTACCACGACGATGGTTCTATCTGGCTCTTTCGGCCCGATGCCAACGCCCAGCGCTTCTACAACTCAGCCAAGCGCCTGGCCCTGCCTCCGCTCGAGCCCAATGACTTCCTAGGATCGGTCGCGGCCCTGGTCCGCCGTGACGCAGACTGGGTGCCCAAGCGGCGCGAGTACACGCTCTATATGCGCCCCTATATGTTCGCCTCCGAGCCCTTCCTGGGCGTGCGCGCTCCGCATGCGGTGGACTATTGCGTCATCGCCTCGCCCTCGGGACCATACTTCGCCGGCGGTGTCAAGCCGGTCAGCATCTGGGTGGAGGATAAGTGGTTCCGCACCGGCCCCGGCGGCACAGGTTTTGCCAAGTGCGGCGGCAACTATGCGGCCTCCCTGCTGGGTGAGAACCGCGGTGCCGAGCACGGCTGCGAGCAGGTCTGCTTCGTCGATGCGGCCACCAAGACCTACCTGGAGGAGCTGGGCGGCATGAACATGTTCACCGTCCACAAGGACGGACACCTGGAGACCCCCAGCCTGACCGGAACCATTCTGCCCGGCGTCACCCGCAACTCCCTAATCGCTCTGGCACAGGACAACGGCAGGGACGTGACGGAAACCATGATCCGTCTGGACACCCTGCTGGATGACATCCGCTCGGGCGAGGTCACCGAGGTGTTCGCCTGCGGGACTGCTGCCATCATCACCCCGATCGGGCGCTTCAAGTCCGAGAACTTCGACGTTCAGGTGGCCGACGGAGGCTCGGGCGAGGTCACCATGGACTTGCGCAACGAGCTCCTGGGCATCCAGCTGGGCGAGATCGAGGATCCGCACGACTGGATGTGGAAGGTCTGCTGAACGCTGAACCCATGCCTGCCTGGCAGGTCTTAAGAGGAAGGCGGCGCAGGGCGACACTTCGCCCTGCGCCGCCTTCCGTTATCTTTGTGGCCTTGTGCACATCATCGGCCTGTTCAGCTGTGGGGTTGGCTAATCTATAGACAGACTTGAGTGCGGGACGAATCCGGGAGGAGAAGCGCGGGATGAAGACGGCCTTGGAGGGGAACCTCATCTTCATGGTCATCGAGTACCTGGGCATCTTCAGCTGCGGGCTTTCGGGCGGTCTGGCTGCCGTGCGCAAGGGTTACGACATCATCGCCATCCTTTTGGTTTCATGGATCAGCGCTCTGGGCGGCGGAGTGGTCCGTGATGTCCTGCTGGGCCAGGTGCCCCCCAGCGGCATCACCGACAAGGGCTCGGTCATCGTCACCCTGGCATCAGGCCTGGTGGTGGCTGTCGCCCATCCCGAGATCAGCAGGATGACCTGGTCCATGCTGGTCACCGATGCCATGGCGCTGGGATCCTTCGCCGTCAACGGGACCGCCAAGGCACTGATGTGCGGAACCGGCGGCATGACAGCCATCTTCATGGGTATGGCCACGGCCCTGGTCGGGGGGCTCATTCGAGACATCCTTCTCAGCCAGGTGCCTGCAGTCATCCAGGACCAGCACTGGTACGCGCTGCCTTCCCTGATCGGCTGCTTGCTGACCCTGGCCTCCGCGCGCGCCCGGCAGCATGGGCTATATCCGGTCCGGGTCGACATGGCTCTGGACCTGGCCATCGTGGCCCTGGTGGTCGTCCTGCGCATCATCTCGGCAAAATTCGACATCCTGGTGCCTGGGGCAATGGACCGGCGCTCGGCCCGGCTGCCGCTCAACGATGCCCAGCTGACCAGGGCCATCCGGCATCTGATGCGCGGCCGGTCGGACATCAGCGTCACCATCCAGCACGACGACAAGGATGCCAACGAGAATTCAAAAGGGGAGCCGGGCGTCAAAAAGGGCCGGTGATCCAAGCGCTTGGATCACCGGCCCTTGTGGGGCGCTTCAGAGGGCGTTGACGGCGTTGGCCAGACCGGACTTGCGGTTGGCGGCCTGGTTGCGGTGGATTACACCCTTGCCGGCGGCCTTGTCCAGACGGCGGGCGGCCACCTGATAGGCAGCCTGAGCGGCCTCCTTGTCACCGGCATCCACAGCCTTGCGCACGGAACGCACGGAGGTCTTGATCGCGCTCTTGACCTCTTTGTTGCGCAGGTGCGCCTTTTCGTTGGTGATGACCCGCTTCTTCTGCGACTTGATGTTTGCCAATGTTGCTCCAAACGATGAATGTATCTGTACAGACAAACCACCATACTAGCACCTGACCGCGAGAAGAATCCTTTTGGAGCGGGCGCTTCGGCCCAGGGCATCGTCTAGAATCGTTAGACCAGACGTACGTGAGGAGAGCAGACCGGTGCAGGAAGCCAAGAACCAACCAGGATTCACCGACCAATCGCTGATCCGCAACTTCTGCATCATCGCCCACATCGATCACGGCAAATCCACGGTGGCCGACCGGATCCTGCAGCTGAGCGGGATTGTGCCCAAGCGCGAGATGCACGATCGGTTCCTGGACAGGATGGACATCGAACAGGAGCGCGGCATCACCATCAAGTCCCAGGCCGTTCGCCTGCCCTGGGTCAAGGATGGCGTCGAATACACCCTGGGCATGATTGACACCCCTGGCCATGTGGACTTCACCTACGAGGTCTCCCGGGCCCTGGAGGCCTGCGAGGGCGCGGTTCTGCTGGTGGACGCCACCCAGGGCATCGAGGCGCAGACCCTCTCCAACCTGTATATGGCTCTGGAGGATGACCTGACCATCATCCCCGTCCTCAACAAGATCGACCTGCCTTCGGCCGAGCCGGACAAGCACGCCGAGGAGATCGCCAATCTGATCGGCTGCTCCACGGGCGAGGTGCTCCGGGTGTCCGGCAAAACCGGCCAGGGGATCCGCGAGCTGGTGGATCGGATCGTGGACCAGGTGCCGGCCCCCAAAGGGGATCCCAAGGCCCCAGCCCGCGCCCTCATCTTCGACTCGGTCTACGACTCCTACCGGGGAATCGTCACCTACATAAGAATGGTGGACGGCGAACTCAAGGAGCGTCAGAAGATCCGCATGATGGGCCGGGGGACCGTGCACGACCCCATCGAACTGGGCGTGATCAGCCCCGATATGACCCCCACGAAGGCCCTGGGGGCCGGGGAGGTCGGCTACGTGATCACAGGCGTCAAGGACGTCAGCCAGTCCAAGGTGGGCGACACCGTCACCACCGAGTCCAACCCGGCCAAGGAGCCCTTGCCTGGCTATCAGGACCCCCAGCCCATGGTTTATTCCGGGCTCTTCCCCATCGACAACGCCCAGTTCCCCGAGTTGCGCGACGCCCTGGACAAGCTCAAGCTCAACGATGCCGCCCTGGTCTACGAGCCGGAGACCTCCGTGGCCCTTGGCTTCGGCTTCCGCTGCGGCTTCCTGGGGCTTCTGCACATGGAGATCGTCACCGAGCGCCTGAGCAGGGAGTTCGGCATGGATCTGATCGCCACGGCCCCCAACGTCACCTACCAGGTGACTATGGAGGACGGCAGCGAGCACACGGTGACCAACCCCAGCGAGTTCCCCGATGGCAAGGTTCGCCAGATTCTGGAGCCCGTGGTCAGCGCCGACATCATCACTCCTAAGGAGTTCATCGGACCGGTCATGGAGCTCTGCCAGGACCATCGCGGGCAGATGGGAACCATGGAGTACCTGAGCCCCGAGCGCGTCGAGATGCACTACCGTATGCCCCTGGCCGAGATCGTCTTCGACTTCTTCGACCAGCTGAAGAGCCGGACCAAGGGCTACGCCAGCCTGGACTACCAGCCCGACGGCACTCAGTCCGCCGACCTGGTCAAGGTGGACATCCTCATCCAGGGGGAGAAGATCGATGCCTTCTCGGCCATCGTCCACAAGGACAAGGCCTACGCCTACGGGGTGATGATGACCAAGAAACTGCGCAAGCTGATTCCGCGCCAGCAGTTCGAGATCCCCATCCAAGCGGCCATAGGGTCGCGGATTATCGCTCGCGAGACCATCAGCGCCCTGCGCAAGGACGTGCTGGCCAAGTGCTACGGGGGCGACATCACCCGCAAGCGCAAGCTGCTCGAGAAGCAGAAGGCCGGCAAGAAGCGCATGAAGATGCTGGGACATGTCGAAGTGCCCCAGGAGGCCTTCATCGCCGCCCTGAGCACGGGCCAGGCCCAGGATCGGGACACCAAGGACAAGATCCGGGCTGCCGCCAAGAAGGAGGGCTGAACGGGTGGGATCCTACCAGGTCTACATCCATGTGCCCTTCTGCATGCGCCGCTGCGGATACTGTGACTTCAATACCTACACGGCCCGGGACCTGGGCGGGGGCGCCAGCCGGGAGCACTACGCCGACCTGGCCATTCAGGAGATGCGCATGGTCCGCGCCTGGCAGACTTCCCGGGGCCTGATAGAGCCGCCCGTATCCACTATCTTCTTCGGCGGCGGAACGCCCACCATTCTGCCTGCCCAGGATCTGGTGCGCATGGTCGAGTCCGTGGCCGACCTCTGGGGGTTGACCCCGGGGGCCGAAATCACCACCGAGGCCAACCCTGACACCGTGGATCGGGCCTACCTGGAGCAGCTGCTCCAGGGGGGCATCAACCGGGTCTCCTTTGGTATGCAGTCAGCAGTGCCCAGCGTCCTGGCCACCCTGGACCGCACTCATACCCCGGTCAATGTGGCCACCGATGTAGCCGCCGCCAGGGATTTGGGTCTCAGGGCCAGCGTGGATCTGATCTACGGGACGCCGGGGGAGCGGCTTGAGGATTGGCGGACCAGCCTGCAGGCTGCCCTGGACCTGGGCGTGGACCATGTCTCCGCCTATGCCCTGACCCTGGAACCCACCACCAAGATGGGTCGTGCTGTGCGCCGGGGCCAACTGCCCGCCCCCGATGACGATGACGAGGCGGCCAAGTACGAGATGGCCGACGACATGCTCTCCCAGGCAGGCCTTGACTGGTACGAGATCTCCAACTGGGCCCGCCCCGGCCAGGAGAGCCGCCACAACCTGGGCTACTGGCACAACGTGGACTGGGCTGGCATCGGGCCCGGCGCTCACTCCCACTATCGTGCTCTGGAAGGCCAGGTCACGGGCATGGCACCGGTGGAAGCAACCCGGAAGCAGGAGCCCATGCCCTCCGTTTCGCCCGGGTTCAGAGCCACAGGAACGTCAACGACGCAAGAGGCCCTTTCCATGACACACTGGTGGCTTTCGCCGGAGCCCGGCCTGGAGGAGCGGCGTGCCCGGGCTATTCGCTCCTGGGACATCGCCCACCCCAGGGACTGGGCAGCCGCCATGGATGCCGGACAAGTGCCCTGGCAGGATGCCGAGCTTCTGGGCTGGAGGCAGGACCTGGAGGAAACGGTCATGCTGGCCCTGCGCCTGCCTGAAGGCCTAGGAATGGATCGGCTGACCAGACAGGCGGGTCGTCCGGCCGACCCGAAGATTCTTAAGGTTTTGGTCGACCAGGGACTCCTGCATCCCGTGAGCGACAGGATCCAGGTGACCCGCCGGGGCCGCCTGCTCAATGATCTGGTCATCGATCAGGTCCTGGAGGCAGTAGGAATTCGTTAGACACTGCGGAACGTTACACGGATGTCACCTGTGAATGCATTATTGTGTTTATTCACCAATGACCAGGCTCTTCAAGGGTGGAGCATGCCGGCCCCGCCCGCGTCCCACGAATGAGGTGATTGCGGTGTCATTCACGGCCCCCCTCGATCTGCATGTCCACGGTCCGCAAGGGCTCTATGACCCTGATACGGAACACGATGCCTGCGGTTTCGGCATGGTGGCCACCCTCAACCGACAGGACGAAAGACTGATTGTTGAGCAGGGCATCCGCGTCCTGGTCAACCTGGACCACAGAGGGGCCGTGGGAGCCGAGCCCAACACCGGCGATGGGGCCGGCATCATGCTCTCCATGCCTGACGAGTTCATGCGCACCCGTGTCTACCAGGATCTGCCTGAAGCCGGCCGCTATCTGGCGGGCATGGCCTTCCTGGACAGGGACCCGGCACAGGCTGCCAGCCAGGAGGAGGCCATCGCATCGATTGCAGGCCAGGAGGGACTGCGTGTCCTGGCCTGGCGGGCAGTGCCCTCCGACCCGGGCGGACTGGGTCTGCAGGCTCTGGCCTCCATGCCGCGATTCCTTATGCCCATCATGTGCGACGCCGGCCCTCAGGGCCGCGGAGGACTGGACCTGGAGCGGCTGGGGTACCGGGTCCGCAAGCGTGCCGAGCACGAGCTGGGCGTTTACTTCGCCTCCCTGTCCTACCGGACCATCACCTACAAGGGCATGCTGACCGCCAAGCAGCTGCAGGGCTTCTTCCCCGACTTGAGCGATCCGGCCATGAAGGCCCGCCTGGCCATCGTCCACTCCCGCTTCTCCACCAACACCTTCCCCTCCTGGCCCCTGGCCCAGCCCTTCCGGATGATCGCCCACAACGGGGAGATCAACACCATCCAGGGCAACCGCAACTGGATGTCGGCCCGCGAGGGAAAGCTGAGCTCGGAGCTCTTGGGCGACATGGCCCAGCTGCTGCCGGTCAATACGCCTGGCGCCTCAGACTCGGGCACCTTCGACGAGACCCTGGAGCTGCTCCACCTGGCCGGACGGTCCCTGCCCCATGCAGTCTCCATGATGATGCCTCCGGCCTGGCAGCAGGATCCGGACATGGACCCGGACCTGAAGGCCTTCTACCAGTACAACGACACACTGATTGAGCCCTGGGACGGACCGGCGGCCATCGTCTTCACCGACGGAACCCTGGTGGGCGCCCAGCTGGACCGCAATGGCCTGCGTCCGGGCCGCTGGCAGCTGACCGAGGACGGCCACCTGGTCCTGGCCTCGGAGGCCGGCGTCCTGGAGGATACGCCCCAGGAATCCATCGTCGTCAAGGGCAGGCTGGAGCCGGGACGCATGTTCCTGGCGGACACCAAAGAGGGCCGGATAGTGCCCGACAATGAGATCAAACACCAGCTGGCCGGTCTGCACCCCTACAGGAAGTGGGTTTCCGAGCGGACTGTCCGTCTGGACGACCTTCCCGAGCGCGAGCATGTCAATTACTCGCGCATCTCGGTTCACCGCAGGCAACAGGCTTTCGGCTACACCCGGGAGGACCTGACCATGCTGCTGGGGCCCATGGCCGAAAGCGGCGGCGAGCCCATCGGGTCCATGGGCAATGACGCGCCCATCGCCGTGCTCTCATGCCGGTCCCGCTTGCTCTTCGACTACTTCACCCAGAAATTCGCCCAGGTCACCAACCCGCCTCTGGACTGGGAGCGCGAGAAGCTGGTGACCAGCATCGCCTCAGCCATCGGCCCTGAGCCCAACCTTTTGGAGGACACCCCCGAGCACGCCTGGAAAATCCACATCGACCTGCCTGTGGTGGACTCCGTGCAGATGGCACAGATCAAGCGCCTGGACCGGGCGCCAGTCCTGGAAGGCCGTTTCCGCCCCCGTCTGATCCGCGGCCTCTACCAGGTGGCCGGAGGCGGCAAGGCCCTCGAGGAGCGTCTGGAAGCCATCGAAAGGGAGGTGGACCAGGCCATCGAGGAGGGCTGCAATGTGCTTGTCCTGTCAGACAGGGACTCCAACCACATCTGGGGACCCATACCCTCCCTGCTGCTGACTGGGGCAGTCCAGCACCATCTGCTTCGTCAGCATACCCGCACGCAGGTCTCTTTGGCAGTGGAGGCCGGCGATGTGCGCGAGGTCCACCATGTGGCCCTGCTGATCGCTTACGGCGCCGCCTGCGTCAACCCCTACCTGGCCCTGGAGTCCGTGGAGAACCTGGCCAACAGCGGCGACCTGCATGTGGACGCCAAAAAGGCCTCTGCCAACCTGGTCAGGGCCCTGAGCACCGGGGTCCTGAAAATCATGAGCAAGATGGGCGTGAGCACCATTATGTCCTACCGTGGCTCCCAGCTCTTCGAGGCCGTCGGGCTGAGCCGTGAGGTCATTGACCGCTGGTTCACCGGCACCACCTCCCTGGTGGGCGGCATAGGCCTGGATGAGATAGCTGCCGAGGTGGCCCAGCGCCACCGGGTGGCCTACCCCATCGAGTGGACCGCCGGATCCGGGCATGATCTGGAGACAGGCGGCAACTACCACTGGCGGCGCACCGGCGAGGACCATCTGAACGACCCCGAATCCATCTTTCTGCTCCAGCAGTCCACCAAGCGCGGGGACTACGGGCTCTTCAGGGCCTACACCGACCATGTGAACGCGGCGGCCAAGCGGGGCATGACCCTGCGTGGCCTCATGGAGCTGCACTCCGGCAGGGCACCCATACCACTGGACCAGGTGGAGCCCGCCGAGTCCATCGTCACCCGCTTCTCCACCGGCGCCATGAGCTATGGGTCCATTTCCCAGGAGGCTCATGAGACCATGGCCCTGGCCATGAATCGGCTGGGGGCCAGGTCCAACTCGGGCGAGGGCGGCGAGTCTCCGGACCGGATTGCAGACCCTGCCAGGACCAGCCGCATCAAGCAGGTGGCCTCGGCTCGGTTCGGGGTGACCAGCGACTACCTGGTCTCGGCCGCCGACTTGCAGATCAAGCTGGCCCAGGGAGCCAAGCCAGGTGAAGGCGGACACCTTCCCGGCGCCAAGGTCCCGCCCTGGATAGCCCAGGTCAGGCGCTCCACACCCGGGGTCGAGCTCATCTCGCCTCCTCCCCACCATGACATCTACTCCATCGAGGACCTCAAGCAGCTCATCCACGACCTGAAGATGGCCAACCCTCGAGCCCGCATCCATGTCAAGCTGGTCTCCGAGCACGGGGTGGGAACCGTGGCCGCAGGCGTGGCCAAGTGCCATGCCGACGTGGTCCTCATCTCCGGCCAGGACGGCGGCACGGGAGCGGCGCCCCTCAATGCCATCAAGCACGCGGGAACCCCCTGGGAGCTGGGCCTGGCCGAGACCCAGCAGACCCTGGTCATGAACGACCTGCGCTCGCGGATTGTGGTCCAGTGCGACGGTGAGCTCAAGACCGGCCGCGATGTGGTCATAGCAGCTCTGCTGGGGGCCGAGGAGTTCGGCTTCGCCACCACGGCGCTGCAGGTGGAGGGTTGCGTCATGATGAGGGCCTGTCACAAGAACACCTGCCCCCAGGGCATTGCCACCCAGGATCCGGAGCTGCGTTCGCGCTTCACCGGTCGGCCCGAGGACCTGGTCAACTTCTTTATGTTCATGGCCCGCCAAGTGCGGGAGATCCTGGCATCCCTGGGCTTCACCAGCCTGGAGGAGGCGGTCGGCCACGTGGAGTGCCTGCGCCGGGACACCTCTGTGCACGCCTGGAAAAGCCAGGGCATCAACCTGGACGCCATCCTGCGCAAGCCGGGCCCCACCCCAGGCACTGTGCTGCATCACACCCAGGCTCAGGATCACGAACTAGACAAGTCCCTGGATGTGGAGTTGATCAATCAGGCCGTCGACGCCTTGGATGAGGGTCGGCCGGTGGCCGTCAAGGGAACCGTGCGCAACGTCAACCGGAGCGTGGGCACCATGCTGGGCTATAGGATCACTCGCAAATACGGGGCAGCCGGCCTGCCGCGGAACACCGTGGACATCACGCTGACAGGTTCTGCCGGACAGTCCCTGGGCGCCTTCATCCCCCGTGGCGAGACCATCCGGGTGATCGGGGAGGCTAACGACTATGCAGGCAAGGGCCTGTCCGGCGGTCGTCTGGTCCTCCACGCTGCCCAGGGAGTTCGCTTCGATCCGCACCAAACCGTCATCTGCGGCAATGTGGCAGGATTCGGTGCCACCTCAGGCGATATGTTCGTAGCTGGACGGGCCGGGGAGCGCTTTGCCGTGCGCAACGGTGGCGGCCGCTTCGTGGTCGAGGGCCTGGGCGACCACGGCTGCGAGTATATGACCGGCGGCCTGGTAGTGGTTCTGGGTTCCACTGGACGCAACTTCGGCGCTGGCTTCTCGGGAGGGGATGTCTACCTGCTGGATATGGATGCCTCACGGCTCAATCCTGAAGCCTGGAATGACGGCTCCCTGCTGGCCCTGGAGCCCGACCGGGACCAGGCGGCCATGCTCAGAGATCTCGTCGCCGAGCATGTCCGGCTGACCGGATCAAAGGCTGCGGCCGCCCTGGTGGAGGACTGGCCAAGCGCGCTGGCTCGGTTCACCCATCTGGTTCCCCGCCGTTATCTGGCCATGAAGAAGGCCATGGAAGAGGCCGAGCGCGAGCAGGTGGACTTCAACGCGCCCGGCGTCTGGGACGCCACCTACGCCCAGGTCATGGAAGGAGCGCACTGATATGGTCGACCCCAAGGGATTCCTCAAGGTACGCACCCGGCACGAGCTCGCCGAACGCCCAGTGGCTGAACGCCTGAAGGACTGGCGGGACGTGCATCAGACCACTGGTCCAGGTCCCTGGACCGCCGAGCAGGCCGCCCGCTGCATGGACTGCGGCACCCCCTTCTGCATGACCGGCTGTCCCCTGGGCAACCTGATCCCCGAGTTCAACGACCTGCTGTCCCGAGGACGCTGGGAGGAAGCCTACGAGCGGCTCAGCCTGACCAACAACTTCCCTGAGTTCACGGGACGGATCTGCCCGGCTCCCTGCGAATCCTCCTGCGTGCTCTCCATCCACCAGCCGGCCACCACCATCAAACTGGACGAGCAGACCATCATCGACCAGGCCTGGTCCCTGGGCCTGGTCAAGCCCCGGCCGCCTCAGAGCCTGACCGATATGACTGTGGCTGTGGTCGGGTCGGGCCCCGCAGGGCTGGCCTGTGCCCAGCAGCTGACCCGGGCCGGGCACACGGTCGTGGTCTACGAGCGCGCCGATGCCATTGGCGGGCTGCTGCGCTACGGCATTCCTGCCTTTAAGCTGGAGAAGTCCCTGCTGGACCGTCGGCTGGAGCAGATGGAGGCCGAGGGGACTCGATTCCGCACTAGCGTCGAAATTGGCCAAGACCTGGGCTGGGATCAGCTGCGGGCCCGCTATGACGCCTTGGTGGTGGCCATTGGTTCCACCGAACCCCGGCGGGTGGATCTGCCCGGACGGGAGCTCAAGGGCATCCACTACGCCATGGACTTCCTGCCCAACCCCACCCGCAAACTCATGGGCCGCGAGCCCATCAACGACATCGATGCAGCCGGCAAGGACGTCATCATCATCGGTGGCGGCGACACCGGGTCGGACTGCCTGGGCACGGCCCTGCGTCAAGGCGCCAAGTCGGTCACCGTCCTGCAGATCCGGCCCCGGGAGCCACCTTCCAGACCCGACAACCGGCCTTGGCCGACCTATGCCCGGCTCTACAACCCCACCTCCTCCATGGAGGAAGGCGGCCGCTATGAGTACTCAGTGGACAGCCTGGAGTACCTGGGCTACGGTTCCGATGACCGGATCAATCTGGACCAGACCAGTGTCCCCACCGGCTTCGACCGGAACCGTGAGGGACGGGTGCGTGGCGTTCGCGTGGTCGACGTCAGTCGTGACGATCAGGACCGAATCATCCCTCATCCCGATACCGAACGCGTCCTGCCTGCCGACTTGGTTCTGATCAGCGTTGGCTTTGCCCATCCGGAGACGGCCGCCCTGACCGGACAGACCGGCGTAGGCCTGGACGCTCACGGCAACGTGGCCCGTGATGCCGACTACGCCACTGACCGTGACGGCATTTTTGTCTGCGGTGATGCCGGGCGTGGCCAGTCCCTGGTGGTTTGGGCCTTGGCGGAGGGCCGCTCCTGTGCGGCTGCCGTGGACCGATACCTGACCGGTGCCACCGAACTGCCTGCCCCCATACGAGCCGATGAGCGCGCCATGACCCTGCCTGCGGCCGACCGGCGCCCACGCTAATATGAAAAGGTATGGTGCCGATCGAAGGGATGGAGGCAGTGGGATATGACCAACCGCGCTGAACGTAGGGCGCAGGCCAAGCGGAACCGCCGTGGCGGCAGCGACGACCGGAGGATGACGGCCAAGGGCAGGGCCGGAGTGATGGATGAACGGGCCTTGCAGGAGCGCTCCCGTCGGCTTGAGGCGGGCCAGGGCGCCGAGTGGAAGCCTGCCGGGCACACCGACGACCTGTTGCAGAAGGACTCCGTGGACCCCAACGACCGCAACCCTCGTCTGCTGAAGGCTCCCAGCGGCGTGCGTCAGTGGCTGCGAATCCTGGTCTGGGCCCTGATCATCTGTTCAGGCTTGGCCTTCCTGGTCTGCATGTGGCTGCCCCATGTTCCCATCTGGGCCACCATCGCCATAGCGGCGGTCTTCTGCCTGGGCGTGCTGGGGCTCTTCCTGGTGGGAGGCAACCGAGACAATCCCCGCCTGGACTCCTATGGAACGGCCCTGTGACCATGGGCGAAAGCGTGGCTGAAAAACAGGCCGTGCTCATGCATCACGTAGGATTCCGCCGTCAGGGCCGGGTCATACTGGACGATGTCGACCTTGAGGTGGGACAAGGGCAGAAGTGGGTGCTCTTCGGGCCCAATGGCGTGGGCAAATCAACCTTGGTGGCCATGATGAGCACCCGGGGTTTCCCCAGCAGCGGCAGTGTGGACATCCTGGGCAACCGGTTGGGCAAGGTGAACGTCTTCTCCTACCGGCATCGGATAGGGCTGGCCTCGGCCGGCCTGGCCAAGACCATCAGCCCCCAGGAGGATCCCTACGACGTGGTGCTGACTGCCTTCAGCGACACCACGGGACGTTGGAAGGAGACCTTTACGCCCGATCAGGAGGAGGCCACCCTGGCCCTCATGGACCGGTTCGGCATCGCCTACCTCAAGGGCAAGCGCATGTACCGGCTCTCTGAGGGGGAGCGCGGCCGGGTGCTGATTTGCCGGGCGCTGATGGCCAATCCTGATTTGCTTATCTTGGACGAGCCGACCACCGGGCTGGACCTAGGCGGCCGGGAGCTGGTGCTCAGGGCCTTGAGCGACATCGGCCGCGAGGACAAGGACCGCACGGTCATCCTGGTCACCCACCGGCTTGAGGAGATTCCTCCGGGTTTCGATCGGATAGCCATGATGGGTCGGCGTCCTGCCGACACCGAAGACACCGGCGATCCGGATCCGGGCACCATCGTCTATCAGGGACCCTTGGAGGGTGGACTGACCGGTCCGCGCCTGAGCGAGCTCTTCGGTCTGGACCTGACCGTGGTTCACCGCGGCGGACGCTGGGGTGCCTTCGCCGTCTGAACGTTACTGCCTGCGGACCCGTTCTGACACGCCCCTATCAGCTCAAGGAATAGCAAATTCGTTCCCCGGGGCATGGGTATAGACTGTGGTGGTTTGTCTGCCGGGGACCGCGGCAGACCTGTAAGCGTGAAGGATGTTGACGTGATCAAGATATGGACTCGCTACCTGCGGCCTTACTGGCTCCAGGTGGCCGTTCTGGTGCTCTTTCAGGTGGCGCAGACGGCCTTGAACCTCTACCTGCCCAACCTGCAGGCAGACATCATCGACAAGGGCGTGGCCGTAGGCGACCAGAATGCCATCTACCGGATCGGCTGGCAGATGATGGGCATCACCGCCATCCAGATCGTGGCCAACGTGGTCGCCGTCTACTGCGCCACCCGGCTGGCCATGAGGATGGGCTACGAGCTGCGCAGGGACCTGTTCGCCTCGGTGGAGGGCTTCAGCCTCAACGAGATCGAGCGCTTTTCGGCAGGTTCCCTGATCACCCGCACCACCAACGACGTCCAGCAGATGCAGATGACCACCATGCAGACTCTGATGATCATTCTGCAGGCCCCGGTCATGCTGATCGGCGGCCTGATTCTGGCCCTGCGCCAGGACGGCCCCCTGACCTGGTCCCTGGCGGTCATCGTCCCCCTGGTCCTCCTGGTGGCCCTGGTGCTCATGGGCAGGATGGGACCCCTGTTCACCCGCCTGCAGAACATGCTGGACTCAGTCAACCGCCTGGTCCGCGAGCAGATCTCCGGCGTGCGCGTCATCCGCGCCTTCGTCCGCGAGAAGACCGAGGCCGCCCGCTTCGACAGGGCCAACCGCGACGTCTACGGCGTCCTGATCTCCACCGGCCGGCTGATGAGCATGATGGTGCCGCTCATGTGGTTCCTGCTGAACATGTCCAACGTGGCCATCATGTGGTTCGGCGGCCGCCGCATCGACTCCGGAGCCATGCAGATCGGCGCCCTGCAGGCATTCATCCAGTACCTGATGATCATCCTGTCTGGCCTGATGATGGCCGCCATGATGTCGGTCATGCTGCCCAGGGCTGCTGTGGCCGCCCGAAGGATCAATGAGGTCCTGGAGGCCACCAGCGAGATCACCGCTCCCGAGCACCCCTACCGCAATGAGCACCCCCAGGGACTGTTGGAGTTCAAGCACGTGGACTTCAGCTACCCGGGCGCCCAGGACCCGGTCCTTTCGGACATTTCCTTCACCGCCCGGCCGGGCACCACGACGGCCCTCATCGGGGCCACCGGATCCGGCAAGTCCACCATCATCCGACTGGCCAACCGCATGTTCGACGTCACCGACGGCCAGGTCCTGGTGGATGGCCACGACGTGCGCGAGTACGACCCCGACCGGCTGGCCCTGATCTTTGGACCGGTCCCGCAGAAGGCCACCCTCTTCACCGGCACCATCCGTGACAACATGCACTACGGGGACCCTGATGCCGACGACGACCGCATCTGGCAGGCCCTGCGCATCGCCCAGGCCGAGGACTTCGTTCGTGAGATCCCCGAGGGCCTGGACGCTCGTGTGGCTGAGGGCGGCACCAACTTCTCTGGCGGGCAGAAGCAGCGGCTCTGCATGGCCAGGGCCATCCTGCGCAACCCCCGCATCTACACCTTCGACGACTCCTTCTCCGCACTGGACATGACCACCGACCGCGCCCTGCATGAGGCCTTGGTGCCGGTCACCCGCGAGGCCACCCAGATCGTCGTGGCCCAGAGGGCGGCATCCATCCGCCAGGCCGACCAGATTCTGGTCCTGGCCCGAGGCCGCATCGTGGGCCGGGGCACCCACGACCAGCTCATGGAGGACTGCCCAACCTATCAGGAGATCGTCCAGTCCCAGGGCGGGCAGGGTCCCGACGTGGAAGAGCTCAGCATTGACGAGGGGAGGGCCGAGTAGATGGCTAAGAACTTGAGCGTAAATACAGGCTCGCAAGCTGTGGGTGCACACCGTCACACCGTGGGCCGACTGGTCCGTTACCTGCTGGTCAGCCCCTGGAGGGTCATTGTCATGGTCCTCGCCGGCATGACCGCCGTGGCCATGATCGTCATCGGACCCAAGGTCATGGGCGAGGCCACCAACGTCCTCTTCGAGGGACTGCTGGGTTCCATGCTGGTCAAGATGGGCGCCAAGCCCGGCACCCCCAAGCAGGCTGTGGTCGCCTACCTGCAGTCCCGCGGCCAGGACAAGTTCGCCCGGATGATCGACTCCATGAACGTCCAGGTGGGCGTGGGCATCGATTGGGGGCGCTTTGGCACCATCCTCATGTTTGTCATCGGCATCTACCTGATTTCCATCTTGGTCAGGCTGGTGCAGAACTTTTTGATGACCCGGCTGGTCTCCGACGCGGTCTACACCATGCGCAGGCAGATCGAGGACAAGCTGGACCGGCTGCCCCTGCAGTACTTCGACCGGACCCCGCGCGGCGAGGTCATGAGCCGGACCACCAACGACATCGACAACATCTCGGGCACCCTGCAGCAGATTCTGGGCGAGCTGCTCTTTTCAGTCTTCTCCATCATCGGCGCCTTCATCATGATGCTGACCATCTCGCCCCTGCTGACCCTGATCGCCTTCATCATCATCCCGGTCATGGCCCTGTGCGCGGGCATCATCCTCAAGAAGACCCAGCCGCAGTTCACCAGGCAGTGGATTCGCACCGGCCAGGTAAACAGCCACGTGGAGGAGATGTTCTCCGGCCACATGGTGGTCCGGGCCTTCGGCCACCAACGCAAGGCGGAGGAGGAGTTCGAGGAGCGCAACCAGGAGCTCTACCAGGCCAGCTTCAAGGCGTCCTTCTTCTCGGCTCTGGTCACGCCTATGTCGACCTTCTTCGGCAACTTGAGCTTCGTGATCATAGTCATCGTCGGCGGCGTGCACGTGCTCAACGGAAGCATGAGCCTGGGCGGCCTGCAGGCCTTCACCCAGTACACCCGTCAGGCCTCCCAGCCCATCGGCCAGCTGGCCTCCATGGGCACCATGCTCCAATCTTCCCTGGCCTCCTGCCGCAGGGTCTTCGACTTCCTGGACGAGGCCGAGGAGATGCCGGACATCGAGCATCCCGACCATCTGGGCCAGGAGACCGGAGGCAAGGTCGAGGGCCATGTCCGCTTCGACCACGTCCGCTTCTCTTACGATCCGGCTGAGCCGCTGATCAAGGACCTGTCCATCGAAGCCAAGCCTGGGCAGACCATCGCCATCGTCGGGCCGACTGGGGCGGGCAAGACCACCCTGGTCAACCTGCTCATGCGCTTCTACGAGATCCAGGGCGGGCGCATCACCATCGACGGCGTGGACACCTCCAGAGTGACGCGCCAAGACCTGCGCAGCCACTTCGGCATGGTCCTGCAGGACACCTGGCTCTTCGACGGCACTGTTCGCGACAACCTGCTCTACGGATTGGGCGAGGGGCAGACCATCCCTGAGCAGACCATGATCGAGGGCGCCAAGGCCACCCACGTGGACGAGTTCATCCGCAAGCTGCCCCAAGGTTATGACACCGTTCTCAACGAGGACAGCAGCGAGCTCAGCCAGGGCGAACGCCAGCTGATGACCATCTGCCGGGCCTTTCTGTCCGATCCGGACATCCTGATCCTGGACGAGGCCACATCCTCAGTGGACACCAGGACCGAGCTGCTGGTCCAGCAGGCCATGAACACCCTGCGCAAGGGCAGGACCTCCTTCGTCATCGCGCATAGGCTGTCCACCATCCGCGATGCCGACCTGATCCTGGTGGTCAACCACGGCTCGGTGGTCGAGCAGGGCACCCACGACCAGCTATTGGAGCGCGGCGGGGCCTATGCCTCCCTCTACAACTCCCAGTTCACCAAGGGCGAGGAGGACTGAGGAGGCATGAGCCTTAAACGCGGTCCGCTGAGCGTAGGGGAGCGGGTCCAGCTGACCGACCGGCGTGGCCGCAAGCTGACGGTCATGCTGGAACCAGGCGGCCTGACCCAGACCGACCACGGTCTTCTGCCGCACGAGGCCATGATTGGTCTGCCCGAGGGCTCCGTGGTGGTGACCATCTCGGCCGACAAGTGGCGGCAGATGCGTCACAAGCAGGATGCCGACACCGACACAGGGGTGCCTGACAGGGCCAAGCCTTGGAAGTCCTCGCGAGGCATCGGAGGATGGGCCTTTACCGCCATGCGTCCAAGGCTTGAGGACTATATTCTTTCCATGCCGCGCGGCGCCCAGATCATGTACCCCAAGGATGTGGCCAGGGTCATTCTCCTGGGTGACATCCGTCCCGGCATGAGGGTCCTGGAGTCGGGAGCTGGCTCAGGGGCCATGAGCCTGGGTCTTCTGGATGCCATCGGCACCGCAGGAAAACTGACCAGCATCGAGCGGCGGGAGGAGTTCGCCAGGGTGGCCATGGGCAATGCCACCGTATTCTTTGGGCAGCGCCCTGTCCAGTGGGACCTGCGTACCGGCGACTTCGACACCGTTGCGGCCGACCTGCCAGAGGACGAATTCGACCGTATTGTTCTGGACATGCTGGACCCCTGGAACCGTCTGGAGCAGGCCTACCGGGTCATGGCCCCCGGCGGCGCGCTGACCGCCTACGTGACCACCACCACCCAGCTCAGCCGACTGGCCGAGGCCCTGCGCGCCGACGGTCGGTGGACCGAACCCGAGATCATGGAGAGCCTGGAGCGCTCCTGGAAGGCCGACGGTCTGGCGGTCCGACCCGAGCACGAGATGATCGGGCACACCGGCTTCCTCTTGACCAGCAGGGCCATGGCTCCCGGCCAGCAGGCTCTTCGCAAGCATATCCGGGCTACCAAGGACTACCAGACCGATGTGGATCAGGGGCGGCGGCCTGCCAAGATCAGCGGCTCAAATCACGAGCGCGAAAAGGAAGACCTGGAGGACCTCGAGGATTTGGAGTTGCGCCGGGTCTCCGATCGCAAGCTGCGCAAGGTGTTGCGTGATCTGGACCATCAGGTGCGCACTCTGGAAGACGGCAAGGAGCAAGAAGGCTGATCGCCCATGGCCCGCTCTTTCACCTGGCTCTGTCATAATGGAAAAGACGCCTGATAGGAACTTTGGGAAAGGAAGCATGGCATGGGTTTGCGAAAAGGTCTGAAGGCCGAGGATCTGCACAGGTGCAGCCGAACCCTCATGCTCATGCGTCATGCCAAGACGGAACGCCAGGGGTCACAGGGCGATCGCAGCCGCCAGCTGACCGACCGTGGCCAGAAACAGGCCCGGATCATGGGCCGTGGATTGACCGCTTTGGGCCTGGTGCCCGACCGCATCATCTGCTCGGGTGCGCCCCGGGCCCGTCAGACCCTGGACGGCATGCTCAAACCCCTGGGTGACGGACCCCGGGTCGACTACCGGGAATCCCTCTATGAGTCCGGCATGCAGGCGGTCTTCGACCAGCTGGCACAGACCGAGGACCGTGACCGCCGGGTCCTTATCCTAGGGCATGAGCCCACCATGTCTATCTGCTCACAGTGGCTGGCCGAGGACGACTCCGATCCTGACCTTTTGGACCTGCTCAATCTTGGACTGCCGCCGGCCACTATGGTCGTGCTGGGCTCCGAGCGGCCATTGACCGACTGGGGAACCCATCAGGCCCGTCTGCTTGGCATTCTGGGCCCCCAGGACCTGGAGGACTGACCGGCAGAACAAGCTCGAGGCAACCTTCTGCAGGCAGTCTTGGTGAGCATCAGTCCTGTGCCTGCCGTCTTGTCGTTATCGATTCAGGTTATGGCGACACCTTATTTGCACCAATTACCCGCCTCCCCCCGCCGCTGATAGGCTGACCAAAGATATCAGGACGAAACTGGGAGGTTTCATGGCAGCGATTACATCCGTGTCCGGATTCCCGCGCATCGGCGCGCACCGCGAACTCAAGAGGGCCATCGAGGGCTATTGGAAGGGCGAACGGAATCTGGACGAGGTTCGGCGCACGGCCGCTGATCTGCGGGCCAGACACTGGCAGCTTCAGCAGCAGGCAGGCGTCGACCTGATTCCCGTCAACGATTTCAGCTACTACGACCAGGTCCTGGATACCTCTATCCTCCTGGGCGTCGTGCCAGAGCGCTATCGGAAGCTGGGCCTGGGTCCCGAGGATACCCTCTTCGCCATGGGCCGCGGCTACCAGGGGGAGCAGGGTGACGTGACCGCCCTGCCCATGAAGAAGTGGTTCACCACCAACTACCACTACCTGGTGCCCGAGATCGATCAGAACACCAAAATCGCCCTGGAAGGCGATAAGCCCTTCAAGGAGTTCCAGGAGGCGCGCGAGCAGGGCATCGCGGCCAAGCCGGTGCTGATCGGCCCATATACCTTCCTCAAGCTGGCACGCGGTCCCCAGGGCGAGCTGCTGGATCAGGACCCGGCACTGGTGCAGGATCTGGCCAAGGCCTACGCGACCATACTGGAGCGGTTCATCGGCCTGGGCGCCGACTGGGTGCAACTGGACGAACCCTATCTGGTCCTGGACAAGGAACCGGGCGACCAGGACCTCTTCGAGACCCTCTACAAGCCCATCCTGAAGGCCCGCCAGAGCGACCAGGGCAAGGTCCGTATTCTGCTCAACACCTACTTCGGCCATGTGGGCGACTGTTGCGATCGGCTGGCTGACCTGGGCTTCGACGGCATCGGCCTGGATCTGATCGAGGGCAGGGATGAGAATCTGGCGGCCCTCAAGGAGCACGGCGTGCCGGAGGGAACCACCATCTTCGCCGGCCTGATCAACGGCCGCAACATCTGGCGCAACGACTATGCGGTCAGCCTGGGCCTCCTGGATGCCCTGCACCAGGTGACCTCGAACGTGGTGGTGTCCACCGCATGTTCCCTCCTGCACGTGCCCTACACCGTGGCCGACGAGAACGGGCTGGATGCCGTCACCGTGCGGCCCCACTTCGCCTTCGCCCTGGAGAAGCTGGGCGAGTTGCACGACCTGGCCCAGCTGGCCGATGCCAATGAGGACCAGCGCCGCTCCAGCAAGGCCCTTGCTGACAATCAGAAGCTCTTCGACGGCAGCCGCGTCCAGCCTGACCCGCAGGTGCAGCAGCGCCTGGCCGGCCTTGAGGACGGGGACTTCGTGCGTACCCCTGCCCGGCCCGAACGCCAGAGGATCCAGGCCCATGAGCTGGGTCTGCCCCTGCTGCCCACCACCACCATCGGCTCCTTCCCCCAGACCGGCGAGGTCCGCGCCGAGCGGGCCCGCCTGCGCAAGAAGGAAATCAGCCAGGAGGACTACGACAACTTCATCGCCCGCAAGATCGACCAGGTCATCGACCACCAGGAACAGATAGGCCTGGATGTTCTGGTCCATGGCGAGTTCGAGCGCAACGACATGGTCGAGTACTTCGGCCAGAACCTTAAGGGCTATCTGTTCACCCGGAATGCCTGGGTCCAGTCCTATGGCACCCGCTGCGTCAAGCCTCCCATCGTCTGGGGGGACATCTCCCGCGCCCGGCCCATCACCGTACGCTGGTCCTCATACGCCCAGTCCCGCACCAACCATGTGGTCAAGGGGATGCTGACCGGTCCGGTGACCATTCTCAACTGGTCCTGGCCCCGTGAGGACATCGATCACGAGCAGCAGACCCGCCAGCTGGCCCTGGCCATCCGTGACGAGGTCCTGGACCTGGAGGCCGCAGGCATCCGCATCATCCAGATCGACGAGGCCGCCCTGCGTGAGAAGCTGCCGCTGCGGCGCTCCGACTGGCACAGCCGATACCTGGACTGGGCCATCCCCGCCTTCCGGCTGGTCCATTCCGGCGTCAAACCCACTACCCAAATTCACACCCACATGTGCTACTCGGAGTTCAACGACATCATCAAGGACATTGATGCCATGGACGCCGATGTGATCTCCTTCGAAGCCTCCCGCTCCGATCTGACCGTCCTGGATGCCATTCAGGAGGCCAAGTTCGAGACTGAGGCAGGCCCCGGAGTCTACGACATCCACTCGCCGCGCATCCCCTCCACCGAGGAGATCGTGGACCGGATCCACGCCATCCTGAAGAAGCTGGACGTGGCCAAGGTCTGGATCAACCCCGACTGCGGATTGAAGACCCGAGGCGACAAGGAGACATGGCCCAGTCTGGAGCACATGGTGGCCGCCGCACAGCAGGTGCGTGCGGAGCTATCGTCCAGTCAGGAGTCGGATCATGCATGAGCCTATCTTTTCCCTGGAGGTCTTTCCCCCCAAGCGCGATGCCCCGGTGGGCACCATCTATGACACCCTGGATGGTCTGGAAGGGCTGATGCCCGACTTCATCTCGGTGACCTACGGGACCGGCCGGCGCTCAGACCGTACGGCCACGGCTCGCATAGCCAAGACCATCCATACCGAGTACGGCATCCCTGCCGTGGCGCACTTGACCGCCCAGTATGCGGACCGCGAGGTGATCGATCAGGCCCTGGATATGTTCGACGACGCAGGGGTGGCAGCGGTGCTGGCTCTGCGCGGCGACAGCGTAGAGGGCCGCGAGCCTGCCGGAGTCTTCGACCATGCCAGCGACCTGGCAGCCTACATCCGCTCCCGTCGGCCCAACCTGTCGATATACGGAGCCTGTTATCCGGAGACCCACCCGGAGGCCGCCTCGCCTGAGGAGGACATTGAGAATCTGAAAATCAAGGTGGATTCCGGCGTGGATCATCTGGTTTCGCAGCTCTTCTACGACAACGCCGATTTTTTGGACTTCCTGGACCGGGCCCGGGCAGCCGGCATCCAGGTGCCCATTGAGGCCGGCATCATGCCCATCACCAACGAGGGCCAGGTACGGCACATGAGCGAGGTCTGCAAGGCGCGGATCCCGGCGGCAGTTGAGTCCATCCTGGAGCGCTGGGGTGACGACCGGGCCAGCCTGCGCGAGGCGGGCATCATCTACGCCTCACAGCAGATCGCCGACCTGGTGGCGCACGGGGTGGATGGCATCCACCTGTACTCCATGAATCATTCTGGCGTCACCAGGCGCATCTGGCACAACGTCCGTCACCTCTTCCGGCAGGTGGGCGCCAAGGAGGAGCCGGTCAGCAGCCAAAAATAACTGCATAAAAGAGGGGAATGCCCCGCATCGATGAATGCAAAAGCGTGATTGCCAGCTTTCAGCGACGCTTTCGGCCTTGATTGTCGGTGCGGGGCCTCAGCCATGGCCAGACCTTGAGTGCAGCTCTGTTGAGCGGCGGTATCATGCCAATCAGCAGACCAAGGATCATCCCTCCGATGGTTACCCAGGAGGCCAGGTCACGTCCCAGCAGAATGAGAACGACCACCAGGCCGACCCCGATCAGGGATAGGATCGGTGTCCAGCGTTGCTGCGAGTCGGTCAGCCGGTCGTTTTTCTTTGGCAGAAATCCGTAGATCAGTCCCACCGCCAGCCCTACCAGGGCGCAGGCAATGGTCAGGAGGATATCGGTCAGCTGCATTCTAGGGTTCCTTCATTCATGATTGCTCAGGCAGGATCTTTCTGGTGCCGCGCAGGGCGTGGACGCGGGCGTTGGCTCTGGCCATGGCATCCAGTTGTTCCTGGTCCTGGATGACATCCTCGGGATCGATGCCTGAAATCAGCGCGATTACAGTCTCATAGGTAGTCTTGGCCGTAGGCAGGACCCCCACCAGCCGACCCTGGCGCATGACTGCTATGCGGTCGGAAACCGCGAAGACATCCGGCAGATCGTGGCAGACCATGAGAATGCTACGGCCCTCGGAACGCATGCGCTTGATGTAGTTGAGCACCTCGGCGGACTGCATGACCGATAAGGAGGCCGTCGGCTCGTCCATGAGGATCAACTCGGGATTGTCCAGCAAGGTTCTGGCGATTGAGACTGTCTGTTTTTGTCCCAGGGATAGGGTGGCCATAGGTTGGCCTACACGGATGGGGGAGGACAGCGACTGCAGGACCTGACGGGTACGCCGACGCATGGCTTCGTCATCGCGACGATGGTGACGATCACGCAGTTCCTTGCCCAGGAAGAGGTTGGAGGAGACGTCCAGGTTGTCGCAGAAGTCCTGCCCTTGGAAGACGGCTGCGATGCCCAACTGATTGGCGACTCTGATCGAGGGAATGTTGGTTGGTCGGCCCTTCCAGATAAGCGTACCCCGATCGGGACGGATCAGGCCTGACAAAATCCTGACCAGGGTGGACTTGCCTGCTCCATTGTCGCCCACGACGGCAAGCACCTCGTGTTGGCGAATATCCAGGCTTACATGTTTGAGGGCCTCAACGAACCCGAACCTGATGCAGAGGTCGTCCATCTGCATCAGGACAGTGGTTTCATGCAATCCAGGTCACCTCCTCTACGATGATCGACCCGCGGATTCTGTGGACACATCAATGTGTTCGTTGACGCTATCGACAGCCATCATAGCCGCCCCCAGAGCCGATCCGTTAATCGGATAGCGGGCAGGGAGCACCTCCATGGGGACCATGGCATCGGGGAAGAGCATGCGCTGGAGAGTCTCCCGAAGGGGCTCCAGAAACACGTCTTCTGTTGTGCTCAGGATGCCTCCCAGGACCACTACTTCGGGATCCACGGCGTTGCAAAGATCGGCCACTACATTGCCGATGCGGATGGCCGCATCTCCCACGATCCGTCTGCACCCTGGGTCCCCCTTGACGGCATTGGCCACCAGATCCTCCAGAGTCATGTTCCCGTGGGTCACGCTGAGCAAGGAGACCAAACGGCTCTCGTCCACCACCGTATTCAGGCATCCGCGGTTGCCGCAGATGCAGATATCGCCCAAGGGGTCCACTTGAACATGGCCTATCTCGCCTGCAAGCCCGGTGGTGCCCCGCCACATCTCGCCGTTGATGACGATTCCCGCGCCCACCCCGTCGTTGGCGTGGATGTAGACGAAGTTTCGTCTGCCGACTGCTGCGCCCATTCTCAGCTCGGCCATGGCTGAGAAGTTGGCGTCGTTGTCCACTTGGACCGGCACCTGAAAAGCCTCATGGAAGGTGCCTATCAGATCCTGTTTGTCCCAGCCTCGCAGGATGCCGGGAATGGCCAGCTGGTGAGTTCTGCAGTCCACAGGGGCCCCCATGGCCAGGCCCAGACCGACAAGCTCATCCGATTGGGCACCGATGGAAGTCAGCGTCTCCTTGATCAGGATCATGGCCCGTTCCAGGGTTGTGTCCGGCTTGTGCTGGCGTGGCAGAGCCATATCATGCTCTGCCAGTATGGCATGGCTGGCGTCGACTACTTCCAGTCGCATCTCGTGGCGGCCGATGTAGAGCCCGACCCCGAGGCCCTTGCGGCGGGCCAGCATGACCAGCGTGGCGCGGCGGCCGTTTCTTGTGGTGGAGGATGTCTCCAGAAGTCCCTGATCACCCATCAGACGTACCAGGTTGGAGACAGTTGCTGTTGAGAGCCCGGTATTTTCAGCCAATTCGATCTGGGTCATGGCGCCGAATCTTCGGATCGTATCCAGCAGGAGGGCACGGTTGGCCTCACGCAGTGAGGACTGTGAGCCGAATAATCGATGTGCCATAGGTTCCAGTGTAGCCAAGATCGTGGCTTGCCCCCGCCCAGTGAACCCCCTTGCGCCGGTGAAAGACCAAAGTTCGAGCGAATTATTAAATTCATGTACAAAACAGAAGAATAGGTAATCAGCTTTCTTGAGTTGATAAAGTTAACGCAATTGGGTATGCTGACCACTGGGCCTGCAATGAAGGGGTCCAGGCAGACGGAGATGCCTGCCCGAGAATTCAAGGATGAAGGAGTCTTCATGAAGATGATGCAACGAACCATGGCGGCTGTCATTGGGGTCGCCATGCTGACCGGACTGGGCGCCTGCGGCGGATCACGTGCCTCCAGCTCCTCCCAAGAGGGAGGGGCGATCAGCAAAGGCGCCACCATCGGTGTTTCCATGCCCACCAAATCCGAGGAGCGTTGGAACAAGGACGGCAACAATCTGAAGACCAAACTGGAGAAGGCCGGCTACAAGGTAGTGCTCTCCTTCGCGGATGACAAGCCCGCCCAGCAGAACGCCGACATCGAGAACATGGTCAACAAGGGCGCCAAGATCGTGGTGGTGGCCTCCAAGGACGGCACCGCCGTGGGGCCTGCTGTCGAGAAGGCCAAGGATGCCGGGGCCAAGGTCATCGCCTATGACCGGCTGATCATGAACACCAAGGCTGTTGACTACTATGCGACATTCCAGCTTGAGCGCACCGGCGTGCTGGAGGCCAACTGGCTGATCGATCAGCTGGGACTCAAAAACGGAGCCAAGGGTCCATTCAATATTGAGCTCTTTACCGGTTCTCCCGACGACAACAACGCCAAGTATTTCTTCAAGGGTGCCTGGGAGCTTCTGCAGCCCTACTTCAAGTCGGGCGTTCTGGTCAGCCCCTCCCAGCATGGCGGCGGCGTGACCAAGGACTTCAAACTCTCCGACTGGCAGAAGATCTCAGTCCAGTCCTGGAAGACCGAACAGGCTCAGAAGGATATGGAGTCCATTCTCGATTCCACCTACGCCCACGGCGAGCGTTTGGATGCCGTGCTGAGCCCCTATGACGGCATAAGCCAGGGGGTCATCAACGCCATCCAGTCCAAGAGGCCTGACATCCAGCCCAATACTGACAGCTGGCCCAAGATCACCGGACAGGAC
Source organism: Bifidobacterium sp. B4142 (assembly GCF_026537325.1). Taxonomy (GTDB): domain Bacteria; phylum Actinomycetota; class Actinomycetes; order Actinomycetales; family Bifidobacteriaceae; genus Bombiscardovia. The sequence goes on from NZ_JAFNMJ010000001.1 coordinate 967,905, forward strand.
GCCATGGAGATCTCCGTGGCCAACATCTCCAAGGGACTGCAGGGTCAGACCGTCTTCAAGGACGTCAACAAGCTGGCCGAGGCCGTCTACGACATGATCATCGAAATTGCCCAGGGCAAGAAGGTTACCGGCATCAACGGCACCTTTGACAACAACAGCATCAAGGTGCCCTCGAAGCTGCTGGATCCCAAGGCCATCACCAAGGACAACCTGACCGATCTGGTCAAGGCGAACTACCTGACCCAGGAACGATTCGATCAGCTGACCAAGTGAGGTCGGCATCACAGTCGCGCCGGACTGTCCCGCTTCCTGTTAAGGGGAGGGACGGTCGGCGCACAGGAGGTGAAAGCATGTCCGACGAGGACGTCTTGTTGCGAATGCAGGGGATCACCAAGACCTTCGGTCCGGTAAAAGCCCTGTCCAATGTCGACATGGACGTGCACAAGGGCGAAATCCATGCCATCTGCGGGGAAAACGGGGCCGGCAAGTCCACCCTGATGAACGTGCTGTCCGGGGTCTACCCGCGTGGCAGCTATACCGGCGAGATCCTGTTCGATGGCAAGCCTTGCCGCTACCGCACCATCAATGATTCGGAGGACGACGGCATCGTCATCATCCATCAGGAGCTGGCGCTGAGCCCCTTCCTGTCCATTGCCGAGAACATCTTCCTGGGCAATGAACAGGCCCACAATGGCGTAATGGACTGGGACACCACCAGGGCCAAGGCCTCGCGTCTCTTGGAGCGTGTGGGCCTGAACGAGAAACCAGACACCAGGGTCATGGATCTTGGAGTGGGCAAGCAGCAGCTGGTGGAGATCGCCAAGGCGCTGTCCAAGCACGTCAGGCTGCTGATTCTGGATGAGCCCACAGCCGCCTTGAACGACGATGATTCCGAGCATCTGCTGGATCTGGTCAGGCAGTTGCGTGACCAGCAGGGAGTGACCAGCATCCTCATCACCCACAAGCTGGGCGAGGTGGGACAGATTGCGGATGGTGTGACCATTCTGCGCGATGGCTCCACGGTGGGCGGTATGAGAATTGATGCGGACCATCCTCTGGATCAGGATCTGCTCATCCAGAAGATGGTCGGCCGTGAGCTGACCAACCTCTATCCCGAGCACGTGCCGCACATCGGCAAGGAGGTGCTCAAGGTCAGCGATTGGACCGTCCACCATCCGCAGGATCCCTCCCGCACCGTGGTCGATCATGCCAATCTGGTGGTTCACCAGGGTGAGATCGTCGGATTGGCGGGACTGATGGGTGCGGGTCGCACCGAAATGGTCATGAGCATCTTCGGGCGGTCCTATGGCAGCCATATCAGCGGCAGAATCGAGATGCATGGCCGTCAGATCGAGCTGCCAAACGTCCGGTCGGCCATCGATTCGGGCCTGGCCTACGCCACTGAGGATCGCAAGGTTTTCGGACTCAACCTGCTGCAGAACATCAGGGAAAATGCCTCCATGGCTTCGCTCAAGAAGATGAGCAGTCACGGGGTCATGAACGAGAACCTGGAGAGGGCACGGGTGGAGGAGTACCGCAAGGACTTCAACATCAAGTGCAGCAACATCGACGTGCCCGTTTCCACCCTTTCCGGCGGCAACCAGCAAAAGGTCGTGCTGGCCAAGTGGGTGATCTCGGATCCTGATGTGCTCATCCTGGACGAACCCACCCGAGGCATTGATGTGGGAGCCAAGTATGAGATCTACGAGATCATCGACCGGCTGGTCGACCAGGGCAAGGCTGTGGTGGTCATCTCCTCGGAGCTACCCGAGCTGATCGGCATCTGTGACCGGATTTATACGGTCAGCCAGGGAGTCATCACCAACAACGTGGAGCGTCAAGACTTCTCGCAGGAATATCTGATGAAGGGCATGACCCAGGAAAAGAAGGGAGTGGCAGCCAGATGAGCTCGCCCAACAGCAACAAGAGCGCCGCGCAGGCGGTGGAACAAGAACAGGCAGGACCGGGCATTCTGGCCTCCCTGGCCAGCAACGCCCGCCAGTATGGCATCGTCGGCGCTCTGGTGGTTATCGTGGTCGTCTTCGAAATACTGACCAAGGGTGTGCTGCTCAAACCCAACAGCTTCGTCTCGCTGATCCAGCAGAACGCCTACGTGATCATTCTGGCCATCGGCATGGTCATGGTCATCATCGCCACCCACATTGATCTGTCCGTGGGCTCCTTGGTGGCCTTCATCGGTGGCGTCTGCGCCATCCTCATGGAACATATGGGAGTCAACTGGATCCTGGCCATCGGCCTGTCCCTGATCGTGGGCCTGCTGATCGGCATCTGGCAGGGATTCTGGGTCGCTGTCATCGGCATTCCAGGATTCATCACCACCCTGGCCGGCATGCTGATCTTCCGTGGTCTGGCCACAGTCATCGTCGGCGAGTCCGTGCCCATCACCTCCGCTCAGTTCAGGGGGATCGCCCGTGACTACCTGCCCAACATCCTGGGATGGTGGGGGCCATTCGACGGCCTGACCGTGGTGCTGGGCATCATCTGCATCCTGGCCTATGCCTGGTCGCAGATCGCCCGCCGCCGCAAGACCCTGGCCGTAGGTCTGGTTCCCGAACCCAAGGCCTTGATGACCGGCAAGATCATCGTGGCCGCAGTCGTCATCCTCTTCGTGACCTACCTGCTGGCCTCCTCCGGCAATGAGAACCAGGGCGGGACACCGATAATGCTGGTCATTGTGGCCGTATTGGTCCTGATCTACAACTTCATCCTCACCAGGACCGTCTTCGGTCGGCATGTCTACGCAGTGGGCGGCAACCGCAAGGCCGCTGTGCTTTCGGGCATCAACGCCAAACGGGTGGACTTCACTCTCTTCGTCCACATGGGCTTCCTGTCGGCCGTGGCAGCCATCTGCATGCTTTCACGACTGGCCTCGGCCACAGCTCAGGCAGGCATGGAGTTCGAAATGGATGCCATCGCCTCCTGCTTCATCGGCGGCACGGCTGTCACCGGCGGCATCGGAACCATTCCCGGGGCCGTCGTTGGAGCCTTCGTCATGGGTGTGATCAACCAGGGGCTGTCCATCATGGGTGTGGATACAGCCATCGTCAAGACCATCAAGGGCCTGGTGCTCCTGCTGGCCGTGGCTGTTGATGTCATGTCCAAGCGCCGCAAGAGCTGACCTGACCATCGGCTTAGGGGATGGGCACTTCACGTCCCCTAAGCCGATCATTCATCTTTCGAACATCTGCAAAAAGGAGCACAATCGTGCGTATCACCGGCAAGGCCCGTTCTCGGATGTATGGCCTGACTGCTGCTGCCTGCGCCATCTGGCTGGTCCAATCCCTGGCTGAGGCCGTGCGGGACGGCAGCCTGCTGACATGGCCCACACTGATCTTCACCGTGTGCCTGGCTGTTGTCACCGTATACTGTGCCGTCTGCGCCTTCCGGGAGGGGCGCAAGGGCTGACGACCCGTCACCCCTATAATGCCTGTACCGGTTCCGCAGACATCAGAGTCGTTGTGGAGTCTTAAGCAAAGGCAGGGGATGAGTCATGGAAGATCCAGCGCAACCGACCACTTCGACCCTGATCCACCTTGGGCTGCACGACCTGGACAAGGCCCGGGTTCGGCTGGATCGGCTTGCCCGTCTGGTGGACGATCGGGAGCTGGAGCAAACCCTGGTCCAGAGCCTAGACCAGGCCTGCGATCCGGATGAAGCCATTGCTGGGCTGATACGAATCCTGGAGCAGTGTCCGCAGGGAGCCCGGCCGGACTTTCTGGCTGGATCCCCGCAGGAAAACCAAGATGCCGCCCAGTCGCTGATCAGGGTGCTGGGGGCCTCGGAGGCCATGGGGCGACTGATGCGCTCGCGGCCGGAGTTGGTAGAGGCGGCCGCCCAGGATCCCGACCACTTGGCTGACTGCCCTGCGGAAACCAGGCAGAAGCGGGTTCTTGACGCCATGGACAGAGTGGAGAAGAATTCGGATTCGGCGCCCTCACTGGCGGCCTACGCCGATGCACTGCGGTTTGAATACCGGCTGCAACTGGCTGCCGTCATGACCCGGGATCTGGCAGCTGAGGATCCCCTGGAGCTGGAGCCAGCAATCAGCCGGGCCCTGTCCGACATGGCCGATGCTGCACTTCAAGGGGCTCTGAGCATCGCCTGCCGTCAGGTTCCCAATGCGGATTCATGCCGTCTGACCGTCATTGGCATGGGTAAGCTGGGCGCCCAGGAACTCAACTACGTATCCGATGTGGACCTCATGTACTTGGTGGAGCCGGCATCAGGGACGGATCCGAAGGAGACCGATCCCATCGCCGTGGGCACTGCCATGGCCGTCCTCCTGCAACGGGTTTGCCAGGCGGTCATTCCCGGATCGACCGAGCCACCGCTTTGGAAGGTTGATACTGCCCTGCGGCCCGAGGGGCGTGATGGCCCCCTGGTGCGGCGTCTGGCCTCTTACGCTGACTACTATGCCCAATGGGCTGAAAATTGGGAGTTCCAGGCCCTGCTCAAGGCCCGTCCGGTCGCGGGCGACAAGGCCCTGGGCCAGGAGTATGCGGCCATGGTCGAACCCCTGGTTTGGGGTGCCTGCCAGCGTCCCAACTTCGTCTACGACTGCCAGCGGATGCGCCAACGGGTAGAACGACTGATACCCGAGGACCGCAAGGAGCGTGAGATCAAGCTGGGTCAGGGGGGACTGCGGGACGTGGAATTCACCGTCCAGATGCTCCAGCTGGTCCATGGCTCCAGCGATCCTGATATGCGTTGCCCGGCCACCCTGGATGCCCTGCAGGCACTGGCCCAGGGCGGCTACATCTCCGCCAGGCACGGCGACCTGCTGGATCACGACTATCGGTTCGAGCGGGTCATGGAGCATCGTCTGCAGATCTGGCAGCTGCGTCGCACCCATCTCTTTCCGAAAATCAACCGTTCAGGCACCATCGGCCAGCGGCCGCCCAGCCTGGAGGAACTGGAGAACAACCGCGATCTGCGACGGCTGGCCCGGGCCTTCGGCCTGCATGCCGACCAGATGTTGGCCCAATACCAGGCCACCAGGATCGAGGTCCGCAACCTTCACCAGGCCATCTACTTCCGCCCCATGCTGCCCATCAACGCTCAGGTGGACGAGGACGAGGTCAGCCTGCGCCCCCAGGCGGCCCGCGCACGGTTCGCATCCATCGGCTTTGCCGACCCCGATGCAGCCATCCGCCACGTTACAGCACTGACTACAGGGGTGACCCGATCGGCACGGATCAACCGTATTCTCATGCCCGCCGTTCTTCAGTGGCTGGGGGAGGGACAGGACCCTGACATGGGACTGCTGGGCTGGCGAACCCTGGAGGAGCACTTCGGCGGGAAGAGCACCTACCTGGGCTTCCTGCGGGACTCCACTTCGGCCGCCCGCCGACTCTGCCATGTCCTGTCCAACTCACGCTATTTATCCGGTGCCCTGGCCCGGTCCGTCCAGTCGGTCACCTGGCTGGGCCATGACCAGGACATGATCCCCCGTGATCGAGCCACTCTGGACAAGCGCGCCGCGGCCTATCGCACCCGTCATGCGGACTCGCTGGAGGAGTTCGCCACCGCAGTGCGGGCCATGCGCCGACAGGAGATCGAGCGTATTGGACTGGGCTGGATGAGCGGGGTGGACGATCAGCAGGCCTGCCTGGCGGGCATGTCCGATGTCTACGATGCAGCCATCAATGCAGCCTTGGACTGGGCTGTGGATCACCGTTTGGAACAGGCTAGCGCACCAGCCGATCTGGCTGTGATCGGCATGGGCCGCTACGGAGGCAGGGAGGTCAACTTCAACTCGGACGCCGATATCATGCTGATCTACCGTCCAGCCTCGGGCGCCGACCAGGACCAGGCGGCGGAATTCGCACGTGGGGTGACCGCCGACCTGCGGGCCGTCCTGGCTGGACGGGCCAGTCTGGAACCCGGTATCGACCTGGACTTTGACCTGCGCCCCGAAGGACGCCAGGGTCCTCTGGTGCGCTCCCTGGACTCCTACCAGCGCTACTACCGCGAATGGTCCGAGACCTGGGAACATCAGGCCCTGATCCGGGCCAGGTTTGCAGCCGGGAATGCTGACCTGGCCAAGGCCTTTCTGGAGGGTACGGCCAATCCACTGCGCTATCCTCAGCAACCGCCCAACGAGGAGGAGCTGGGGCAGATACGCCGTCTCAAGGCCCGGATGGAGGCTGAGCGGCTGCCGCGTGGCGTGCGTCGGGACCGGCACCTGAAGCTGGGCCGGGGAGGGCTGTCTGATGTGGAGTGGACGGTTCAGCTCCTCCAGCTGCGCCATGCCCACGATCTGCCTGAGCTGCAGGTCACCGGCACGCTGACCGCTTTGGACGCCCTGGAGGCTGCGGGACTCATCGAGACCAAGGATGCCAAGGCCCTACGCCGCAGCTGGGTGCTTTGCACGGCTGCCCGCAACGCCAACTTCCTCTGGTCCGGACGTGTTTCCCAGGCGGACATCCTGCCTGACGATGGGCAGGTTCTGGGAGGCATCGCAGTCTGCCTGGACTACCCGGCCCACCGGGGCCAGCACTTTGTCAACGAGCTGCTGGCGGCCATGCGCCGCTGCAGGCAGGTCATGGAACGGCTCTTTTACGGGGGCTGACCCTGGGTCCATCCGGGGTCGTATGCTTGTTCAGGTCACATAAGGTGGCCACCTTGAGGAAGGTGAGCCGTTGTCCCAACAAGTTGATCACGCATCCAACACCTCTTCCGCCGTCGTTCCCCTTCGTGGGCGAAGTGTGGTAACCCTCGACGAGATTCCCATGACCCAGATCCTGGACCTGCTGGATCGGGCGGCCTACATCGACACCCATCGCCGCCAGGTGGCCCACACCTGTGACGGCCGGGTCCTGGCCACGCTCTTCTATGAACCCAGCACCCGCACCCGGCTCAGCTTCGAGACGGCCATGCTCCGTCTGGGCGGCCAGGTCATCGGGTTCGCCGGCGCCCAGTTGGCCAGCGTCTCCAAGGGGGAGTCCATCAGCGACACCCTGAAGACGGTCTCCAACTACGCCGACATCGTGGCCATCCGCCATCCCAAGGAGGGTGCCGCCCTGGTGGCCTCCCAAGCAGCTACGGTCCCGGTCATCAACGCCGGCGACGGTGGACACATGCACCCGACCCAGACCCTGACCGACCTGGCCACCATCCGCGCCCGCAAGGGTCGGCTGAACCACCTGACCATCGGCCTGTGCGGGGATCTGACCTTCGGCCGCACCGTCCACTCCCTGATCACCACCCTCTGCCGCCTGGGCCATGTGGACTTCGTCCTGATCAGCCCCGACGAGCTGCGTACCCCAGAATACGTCCTGGAGAGGATCCGCTCCTCGGCCGACTGCACCTACCGGGAGACCGGGGATCTGAACGGGGTCATCGGCGACCTGGACGTGCTCTACATGACCCGTGTCCAGCAGGAGCGCTTCTTCAACGAGGACGACTACCTGCGCCTGCGCGACACCTACATTCTGAATGCCGACAAGCTTCGGTCCGCGCGCCCCGACATGGCCATCCTCCACCCCCTGCCCAGGGTCAATGAGATTGCCGTGGAGGTGGACGATGATCCGCGTGCGGCCTACTTCCAGCAGGTCCGCAATGGCATGCTGGTCAGAATGGCCCTGGAGAGCGCCCTGCTGGGTGACGAGCTGCCCGGTTATCGCAAGCAGAAGGAGGTGGCGGCATGAAGGTCACCAGTATTGTTGATGGCATCATCATTGATCACGTTCGTGCGGGCACAGCACTGAAGGTCTTGCACTACCTGCGCGTGGACCCGGCGAAGACCCGGCTGGCCCTGATCATGAACACGGACAGCCGCAAGTACGGGTCCAAGGACATCATCAAGATCGAGCAGACCGGGGATCTGGACCTGACCGCTTTGGGGTTCATCGCCCCCGAGGCCACCGTGGACGTGGTTCGGCAGGGCAGGATCGTCAGCAAGCATCAGCCGGACCGCCCCAACCATCTGGTCAACGTCATCACCTGTGTCAACCCCCGTTGTGTGACCACGGTGGAGACCGGTGTGGACCAACGCTTCCACCTGGACGATGCCGGGGTCTACCGCTGCGACTACTGCGACGAGAAGGCTGAAGACTGACATGCGGCTGCTGGGGTTGACTGATTGGCGCAGCGGCAGGACGGTCGATCTGGAGCTTCCCCAGGCAGTCGAAAGCGCGCTGATTGACGAGACCGGTGCCATGTCGGCGGGGGCGGATCAGATAGACGCTTCGGGGCTGGTACTGGCTCCGGCCCTGGTCGATCCCCACGTTCACCTGCGCGACCCTGGGCAGACCGATAAAGAGGATATGGTCACCGGCGCGGCTGCCGCAGCGGCTGGAGGCTATGGGCTGATACTGCTCATGCCCAATACCCAGCCCGCCATGGACGGTCATGCCAGGATGGTCGACGGGTGCACGGTCATCGACTACCTGGAATCCTATGAGCGTGACCACGGGCTGCGCCTGCCGGTGGACTATGCCCTCTGCGTGGCTGCTACCAAGGACCGGGCAGGCCGTCAGGCCTCAAACCCAGACGACTGGTCGGGGCATCTGCCCGGCCACGGATGGGCACACCCTGTAGTGGCCATCAGCGACGACGGCTCGGCCGTCACCGACCAGGCCCTGGAGGCTGTGGCCGCCAATGCCCGGGAATTCGATCTGCCCATCCTGGACCATTGTGAACACCACGATCACGGTCAGGTCAACCTTGGTGCTGTCAGCCGTCAGCTAGGACTGGAGGGGATTCCAGCCTCGACCGAGACCGCCATCATCAATCGGGACATCGCCTTGGCGGAACGCACCGGCACCAGGGTGCATCTGCAGCATGTCAGCACCACCGGCGGGTTCGAAGCCGTCCGCCGGGCCAAGGCCCAGGGTCTGCCGGTCACCTGCGAGACCGCACCCCACTATCTGGCCCTCTGTGACGAGGACCTGCTGCGTTGCGGCAGCATGGCCAAGATGAACCCCCCGCTGCGGTCCCGTGCCGACCAACAGGCCGCCCTTGAGGCCGTAGCCGACGGCACTGTGGACATGATCGCCACGGACCACGCCCCCCACACTGCCGCTGAGAAGGCGTTGGGGCTCAAGGATGCCCCCAACGGCATCATCGGCCTGGAAACTGCCTACGCGGTCTGCAACCAGGTTCTGGTCAAAAGCGGGCTCATCAGCCATGACCGTCTGATTGAGCTTATGTCCCTGGCCCCGGCCGAGCTCATGGGCATGCATCGGTTCCTGCCCGAAGACCTGCCCTCGTACATGGCCAACAAGGTCAATAAGGCCGGCCAGCCACCCGTCGACTTGGTTATCTTGGATCCTCAGGCCAAGTGGAAGGTTGATCCCAACCGCTTCCACTCCAAGGCGAGGAACACACCCTTCGCCGGGGTGGAACTGACCGGACGGGTCATGGCCACCATCAAGGATGGGCGTCTGCTCTTCTCCCGCCTGCCCGCAAGCCGTGTCATCACCAGGGAAAGGAACTGAGCATGGACCGACTGACCGCGCTCATCCAGGACAAGCAGAATCCGACCGTGGTCGGCCTGGATCCGCGACCGGAACTGCTGCCCAGCCAGCTGATCGAACAGGCCCGGCAGCGCGCCGCCGGAAGCATGGCCCAGATGGGCCTGGACCCCAGGGACCCGCAGCAGACCCAGGGCGAACAGGCTCAGGCCGTCTGGGCGGACCACCTGGCCCGGGCCTATCTGCGCTTCAACCTGTCCATCCTGGAAGGCGTGGGCGACCTGGTGCCCGCAGTCAAGCCCCAGATCGCCATGTACGAGGCCCTGGGATCCTGGGGCATCAGGGCCTACACCGGCACCTGCCGGGCTGCAGCCGACCGCGGCCTCTATGTCATCGGGGATGTCAAGCGCGGCGACATCGGCTCCACGGCCGAGGCCTACGCCGCCCACCTGGACGGGCTTCCCCTGCCCTTCAATTCGGGGCAGGCAGTGGATGGGCCGGCCCCAACAGGGGGGAGATTCCCCTGGTATGAGGATGCCCTGACCATCAATGTCTACCTAGGCTCCGACGGGGTGGAACCCTTCCTGGAGGCGGCCGGACACATCCAGGGAGACCTCTTCGCCCTGGTGCGCACCTCCAACCCCTCGGGCAGCCAGATCCAGGAACTGGGCCTGGACGTGAGCTCGGGCGGCGGCACCATTTATCAGCGCTTGGGCGAGTTGGTCGAATCATGGGGGCAGCCCTCCATCGGCCAATCAGGCTACTCCAGGCTTGGCGCTGTGGTCGGCGCCACCCATCCCGAGGACGGCGCACTGCTGCGCCGGGCCATGCCCCACACCTTCTTCCTGGTCCCCGGCTACGGAGCCCAGGGTGGTTCGGCGGCCGACGTGGCGCCCATGTTCGACCGGTCCGGCGGCGGCGCTGTGGTCAACTCCTCACGGGGGATCATCGCAGCCTGGCGGAAGGATCCGGACTACAGCCCGCAGCTGAGCGTTCAGGCGGCCCTGGGTATGGTCACCCGCGATGCCCGCCAAGCCGCGCAGGCCATGAAGGACGATCTCAATCAGGCGATCAAGGAGGCCCGATGAAACCCAACCTCTTCATATCCACCAGCCGGGTGGAGGAGCAGGCCCAAGAGGCAGGTCGGCTGCCCGGACGGCGCACCGCCCAGGTCACCGGCATGGAGCCCTTGGACCGGCAGGTCTGGCGGATGATCATCCGCGACCCCTACCTGGCAGCCCACGCCCCGGCAGGTGCCTTCATCAACCTCTACTCTGCCGACCGGATGACCATGATGCCCAGACCCTTCGGCATCAGCCGGGTTCTGGAGGGCGAGCAGATTGAGATCATCTTCGCCGTAGTGGGCCAGGGGACCTACGAGTTCTCCCGACTGCAGCCAGACATGGCTGTGGACCTGCTGGGCCCCCTGGGTCATGGCTTCGACCTGGAGAAACCGGCTCACTATCTGCTGGTGGGCGGCGGCCTGGGTGTCCCCCCGCTGATCCGCGCAGCCCAGTGCCTGCAAGGTCAGTCCGGTGTCCGCACCACCGCCCTGCTGGGCTACCGGGACCACCGGTTCGCGGATGCCATCATGGGTTCGCTGACCGATCGGCTGGAATCCATCGACAATGCCTCCGGGGATGTGATAACTCTTTTGGACCGGGTTCGCGGCGACATCGATCCCGGGCGGACCATCATCCTGACCTGCGGCCCCCTGCCCATGATGCGGGCCGTGGCCGCCTGGGCCCGTAAGGCCGGCCTGCCTGCCCAGTGCTGCATGGAGTCCCGGATGGGGTGCGGCTATGGCACCTGCGTGGCCTGCGTGGTCGACACCGTGGACGGCAGACTCAAGGTCTGCAAGGACGGCCCGGTCTTTGCTGCAGACCGTCTGATTTGGAATACAGACGAGGACAAGAAGGAGACACGATGAGCGGGCTGACAATCATGGATCCTTTGGAGCCGCACGCCTGGCGGCATGGAACCGTTGTGGCCGGAACGCTCTGGAAGAACCCGGTGGGCACGGCCTCGGGCACCTTCAACCTGGATGCCTGCGGGGGCTATTATGACGTCTCCCAGATGGGCGCCATCTCCACCAAGGGGGTTTCGCCGGTTCCCTGGGAAGGCAACCCCACGCCCAGGACCGCCGAAAGCCCAGCCGGCATGGTCAACTCCGTGGGCCTGCAGAACCCGGGCGTGGACCATTACCTGGTGGATGAGCTGCCCAGACTCAAGGCCCTTGGAGCCAATGTGATCACCAATGTGGCTGGTCACAGCGACGAGGACTATGCCACGGTCGTGGAACGGTTGGCCGACTCCCCGGCGGACATGCTGGAGATCAACGTTTCCTGCCCCAACGTCTCTCATGGGGGGATGTCCGTAGGCACTGACGCCAAGGCCCTGAACCGGCTGATCACCCGCCTTCGGGCCCTGACCGACAAGCCCATGGTGGTCAAGCTGACCCCCAACGTCACCGACATCGTGGAGGTGGCCCGGGCGGCAGTCGATGGGGGAGCGGATGCCCTCAGCCTGATCAACACCCTGGTGGGCATGCGCATCGATATCAACACAGGCAGACCCATCCTGGCCCAGGGCACCGGCGGTGTCTCAGGCCCCTGTATCCTGCCTATTGCCTTGTCCTTCGTCTGGCGGGTGCGTCAGGCACTGCCCGAGGTTCCCATCATCGGCATCGGGGGCATCGACTCGGGGCTCACGGCCTTGGAATTCCTCTATGCGGGGGCCAACGCCGTGGAGGTCGGGGCTGCGGCCCTGGTAGACCCTGTGGCGCCCATGAGGGTGGCCCGGGAGCTGGACGATCTGTTGGACGAGCGGCCCGAGCTGGCCGATTTGCTCGAGAAAGGGGAGTGCTGGCGATGAGCTCATCCGCAGCCGAAAACACGACCAATCAAGACGGGGAAGCCCAGGAGCAGACCCGCCGAATCCAGGAGGGCTTCACCAGCTTCCTGCTGCAGAGCGGGGCTCTCAAGTTCGGTGACTTCACCCTGAAGTCAGGGCGGCGCTCGCCCTACTTCATCAACGCCGGAGCCTTCAACGACGGGCGGTTGATCGCCCTGCTGGGGGAGTTTTACGCCCGGACCATCGTGCAGGCCGTGAAGCAGGGGACCCTGCCCGCCGACATCGACACGGTTTTCGGCCCGGCTTATAAGGGGATTCCCTTGGCCGTCTCCACAGCCATCGCCCTGAGCGGGGCGCACGACATGCCGGTCGGCTACACCTTTGATCGCAAGGAGGTCAAGGACCATGGCGACGGAGGCCTCATGGTCGGCACCCAGCTCAGGGACCGCATGAGGGTGTTGCTGGTGGATGACGTCATGACCGCAGGGACCGCGGTACGCCAGGTGGTGCCCAAGATCATGTCCCAGGCCAAGGTGACCATCGTCGGCCTGGTGCTCTCCGTGGACCGGATGGAGCGCACCGGACAGGGCCAGGGCTCGGCTGTCGAGTCCATCATGGACGAATTCCACTTCCCGGTCATCAGCATTGTCAACGTCCGTCAGATCTTCGATGCGGCTGCCTCCATGAAGGGCCCGGACGGGTCGCCCATTCTGGATCAGCGCACGGCCGATGCCGCCAGGGACTATCTGGAGCGCTACGGGGCCTGAGCAAGGACCGGCTCATATCGGCAGGCCTATTGTGGATGCAGGCCACATGAGCGCACATTCTTCGGACGGTCATGCTGTCGGCCGACCCTCGTGTAGATTGGTAAAGGTCCGGCGGGCAGGCCGACGGATCATCATCGCAAGGAAGGCCATGGATCATGACAAAACCTCTGGGACAGAACGGTCATGAGGAACCGGACCAGACTACAGCAGACGCGGTGGATGCGACCAAGCCTGCCGTTTCGGCCACTTCGGCTGATGCAGCAGAACCTGCTGATGGGCGAATTGCCACTGAGGAGAAACCCGTAGAGACAGGTCAGCCTCAGGAGAGTGGCTCTGAAGACAGTGCACCCGCACTGAGCCCGCGGAGGGTTCCGTTGATACTGGTGGCGGTAGCTCTTGTGCTGGTGCTTGCGGCAGGTATATACATGCTTTGGGCTGATCATTCCGCAGGCAACCAGTCAGCCCAAAAGCCTTCATCAGGAGCGTCGGCCGCGCAAGTCAGCCAGGGTCCCAGCGGGGATGCCAAGGCCTACAAGGCCCTGCAAGAGGTTACAGTCAAGCCTTCGGTGGCCGACGATCAGGGAGGGCTGACTGTTTCAGCCAAGGGGGTCGGCAGCAAGAAGAAGGTTGCCGACGCACCGACCCTTGAGATCTTCATGGACCCCATGTGCCCCTGGTGCGGCAAGGTGGGCCGGGTCATCGATCCCCAGCTGCAGCGCATGATCAGCGCCGGTCAGATCAACGTCACCTACAACTTTTTGAACTTCCTGGATTCGGCCTCCAGCGACCAGTACTCCAGCCGCGTGGACAACGCCCTGGCCATGGTGGCCCAGGAGGATCCGGATCATCTGCCGGCCTTCGCTGCCGCCGTCTTTGCAGCAGACTTCCAGCCCAATGAAAGCTCCTATCAGGCGGTCTCCGATGCACGTCTGGCCGACAAGGCCGTGGGCGTGGGCGTGCCCAGGACTTTGGCAGACCGTTTCGCCCAGGGCACCTACAGGCCATGGGTGGACAAGGTCAATGCCTATGCCATCACCCGCAAGGACGCCAAGGACGCCAAAGGGGAGTTTTCGACTCCCACCATCATGATCAACGGCAGGGTCTGGGATCTGACCGCAGCGGCCAAGAGCCAAGGCGGATTGGAACATCTGGATCGAGCCCTGCTCAAGGCCCTGGGACTCAAATCGCAGGATGTGGGCCACCAGGGGAAGATGCCCTCCATCGGAGCGCAGGGAAAAGCGCTTGCAGTAAAGTGAACCGCGACTAGTGACCAGCGGCGAAGTTCACTCGTCACCGCTGCAGGAGGAACTGTTACCTCTTGGACTGTCGCTTGCCTGGCTCTTACTTGTCTGACTCCTGTTCAATCAGCGAATATCCGTGGTTGGACACCACCTGGCGCAGCTTGTCCAGATAGAGGTCGGCGGCATGGGACAGTTTGGTCCGGCTGTTGACGATCCAGCCCACCAGCATGGATTCATCCGACTCCAGGGGGACGCTGACGATTTTCTCGTTGTTCAGATCCTCGTTGTCGATACCGGTGCAGACCGTGTAGGCGTTGAGCCCGACGATGAAGTTGAGCATGGTGGCCCGGTCACTCACGGTGATCTGCTTGGGGGAGTAGTCGGGCCAGACCGCCTCCTCAGCGAAGTAGAAGGAACCCTCTTCGCCCTGCTCGTACTGCAGGAAGGGGTAGGGCTCAAGATCCTTCATGGTCACCATGGCCCGATCGGCCAGGGGGTTGGTCCTGGCAAGGAAGACATGCAGGTCCGCCCGGAAGAGGGGGTGGAAGTCCAGATGTTTCTCGCGGAGCATCTTGGAGAGGACCCGTTTGTTGAAGTCGGACTCGTAGATGATGCCGATCTCGGACTGGAGGGTGGCCACCTGGTCGATGATGTCCCTGGTACGCGTCTCCCGTATGGTGAATTCGTACTCGTCCGAATCGATGGAGTTGATCATCTCCACGAACGCTTCCACGGCGAACATGTAGTGCTGGGTGGAGACCCGGCAGAGCTGCTTGCGGGGCCTGACCTGTCGGTATCGGGCCTCCAGCAGGTCGGTCTGGTCCAGAATCTGCCGGGCGTAGGTCAGGAATTCCGCACCGTCCACGGTCAGAGCAATTCCTTGCGAATGGCGGGTGAAGATTTCGATGCCCAGCTCGTTCTCCAACTCCTTGACCGATGAGCTCAGGGCCGGCTGAGAGATGTAGAGCTCATGCGAGGCCTCGTTCATGGAGCCGCATTCGACAATCTTGACGATGTAGCGCAGTTGGAGCAGTGTCATATAAGCCAATCTATACCCAAGGCCCTATCGGCCCAGGGCCGCGGTTTCAGCCATGCCCTGGTTTGCGGCCTCCTGATCCAGATAGCGACCCGGGCCCTGGACCTGGGGGCTGCCGTCTTCATCGGTCTCGAAGCTGTAGACCATGGGCACGCCGGTGGGCACATTGATGGATCGGATGTCCTTGTCATCTACGCCCTCAAGGACCTTGATCAGGCTGCGGACCACGGAACCATGGGTGACGATGAGCACGGTCCGGCCCTGGGCCAGGTTGGGGGCTATCCGGCTGCGCCAGTAGGGATGCAGACGAAGCAGCAGGTCCTTGAGGCACTCGGCGCGGATCTCGGCCGGATTCTGGCTGTCCAACCCGTCGCACATGGCCGGGGCATAGCGCGGATCCCCTCCCTGAAAGTAGGGTGAATCGGTTTCGATGGCCGGAGGCCGAACATCGTAGGAACGTCGGTAGATATTGAATTGCTGCTGGCCGTAGCGTTCCAGCATGGCCGGTCGCGTCTGTCCCTGGAAGGCGCCATAGTGGCGTTCGTTCAGCCTCCAGGTGCGCTCCACCGGAATCCAGGCCCGATCAACCAGATCCAACACCGTGTTGGCGGTGACGATGCTGCGGGTCAGCAGTGAAGTGAAGACCATGTCGGGCAGCAGACCTGACTCCTTGACCAGCTGTCCGGCATGGCGGGCCTGGTCCAGTCCGCGATCCGTCAGAGGCACGTCCACCCAACCGGCGAAACGGTTGATCGACTTCTGAGTCCAGACGCTTTCCCCATGACGCATGACGATGAGCTGCGTGGTCATCGAATCTACTCCTTTCCTGATGACGTGGTCAGAACCAGAGCGAGCTGTTCTCAAAGAACTGAGAGACATCGTCCACATCTTGGATGGATTGGTCGATCTGCTCGGCAGTCCCCTCGGTTCTGGACATGACCAGACCTATGGCCCTGGGCAGGGCATCCGCTATCTGTCCAGCACGGATCGGCTGCCCCATGCGTCCCGTAACGACTCCCTGGCCTTCCGGTTGGTTATCCTGGGCTACCAGATCCGCAAAGTCCTGAGGCTTGCGGGGATCGAAGATCAGCGGCTGCTCCCAGCCGGTCTGTCTGCCGCCGCTGGCCAGGGAACCGGCAAGGCCATGCAGGAAGGCCGCCGCAGCTGTCAGATCCACCATCAGCGTGGCATCATCCTGAATCGGTCCGGCGTTCTGGGCCAGCATGGCCCCTATGGTTCCGGAGAGCACGTCCCCTGAGCCGGCCGTGGACAGCCAGGCCGGACCGAAACCGGTGGTCATGACCCGAGGGCGGTCGGTGCCGTCCTCGCCGACCACCAGCGTAATGGCCCCCTTGAGCAGAATGGTGGCCCCGGTCAGCTGGCAGGCGCGGACAGCCCAGCGCAGGGGTTCGGCCATGACCTGGTCACCATCCACGTTCTCGCCATGCGAGTTGAGCAGGGCGGCCATCTCGCCGGCGTGCGGGGTCAGTACGGTGCGAGGGCCCAACCGGTCCGGCAGCAGGTCCAGGGCTCCGGCATCGGCCACCACCGGCGGATCGGCTGCTGCCTCGTCCTCGTCCAGATCTGCGGACTGACGATTGAGTATTTCGGCGATCAGATCCCGCTGCCCGTCCTGGCCTTCAGGCCCTGCGGCCTCCTGGGCCTGCCGGGTGGGTACGCCCGAGCCCAGCACCCAGGACTCGACCCGTCCACGGCCCAGGACCGTTTCGGGCAGCTCCTGTAGGATCAGGTCACCCACCTGTTCGGGACCGCAGTATCGGATCATGCCTACGTTGCCGCTGGCCGCTGCCCTGCTGGAGAGCAGCCCCGCTCCATGGTAGAGGGCGGATCCGGTGACCAGGCCGACCACGCCCCGGCTGTACTTGGTGTCATCGACCCTGGGCGCCCGCAGAAGTCCGGCGCAGTCCTCGGCGTTCATGCAGGAGACGCTGGGGACCAGGGCCGAGGTGTCGAAGCCGAAGTCCACCAGGACGATTCTGCCGCAGACGTAGGCGGCCGGAGGCAGCATCAGGCAGGGCTTCATGGCCCCCATGGTCACGGTCACATCAGCCGGGATGTAGGCCCCGGGCAGGGTGCCTTCATCAATGTCCACGCCGGAGGGGGTATCCACGGCCAGCACCAGGGGCCCATCCTGACTGGCGGGGTCGTGCCAGGCGGGTCTGTCGGGCAGACCGCCATCCATACCGAGGTCTGCGGCCAGAGCGGCGGGAATGCCGCGCAGCGCCCCCTTGAGGCCGATACCCGTCATGGCATCAATGATCAGATCCGCCTGCCGGCATAGCTCCAGGGTCTGGTCCAGCTCCTCGGAAGCCTGATCCGGTCCGGCCGGTGCCTCGCAGCCGGGGATGGCTGCCTGGGGATCCAGGGCCGTAACCACTCCGCCGGCGCGCAGGAGGGCGTCCAACCCGCCCTGATGCAGGCTGCGTCCGGTGGCCACCACGGTCACGTCGGCCCCGTGCCCGGCCAGATCAGCCGAGGCATAGAGCCCGTCGCCGCCATTGTTACCGGCCCCTGCCAGCAGGACGATCCTGGCTCCTGCCGGCTCCAGCCCGGCCTGGGTCAGCATGACGTCGGCCACGGAGGCCAGGGATCCGGCGGCGATACGCATCAGGGGCACCCCGTCATCCAAAAACGGCTGCTCCAGGGATCGGATCATGTCGGCGGAATAGGCACTGGTGGCCAGAGTCCGGCGGGCTTTGCGGCGTTCATCTGGTGACGGCTTCATGGCATCACACCCCTCATTCAAAAGGTCCACGTGCGGCGGCGGCGCGGCCGGCCACGTGCTGGCTCCACTCTATCCGATGGCCTTGTCCTGCAAGCGTTATAAGGTCTGCCTATTTACCAGGGCAGGAAGGGAAATACATGCAGGGATTCGCAATGCCGAACCAGGGCCAGATTATGGCGGTAGTCCTGACGGTGGTGCTCTGTGGCCTGATCGGCTTCGAACGCGAGTTCCTCAAACACGACGCCGGCATCCGCACCCACATTCTGGTGGGGCTGGGCAGCTGCCTGTTCACCATGGTCTCCCTCTACGGCATCCAGGCCGCTGTGGGCAACTACTCCTGGGACGCCTCGCGAATTGCGGCGAGTGTAGCCTCGGGCATCGGCTTCATCGGCGCCGGAGTCATCTTCTTCAACCACGATTCGGTCAAGGGTCTGACCACGGCCAGCGCCATCTGGGTGGCCGCCGCAGTGGGCATGGCCTGCGGGGTCCAGCTCTTCGCCATCGCCATCCTGGCGGTCATCTTCTACTTTCTGGCTGTCCTGGTCATCGCGCCCATCCTCAAGTGGTTCCTGCGCAACCGTCAGAATACGGTTCTGCGCATCATATATCAGGACGGCCACGGCTGTCTGCGCGAATCCCTGCTGCTGGCCACCCGCATGGGATTCGAATCCCGGGTGCTGACCATCCATGAGCTGCACCGGGATGCCTGGAAGGGCGCCGATGTCACCGTCAACCTGCTGGGCAAGGGGGATGTGACTGAGCTGGTCGAATCCATTGGCCAGACTCCAGGGGTCAAGGGCGTGGAGGTCCTGGGGGAGGACGACTGACCCCCTTCCGCTTTACTCTTCGGCCACCAGATCCAGGTAGTCGTCGCTCCAGAGGTCCTCATCCCCGTCGGGCATGAGCAGTACCCGCTCAGGGTTGAGCGCCTTGACGGCCCCCTCGTCGTGGGTGACCAGCACGATGGCCCCCTTGTACTTGGCGATGGCCTTGAGTATCTCGTCGCGCGAAGCGGGGTCCAGGTTGTTGGTGGGCTCGTCCAGCAGCAGGACGTTGGCACGGCTGGTCACCAGGGTAGCCAGGGCCAGGCGGGTCTTCTCACCGCCCGAAAGCACCTTGGTGGGCTTCATGGCGTCGTCCCCTGAAAAGAGGAAGGTTCCCAGGATGGTCCGCGCCTGGGTGTTGTCCAGGTCCGGGGCCACATGCTGCAGGTTCTCCAGAACGGTGACATCGTTATCCAGGGTGTCGTGCTCCTGGGCGAAGTAGCCGATCTTGGCCCCATGCCCCAGGGTCACCTTGCCCGTGTCGGGCTGCTCGATGCCGGCCAGCAGGCGCAGCGTGGTGGTCTTGCCAGCGCCGTTGTACCCCAGGATGACCACCCGGGAGCCCTTGTCGATGGCCAGGTTGATGCCGGCGAAGACGATGTTGGAGCCGTAGGCCTTGGACAGATCCTCGGCCATGATGGGCGTGCGGCCGCAAGGAGCAGGATCCGGGAAGCGCAGGTCAGCCACCTTCTCGGCCTTCTCCGCCTCCTGGGTGTCGGCCAGCAGGCGTTGGGCGCGGCGCATCATGTTCTGAGCGGCCACGGCCTTGGTGGCCTTGGCGTGCAGGCGAATGCCCTGCCGCATCAGACGGTCGGCCTTCTTCTCGGCCACCTCCCGCTCGCGGCGTCGGCGCTCCTCGTCCACCACCCGCTGGCGCAGGTAGGCCTTCCATCCCATGGTGTACATGTCGATGCAGGAACGCTGGGCATCCAGGTGCCAGATGCGGTTGACGGTCTCGTCCAGCAGCTCGGTGGAGTGGGAGATGATCAGGAAGCCGCCCTCGAACCGGCGCAGGTATCCCTTGAGCCATTCGATGGAGTCGGCATCCAAATGGTTGGTGGGCTCGTCCAAAATCAGGGTGTCAGCGTCGGAGAAGAGGATTCTGGCCAGCTCGACCCGTCGGCGCTGACCGCCGGAGAGGGTGCCCAGTGCCTGCTGCAGGGTCTCCTGGCTCAGCCCCAGGCTCTCACCCATGACGATGGCCTGCGATTGGGCCGCATAGCCCCCGGCATTCTCGAAGTCCTGTTGGGCCTTGTCGTAGCGCTTCATGGCCTTTTCCATGACCTTGGGATCGGGACTGGTCATCTCGGTCTCGGCCTTGCGCATCCGCTGGATGATGGATGCGATGTCTCTGGCGCTCATGACCCGGTCCAGGGCGCTCTGCTCGGAGTCACCTGCATGGGTGGACTGGGGCAGGTATCCCAGCTGTCCGGTCACCCGCACCTTGCCGGCCGAGGGGAGCATGTCGCCGGTGATGACCCGGGTCAGCGTGGTCTTGCCTGCGCCGTTGCGGCCCACCAGGCCGATCCGGTCGCCCTTGGTCACGTGGAAGTCGGTGGCTTGCAGCAGTAGTCGGGCACCTATCCGGATCTCAAGTCCCTGCGCCTCAATAGCCATGCCGCCTCCGACCCCACTTTCCTCATGGATTCAAAACTTGCAAGGAATCATGGTAGCAAGAAGCAAGCCCCGCCAGTGCGTCTCGGCTGACGGGGCAATGGATGCATCATGGATGGATCAGCGGCGGACCACCCTGAACTTGTTCCAGGGGAAGTAGACCAGGAAGGCGCCTACGGCGGTCAGCGCGATGACCAGCACACCCATGGCGGCCGCGAAGGAGAAGATCCTGATGCCGATGCCCAGGCAGGCCCAGATGACCACCAGGCCGAAGACCCAGTCCTTGCCATGCCTGTTCATCAGATAAGCGACGGCCAGGAGGGCGCCGACCACAATAATGGTGGCGAATCCCTGGACGGCACTGCCGACCTTGTGCCCGGCGACCACCATGTATCCGGCGTTGACCAGGGTGGCCACGCTCAGCCAGCTGGCGTAGATGGACAGGGGAATCCAGTCCAGGGCCTTGGCTGCGGTGGGGGTTCCGGCCTTGGTGGCGTCCCTGCGTACCAGGGCGTAGAGCATCCAGGTCAGTACGGTCAGAATCAGGATGATGACCAGGGCCCAGAAGTTGCGTTCCATGTGCCACAGGGCCAGCCAGGCGATGTTCAGGCAGCAGGTGGCCACGAAGAGCAGTCCGCTCAGTGTAAAGGGCAGGAAGCCCAGACGTTTGCGGCTGGGACCTGCCAGGCAGAAGCGGAAGAGCCAGATGGCCAGGGCGATGTAGATGACCCCCCAGATGGCGAAGACATAGCCGGCGGGCATGATCCACAGATCGACCTTGCGAGCCAGACCGCCCACGGTCGTGCCATTGAAATGGTAGACCTCCGCATAGCCGTTGAAGCCCACCATGGCCACCCAGGCCACCCACAGCAGGATGTCCTCGAAGAGCTTCCAGCCGCGTCCCTTGGAGGATTCCTGCTCCTTCTCAGGCTGACCCTGCCTTTTGGTCTGATTTGATTCCTGTGCTGCCTCAGTGCTGCTGTTATCAGAGTGTTTCTCGCCTCTATTGGCGGTCTCATTGGCGCTGGTTTTTTCAGTCGATGACTTCTTCGACGAGTCACCAGACTGCTTGGCTGCGGCACTTGAAGACGATGAACCTGAGCTAGACGAATTTGAAGTCGACGCACTAGAAGATGCTGAACTCTCATTCCTCGAACTCCGGGCTGCCGATGACGAGCCCGAGGTTGATTGGTTGCCCTGCATGGCAGGGGAGGTGCGCTTGGCCCTCTCGACCGGGTCCTCATCGTCGGTCCAGAGTCTGCGCGGATTGTCCTTGTCAGTCATGGCACATGCTTCCTCTCCTTGCCGGTCGCAACCATACTGCCGCCATGGGGATGGCCCCGGGCATGGGCCCGACCGGCCTCTATTCCAACTTTAAAGCGGCCCGCCTGGCTCAGTGGTATTGACCACCCGGTCTGGGTGACCGCCGGTGCTAGCCTGAAGCCAAATACTGGAGAGGGGAGTGTGAAGTGGCCGAACCTTTATATCGATGCGACTGGGCTCGGGTGGACGATCCGCTCATGCGCAGCTACCACGACCACGAGTGGGGCCGCCCCCTGCACGGTTCCCAGAGGCTCTTCGCCATGCTCTCCCTGGAGATATTCCAGTGCGGGCTCAGCTGGCAGCTGGTCCTGCACCGTCGCCAGGCCCTCTTCAAGGATTTCGAGAAGTTCGATATCCAAGCGGTCGCTGCTTTCGACGCCGACCGCATAGACCGACTCATGGCCGACCCGGCCATCATCCGCAATAGACGAAAAATCGAAGCCACGGTCGCCAATGCCGCCCTGATCGCCCGCCAATTTCCCGGGGAGGCATTCGACCGCTACTGCTGGTCCTTCACCGGCGGGCTGACCATCAACCACGACTACCCGGACGATCCGTCCATACCGCGCTACGACCACCTGTCGGCCATCGTCTGCAAGGATATGCGCGACCTGGGTCTGCGATTCCTTGGACCGGTGACCGTCCACTCCTTCCTGCAGGCGGCCGGCATGATCAACGACCACCAGCACGACTGTTTCCTCAACGGCTGCAGCCTCCCGACCCTGGATCCGCCCGCCCCGACCATCTAAGCCATCATCGAACACCTGTTCGAATTATTCGGCCCCGGCGATAGTATGGTCAGGCTTTGGCCTCAGCCTTGGCCATGGGTCTTCAGGGAAGCGGATGGGAAGCACGTGAAGCAGCAGAACAAGCCTAAGTCGACAGTGGACGCGGCCATCGAAAACCCGCGCATGATCGAATCCAAGGGGTCCCTGGTGGCGGACCTGTCCATGGTGCCCAACGACCGCAAGATCGTCATCCAGGGCGCCCGGGCCCACAACCTCAAGAATGTCAACCTGTCCATACCCCGCAACCGGATGGTGGTCTTCACCGGCCTGTCAGGCTCCGGCAAGTCCTCCCTGGCCTTCGACACCCTCTTCGCCGAGGGTCAGCGCCGCTACGTGGAGTCCCTCTCCGCCTATGCCCGCCAGTTCCTGGGCCAGATGGACAAGCCCGACGTGGACTTCATCGAGGGCCTGAGCCCGGCCGTCTCCATCGACCAGAAGACCACCAACCGCAACCCCCGGTCCACCGTGGGCACCATCACCGAGGTCTACGACTACCTGCGCCTGCTCTTCGCCAGGACCGGCATTCCCCACTGCCCGGTCTGCGGGGCCGAGGTGCGCGCCCAGTCGCCGCAGCAGATTGTCGACACCCTCATGTCCAGGCCGGAGGGGACCCGCTTCCAGCTGCTGGCCCCCATCGTCAAGGGCCGCAAGGGCGAGTTCGTGGAGACCCTGGAGCTCCTGCGCTCCGACGGCTACTCCCGGGCCATCATCGACGGGGACATGCACCAGCTGTCCGACTCCATCAAGCTGACCAAGCAGAAGAAGCACACCATCGAGGTGGTGGTGGACCGGCTGGTCATCCGCGAGGGCATGCGCCAGCGGCTGACCGACTCCGTGGAGACCGCCCTGCGCTTGGCCAAGGGCACCGTGGTGGCCGACTTCGTGGATCTGGATGCCAAGGACCCCGAGCGTCGCCAGCCCTTCTCCGAGAAGCGGTCCTGCCCCAACGGCCACGAGCTGGAGCTGGACGAGATCGAACCCAGGACCTTCTCCTTCAACGCCCCCTACGGAGCCTGCCCAGCCTGCACCGGTCTGGGATTCAACCTGGAGATCGACCCCGAGCTGGTGGTGCCCGACCCGGAGAAGAGCCTCAAGGACGGGGCCGTGGAGCCCTGGAGCGGCACCAAGAGCCAGCAGCGCTTCTATGGCCACCTGCTGGACGGTTTGGCCAAGGAGATGGGCTTCTCCACCTCGACCCCCTGGAAGGATCTGCCCGAGGAGGTCCGTCACGCCGTCATGTACGGGCACGACTTCAAGGTGGACGTCTCCTACCGGAACCGCTGGGGCCGCCTGCGCGAGTACACCACCGGGTTCGAGGGCGTGGTCCGCACCCTGATGCGTCGCCACGACGAGACCGACTCGCAGCCCATGAAGCAGTACTACGAGTCCTACATGCGCGAGGTGCCCTGCCAGGTCTGCCAGGGCAAGCGCCTGAAGCCAGAAGTCCTGGCCGTTACTGTTGACGGCCTGTCCATCGCCCAGGTCTGCGACATGGCCGTGTCCGCCAGCCTGAAGTGGATTGAGGGCCTGCATATGGAGGGCGCCCAGGCCAAGATCGCCGGGGAGGTCCTCAAGGAGATTCGTGCCCGTCTGCGCTTCCTCAACGACGTGGGCCTGAACTATCTGACCCTTTCCAGGGCTGCAGCCACCCTCTCCGGCGGCGAGGCCCAGCGCATTCGTCTGGCCACTCAGATTGGCTCCGGCTTGGTGGGCGTCATGTATGTGCTGGACGAGCCCTCCATCGGCCTGCACCAGCGGGACAACGACCGGCTGATCAAGACCCTGCAGCGGCTGCGCGACCTGGGCAACACCCTGATTGTGGTCGAACACGACGAGGACACCATCCGCCAGGCAGACTGGCTGGTCGACATCGGCCCGGGGGCCGGCGAGCATGGCGGGGAGGTCATCTTCTCTGGGCGTTCGCAGGACCTGGTCAAGGCCTCCCGCTCCATCACCGCCGACTACCTCGCCGGACGCCGGTCCATCGAGGTGCCTAAACGCCGCCGCAAGACCAACAGGACCCGCCAACTGACCGTGGTGGGGGCACGCGAGAACAACCTGAAGAACCTCAAGGTCTCCTTCCCGCTGGGGGTCATGACCCTGGTCACCGGCGTCTCCGGCTCCGGCAAGTCCACCCTGGTCAACTCCATCCTCTATCCGGTGCTGGCCGACCAGCTCAACAACGCCCGCATCGTGCCCGGCAAGCACACCAGGGTGGAGGGCGTGGACCAGGTGCGCAAGGTCATCCACGTGGATCAGAACCCCATCGGCCGCACCCCGCGCTCCAACCCGGCCACCTACACCGGCGTCTGGGACAAGATCCGCCAGCTTTTCGCCAAGACCCCCGAGGCCCAGGTGCGCGGCTACGGGCCAGGCCGATTCTCCTTCAACGTCAAGGGCGGCCGCTGTGAGACCTGCCACGGTGACGGAACCATCAAGATCGAGATGAACTTCCTGCCCGACGTCTACGTCCAGTGCGAGACCTGCCACGGCAAGCGCTACAACAGGGAGACCCTTGAGGTCACCTATAATGGCAAGACCGTCTCGGATGTGCTGGACATGCCCATCGAGGAGGCCGCCCACTTCTTCAAGGCCTATCCCTCCATCGCCCGCTACCTGGACACCCTGGTAGACGTGGGCCTGGGCTACATCCGCCTGGGCCAGCCGGCTCCCACCCTGTCCGGAGGCGAGTCCCAGAGAGTCAAGCTGGCCACCGAGCTGCAGCGGCGCTCCGACGGCAAGACCGTCTACATCCTGGACGAGCCCACCACGGGCCTGCACTTCGAGGATGTCCGCAAGCTGCTCAAGGTCCTGCACGGCCTGGTCGACAAGGGCAACACGGTCATCGTCATCGAACACAACCTGGATGTGATCAAGACCGCCGACTGGATCATCGACCTGGGACCCGAGGGCGGCGACGGCGGTGGCACCGTGGTGGCCCAGGGCACCCCTGAGCAGGTGGCCGCCAATCCGAACAGCTGGACCGGCAAGTACTTGAAGCCCATGCTGGATCCCGCCAAGGTAGCCAAGGCCACCCGATCATGACCCGTAGCTGCTTCGAGCGGCACACGCCGCAGGTATGGCGACGCACCGCCCAAGCCCTGGAGGAGGAGTCCGCCACCGGCACCACGACAGGCGTCAACAAGAACGGCGCACCCCTGCTGGGCGACAGCCGGGACCTCTTCCGTCCCAAGACCTCGGACATTCCCACTCAGCCGGGGGTCTACAAGTGGCGGGACGGCGACGGCCGGGTCATCTACGTGGGCAAGGCCAAGAACCTGCGCAACCGTCTGACCAACTACTTCCAGCCCCTGGAGAACCTGCACCCGCGCACCCAGACCATGGTGCTGACGGCCCGGAGCCTGGAGTGGACCGTGGTGGGTACCGACCTGGAGTCCCTGACCCTGGAATACACCTGGATCAAGGAGTTCGATCCCCGCTTCAACGTCAAGCTGCGGGACGACAAGACCTACCCCTACCTGGCTGTATCCGTGGGGGAGGAGTTCCCCCGGGTATGGATGACCCGCGTGCGCAAACGGCACGACACCCGCTACTTCGGCCCCTATGCCAAGGTCTGGGACATGAAGCACACCCTGGATGCCCTGCTCAAGACCTACCCGGTGCGTACCTGCACCCCTGGCGTCTTCCGCAAGGCCAAGCTCAGCGGCCGTCCCTGCCTGCTGGCCTCCATCGGCAAGTGCTCGGCCCCCTGTGTGGGCCGGATCAGCGCCAGCGACCATCGTCGTCTGTGTACGGAGCTGACCGGGGTCATCACCGGCAGGCTGGGCAAGAGCTACCGGGCCGGACTGACCAGGAGCATGCAGAAGGCCAGCGAGGATCTGGACTTCGAGAAGGCCGCCCGCCTGCGCGACCAGATCGCCATGCTGGACACGGTCATCGAGCAGAATGCCGTGGCCTTCGCCTCCAACGTGGATGTGGACGTCTTTGGCGTGGCCTCGGACGAACTGGAGGCCTCGGTCCACGCCTTCTTCGTGCGCTCAGGGGCCATCCGCGGCGAACGCAACTGGAGCGTGGAGCGGGTCGAGGACGTCTCCGACAGCGAGCTGATCAGCGACCTCTTGGTGCAGGTCTACTCGGACCTGATGAATGAGAACGATAGCGAGCTGCACAAGCTGCCCGGAGAGTCGGATACCCCTGTCTCCATCAGCCAGGACCGGGATGCCATGGGCTCCACCCAGAAGGTCACAGCTCTGGATGCCGAGGCCCGGGCCAAGGCCACCAGGAGCCGGCACCGCCATCAGGATCAGACCGGACGTGCCGACCTGCTGGCCCCCATCTCGCCGGTGCCTCCCGAGGTCATTGTTCCCATCCAGCCGGATCGGACCGGTGACCTGCAGGAGTGGCTGCGGGAGCTGCGCGGATCCGCAGTGATCATCCGTGTAGCCAGCCGGGGCGAAAAGAAGTCCTTGATGGACCGGGCCAACGCCAACGCCCGCCAGGCCCTCCAGCGCAGCAAGCTCAGCCGCATGAGCGACATGGGCACCCGCACCCAGGCCATGAACGACGTGGCCAAGGCCCTTGGGCTGGACCGTGCCCCGCTGCGCATCGAGTGCTACGACATCTCCAACACCGTGGGCGGCCAGTTCCAGGTGGCCTCCATGGTGGTCTTCGAGGATGCTGTCCCCAAGAAGTCCGAGTACCGCCGGTTCGCCATCCGCGGTGAGGACGGCAAGGGCGCCGTGGACGATATGAGCGCCATCTACGAGACCCTGACCCGGCGCTTCCGTCACGGTAACATCGCCGGCGACAGCGGCGACAGCATGGAGGCCGAGCGAAAGGCCAGCGACAAGGCACCCGAATTGGTGGAGCAGGAGGAGGGGGCCATCGTCCAGCAGAACACCGCCGCCCGCCACTTCGCCTACAAGCCCAACCTGGTCGTGGTCGATGGCGGCAAACCCCAGGTGACAGCTGCGGCCCGGGCCCTGCACGACTGTGGTGTGGACGATGTGGCCCTGTGCGGGCTGGCCAAGCGCCTGGAGGAGGTCTGGGTGCCTGACGACGACTATCCCATCATCCTCAAGCGCCAGTCCGAGGGCATGTACCTACTGCAGCGGGTGCGCGACGAATCCCACCGGTTCGCTATCACCTACCACCGGCAGACCCGGCGCAAGGGTGCCCTCCGGTCGGCCCTGGATGAGATTCCGGGCATCGGCCCCGCCTATCAGAAGAAGCTGCTCAATCATTTTGGGTCGGTCAAGCGCATGCGTCAGGCCTCCCAGGAGGAGCTGGAGGCCGTCAAGGGCATCGGCTCAGCCAAGGCCGAGGCCATCTACCAGGCCCTCCACAGTGACCAAGATCAGACCGGGGACAGCCAGCGATAAAATGGCTCAGAAGGCTGGCAGAAGGCCATGCCCTGATCTTGATTGGTGCGTGATTGCGGATATGAATGGACCTGATCGTCGTTGTGCCGTCCTGGGCGACCCCATCAGCCATTCCCTTTCACCCCTCCTGCATCGCTCAGCCTATGCCGCACTGGGCCTGGACGGCTGGCGTTACGACCGTGTGCGCATGGACGCCGATGGTCTGGCGGACTTTATCCACGGCCTTGACCCGTCCTGGGCCGGTCTCAGCCTGACCATGCCCTTGAAGAGTGCCGTTGGCCCCTTGGGAGATTTTTGTGACTGCTGGTCTAAGACCCTGGGAGTGGCCAACACAGCAGTCTTTGCACAGGGCGGCCCAGCCAAGGGTCTGTCCCTGTACAACACCGACGTGGAGGGAATCGTGGCAGCTCTGCTGGAGGCTGCCGACCGTTGCAGGGCTGACGAAGATCCTCACGATCTGACCGCCCTGCTTGAGGCAGCCGGTCAGGGACGGCAAGACCGGCTTCCCGACCAACCGTATGGGGGAGCGAGATCCCTGGTCATCGGCAACGGGAACACCGCCGAGTCCGCCTTCTGTGCCTTGAAGGTGCTAGGAGTTGAGCGTGTGGACCTGCTGGCCCGCAGCCCGGAGCACTGTGACCACATGCTGGACCTTGCCTCCCGGCTGGGTCTGCCCGAGCCAACCGTCACCGCCATGGACGAGACAGAGGCAGCCGAAAGGGCCCTGACCAGGGCCGATATTGTCGTCTCCACCCTGCCTTCGGGTGCAGCTGACCACCTAGCTGATCTGATCAGTACCGCTGATGACGACGGGCGCTTGGGCCCAGTCCTACTGGATGTGGTCTATGATCCCCGGCCCACTCCGCTCATGAAGGCTTTCCGCCGCCAGCCAGGTGCACGGACCATCAGCGGCGAACGAATGCTGCTCTATCAAGCCGTGCGTCAGGTGGCGCTGATGACCGGCCGACCCCTGGCCGCTGTTCCGGTGGCCGCCATGGACCGAGCCTTGAGGGAGGCATGACGATGACGACGGAAAAACCGCCCTTCGCAGGCTTTGAGGTACTGCTGATCACAGGCATGTCCGGCGCAGGCCGCTCCCGCGCCGCCGACTCCATGGAGGACATGGGCTGGTATGTGGTCGACAACATGCCCCCGCGCCTGCTGGTGCCCCTGGTCGACATGATGACCTCGGCCGGAAGCTCTCTGCACCGCCTGGCCGCCGTCATCGACGTCCGGTCCCGCTCCTACTTCGACGACCTGTCCGCCGTGCTCAGCCACCTGGACGACCTGGGTGTGCGTTGCCGCATCCTCTTTTTGGATGCCTCTGATCAGGTGCTGGTCAAGCGCTATGAATCCGTCCGCCGACCCCACCCCCTGCAGGGCTCGGGCCGTCTGATCGACGGCATCCAGGAGGAGCGCC
The DNA here is from genome assembly GCF_026537325.1 of Bifidobacterium sp. B4142. GTDB lineage: Bacteria > Actinomycetota > Actinomycetes > Actinomycetales > Bifidobacteriaceae > Bombiscardovia. Next base: position 997,296 of record NZ_JAFNMJ010000001.1, read on the forward strand.
GCCTGCTGAGCGGACTCAAGGAGCGTGCCGACATGGTCATCGACACCTCCAACCTGAGCATCCATCAGCTGTCCACCCGCCTCTACGAAATGGTCCTGGGCTCCGGTCCGACCACCGTGGGCGTGCACATCATGAGCTTCGGCTTCAAGTACGGCCTGCCCATCGATGCCGACTTCGTGGCCGACGTGCGCTTCCTGCCCAACCCTTACTGGGTTCCCGAGCTGCGGGACCTGAACGGCCATGACGGCCCGGTTCGGGACTATGTGATGGCCAGCGAGGGCGCCAAGGAGTTCCTGGATGCCTACACCACCGCCATTCTGACTGCGCTCAGCGGCTATGCACGCGAGGACAAGCACTATGTGACCATCGCCTTTGGCTGCACCGGCGGACAACACCGCTCAGTAGCCATGGCCGACGCTCTGGCCGCCCGATTGCGGTCCCGGGGAATGGAGGTGACCGTCTCGGCCCGCGAGCTGCCGCACCGTTCCCGCGGATAGCCAAAGGCGCAATTTGTCCAAGATATTCGGTATCACAGTAATCCGGTGGTCGGCACGGCAGGTGTGTCGCGCGGCCAAGAAGTATTCATTTTTCAGTATTTTTTCGTAGGAGGACGGCTCTTGGCCCTACTTGATGATGTCAAAAGCGAGCTGGCCGCGATTGACAACGAACCCCCCTCTGCCAAGAAAGCACAATCGGCGGCTATGATCCGCTTCGGCGGCGGTCTGCACATCATTCAGCGTCACATTGTGGTGGAAGCGCAATTCGACTCCCTGCCGGCAGCGCAGTGGTTGCAGAACACCATCAGGGACGTCTACGGCCATGATTCCGATCTGATCCAGGTCAAGCGTCAGGCCCCCACCGGCAACCTGACCCGCTACTCGGTCCGTGTGCTGCGGGCAGGTGGCGCCCTGGCCCTGCAGACCGGTCTGCTGGATCGCCGTAAGCATCCGGTTCGCGGTCTTCCCGCCGACATCGTCTCCGGCAACATCGCCCAGGTCAAGGCCGCATGGCGAGGAGCCTTCCTGGCCCATGGCGAGCTGTCCGACCCGGGCAAGGCCTCCTACCTGGAGATCGTCTGCCCCGGATCCGAGGCCGCCCTGGCATTGGTGGGCGCCGCCCGCCGTCTGGGCATCAACGCCAAGGCCCGCCAGGTGCGCAGCTCCGAGCGCGTCACCCTGCGTGACCCGGACGTCATCGAACGCATGCTCAACCTGATGGGCGCCCCTAAGTCCTCCCGTGAGTGGACCGGCAAGCGCAGCGATGGGGAGTCCCGCGGCAAGGCCAACCGCCTGGCCAACTTCGACGATGCCAATATGCGCCGGTCGGCCAAGGCTGCCGTCGAGGCCAGCGCCAAGGTCACCAAAGCCTTCGAAATCCTTGGCGACGACATACCTGAGAATCTGCGTGCGGCCGGCCAGCTTCGTCTGGATCACCGTGAGGCCTCCCTTGAAGAGTTGGGCCGCCTTGCCGACCCACCGGTCACCAAGGATGCCATCGCCGGACGTATCCGCCGTCTGCTGCAGCTGGCCACCAAAGTCGAAAAGAAGAAGACCGAGGAACTGGCCAAACAAGAGTGAGATAGCTCACACAGGTCGGTCTGCCTGAGTACCATGGCAGGGGAGCGGGCGCATTGACCCGCGGTCAGAAAGGATACGCATGAAAACACTGAATAGCCTCGGTGATCTCAAGGGCAAGCGCGTGCTCGTCCGCGCGGACTTTAACGTGCCGCTGGACGGCACCACCATTACGGACGACGGCCGCATCCGCGCCGCCTTGCCGACAATCAAGCAGCTTCGTGACCAGGGCGCCAAGGTTATCCTCATGGCCCACCTGGGTCGACCCAAGGGCAAGGTCGTTCCCGAGCTGAGCCTGGCCCCCGTGGCCGCTCGCCTCAGCGAGCTGCTGGGCGTGCAGGTTCCTCTGGCTGAGGACACCTATGGCCCAGATGCCCATGCCAAGGTGGCCGCCATGAACGACGGCGACGTGGTTCTGCTGCAGAACGTGCGCTACAACCCCGAGGAGACCAGCAAGGACGAGGCCGAGCGTGACGCCTACGCCCGCAAGATCGCCGACCTGGGCGACGTCTTCGTCTCAGACGGCTTCGGTGTAGTCCACCGCGCCCAGGGCTCAAACTACTCCGTGGCCAAGTTCCTGCCCTCCGCAGCAGGCCTGCTGGTCGAGAAGGAAGTCAAGGCACTATCCAAGGCGACCGAGAATCCCGACCGGCCCTTCACTGTGGTCTTGGGCGGCTCCAAGGTCTCTGACAAGCTGGGCGTCATCGAGAACCTGCTCAGCAAGGCCGACCGTCTGGTCATCGGTGGCGGCATGGTCTTCACCTTCCTCAAGGCTGAGGGTTATGAGGTGGGCTCCTCCCTGCTGGAAGAGGATCAGGTCGACACTGTCAAGGGCTACATTGCCACTGCACGCGAGAAAGGCGTGGAGCTCGTCCTGCCCACCGACATCGTGGTGGCTGACGAGTTCAAGGCGGATTCACCCCACCAGGTGGTTCCCGCCGATGGCATCCCTGCAGACAAGATGGGTCTGGACATCGGCCCTGACTCCCAGAAGCTCTTCCATGACAAGATCGTGGACTCCAAGACCGTGGTCTGGAATGGACCCATGGGCGTCTTCGAGTTCCCGGCATTCGCCGATGGCACCCGGGCTGTGGCCCAGGGCCTGGTCGATGCCACTAAGGCTGGAGCCTTCACCATCGTCGGTGGCGGCGACTCTGCCTCGGCCGTGCGCAACCTCGGCTTCCCTGAGGACGGCTTCTCGCACATTTCCACCGGTGGCGGTGCCTCGCTGGAGTTCCTTGAGGGCAAGGAGCTTCCGGGTCTGAAGGTGCTGGAGTAAAATCGGCAGACAGGCGGGCAATGCCGGGTCACCGGGTTTCGCATCCGGCGGCCCGGCATTGCTGTTGGTACGCGGATGGAAAGGTCTGGTATGGCACGCATTCCCCTGGTGGCCGGCAATTGGAAGATGAATTTCGACCACCTGGAAGCCACCTATTTCGTGCAGAAGCTGGCCTGGCTCCTGCGCGACGCCCACTTCGACCGCAGGCGTTGCCAGGTGGCGCTGATGCCCGCCTTCACTGCCCTGCGCTCCGTCCAGGTGCTGGTGGAGGCCGACAACCTGCCCATCGAGTATGGGGCGCAGGCCGTCTCCGTCACCGCCCAGGGAGCCTTCACCGGGGATGTGTCCGCTGACATGCTGGCCCAGCTGGGCTGCAGCTACGTCATTGTGGGCCACTCCGAGCGACGCAAGTACCATCCCGAGGACGACGCCAACATCGTCGACCAGGTCCGTGCCGTCCTGGCTGCGGGCATGAAGCCCATCCTCTGCGTGGGGGAGAGCTACGAGGAGCGCCGCCAGGGCATCCAACTGGACTTCGCCGTGGGCCAGGTCAACGACGTCACCCGGGACCTGGCCAAGGAGGACATGGAAAACCTGATTGTGGCCTACGAACCGGTCTGGGCCATCGGCACCGGCATGGTGGCCACCCCGGACACCGCCCAACAGGCCGCCCGGGCCATCCGCGACCACATCTCAGGCAAGTTCGGAGAGCCTGCCGGCCAGGCCGTGCGCATCCTCTACGGTGGCTCGGTCACTTCCAAGAATGCCTCCCAGATGATCACCCAGCCGGACGTGGACGGCTTTCTGGTGGGCGGCGCCTCCCTGGACGTGGAGGAGTTCGCGCGGATCGTGCGACTGGCTGCCAAGGGTTGATGCGTTTTTCCCCGGGTATCTGTATACTTGTTCCCAGTTCCTTACATGGAGGTATGTGCCGTGACCATTGTCAAGATTGTGCTCGAAGTCGTTGTGATCCTCGCCAGCATACTGCTGACCATGCTGATTCTGCTGCACAAGGGCAAGGGCGGCGGCCTGTCCGATATGTTCGGCGGCGGAATCGGCTCCAACGCCGGCACCTCAGGTGCAGCCGAGAAGAACCTGAACCGGCTGACCATCATCGTGGCCCTAATCTGGGTGGCCATCATCATCGCCTTGGATCTCATTACCAAGTACAAGCTGGCCTGATTCCATCAGACAATACCTAAAATATTTGACCCCGGCATTGACCGGGGTTTTTGCATATCTGGACGACTTTAGTGCGGGCTCCTAGTCCTTGACTATTACCACAATATGTCATTCACAATGCACCGATAATCCAACGATTCAGCCGCCTGACGGATAGAGTAGAGAATGGTGTGCCCGACGAGCGGCGCATCACACAATGTCGTGCAAGCTAAGCAAGCGAAAGGAAGTGCTCATGGCTGAGCAAGCTGCACCGAGCCTGGAGGGCTGGTTCTGCCTCCACCTCTTCTGGAAGATTGATTGGGCCAAGTGGCGCAGAGCGCCGCAGGACGAGCGCCGAGAATGCCTGGATCAGTTCAAGGCCCTTGCCGCACAGCTGGACGCGGTCCAGTCCCAGGGTAAGGGAAGCCACTACTGGTGTCAAGTCAATGGGCAAAAGGCCGACCTGGGCCTGATGGTCCTCAGGGAGACCCTGGAACAGTTGCAGGAGGTCGAAACCTCCCTGGAGAAGCTGCGCTTCTCCGATTATCTGGAGCCGACCATCTCCTATGTGTCGGTCACCGAGGTGGGCCTCTACTCGGGCAAGCCGACCACTGACCGCGGTTGGTCCTACGTCGACGCCAGCCTGCATCCCAAGACGCCCGACAAGCCCTACATTTGCTTCTACCCCATGTCGAAGACCCGCGTCCCCGGCGCCAACTGGTACACGCTGCCCTACGACCAGCGCAAGGCCTATATGCACGACCACGGCAAGATCGGCCGTTCCTACGCCGGGAAGGTCTCCATCATCCTGACAGGTTCCATTGGTCTGGACGACTACGAGTGGGGCGTTACCTTGTTCGCCGACGACCCCATCGAGTTCAAGAAGATCGTCACCGAGATGCGCTACATCGAAGCCAGCTCCATCTATGGCGAATTCCCCTACTTCCTGGTAGGCACCCAGACCGATCCTGAGCGCATTGACAGGCTGCTCACGGACCAGATGGGACAGTAGCACATGACGACAAGAGAGGGAAGATCAATCCTCGCCACGCCCTTATGGTTCTTCATGGTCATCGTTTTCATCACCCAGCTGGATGGGGGAGCGGTGCCGACCATGATGCCGTCCATCACACGGACCTTCGGCCTGACCACCATCGGCTCCTCCTGGGTGGTTGGCCTGTACACCCTGGGCCTGGTGGTGGGCACTCCCATCACATCCAACCTCTCCGATGCACACGGGACCAGGAAGGTCTTCCTCTGGGAGCTGGCCTTCTGGTTCCTTGGATGTCTGATGACGGCGGTCTCGCCCAACTATGCAGTCATGCTGCTGGGCCGGTTCATCCAGTCTCTGGGAGACAGCGGCATCATGGTCCTGTCCATGAACGTCCTTCTGCAGCGCGCCCGGAGGAACAGCCAAGGCAGGAAGGTTTCCACGGTGGGCATCATCGCCGGCCTTTCCGCCATGGTCAGCCCGGTCCTTTCGGGCATGCTCCTGGGCATCACCCACGGATGGCGTGCCTACTACTTCATGATACTGCCCTTTTTAGCCATTTTGTTCATACTGGCCTGGTTCATGATGGGCGATTCCCAGACCGACCGCGCCTGGAAGACCGACTACCTGGGCCTGGGCTCCTTCAGCGTAGCTCTGGCCCTGCTGATGGTAGCAATCACCTTCCTCCAGTACGGAACCACCTACCTGCTCCTGATCATCGGATGCCTCCTGGTCGCAGTGATGGCCGGCGCGGTATTCCTGTTGCATGAGCGTAATCTGGGCGGCTCAAGCGAGACCATGCCCTTCCTGCCCATCCGCCTGCTGAAGCTGCCCTCCTATGGGCTCACCCTGCTGCTGGGAATGCTGGGAGGCATGTTCTTCTCCCTCTTCGTATACATTCCAACCTATGTCCATTCAGTCTTCGGGCTCCCGGTCCGTTCGGCCGGCATGGTCATGGTTGGCGTCGGGCTCGGTTCTGTGGTCGGGTCCTGGCTGGGCGGGCTGCTGGTCGACAAGTTCGGCTACCGGACCACGCTTGTCTTCTCATCGTCTTTGATAGGCCTGATGGCCCTGATGATCACCCTGACCCTGCACAATCTGCAGCTCTTCATGCTGCTGTCTTTCCTGATGGGGGTCGGCATGGGCTCGATGATGTCCTCGCCGCTCCAGGTGATCGCCGGAAGGCTGGCCGGGCCCGAAAACCGTATGCAGGCCATAGGCGGGCTGTCCGCTTGTAAGAAAATCGGCACCACCATCGCCCCCCTGCTCTTCGCCTCGGCCATTGAACTGGGCAAGGTGGGCGGACAGGCTGGACTGGCCTCTTACAGGAACATGTTCCTGGTGGTCATCGTCATAGCCCTGGTCAATATCGGCCTGACATACTGCATTCCATTTTCACAGAAAGAAGTTGCTGATGACTGAACCTACAGCTGTCCTCCTCATGGCGTACGGCACCCCCTACCAGGAGTCCGACATAAAGGGGTACTACACCAACATCCGCCACGGGCAGGAGCCGCCCAAGCCGCTCATGGACCAGCTGGTCGGCCGCTACAAGGCCATCGGTCTGCCCTCGCCCCTGGCCAGGATCACCACGGCCCAGCGCGACGGTCTTCAGGCTGCGCTGGACAAGGCCCATCCCGGCGCCTACAAGGTCTACGAAGGTTTGAAATACATCGCCCCCTTCATCAAGGATGCGGTCGACCAGATTGCCGCCGATGGCATCACCAAGGTTATTGGCCTGCCCCTTGCCCCGCATTACTCCTCATATTCGAGCGAGGACTACCACAACCGTGCCAGCAGGGCCATCGAGTCCCATCCGGGCATGGGATACCTGCCGGTGCGGTCCTGGTGGAACCACCAGGCACTGATCCGCTTCTGGAGCGATCAGCTGGTGGCCATGAAGGATCTGACCGACCGGCCGGACACCAAGGTGATCTTCAGCGCCCACTCACTGCCCCTGCGCATCATCCAAGGAGGGGACCCCTACAAGGATGAGGTCATCGGCCTATCCAATGCCGTGGCTCAGGCCGCCGACCTCAATGAGGACCAGTACGTGCTGGCCTGGCAGTCGGCAGGCCGCACCCAGGAGCCTTGGATCGGCCCTGATTTCGTCAATGTGGCCAAGGATCTGATCACCAAGAGCGGCATGAAGACCATCGTCTCCGCCTCCATCGGCTTCATCGCCGACAACCTGGAAATCTGTTATGACGTGGACATTGAGCTGACCAGGGCCATTGAATCAGCCGGCGGCACCCTGACCAGGTTGAACTTGCCCAACGACAGCCCCGCCCTGATTGCCGCCCTGCAGCAGGTGGTCGAAGAGACCAAGACAGAGTAGTCGTATAAGAGTAGTCACATATCTACTTGGAATTTTGTTGAGATATCGACTGTGCCCCGCCGGTTCAAACCGGCGGGGCACAGTCGATAGTCGCTCGCGGCGGCTGTCAGTCAGGCGCTCAGCCGTTGACGCGATCGATGCCCTTCTGTACGTCGGAGAGGACCGAATCCCAGGAGTCGATGAAGGCGGCGACGCCATCGGCCTCCAGCTTGTCGGTCACGTCCTTGATGCTGATGCCCAGGTCAGCCAGCTTCTGCATCACCTGGTGGCTCTCCTGATAGGTGCCCTTGACCGAGGGAGCGCCATTGCCGTGATCGGCCAGAGCATTCAGGGTCTTCTCTGGCATGGTGTTGACCACGTCAGGGGCCACCAGCTCGTCCACATACTTGCAGTCGGAGTAGGCGGCGTTCTTAGTGCCGGTGGAGGCCCAGAGCGGACGCTGACGCTTGGCTCCCTTGGCTTCCAGGCCAGCCCAGCGAGGATCGTTGTCAAAAGCCCTCTCGAAGAGCTCATAAGCCAGGCGGGCATTGGCCACAGCGGCCTTGCCCTCCAGGGACTTGGCCTCGTCAGATCCGTTGGCCTCCAACAGTTTGTCAACCGCAGTATCCACGCGGGAGACGAAGAAGGAGGCCACCGAGCCCATGTGCTTCAGGTCATGGCCGTTCTTGTCAGCCTGGACCATGCCCTCTATGAAGGCATCAATGACCTGCTTGTAGCGCTCCAGGGAGAAGATCAGGGTCACGTTGACTGAGATGCCCTTGGCCAGGGTGGCGGTGATGGCGGGTAGGCCCTCTAGGGTAGCGGGAATCTTGATCATGGCGTTGGGCCGGTCGACCTTGTTCCAGAGCTCTTCGGCCTGCTTCTCGGTCTCTTCTGTGTTGTGGGCCAGACGAGGATCGACCTCGATAGAGACGCGTCCATCCACGTAATCGGTCTTCTCAGCAACCTCGCGGAAGATGTCGGTGGCGTTACGCACGTCGGTTGTGGTTAGCTCGCGGACGGCCTCCTCAACGGGTATGCGACCCAGTTGCTTGAGCTGTTCGTCATAGGGGCCCACCTGGCTCAAGGCCTTCTGGAAAATCGAGGGGTTGGTGGTCACGCCCACCACATTGCGCTCGGCGATCAGCTGCTGCAGATTGCCCGACTCGATGCGGGTGCGGCTCAGGTCGTCCAGCCAGATCGAGACACCTGAATCGCTGGTGCGCTGGGTGTTTGCATTTTCTGCCATCTTGTCACTCCTTATTTGGGTTCCCGATGGAATCACATTCACTATGCTCTACCGGGAAGTCTATTGCTGTATTCCCCCAGGCCCGCGTTTCGGACGTGTTTTGCAGGGGAGGGGGCCGGCATCGCGGACGGCCCCCGATTAATCACGATGCCGGGTTCAGCGTGCCCGACGGACTTCCTCCAGGGATGCCTGTGCTGCTTCGACCACATGATCGGCGGTGATGCCCAGGTCGCGCATGTTCTCGTCGCCGCTGCCCTGCAGACCGAACTGCTCTATGGAGACGGGCTTGCCATAGCTGCCCAGGTACTTGTACCAGGGCGTGGCCAGGCCAGCTTCAACCGAGACGCGGGCCTTGACGGAGACGGGCAGAACAGCTTCCTTGTACTCGTCGTCCTGCTCCTCGAACCACTCAAGCGAGGGCACGGAAATGACACGGGCCTTGACGTCCTGCTCAGCCAGGGTCTTGGAGGCAGCTACAGCGAGCTGCACCTCGGAGCCGGTGGCCATGATCAGTACATCCGGCTGGCCCTCGGTGTCGACCAGCACATAGGCGCCCTTGCGAACGCCTTCACGGGCCTTGGCCTTGGTCTCTTTCAAGGTGGGCACGCCCTGCCTGGTGAGAATCATGGCTGTGGGGTGGGTGTTGCCCTTCTCGAAGAAGGCGCGATAAGCTTCAGCGGTCTCATACTGGTCGGCCGGGCGCACAACCTCCATCTGAGGGATGGCACGCATGACGGTCAGGTGCTCGATGGGCTGGTGGGTGGGGCCATCCTCGCCCAGGGCCACGGAGTCGTGGGTCCACACATACAAGTTGGGGATGTCCATCAGAGCCGCCAGACGCACCGAGGGGCGCTCATAGTCGCTGAACTGGAAGAAGGTCCCGTTGTAGGGCCTGGTGTCCGAACCCAGCAGGATGCCGTTGGTGATGGCGCCCATGGCGAACTCGCGCACGCCAAAGTGCAGCTGGCGGCCGTACTTGCTGGCCTTGGGCCACTGGACGGTTTCGTCGGCCTCGGGAGCGAAGGAAACAGCACCGTTGATGTTGGTGTTGTTGGAGCCGCCCAGATCAGCGGATCCCCCCCAAAGCTCGGGCATGATGGGGGCCAGGGCGTTGATGGCTGCGCCGGAAGCCTTGCGGGTGGCCACCTTGGAGCCGGGCTCGAAGCCAGCCTCCAAGTCGTCCAGGGCCTTGTCGAAGCCCTCGGGCAGCTTGCCGGCATGGATGCGGTCGTAGAGAGCAGCCTTGTCGGGGTTGGCCTTGCGCCAAGCCTGGAACTTCTCGTCCCAGTCCTTGTGGGCGGCTAGGCCGCGCTGAGCGACCTCGCGTGCGTGAGCCAGGGCCTCCTCGTCGATCTGGAAGCTCTGCTCAGGGTCGTAACCAAGGGTTTTCTTCAGGGCGGCGACGGCCTCGGGGCCCAGGGCAGAGCCGTGGGCTGAAGGATCGTTGGTCTTACCGGGGGTCGGCCAGGCCATCAGGGTGTCCACCTTGATGAACTTGGGCCGGTCGGTGACCTGCTCGGCCTTCTCCAGGACGGCAGCCAGGCCTTCGACGTCCTCCTTGTAGGAGCCGTCGGGCTGGATGAAGCTGAACTCGTCTGTGTACCAGCCGTAGGCCTGGTAGCGCTTGAGGATGTCCTCGCCCAGGGAGATGCGGGTGTCGCCCTCGATCTGGATGTGGTTGGCATCGAAGATGACAGTCAGGTTGCCTAGGCGCTGGTCGCCGGCCAAGGAGCTGGCCTCGGAGGAGACGCCCTCCTCGACATCGCCCTCGCCGCAGATGACCCAGACCTTATGGTCGAAGGGGGACTGCCCCTCGGGTGCGTCCGGATCCAGCAGACCACGCTCGTAGCGCTGACCATAGGCGAAGCCCACGGCCGAGGCCAGACCCTGGCCCAGCGGGCCGGTGGTCATCTCTATGCCGGGGGTCAGGCCGTACTCGGGGTGGCCGGGAGTCCGGGTGCCCGCAGTGCGGAAGCGCTTGAGATCGTCCAAGGTCAGTCCGTACCCGGAGAAGTAGAGCTGCACGTACTGGGTCAGCGAGGCGTGGCCGCCGGAAAGAATGAACCGATCACGCCCAACCCAGTCGGGGTCGTTGGGATCGTGACGGATGAAGTGCTGGTAGAGCGCGTAGGCGATGGGCGCCAGCGAAATAGGGGAGCCAGGGTGGCCGCTTCCGGCCTTCTCGACCGCGTCGGCCGAGAGGACCTTGGCCATCTTGACAGCCCGCTCATCGAGTTCGGACCATGTGAAATCTGCCATATGGTGCTGCTTTCCTTCCAATCTAGAGGTCTCCATGTTCGACTTGTGTCGAAAATGTTCGGTTACCTTCACAATGCGTTTCCATCGTATCGGTTTGAGACGACACAATTCGGCTCTTCGCGCGACGTTTTGGCACTCTCTTGGCCCGAGTGCTAATAATGAAACCATGACGGGAGAAGCGACATTGCCTAATACCAGACGCATGCTGGTGCTGCGGGCGGTTGTCGAGGACTACATTCGTTCTCGTGAGCCGGTGGGGTCGGGTTCGCTCACCAGAAGTCATCAGCTTGGAGTCAGCTCTGCCACCGTGCGCAACGACATGGCGGCCCTGGAGAGCGAGGGCTACCTGGTTCAGCCCCACACCTCCGCCGGCCGCATCCCCACCCAGAAGGGCTACCGTTACTTCGTCGACAGGTTGGCCACCATCGTGCCCCTGTCCTCCGCCCAGCGCCGGGGCATCAACGCTTTCCTGTCCGGGTCGGTCAACCTGGAGGACACCCTGCAGCACGCCGCCCAGCTTCTGGCTCAGATCACCGGGCAGATCGCCGTGGTGGCCTCGCCCTCCCTGGCCAGCTCAAACCTGCGCCGGGCCGAGCTTATAGGACTGAGCCGGGGGACCGTACTTATGGTGGTAATCACCGATACCGGCCGGGTGGTCCAGCGCACCCTGCACGGGCCCCTGCAGGAGGACCCGAACGCCTTGGCGGGCCTGTCCGACCAGATCAACCGGCAGTGCCAGGACCTGCCCCTGGACCGTGCAGCCGACCGCTGCCGCATACTGGCCGACTCCCTTACCGAGGGCCGCGACAAGTCCACGCTGCGCCTGGTGGCCGCGGTCTTCGACGAGATGGCCACCCGAGAGCAGACCAGTGGCCTCTACATGGCCGGCACCTCCCAGCTGACCCACAGCCAGGCCGTCTCCTTGGGGGACTTGGGCTCGCTGCTGGACGCCTTGGAGGAGCAGGTGGTGCTCATGCGGCTCATGCGGGCCCAGAGCGAGCTTTCGCGCGAGAGCAACGGGGTCAGCGTGGCAATCGGCACCGAGACCCGGACTCCCGAGCTAGTCCACGCCTCAGTAGTCACTAGTGGATACGGACATGCCAGGTCCAGGCAGACCGACGGCTCGGAAGCCGACGAGCCAGTGGCCTTCGTAGGCTCCATCGGCCCGACCCATATGGACTATCCGGCTACCATGAGCGCGGTTCGTGCCGTGGCCTCGTATTTGACCGGTTTCCTGGCCGGCGACGGGGAGCCATGACCGTTAAGGCAGCGGCATAAGTCATAGGTATCGTGGGCCCATGCAACTATGGGTCGAGAGGGCATCAAACGAAAAGGATGATCGGTGGCAGATTACTACGAGGTTTTGGGAGTCGAGCGCGGCGCGAGCGATCAGGACATCAAGCGTGCCTATCGCAAAATGAGCCGCAAGTACCACCCGGACATCGCCGGGCCTGAATACGAGGACAAGTTCAAGGAGGTCAACAGCGCCTACGAGGTGCTCTCGGATCCTGAGAAGCGGCGCATGTACGACGCGGGCGTGGACCCCAATGACCCCCAGGCCTCCCAGGGAGCCGGCCCCTTTGACATGGGCGACGTCTTCAACCAGTTCTTCGGCGGCGGCTTCGGGGGCACGACCCAGGGGCCCATTCCGCGCACCCAACCCGGTCGGGATGCCCTGGCCCAGGTCTCTGTGGACATGAAGACCGCCATCTTCGGCGGCGTTGTACGCACCCCCATCAGCACCTATGGCCTCTGTCAGGAGTGCGGCGGATCGGGGGCTCAGAAGGGGACCTCCCCGGTGACCTGCCCTGTATGCCATGGCAAGGGCTATGCCCAGAAGGTGGTGCGGACCCTGCTGGGGCAGATGATGAGCCAGGCTCCCTGCGAGCGGTGTGAGGGCCACGGCACCGTCATCGAGCACCCCTGCCCGGTCTGCAACGGCCACGGCCGTGTACGCACCCGCCGCGAGGTGGGCGTCAACGTGCCAGCAGGCGTGGCTGACGGCTCACGCCTGCGGTTGGCCTCCCAAGGCGAGGTGGGCGAAGGCGGCGGAGCGGCCGGCGACCTGTACGTGGACATCGCCATTAAGCCCGACAAACACTACACTCGCAGTGGCCAGGACCTGCACTGCTGGATCGCCGTGCCCATGACCTGGGCCGTGCTGGGCCACCAGGTGGACCTGGAGACATTCGACGGCCAGCGCCAGGTGGAGATCCCCGTCGGCTGCCAGCCCGACCAGGAGATCACCATCAAGGGCCTGGGTGTCACCAGACTGGGCAACCGGGAGGAGCGCGGCGACATCATTGTCCACGTGCTGGTTCAGATCCCCACCAAGCTGGACGACAATCAGCGCCGCCTGATTGAGGACTTCGCCGACAGCCACGACTCCGAAGCCAAGCAGGTCCCGCAGAGCGCCAAGCCTGCCGGAGCCGGAGGCCGCAAGGGAATCTTCGGCAAGCTCAAGGACATCTTCAGCTGATTCATCCCAGCAGCGACCGGCACATGGACCGATATTCGCTCACATAGCCGCCGCCGAAGAAGGCGCAGTGCCCGGCGATGGCGTAGAGTTGCCAGAGCGTAGTCCGGTTCTGGTAGCCGGCCACCAAGGGATGCACGCTCTGGTAGCCGTCCAGAATCTGCCCTAGGTAGGGGATGCCGAACAGCTGCAGCATGGCCAGGTCTTCCTCACGATGGCCTCCGTGGGCCGCAGGGTCGATCAGGACAGCCTGTGTCTGCCCGTCTTTCCTGGCCCACATGACGTTGCCGCTCCACAGGTCCCCGTGGACCCTGGCGGGCTTGTCATTGGCGGAGGCACCCAGCAGTTCCGGCAGGGCCTGGATCACTTCTTGGGTCATCTCCATGTCCTCGCGGTTCAGCGCCCGCCGATCCATGGCCATGCCCACCATGGGCTCCAGCCGTCCCTTGGCCCAATAGGTGGCCGGGTCGTCCCAGGCGCCCACGTCCATGGGCAGCGGATCCTGCAGGGGCCCGAAGTAGCAGGTGCCCGTGTAGCCCTCGGGCGCAGAGCCAAAGTGGTCGGCCCCGGCATCATGCATATGGGCCAGCTGGGCGCCAAAGCGGTAGGCCGCGCCAGACGTGGGGGAGGCGGAGGTTACCTCCTCAATGTCCAAATAGTCCGGGCCCCAGTCGTAGACATCCACCACTCGGGGACCGCCCTGCGCCTGAGCCTGGCCCAGCCATTGCAGACCGCGCCCTTCGCACTCGAAGAATCCCGCCGGGGCCCCGCCCCTGGATTTTCTGTAGGTCTTGGCCATGATGATCCACACCCCTAATCGTCGAGTCGTCGATTCCGACAAGATCCATTGTGGGCATTCTGCGAGACATGCCCGGCCCTTGGCTCTTCCTGCCCTGCGCGGTGGCTATGCTTGCCATTGTTGTCCGACATAGCAAGAGGGGTCCATGAATTTCTTCGAAGCCATTCTGTTCGGCCTGGTGCAGGCCCTGACGGAGTATTTTCCCGTCTCATCCAGCGCCCATATCCGCATTGTGGGTGGCCTGCTGGGCCAGGACCCGGGCGCGGCCTTCACAGCCATCATCCAATTCGGCACCGAGCTGGCGGTTCTGCTCTACTTTCGGCATGACATTGTCCGCATATTGACCCACTGGTTCCGTTGCCTGGCTGGCAAGGACGGCTCCTCCTGGCGGGAGCGGATGGGCTCCAAGGACCATGACGCAGCATTGGGCTGGTACATCATCCTGGGAACCCTGCCCATCGTCGTGGCGGGACTGCTCTTCCAGAAGATAATCGAGACCAAGCTGCGTAATCTATGGATTACCGTGGTGGTACTGATCGTCTTTGGCCTGCTGCTGGACTACTTCGACCGCCATGGCCGTCAGACCAAGGAGATCCGGCAGATGAACGCCCGTGACGCCCTGCTCTTCGGCATCGGGCAAATGCTGGCCCTGATCCCCGGCGTATCCCGTTCGGGCGGCACCATGACCTTCGGCCGCGGCTTGGGCTATACCCGCGAGGCCGCAACCCGGGTCAGCTTCCTCATGGCCATTCCCGCCGTCTTCGGCGCCGGAATCCTAGAGACGGTCAAGTCCTTGAAAAACATCAATGCAGATGCTGCTTTCCCCGGCTGGGGGGCCACCATCTGCGCCACCGTGGTCAGCTTTCTGTTGGGCTACATCGTTATCATCGCCTTTTTGAAGATCGTTTCACGCTTCTCCTACCGGGGATTTGTCATCTACCGAATCGGCCTGGCAATCTTCGTGGCCATCATGCTCATGGTCGGCGCCCTGCCTGCCGTGGGCGGCGTTGCAGCCAGCTGACCCCCTGATGAAGAACTTCGTCGAGGATCAGACGATCCCAATGTCGCGTGACAGCATTCTTTCATGTACTGCCCTGGTTTCGCGGCAGTGGAGTCAGCACACAGACCTGCATGCATTGCGCGGCCAACGGGGGATCCCGATTTTTTCTGGGAGATTTGCAACGGTTGTGCCATATAGGTTTGGCCTGTAATAGCTCATGACGGCACTAGTGCTGATGCCCCTCCTCATGGTAAATGGCAAACAAGGCCATGCGGCCATCCAGGGCATGGCAGACTTCAGGGCCTTCCGACATCGACACACGTGATCAGGCTCACATTGAGTTCACATCCTGCCTGAAATCCATAACGAGGACCAGCAATCAGCTTCCGGAATCATTGACTTTCCCGGGATTTTTGGGAATCTGTACTTACTCCACATGCCCGATTCAGGAATATCGGTCATAAAAGGCACCCGCCCCGGACGATCAGCCGGGCAGCAAAAGCAGCTTTTAACCATCATCTTGCGTTAACATGAAAATCCCTCGGCGCTTGGTTACCCCCGTGGATCAGCTGGGCCATGGACGGCGGACCGGGAACCGAAGGGCAAAAGAGAAGGTCTAGTATACGGAACTAGAGGAAGCCGTCTGGCAGGTATAGAAGTAATGGAACATATCACTCCCTCCCAAGCCTTTCGCTTCCCGCAGCACCAACCGGCGGCCGCAAACCGCCCTGTTAGGATGTTGAGGATCAGCCATGCATTTCACAGTTGACAACCTTGAAGAGATTTTTCCCCTTGCAGAATTCATGGCCGATTCCTTCGGCCCCATGGCCGAGATCGCCGTGCATGACATCACTCGCCTCGAGAATACCATAGTGTTTATTCGCAATGGTCAGCTTTCCGGACGCACCCTGGGCGACACCGTGACCAACCAGACCCGCCAACTGGCCATGCGGGCCGAACGCGATGGGGCCGACTTCGTCTCCGACTACCGCGGGCGCCGCCTGAACATGCACGAGTTCCGCGTCTCCTCATACCTGATACACGACAGGCAGCAAACCGTCATCGGCCTGCTCTGCATCAGCATCAACATCACCGAGCTGCAGCAGGCGGCCCATGTGCTGCAGACTCTGACCGAAACCGACTCCGACGATGTGCAGATCTCCACAGAAGCCTCCCGCAGCCACATGACTGAAGAGCCTCAGGAGAACATCCGTAGGATCACCAGGGAGGCGGTCCGCCAGTTCAACATTCCCATGGATAAGCTGACCAAACAGGACAGGCTGAACATCATCAGCGACATCAAGGACCGGGGCATTTTCCTGATCAAGGGCGCGGTAGGAATTGTGGCACCCGAGCTCAGGATATCCATTCCCACTCTCTACCGGTACCTGCAGGCCCTGAAATAGGGGCCAAAACAGCTAATAAGTAAAACCCCCGGCGGCAGGAGAGGGGGGTATAATTCTGCGCCGCCGGGGGAGCTTTACAACACGGCCGCCGTGAATTGCACGACAACCGGAACGCGACCCTACACGCGGGCCACGCAAGTATCACATAGGTAGAACAAAGAGTCCACGGTTTCCTCAAGCTGTGGGGGGGGGGGGGGGGGGGGGGAATAAAAAATAACCCCCCCCCACAAAATTACCCAAAAAGCCCCCGACCTTTATGACACAAAAACCAACATAAAAGACCCCACGGGTAAAAAATTTTAAAGCAAGGCCCCCCCACAAA
>NZ_JAFNMJ010000010.1 GCF_026537325.1 Bifidobacterium sp. B4142
CCGACCTATTAACAACCACCCAACACGCTTACAGCCACAAGGCCAAACCCCCAACATAAACAACGCGTTTAGTTCCTATAGCCCAGAATCTCTGAAGTGGGTGTCACTGCTCCAGGAAATCGGTGCAGACGCAGTCGTTAATATCATTCAGAATGGAAGCCACGGGGGAGGATCAGGTAAGTATAGACGCTGGGAAAAGTTTGCTATGCAAACGGCTTGGTGTCTTGACATCATTGGATGCAGCAATTGAAGGTCCATCTCTACTCAAAGGAAAGTTGCCATCTTAAAAGGCGACGTATGGGTACTTAGCTATCAAAGGCAATGAGCAAGTTATTAATATTCAAGAAGCGAGTTAAAACAGAAGTTGACACTGAACCGGGTTCTGATAATATTACTACAAAGCATAGTCCGCAACGATGGGAGACGCAATGATTGGGGAAGCTGTATACATGCGGGCGACGCACCCAGGATCTCCTTTCTTTGTCGATAGCCGTAGTCTCATGGCACATGCCGAAGAGTCATGGGATCCTGAACCTGACTGTCCGATAGGATGGGCTTCAAATAAATCCGTAGTATGGACATATATGCAGCCGACTGCTTGCATAATGAGGACCCACGGATGGAAAATTCATGTGACGGCTTCCCTTGACAATGCACAATCAGTTTTAGAAAAAGTTTCTAAAATCTGTATTTCAGAGCATGTTATGTTCAAATATCTCAGGGATAAACAACAGTACCGAACTCGTTGTCGTGGGGCTTTATAATCGCATGAGGTCTGGCGATACTCTGATCTCAGTACCATGAAGGTTAATATTATGCGTGATGGTGTGGTAGTAGCTGAACAGCTAAGTAAGAATTTCGTCTCGGGTGACGGGACTCCCACTGTGGTGTTCAATGATCTTTCTTTTGTTGCTGCTGGTGGTGCCATGACCGCAATTACAGGGCCCTCTGGATGTGGTAAGAGCACCTTGCTATATTGCCTTTCTGGTCTTGAACAGCCATCTCAAGGAAATGTGTGGGTGCTGGGTGAGGAACTAACTAAGAAGAACCAGCGTAACTTGGCTTTGTTTCGCAGATCGCATATCGGGTTTGTGTTTCAGTCCTACAATCTTGTCCCGTCCATGACCGTTCGTGACAATATCCTGCTCCCCTTGACTCTCAGCCATCGCAAGGTCGATCAAGGAAGCATCGATGCCCTCATGGATAAGTTCCACTTGAGCGGGCACGACAATGACGCAGCTAGTTCGCTCTCAGGTGGTGAGCAGCAGCGGGTATCCTTGATTCGCACCTTGGTCGCGGATCCCGATGTTGTGTTCGCCGATGAGCCGACAGGTGCTCTTGACCAGAAGTCCGGACAGTTGGTTTTCTCGCAGTTGCGGGACTTCTCCCATCGACCCGGTAAATGCGTGGTCGTGGTCACACACGATCTCCGCCTGGCCCGGCAATGCGACGTCGTATACACCATGAGTGATGGCGGATTTGTCGCATCAGCGAATGTGGAAGAGCAAGCGTAGTTATTGCCCTGATTCTGTATGGCGATGCGGCGTGAAAGGTGTAAGTCATGAAGTGGGCGTTGAATGATCTGAAAGCCAATAGAGGAATCTGGGCCGGTGTGTTTCTTGTACTTGTGGTCACGCAGACGATTCTGTGCGCCATGAGTGTATGCAAGGGAATCAATGATCTCAAACATGATTCCCCGGGGGAAGTGGGTGTGGTATCTCACCATCTCAGCACTAACGTGGACTCGGTCTACCAGATAGCAATGGTCCTGGGTTGCCTGGTCATTATGGTGACGATTCAGGCTTCCATAAGGCAGCGGCGGAAGGGACTTGCATTGTTGTCCCTGCTTGGTGCCACACCTAGGCAGGTGCTGACCCTCACCATGGTGCAGGTGTTCGTGCTGACTCTGATCTCCTCCATCGTTGGTATGGCGCTGGCGCCAATTCTTGCCCCACGGATTCTAAAGTTCCAGTTGGAGGCCGTGCTGTTACCGCCGCTTATCACTTTTACTTGGCAGGGTTTCTTAGACTTTGCTTTGAGGGGGCTTGCAGTCGGTTTCATTGTGGCTTTGTTGGGTGCTCTCTTTACTCTGCGTGCTTTGAGGAAAGTGCTTCCGGTTGAGCTGCTGAGAGGTTCAGGAACTGAGGAAGTCCACGTCACGAGAGCTGGGCGCGGTCTGAGGAGATTCCTTATTATCGGTGGTTTCATCGCCCTGCTGGCACCGGCTGTCGCTGCCGTCATCCTGGTGTTGAACGACCCCAAAACTCTGAGTAAGACCCAATTGGGCATCATCATGCAACCCATGTCATTAGGCCCGATCATCGCGATACTGCTGTTTCTGGTCGCTCTGGCCTATTCTGGAGGACCCATCATCCAATGGGCCACCAAAACATGGACGAATCTGGTTCCTGTGCAATCCGATGTCTGGAAGATCGCACGGGCACAAGCCATTGTGAGAAGTCGCGGGAAGGCATTCGGCTCCACCATCATCTCACTGACTGCTTGCCTGTTCCTGCTCGGTGGATTGTTAATCACAGGTCAAACCAGTACTGCTGCCATAAGTGGCTTTCCCCAGTTGAAAGACATGGGATCAGCCACACCGATAGAGCTTATGTCCAGCCTGTGGTCGGCCTTGCTCATTGCTGTAATCGGTGCGGTCGCCAGTTTCGCCATCTCTGCCAAGGAACGCAACCTTGATCTGGCCCTTATCTCCATCGCGGGCGCTGTGCCCGGACAGCTACTTGCCATATCGGCCTTGGATGGTTTCATCCTCGTGACCACCGGTATCCTTATCTCTGCGGGGGCCACCTTGCTCGTCGGAGTTTTCACCGCTGTGACATTCCTCCCTCTTTCCAAGAATCTCTTTGTAGTGGTCTTCCCCTGGAAGTTCTTCATTATCCTTGCTGTGCCCATTATCGCCGCGGGAACACTTTCCACATTTTTCTCTGCACGTTCTAGTTTGAAGCGATCGGCAATTGAAACCGTCCAAACAGCCATAGGCGAATAGCGGAAATCATGTCAACTATGCAAACTCAGCAACGTCAAAAAACCACAATTTTTAATGTATTCAGACTATTGAAACCGCACACAGCTATCACTGTTGTTGTGATGTCTGTGGGTATAGTGTCTTCAGGTCTGGCGTTACTACAACCTCTGTGTGTCAATTATCTTCTACACGCCATAGAACAGAGTCAGAAGTTGGTGAGACCAATTGCAGTCTTGGCGCTTTTGTTTGTAGCAGGCATCGTCCTGGATGGTTTGGGATCCAATATGGCAAACCGCCTTGCGGCGAAAATAGTTTTCGATAAACGTAGCAATCTCATTACCTGTATCCTCGGCCTGCCGGTACAAGAGTATGATAAGAGGGAGTCGGGTGACTATGTCTCAACTGTCATCTCAGATACTAATGAGTTACGCTCAGCCCTGTCATCAGACTTCTTTAAAGTGGCCGCGAATCTGTTAACAGCTTGCGGATCAGCTGTCGCTATGCTGTTCATTGATACCAGACTCTTTGCCGTGGCACTTATAACTTCGTGCACATCCATTCTGTTGATGATTGCTGCTTCTTCTCGTCTGCAGGCCTATACCGAACTGGTACAAGCTAAGACAGCAAGACTGTCTAATGCCATACTGCGATCATTAGCTGGAATTCGCACAATTAAGGCCTTTATGGCAACAGTGCCTGAAACGAAAAGAGTAGTCGGTACCGCAGAAGAAGTGTATCGGGCAACAGTAAAAGTGGCCAACAAGGAAACAATCATTCGGTCCATTGTGAACTGCGCCATACAGCTGACCTTACTAATCGTTTTTTCCTTTGGCGGCGCGGAAATAGCGAAAGGGGATCTTGATATTTCTAATTTCATCTCCTTTTCAATGTATTTGACTATGGTTGTTTCTTCGCTAAGCTCCTTTTCCTCATCTATAACCACGGCTTTCAAAGCTTTAGGACCACTCAGGAGAATAGAAGACATTGAATCTTTGCGCGATAAAAGCGAAACCGTAAGTTCGAGCAATATGCTTTCCCCAGATGGGCATTCCTCGTTTGATACAGCCAACATTACGCTGGAGTTCAAAGATGTATGCTTTTCTTACAATACAGCGGACAAAGATGATGAACGAAATACCACTCTGCAGAACATTAGTTTTAGCGCAGTCCCACACCAAAGAACCGTCATCGTGGGCTCGTCGGGTTCAGGTAAAACTACGCTGCTTTCCCTATTGGAGGCTTTTTATAGGCCGGATTCGGGGCATATCCTATACAACAATGTTGACTCAACTGATTTAAATGGGCCTATAGGAACTAAACGCGTTGTTTTAGGTTCTGTGTGTGGGTTTGGTTGTGTGTTGGTCAGAGTGTGGTGTTGGGGTATCT
>NZ_JAFNMJ010000011.1 GCF_026537325.1 Bifidobacterium sp. B4142
GTGATTTCAAGAAGATCTTCTACAAGGGCGCCGATCCTTCAATCAAACGGCAGTTGGCACTGCAGCTTGGCATCATGTCCAACAAGCCCGGCGTCAGCAACGAGAAACTGCTGCGCGACTGGCTGGAAAACATTCGAATCGCCCGCAACAAGACCGCCCATCACGACCGCTTCTGGAACTGCATCGACCCCAAGATGACACCCATCAAGCCCAAGCTGTACCCCAACGACGCTACTTGGTGGGGCAACCAATGGGAGCCCTTCCGCCGGCCGGAGTCAAAAGGCCCGGCTGGATTCCTGACCATGGAGCACTACCTGCTGAACCAGCTAGGCATCACCTACTGGCGCAACAACTTCGTGGGACTGATGAACCGTTACCCCGGCATCCCCCTGAAACACATGGGCTTCCCGGACAACTGGCAGTCACTGCCCATCTGGCAGTGAAGCCTGCACCCTTTTCACCCAATAATACTGCGACTAGAATAGGCAGGCAGTTTTGGCGTATAGCCTTATTCCAGGCTCGTATTGAGGGGCAAGCTGGTTCCGGTCGCGTGGCGACCGGAACCAGTGCGGCAGCAGTATGGTCGAGCTGATCCAGCTCGGCGGGGTTTCGGGGCGGCGGCCCCGATACAAGCTTTGCTGCCCACCTAAGTCAGATGGCTTTTCACAGAAAGTAGGACATACCCGAACCACTAGATCGCAGGCCACCACCATTTGGGCAGCGCACGGTTCCATAGTGTTATCGCTGGCCATGTCTCAATAATGCAAGATTCACCGATAGTAATCTCAAAGAGGATTCCATCAGAACCTCAACCAGTCATCCAGCTCCTCTGCTCGTTCTCATGTCCGGCTTGTCAAAGCTCTCCCCTGCCAAGCAACCCACCAACCCTGCGATGTGCGACCACTTCACCAGGAGCTGATGGACACGGACTTCACCGACACCCACCACTTCGAGGTGCCGGTCACCTTCTGTGAGGGCAGACAGGACCACCACGTCTCCTCCGCCGTCGCCCGCGACTGGTACGAGACAATCGACAGCCCCAAAAGCTGGCACTGGTTCGATCGCTCCGGCCACTTCCCCCAATGGGAGGAACCCGACCGCTTCCTGGGATGTGTGCTGCAAGACTTAAGTCAATAACTGATCGCAGAACCGGAATCCTTTTTTTGCCGAGAAAGCACTTCCTCAATATGCTTTTACTGCTGCTCTGCCACAAGCTGTCAGCTACTGTAGACTCGTCTATATGCTCCAAGTAATTACGAGGAATCCCCTGGAAGATAAGGGCGAAGCACAATATCGTCAGCTGGTGAGAGTGGGACATAAACTACTGAGTGTCGCGGTGTTCGGGGACACACATGGTAGCGTCCCGAAACTGGTGCTGCTTTCAGGGTGTGGAACCCCTTCCCCTCTGTATGATTTCAAGGCTCTCATTACTAGACTGCAAAACTCATACTGTCTGATTGTGGTGGAGAAGTCCGGGTACGGGTTTAGTGACTGGTCTCGGGACCCCAGAGATATCGACACGATGTTGGATGAGACCAGGGCGGCGCTGCACGGGGCCGGAGTGACTGGGCCCTATGTGCTCCTCCCCCACTCAATGTCTGGGCTTGAAGCACTTTACTGGACCAAGAAGTACCCTGCCGAGGTGGAGGCCATCATCGGATTGGATATGGCCACGCCACAGGCTTATGAGACGCGCAACCTGGTGCCTCCCGCCGCAGCCACAGCACTGTTGGGCGCCCTTTGCCGGACAGGACTTCCTCGTCTCCTGCCCAGACTGACCGCGGACCAGTCACCCGCCATCAAAGCAGGAAATTTGTCTGCTGAAGATAAGGCGGTCTACCGGACCCTCTTCTTCAAGAACTTCATGGATCCAGACATCCAGCGAGAGATCAACACGGTCAACGCCAACGCCCGCAAGGTTGCGGAAGCTGGATTGCCACAGATCAAGATGCTGCAACTGGTTTCCAACGGGAAAGGCACTGGCTTCAGCAAGGATGAGTGGCGATCCATCCAAGAATCCTTCAAAGCGCAGCAAGGTAACTCACAGATACGGTATTTCGATGCCCCTCATTATCTCCACGACTATGTGCCTGAAAAAATGTCCGAGGCCATCAGGGATTTTATAAGCGGAAAACCTGACCGATCCAGCAAGGTTATCCGGCACACACTTACATCTCATCCCTGAATCAGTTCCAAGCAATCTCATTTTATGCAGTCAGACGATTTCTGTGCCAATGTCATCAGACACTTCCTTCTGGCTAATCCAATCGGGCACATTTCGGGCACATCGCTACCCATAAGTACCCGTATCAGCTTGCATCAGTTCATACTTGGAATCTGCTAGAATTGGCAGTATTCCTTGGATAGTTAGCAGCAGTTAAAGGCAGCTCGCATGTACCAGAACAGCGGCTTATCTTACAAGGGGTCGCGGGTTCAAATCCCGCCGGCCCGACCAAATAGCAACGATTCCAAGGTCTTAGGCCTTGGAATTATTTGTAGTTCCAGGCCCTTTGATACCTATTTGCATATATTCGGCGCTTCGCTCTTTCTTCACGTTTCCCTTCATTCGCCAACTGTGAGTTCGTGATCGGCCAGAAGATCCTCGGGGTCGGCGTTGAGCTGAGCGTAAGCCATCATCAGCTTCTTTCTCAGAGTCCCCGGCAACGCGGCCGCGCCTTCCCTTGATGCTGATGGTCTCTGCGGATGCATTCCTGCGCTAATACGGGCGCAAATCCTCTACGCCATCCTCCTCCATCCAATCACGTAGGTCGTGGAGTCAACCTGGACCAGTTGACGTTTGCGGCTGGCTTCGGCCTGGCAGACGGTCAGGGTTGAGGTCGCCGGTATCCTCCTGTTCTGTGCAGAACCACAAAGGAGCGTACCCAGGACAACTGCGGGAGCCTGGTAGAGGGTCATAATCAAATCCACCGCCCTGGGTCTGGCCCGAGATGTC
>NZ_JAFNMJ010000012.1 GCF_026537325.1 Bifidobacterium sp. B4142
CCCGACCTATTAACAACCACCCAACACGCTTACAGCCACAAGGCCAAACCCCCAACATAAACAACGCGTTTAGTTCCTATAGCCCTATAATGGTGTAACGGTGGTGCTACTGTCACCGTTGATGTAATAACTCAAGAATGATAGTTAGGCCTATCTATCAGTGCAGTATTCCAGTTTTAGCTGGGTTGTCAGAGGTGCCATGGCTGACACCGCTGACTTCGTTATTGGTTATCAAGGATGAATTGACTCAACAAACGGAAAGGGGCTTATGATGAAAGCTCTGAACACTATCAAAAGTAGGTTGCTCGCCAGCGTTGCTGTTCCACTTGCGCTGTCTATGGGAGTCGCCATGGTTCCCAGTCAGGCGATGGCTGCAGAGCCTGTGGATACCGCTTCGACATCTATCGTGAGTCAAGTCACCGATTCGCTGACTCCGAGGGATGTGCTGGAGATAGCGGATACCGCATGGGAAAACGGTGATTATGAAGGTGCTGGCATCCTGACCGAGTATGCATTCTCGATGCATGATGGCACTGCCGGTAATGGCTTCCAATCGAGGAATTGGGCTACGACGATCGCCAAGAAAGCTGTCATTAAGCTTCTGCGCTGGGGAGGTTCCAAGCTTCCTGCCAAGATTGCTCCGTGGGCCGGTCGGATTGCAGACTTCCTGGAAGCCACCGGCGTCTGGACTCATGCCGCTATCGTCTCAGGTTTGATGCAGCTGGGCATCCCTTACGATATTGCTGAATACACGGCGACATGGGTTGATTTGTTCCTCTGATTCATGGAGAGAGGGGTGAGCGATGAGTGACCGTGGACGATCAGACCATGTAACGGTTTCGGATGCGATTACCGGTGTTGGTTTTTTCGGAACTGTGTTGTTGGGTTTTGTCTTTCCTTTTGCGGTCGGCATTGGTGTCACTTATCGCTTGCTCCCTTTCGGTGGCGTTCGTTCCTGGGTGCATGGGTGGCGTGGGGTTTTGGGTACCATCGTTATCTTTCTGTTGTGGTTCTTTGGTACCTACATAACTGATGCGTTGGTGGATGTGTTGTTTAGCATGAGCAGTCACAAGGTCTTGAAGAAGCTTGTTAGCGAAGTTGTGAGTTTTGTGTTTCTCATGGGGTTGATGGCCTTGGCCTTCAGCAGGTGGGAAGCCATGGCGCTCTCATCTTTGATAACTGAGGTTCTCACCATTCTCATCTCCCTACTCGTCATTCATGCCGTTGATGCTGCAGACAAGCATGATTAATCTAAACAACGATCATTCCTAGGGAATGAAGCGGATTCGAGTGCCCCTTTTATGGGGCGGGAGAAACGCATCGGACGCGGAGAGGTCTCCTCCTTGGTTTGGGAGGAGACCTCTTCGGTTTGGTTGTGTGTGGTGTTAGTCGTCGGTGGGGTTGATGTTCTTACTGAGGGCCAGGGCGATGAGCGCTGCGAGGTTGTTGGTTCGGTCGAGGGTGAGGGCTTGGACCATGTATGAGCTGGCTTGGTCGGGGTCGCGGGCGGCCCAGGCCAGGTAGGCTCTGGAGGCGCTGAGGTGTGGGGTGGGGCCGACGGCGGCGGTGAGCTGGTCGAAGAGGTTGTAGGCTCTGTCGGCGCGTTCCTGGTTGACGGGGGTCCGGCCTTCGAAGCAGGTGGTGAGGCTGGTGAAGATGAGTTTGACGGCGGCGGGGTCGTGGGGTTGTTCGGTGATGGTGGTCAGGTCGTCTCGGGTGGTGTCGGGGTTGATGGCGGCGACCAGGAGCGCGTCGCGGTGCGGCAGTGAGGTTTCTATCAGCGCGGCCATGCGGGTGAGCCGGTCGTGTCCTATGGCTTCGGGCTGGTGGGTGCCGTCGAGTATGCGCATGATGCTGTCGAGGGCCTGTCGGCCTGCGGTGAGCATGAGTTGGGGGTCCTGGCTCAGTTGCTTGACGTCGTCCTGGAGGCTGGTTGTGGTGTTCAAGGGTGTTCCTTTCCTTGGTGCCGGGACTGTTTGTGCCGACGCCTGGAATGGCGGCCCGGGTATAGCGGAGAGTCAAGCCCCCGCGTGGATCCGAACACTCCCCCGGAGGCCGAGGGGGCATGCTGTTCGGCCCCCTCGGCCGGAGCGGGGTGTGGGCGGAGACGCTCGGGGCTTGAGTCGCAGCGGCCCGGGCCAGAATGGAAGGGGGCGGCACAAACACCACATTCCCAACCCCTTCAGCAGCACGCCGCAGGCGTGCGACAGCGGCGGCCAGACATCAAGGCGCAGCCGCCGATGACCACAACCCCGGCCGAGCCGACCAGTTTTATGTTTGCCGATTGAAGGGTGATCTGCAGTAGCTCATGATAGAAGAAAGACCATCCGATAAGAAATGTGTTTATATTGTGAAGCTTTATCTTGATGAAGCTTTCTAACTGATATCCCGAGTATATTAAAGCTTGTTAGAAGCCGCCACTGCCTCTATCATATTTATATGATATGCACACTAGGGCGGCACTTTTTTATCTAAAGGGGTGTAACTGAGATGGACACCGCTCGTATTCCTTACCCTTCGCATCCTTATCAGAGCTCAGCCAATCTAGCCTCTATGCTGATACAGAACGGTCTCTCCGGCATCAGGGCCTATAGGAACTAAACGCGTTGTTTTAGGTTCTGTGTGTGGGTTTGGTTGTGTGTTGGTCAGAGTGTGGTGTTGGGGTATCT
>NZ_JAFNMJ010000013.1 GCF_026537325.1 Bifidobacterium sp. B4142
CGCGGGGGCTTGACTCTCCGCTATACCCGGGCCGCCATTCCAGGCGTCGGCACAAACAGTCCCGGCACCAAGGAAAGGAACACCCATGAACACCACAACCACAGTGACCATGCTGCCCATCGACGCCATCAGGCCCAACGACGCCAACCCCCGAAGCGAGATAGGAGACGTGTCGGAGCTGGCCATGAGCATCGCGTCCCAAGGCATACAGCAGGCCCTGGTCGTCACACCGGCGAACCAGGAGGGGCGGCACACCCTGGTCATCGGACACCGGCGGCTGGCGGCCGCCGAGCAGGCCGGCCTTGCAACCGTGCCCTGTATCATCACCGACATGGACGAGCAGACCCAGGCGGAGGTGATGCTGGTAGAGAACATACACCGTGACCAGCTCACCGCCCTGGACGAGGCACGCGGATACGCCCACCTCCTGGACCTTGGCGAAGACGTGGACCAGATGGCCAAAGCCACTGGCCGCAGCCGCAGCACCGTGCAGCGACGGCTCAAAATATCGTCCATCGACGACGAGAAAATACTCGCGCTGCCATCCCAGCTGAGCTTCGAGGAATTGGAGACGATAGCCGACTTCCGCGACGACGAAGGCCTGCAAGACCAGCTCATCAAAGCCGCAGGCACCAACAACTGGAACATGACACTGCACCAGGTCCAGGCCAAACGGTCGCTGGACAAGTGGATCGAACAGGCCCAGGAAGCCATCAAGCAGGCCGGGCTGCCCATCGTGCCGCTGACACCATCACAATCCTGGTCTGACCCGGAAGGTTGGCGCACCATCGCCCGATTCTCCCCGGATACCGACCCCGACCCCAAGCAGGCCCTCGACACATGGCTGGAGGAATGGGAAGGCGACAAACCCACGGCCGCCGGACTGCTCGACCGTGGCGGACAGTGGCGCGTCAAAATCACCCTGCTGGAGCCATACACCCAACAGGACCAGGAGGACGAACGCCGGCAAAGAGAGGATGACCTGGCCAGGTGGCAAGCCGAACAAGAAGCCGAAATCGCACCGGCCAAGCAACTGGACACGGCAAGCCACGACCTGCGGCTGGCCTACACGCAACGGCTCATGTCCCTCAAACGCCCCGCCAAAAACCAGTCCCAGGCCCTGTCCATGCTGGTCATCGCCCAAGCGAGCCAACGCACCTGGTGGGTCAGCCGGGACCAGGTGCGGGACACATGGCGCGCCATCGTCCAGGACCAGGAAGCCGAGCTGGCGCAAAAGGCCGACCTTGACGAGAGTCGCCGCACCCAGACGGCCTTCGCCCTGTGCCACGCCATCATGGAGACACAGATCAACCACGAGACCTGGCGCAGCCAAGACGACATAGACGGCCTGCTCAAACCCCTCTACCGTGCCCTCCAAACCGCAGGCTACGCCATCAGCGACGAAGAGCAATCCGGTCTCGACGGCGACCTGGTGCCCCGACCTGAAGAGGAAGACAACGAAGGGAACGAAGATGAAACAGACGACGGCGACCAGGAGGAGGACACCAAAGAGTGAATGAACCCCGCAGCCGGCCCCGCCACCAAGCGGGGCCGGCTGCCGGCGGCGGCGCAGCGATGCCTCGCGCCACCCCACGGGGTGGAATCGGCATCGTCGAACGCCCCGCGTTCGGACAGCCAGACCGCAACGCGAGGAACGCACGACTGGTTTGTATGTGCAATTTGTACTACACTCATGGTCATGGAGATCGAGATAGAGCAATCAGCCCGCAAGCACGGCTGCGCCGACGACGAAATCAGGCACGCGGTCCTCCACTCCATAGGCCACGAACAAATCGAGGGCTACGGCGACGAGATGACGGTGGTCTTCGTCGGCCAGCCACACCCCGGGGCCCTACCCGACAACCTGCTCGAAGTCATCGTCAGCAAATGGCAGGACGGCCAGCTCCACGCCTTCCACGCCATGCCGCTGACCAGCCGGTGGCAACATCTCAGATACCAATAGACACAACCAACAAGGAGCCAGACCATGACCAACACACAGACACCCGCCGACAGGGCAGCACACGCCGAAGCACTCGACCGCATGGCCGACGCCGGCCAATTCACACCCATCGAAGGCACCCGGGTATACCGGGGCTACGACGCCGGCCCCCTGACCGACGACGACCTGCTCTCCATCTTCGCCGGCCGCCCCCGCGACGAACTCAAACAACCCACCAGCAAAACCTGGCAGGTACGCACCACCCCGGCCCTGGACCAATGGGCCGAAGCCGCCGTCAAAACAGAAGGCACCAACCTATCGGCACTGATCCGCCAAGCCACCGCCGAATACCTGGCACACCACTACCCAGGACTCCGAAGCCAGATGGCCTGACCCATCAGGGCAACATCATCAAGGGACCCCTCAACGGGGTCCC
Organism: Bifidobacterium sp. B4142; assembly: GCF_026537325.1. Classification (GTDB taxonomy): domain Bacteria; phylum Actinomycetota; class Actinomycetes; order Actinomycetales; family Bifidobacteriaceae; genus Bombiscardovia. The sequence goes on from NZ_JAFNMJ010000013.1 coordinate 2,379, forward strand.
TTTTTCCATGCTCGGCTCGGCCGGGGTTGTGGTCATCGGCGGCTGCGCCTTGATGTCTGGCCGCCGCTGTCGCACGCCTGCGGCGTGCTGCTGAAG
>NZ_JAFNMJ010000014.1 GCF_026537325.1 Bifidobacterium sp. B4142
AGGATCCTGCTGCTGATGGCGCTTGGCCTGGTCGGCTTCGTGGCCTGCCTGAGGAACAAGCAGGAAAACCGCCACTGACCTAGGATGCATCAGCCAGGGCCTGTACCCACTTCCACGGAATCAGGAAGCGGGAACAGACCCTGGCCTTAATTTTTAACTTCTATGCGGGTGCCAAGCCATTCGCGCCTACGTGTGCCCTGCCGTTGTCAAAGGCGGTTGGCGGAAGAGCCGCTTGACAGCATCGAACATTGGACCTTCTCATTAGGGATGAGATGCTCTGCCAACTGAGCCAAAGCGGCCGCGCCCCAACCCAGACCAGCCAGAGTCAAGACCGTGGACGGCCGCGAAACGCCGGTTATGGAATATCCTATTTGAATCCCAGATAATGCTTTCGATTTCTGTACGCTTAGAACATGTAAAGCAAAAAATGATGATGCATTGTTGTGCTCTATGTGCAGTTGCCTTAATTGGGGGTAAGCCAAAAGTGGAGTTGATTTGTTCTAGAGCATGATTTCATTGTGATCTGGGGGGTATTGCATTGAAGCGTTTGCAGGGACGGGACGCTAAGGGTTCACAGCGTGTGAGTCGTTCGGTCATCGCTGTTCTGGTGACCCTTCTGGCGGTGCTGGCCATGGTTGTTCCGCTTGGGCTGAGTGCTTTGTCGGCCGGTCAGGCGAATGCCGTCGACGGGCAGGACGGGGCGGCCAGCAGGAAGCCGCTGCTTTACAAGATGCTGGCTTACAACCAAAGGATTGATTCCAACCAGGATGAGCTGCGCATGGACTTCATCCTGCGCGTGAAGCACAACGAGTTCGACCCTTTCTGCGCCAATGCTACCGGCGGCATCGACACCACGGGCTCCTGTAATCTATCTTTTATATACCCGTATGAAGGTTCCACCAATCCGCCGCATTATCGCCGAATAAAGTATCTGAACACCATTGCTTCAAAATCATCCACTGATCCGGCCTGGACCGGAGCCTATAATTGGGCCAAGAATCAGGATCAGTTTTTCACTGTCCATAAGATCATAAACTCCGGTCTATATGACTATTTGACCATATCCGTTGAGGGCGATCTGAATCTTGGGGATACGGGTGACTCGTCAGCCCATAAAACGGGTGGTGTCGACGAGCCTCTGAACATTTATGCAATTGTAGGTCAGCAGATAGGAGCTTTGGGTTGCGGTACTGGTACTGGTACTGGTATATGGTCCTGGTCCTCCAACATCTATGCTGATGACTGTCTCTACTTTTATCCTGATATTAATATTAAGGCGCCGGATCGAACATCTAATATCACTGCAGCTTTAACGGCTGAGGGCAAGGGCTTCAAGAAGTATATGAAAGACTGTCTGGGCAGTGGCGCTAATCTTCAGTGCAGCGGGCCGTGGTCTTGGGTTGGCTGGGATCGGCAGCCAGATCTTTATAGTGGGGGTCAGTCCAATTGGGGCATGGTGACTGATTATGGTTTCCCTTCCTATAGTGGTTTTTACGATCTTTACCGTGTCAGTGGCACTGCTCCTGGTGTAGCACCGTCCCGGTCTTTCTTCGTGTACTGGCTGAATGTTCGCGGCAGCACCTACTACAACCCCGACGGCATATGTTCTGAGACGAATTCGTATTATTACCAGTGGGTGGCTTTGAAGGATGGCCAGTGGGTGCCTGTTGATGAGCTGACTCCTGGGCCGGTTCTGGTGACGGGCCAGCAGCCGT
>NZ_JAFNMJ010000015.1 GCF_026537325.1 Bifidobacterium sp. B4142
GCGCTGGTGTGGGGGTTCATGTATGGGGCGAGGTATGGCCTGGTGGGCTCGTTGAACGCGTGGCTGGGCACGCATGTGGATGTGCTGCAGCCGTCGGTGCTTTTGGCGGCGATCGGGAACATCAACACGTGGGAGTTCACGGGGTATAACATGCTGATCTTCTATTCGTCGCTGTCGACGGTGCCGCGCTCCCTGTATGAGGCGGCGGCGATCGACGGGGCGGGCGAGTGGCAGGTGGTGCGCCGGGTGAAGCTGCCGGAGCTGCGGGGCTCGCTGGCGATCACGGTGATCTTCAGCATCATCGGCTCCTTCCAGCTGTTCAACGAGCCGAGCGTGATGCAGAACATGGTGCCGGGCAATGCGATCACGACGTATTACACGCCGAACATGTATGCGTATAATCTGAGTTTTTCGGGCAATCAGTCCAATTATGCGGCTGCGCTGGCCATCGTGATGGCGGCGTTGACGATGCTGGTGGCGTATGCGGTGCAGCTGCGGAGCATGAGGGAGCAGATGCGATGAGCGTGCTGGATGCTGAAGGCCGCAGGGTGCGGGCGGCGGAGCGTGCGCGGGCGCGCCGGGTGGCGGCGGACGAGCGGGCGGAGCGGCGGCGTGCGGCGTCGACCGGGTTCTCGAACCCGTCGAACCCGCGCCGGTCGGTGTGGCTGACGCTGGCGTGCGGCGTGTTCGCCCTGTACTGCCTGTTCCCGTTCGCCTACCTGCTGGTGAACGCGACGAAGACGCAGGCGGACTTCACGAGCACGTTCGGCCTGGGGCCGGGCCGCTCGTTCGCCCTGTGGGAGAACATCCGCGAGGTGTTCTCCTACCAGGACGGGATCTTCGCCCGCTGGCTGGCGAACACGCTGCTGTACGTGGCGGCGGGCGCGGGCGGGGCCACGCTGCTGGCGGTGATGGGCGGGTACGCGCTGGCCAAGTTCCGCTTCCCGGGCCGCAAGGCGGTGTTCGCGGTGGTGCTGGGCGCGATCAGCGTGCCGGGCATCGCCCTGGCGGTGCCGCAGTTCCTGCTGTTCGCGAAGCTGGGGCTGACCAACACGCCCTGGGCGATGATCGTGCCCAGCCTGATCAGCCCGTTCGGCCTGTACCTGATGTGGATCTTCTCGGACCAGGCCGTGCCCGGGGAGCTGCTGGAGGCGGCGCGCGTGGACGGCGCCTCGGAGTGGCGCACCTTCCGCACCATCAGCCTGCCCCTTTTGGCGCCGGGGATCGTGACCTGCGCCCTGTTCACGATCGTGGCGACCTGGAACAACTACTTCCTGCCCCTGATCATGCTCAAGGACGCGGACTGGTACCCGCTGACCATCGGCCTGAACCAGTGGAAGGACCAGGCCAGCACCGCAGGCGGGCAGGCCATCCAGAACCTGGTCATCACCGGCAGCCTGATCACCATCATCCCCCTGGTCATCGCCTTCCTCCTCCTGCAGAAATACTGGCAATCCGGCCTCGCCGCAGGAGCCGTCAAAGAATAA